>NZ_LJSP01000004.1:0-530751 GCF_001399995.1 Pseudoalteromonas sp. P1-11
CAAATGTCGGAGACTAAAATGTTATGCGTATCGGAGAATAAGAAATCAGCTCATTTTTCAAATCTCAATTTTTTGACCGTTTTTGGAGAAATTCAGTTTTTATCCTGTTTACACTAGTTCTATTAGTGGTAATAAAGGTCACATTCGGGGGGAGTTGGGAATTAGTAACACCATCAACTATTCTCAATGCATCGCTATTATTAGTTTTGTTTTCAGTTTGCATTGGATTACTGATAGCTCTTTGGGAAAAATGTAATGGTTACTCAAAAACGTAATAAATTTAGTGGCTGGACCATTTAACTAAAAGGTGGTTTGGTGTTTTTACGCATAACAACCCAATCAACACGCTCACTGCGTTCGCTGGGACGCATACACGCGGGGCGGCTTCGCCATTATGCCCCACATGTCTGCGCCCGTTATTGAAAAGTTAGCTGCGTTGTGAGGAATTANACTGGGACGCATACACGCGGGGCGGCTTCGCCATTATGCCCCACATGTCTGCGCCCGTTATTGAAAAGTTAGCTGCCTTGTGAGGAATTATGCAGACTGAAAACTATAGGAATTGGCTGGCAACCCAGAATTATCAGGGCGGAACCATCACAGCCCAGATGCATAGAGCTGGCAGGGTCGAGGATTACTATGGCGATCTTGATGCGCTTTATGCTGAGGATCGATTGGAATCGTTAATCCAAGAACTGACCTATACCACCCAAGACCGACGAAATAATAGACCCAATGAATCGAAAATTCCTTTTGAAGGAAATGCCTATAACAATTTAGCATCCTACCGAGATGCCATCCGGCGTTATCGCCGTTTCCTGGAAGATGATATAGAGCGCATCGAGCCCGAAGATGTGCCGGTGATAGAAATGCCCGAACCGTATGTTCAGTCCCAAACTATCGGTCTAGAAAAGGACATGCAGGCCGCTATCCGTCAGAACATAGGCCAGATTGAAACGGGGCTCCGCGTAACCGACAATGGTCGGGAACGTTCCGTTGAAACTGGGTTCATCGACATTACCGCTGAAGATTCAAATTCGGTCCCTGTAGTTATAGAGTTAAAGACAGGGGTCGCTGGGCAGCGGGCTGTAGCTCAAATACTGAGCTACATTGGGAGTGTGATGGAAGAGGAAGGAAACGATCAGGTTCGCGGCATCTTGATTGCGTCGGAGTTTGATCGAAAGGCTCGTGCAGCCGCAAAAGTAGTTCCGAATTTGACGTTGATGCGCTATCAGTTCTCTTTTCAATTTATTCCAGAATAATGGGTGTCAGCTTGGTGTGGGCGGAAGCTAACAAAGCAAATCAATTCGCGCCTTGCGTCGCCGGACACTCACTTCGTTCGCGCCGCTGTTTGCGACGTTATGTATATATGAGAAATCCGATGATTAAGCAGTCCCTTAAATATTTTTTGATAGGTCTTTTAGCTTGGCCAATTTTAGCCGAGGTTATTGGTTTCATTTCTCCACTTTGGAGTGTATTTGTTTTAGGTGATACAACAGGGGAAACTGGACTTATTTTACTTGAAATATCTCGACCATATTTAGCGTTGGTTTCAGTTGTTTTTGCTTATTCTTTTTATTTGATTTCCCGTGTTAGCGAAAGCACAGTTAAAAAGAGACTTTGCGAGTTATTGGGATTAGTCTACGTATGTGTTTCTATTTATGGATTTTTCCCTGAAGATGATGTTACTTATACGTTGTTAAGTAGTATTCATTATCTCGCTGAGTTATCAATGTTGTTTATCGGGGCTATGTTAATCTATAAAAATATTCAGGAAATACATAACAAGCCATTACAGTAACGGGACTGCCAACAGCTTGCTCAGTTTCGCTTCGCTACACAATTTAGCAAGCTATTATCAGCCCCTGAATGGGGAGTTAGTTGTCTTATGAAAATTGAGCCTCTCCAAGGATTAGATATATTAAAATTTGGGTCGTCGAAAGAAGACGCACTCAATTTATTCGGCGAGCCTGATGTTATAGAAAACGAAGGTGGTAAAGATGGAATTAGAGCTGAAATCTGGGAATATAAAGAAATAGGTATAAGGTTAGACTTTGATCCTGATTTTAATTTCATATTGGAAAGAGTTTTCGTCTATTCAGCGGATATAAGCCTAAATGGCTTTTTCCCAATCGGATTAACCGAACAAGAACTGTTAAACCATTATCCAAGTTTAGAATTAGAAGTTAAAGGCGGTCGATTTGCTGACTATGTTGATAACTCCATAGAGTTACTATTCTTCTTGAAAGACAACATTGTAAAACGTGTTGATGTATTGCCGAAAATATCAGACTATTTTGAGCAGTTTGGCGCCTACGACAACTAACAAATGCTTAACCACTGTCTGCTGTTGGCACTCTTCAGCCACTCGACAACATAAAATGTGATAATAATTAGCAAGGTATTTTACTGTGACGGATGGCGCTTCTCTTATCCGACCTACACTTACACAAGTCGCTTATTTGGATTCACCTACTACCCAAAATAAAACGCTCATTCAACACTAATACCTTGGCTTAAAAGGTACTCCACTGCTGCATTAGTATGGGGCTTAAATGCCTTCCAACGCCCAATTGCTTTGTTGTTAAGTGGTTGGCGTACCTGTACTTTACTGGCTGTAGACACCGGAGCGGTGTTTAAGTGAAAGTCTATACACTGTCCTTGCCACTCTAAATTACAAAAGCTAACTAGCTCTTTAATTTGCTGCTCGGGCTGGGCGACTAGTTCTTCGTATTTTACTAATTTTATATTGCTGTGCAGGGCGCTAAAGTGCTGCATGAGGTTATAAAAGCGGCTGTAAAACTTGGCAGTGTCGAGTAAATCGAGCGAGTACGCGTAGTAGGGGTTATTTATAGTAAATAGCTGGCGGTAGTTACCAATGCAGGTGTCCATTGGGTCGCGTAGCATACAAATAATTTTAGCGTTTGGTAGGGCTTTGGTTATTAAGTCGATATAAAAAAAGTTAAACGGGAGTTTATCTATAAAGTGCTTATGGCTACCGGTGGTTACGCGAGTGGCGTTTAAATACGTTGTCCCAAGATGATTAAAATCAAGCTCGTAAGCTTTAGTGAGTGTTTGAGTATCGAGTACATGCGGTGTTTGAGTTTGGCTTAATTTTTTAACGCTTAGGCCAAAGTCTTGTAATTCACCGGCTGATTGTACGTCGCTGTGGCTCGATAAAATACGCTCAACCAATGTGGTGCCAGAGCGGGGCATACCTAATACAAAAATAGGCTCTTGCGTTGGGCTGCCGTGTGTTAGCGCGTGTTTATGCTGCTCACTTAAATTTTTAATGTGTGCAAATAATGCGGCTGAGCTTTTATGATCAAAAGGCTGCATAGCGCGTTTAGTGGCTTTTCCTTGCTCTAGGCTGTTAAACGCATCATCAAACTTGCCTATGTCTTGGTACTCTTTTGCAAGTGCGTGGCCAATGTGTAATTTTGCATCGGGGTGTGTTACTTGCTCAAAGACGTTTTTTAAGCGTTCAATATGGTTAGTTTGCAGCGTCGCTTTGGTTAAATCGCTTAATGCGAAATGGCTTGCGTGGTGCAGTGAATTTAGCGCAATGGCGCTTTCAAAGGCATTTTTGGCTTGTTCAAATAGGCCTAAAAATTTAGCGCTTACCCCTAAATTATAATAAAACTGTGGTTGCGGTTTATTTGCATGGTTAGCCAGCTCAATAGCGCAGTTAAAATAGTTTAGTGCCTCTTTGTGCAGGCCTGCTTGTGTAAGTGCAACACCTAGAGTGTCGGCATCAAGACTCTTTTTTATTTGCTCAACGGGTATCGCTAAAGCGGTGTTTTTGGCTTTGGTAAGCTCACCGGTTAATGCGTAACACTTTGCAAGCTGCGCGGTGTATTCAATGCTTTTGCCAAGGCTAAGGGCTTTTTCTATTAGCTTTATGGCTTTGTGAATTTGCCCTACGCGTAAATTAACCATGGCCAGTAAAAAGTAGCCATCAGCAAAGTCATTTTTTTGCGTTACTAATTCAACTAACGCTTTATGAGCAAGCTCAATATTGCCTTGGTTTAAATGTTTAATAGCACTTTGATGAAGATGTTTTAAATTTGGCTGCATTGTTTAATTTTTATTATTTAGTTACGCGTTTATAAAGAAAAAAGGCTCAAATAAATTTGAGCCTTATAGCATTGTTTAAAAGTGACTATAAATTATATTTCAAATTTGTAGTTAAATTTAACGCCTACCGTAAGCGGGCGATTAATATAGTGGCCGTAGTTACGTTGTATGTCGGCGCCATTTGCTGATGTTATGTCTGCATCTGAACGACGTACTGATGTAAATGCATATTTGTTGAATAGGTTATCAACATAAAGAGTTGTTGACCACTCATCGGCTGTTAACTTAGCAGAAATATTACTTAAGCTGTAACCTGGCAGGGTTTCACCGTTGTCATGCAAACCTACTTTTGAAATTACATCACTTTGTGCGGTTAAACCGTAGTTAATATCAAGGGTTTTATCGCTAAATACATCTGTTTGGTAGTTTACACCCATTGAGAACTGATGCTCTGGCGAGCCCGGTAAGCGGTCGCCGTCTTCTGCGCCATCGGTGCCATCAGCATTAAATAAAAATGGGGCGTCTGAGGTTAGCTCTGCTTTAGTGTATGCGTATGTTGCGTACACGGTAAACGAGTCAGATAAAATAGCACGGGTAGATAGCTCAATACCTTTTGCGTTGGCAGAGCCTGCGTTAGATAAGTACGGTAATTGGCCTACATCTGTTGCGCCTGCAATTTGCGCATCTTCCCAATCTACATTAAATAAAGCGGCGTTAAAGTGTAATTGGCTTCTAAACCAGGTGCTTTTAAGGCCTAGCTCGTAGTTTGTTGTGGTATCTGCATCAAAAAGCCTTTCGTCAGCGTTACCACACCCTGTTTGCTGGTTTTCAGGGATAGGATCAGGGCAAACAGCTAGAAGGTTGGAACCGCCAATTCTAAAGCCTTCACTTACTGTTACATAACCCATTACTGAATTAGTAAACTGGTATTTAGCATTAAATTTGAATAAGTTACCGTTATCGCCTGCTTCGTCTTTTTCGTAAGCAACGGTGATTGCATCAGGGTCTGCATCGCCATAAAGTGTATTTGCAAGCGGGAAGTCAAATGCTGCTTGCGCCTCTACATCGTATTCGTAAAAACGTGCGCCAATGGTAATATCTAATTTTTCGGTAACTTGGTAGCCAACTTCGCCGAATAGCGCAGACTCAGTGACCTTACTTTTTGTAAGCTCTAAGTATTCTAATGAGTCAGGTCTTAGCTGAGCGCCACCAAAGTTATCGATAGCGAATTGGTCAAACCCAGGCGTAAACTCTCTACTTGATGCTTCGGTTTCTGTTTTGTTGTAAAAGCCACCCACAATCCAGTTAAAGTCGCTGTCGCTTTGAGACACTAAGCGAATTTCTTGAGTGAAGGTATCTTCTTCGTCAATTTCACGTGTGTATGATGAAAACGCAGGGAACTCTTCATAACCGTAATCTAGGCGGATAAGTAAATCGGTTTGGTCACGTTGGCCGTCGGCATCAAAGCTTGAAATACCGGTTGCCGATACAAGCTCTGCAAAACCTAGGTCGGCTTTTAGCTCAAGGCTTAGTAGTTGATCTTCTTTTTCGCGCGGCTCTTCATAACGATAAGCCGACTCGTATTTACTTACAATATCGCTTAAACCGTTATCATCGTTTAGGCTGTTGTAATGAACAATTGAACGGCCTTCGCTGTCTTGGTTTTGGTAGAAGTAATTAAGTGTCCCTTCAAATGTTTCGCTTGGTTTCCAACGTACAGAAATACGGCCTGTGGTAGTTGTTTCGCCGTTAGCATCTTCAACATTTTTAATATTGTTGTTTACTTCGTCGGCGCTGCTCCAATCAGGGTCCGGTAGCGATACACCTGGCTCACGCACTGTGTAAGCATAATCAATAAAGCCTGGGTCTTCGTATACGTTTAAGCTTGCACGTACTGCCAGTTCATCTTCAATAAGTGGCAAGTTTACTATAAAGCCGCCTTCGCCGCCTAACGAGTCACTTTCTTGAGTTTGAAACATATCGCCAAATATTTCTACCGTTGTAAAGTCAAGCTCTGGCTCTTTAAGCATGTAACGAATTGCGCCGCCTAAAGTACCAGCACCATATAATGTGCCTTGTGGCCCAATAAGTACTTCTACGCGCTCTATGTCGACTAAACGCATATCAACTGACACTGGAATCTCGTTAACGTATGTGGCTACGGTGCCGCCATCTGATGATGGACCCGAGGAGTTAGTGTTTAAACCACGTACTATAATTGGTGAGCCTGAGCGACCACCTTGATCGGTAATTGTTAAACCAGGTACCCAACGCGCTACATCGGCTAGTTCGCCAATGTTTTGATCTTTCATTACATCGGCATCAAGTGCGGTAATGTTTAGCGGTGCATTTTGTACAGATCCGCTGCGTCTTGTTGCTGTAACTTCGATTACTTCGAGTGATTTGTTCTTAGCGGTGGTTTCTTGTTGTGCCACCGCTGAGTTAGAAAATAAAAATGCGCCAGATACAGCGCTCGACATAGCCAAGGTTAGCAAGCTTGGTTTAAACATAAAAAGTGATCCCCAGATTCAAAATTTAACACCAGTTAATATAAGTTAACCAGTTTATCAGGGAGTTAAAGTGGTGGGAATATTAAAATTGAATTTTAATTCACTTTTTTGGAATAAATATAGCTAGTTGCACCACAAAAAATTATATAAATATGTATAACATCCAAGTAATTGGCTAATTAAGGTACAAGGAAGCATATTTTACTCGTTGAGCAAATGTAAATAGCCATTCATATTGGTTAATTACCTGAATGTATTAATACGGTTAAAAAACCTATAAGACCCTGTTGAATATTTTGCTCAACGGTATTTATTCTCGTTTTGACACTATAAAAGTGAAGTTTGATCCCCATTAACCCTTCATACCGTAAGCTATAGCATTTCGTACTAAAGTACGCGTATTTAAGGAATATTTATGAGCCAATTATTCTCACCTTTAAAGCTCGGTGAACTCACTTTAGACAACCGCATTATTATTGCGCCTATGTGCCAGTACTCAGCAAATCAGGGGTCTGCCAGTGATTGGCACACTATTCATTTAGGGCAATTGAGCTTAAGTGGTGCAGGGCTATTAATTTTAGAGGCCACCGCGGTAAGCCCAGAGGGGCGCATTAGTTACGCCGATTTAGGGCTTTGGAATAACGAAACCCAGCAAGCACTGGGCAAAAGCTTAAAAGCGCTTAGGCAATACAGTCCTATGCCTATTGGCGTTCAGCTTGCGCATGCAGGGCGAAAAGCATCTACTGAAAAACCATGGGATGGCGGTGGTGCAATTACACCTAGCGAAGACAACGGCTGGCAAACACTAGCGCCTTCAGCCATTGCCTACGATGACAACGCCTACCAGCCAAAGGCTATGACAAAATCGGATATAACCCAGCTAATAAACGATTTTGTAAGTGCAGCAAAACGCGCTGATGAGCTAGGGCTTGATTTAATTGAGCTACATGGTGCGCATGGTTATTTGTTACACCAGTTTTTATCACCTCTTTCAAACAAGCGTGATGATGAATACGGGGGCAGTTTGCAAAACCGTATGCGCCTTGTGCTTGAGGTTTTTAAAGCACTAAGAGCTGAATTTGCAAGCCATAAACCGGTAGGCATTCGAATCTCTGCGACTGATTGGGTAGAAGGTGGCTGGGATTTAGCACAATCTATTGAGCTTGCTAAAGAATTAGACAAGCTTGGCTGCGATTTTATTCACGTAAGTACAGCGGGTTTAAGCCCTGATCAACAAATACCTGTTAAACCTAACTTTCAGGTACCATTTGCAACAGCTATTAAAGAGGCTGTGAATATGCCGGTAATAGCCGTAGGTTTAATCACTGAGCCACAACAAGCCGAAGATATTATTAGCGAGCAGCAAGCCGATGGCGTAGCACTAGCGCGAGGTATTTTGTATAACCCGCATTGGCCTTGGCATGCTGCAGCGCAACTTGGCGCAACCGTTAATGCGCCTAAGCAGTACTTGCGATCTAGCCCACATGGGCAGCCTTCACCTATTAAGTAACCCACATTTTTACATTTACCATGGCTACCCACTGCATTTATATGCAGTGGGTTTTATTATTTATAAATTAGAGTTATTTATGAAACAATCACGTGCACAGCCAGTGCAAATAAGTAATACCTTAGTGAGCATTATTGCTCTGTGCTGTGGCCTTATTGTGGCAAATATTTATTATGCCCAGCCTATTATTGAGTTATTAGCGCCCGATGTGGGTTTAAGTGCGCACAGCGCCAGTTTTATTGTGTCGCTTACACAAATTGGCTATGCAATGGGACTGTTTTTTTTAGTGCCATTGGCTGATTTAGTCGAAAACAAACGCTTAATGCTCATTACCTTAGCCATAACATTTTTAAGTTTAATAGGCGCAGGCTTAGCGCAAAGCCCAAGTGTAATGTTGCTATTATGCTTATTGGTGGGGGCGAGCTCTGTATCGGTGCAAGTATTAATACCGCTTGCTGCGCATTTATCCTCAGATGAAAAACGTGGGCAAGTACTGGGCAATATAATGGCGGGGTTGTTACTGGGTATTTTATTAGCCAGGCCAGTTTCAAGCTTAATAGCCGATCACTTTGGTTGGCGAGCCGTATTTTACTTTGCCGCAGGCTGTATGGCATTTATAGCCAGTGTTATATATTTTGCTATACCGAGCAGGCAACCGGCACACAATACAACGTACTTTAAGTTATTAAAATCGCTTAAGCAGCTAATAATACAGCAGCCAGTGCTGCGTCAGCGGGCATTGTATCAGGCGCTTATGTTTGCCTCTTTTAGCTTATTTTGGACCAGCGTACCGGTTGTATTAGCCAGAGAATATGGCTTATCGCAATCGCAAATTGCCTTATTTGCTTTAGTAGGCGCAGCTGGTGCTATTGCTGCCCCTATTGTTGGGCGTTTAGCCGACAAAGGTTACACGCATCAGTTATCGTTACTTGCAAAAGTGATTGCTGCTGCGTGCTTTTTACCCAGTATATTTGAGCTTCCGCACGGTATTATTATTTTAGCGCTTACGGGCATGTTTATTGATTTTGCTGTGCAGGCAAATATGGTGCTGGGTCAGCGGGTGGTATATTCATTAGAGCCGCAAAGCCGAGCTCGCTTAAACGCCATATACATGACCAGTATTTTTGTAGGCGGAGCGCTTGGCTCGTTAATGGCAAGCCCTCTATACGAGGCTGGTGGCTGGGAAAGCGTGGCGTTAGTGGCAGCGGGTATGCCAGTTATATCACTAGTTGGCTATTTAATGACAAGTAAAAAGTAGCGCGATACAAGTTATATAATATTTTGTTATTTAAAAGGCCAGCGCAGTTATGTGCTGGCCTTTTTATAGAGGCTATTATTGTTTTTTAACACTCGAAAATGAGCTACCCACCGAGGCTATAATCACTAATAAAATAGCCAACCATTGCCACAAGGTTAATAACTCGCCAAGTATAATAAACCCAGCAAGGGCGGCAAATGCAGGCTCTAAACTTAGCATAATACTAAACCCTTGAGCGGGCATATTACGCAGTGCAACCATTTCTAATGTATAGGGCAGTGCGCTTGATAAAATAGCAATGCCTATGCCCAGCGGTATAACACTCCATGTAAACGCATTGCTTTGTAATATGCCGCCATAAGGTACAAGTACAATGGCTGCTACGGTCATACCCAGTGCGACCGTTGCGCCGCCTGAGCTTTGTGTGCCGGTTTTTTTGCCAAATAAAATATAGGCTGCCCAGCAAGCACCGGCACCTAGCGCGAGTATTACGCCAATTGGGTCTAGGCTTTCTTGGCTGCTCATATCGGGCAGTAACAGTAAAATACCCGCAATTGCACACGCCACCCAAAATAAGTCGCGCTTAGCACGTGAGCTAAATAACGCCACCGCTAATGGGCCGGTAAATTCAAGCGCCACACCAATCCCTAAAGGGATACGTTCAATGGCGTAATAAAATAAAATGTTCATTCCGCCTAGGCTTAAACCGTATACCACAATTGATAACCGATTACCTTTAGCTGGTAGGTGTTTCCACGGTTTAAATATTAAACACAAAATAAGTGCAGAAAAGCCAAGCCTAAGTGCAGTAGTGCCTTCGGGGCCAACAACAGGAAATAACTGCTTAGCAAATGAGGCGCCAGATTGAATTGTGATCATTGCTAAAATAACGCACACAAGCGCGAGCAAAAAGTCTTTAGTGGATGATTGCATTGTTTTCCTTGGTAACAATCGTCTAGTTTTGCGCAGTGTATCTGTTTTTTATTGGCTAAGTAATAGCTTGTAGTGCATACAAATTAAATTTGGGAGGGAGTGACTAATATGTGCGATGAATTAGCGTAGCTGATTATGCATAACTAAAGGCAAACGCTGAGTGCCTTAAAATAAAAAAGCCAGCGAATAGATCGCTGGCTTATAAACGTTTAGGTCGTTTTAGTGTGTTTTGCTAGCACTTTTAACTAGGCCATCTAAAGAATAAAGGCCACGTTTTTCATCATTTTTACGTTTGATTTCTTCAAGCGCACGCGCTTCTACCGCGTCAAATAATGCATTAATTAAACGGTTAAAGTGTTTATGCATTGCGGTACGTGCGGCGCTTGCGTCGTGTGTTTGCAGCGCATTATAAATAGCGGTGTGCTCATCCATTACGCAATCGTTATTGTTTTTACACACACTGCCGTAATCAGCCACAATTTGTGAATTGTTTAAACGTAAATCCCATAAATTTGCCACCGCATACTCAAGGGCTTTGTTACGTGTAGCACGCGCTATAATTTCGTGAAACTCGCGGTCTGCTTGTTCTACATATAAGCCTTTTTCCATGGCTATTAGCGTTTGCTTTAATTGAGCTAGTTCTTCATCGGTGATTGACTGAGCGGCAAGTGCGGCTATTTCACCTTCAATGAGTGCGCGAGCTTGTGTTAGCTCAAAAGCGCTGATCTCTTTAGTTTTTACAGATGTTTCTTGTTGTTCTATTACATAAACGCCTGAGCCGGTTTTGACCTCTACGCGGCCTCGTACTTCTAATGCAATAATAGCTTCACGAATTGTTGGGCGGCTTACGTCAAACATGTCGGCAAGTTCTCGCTCTGGTGGTAAACGACTCCCAGCAGAAAACTCTCCTTGGTTTATCAAAGCTTCAACTTTATCAACAATGCGCCAAAATAAGCGACGGTTTCCCATATTCTACCTTTATTACCTTAAGGAATAGCGGCTAATAGGCTCAAATAGCCTAAACCTACTGTTATTAGCAGAGGTTACCCCAAAATTCACTATTATGTCAAAATTCTAAAGTGATGTAACGGTCATATAATATTATAAATGAGTGTTAACCTATTTATGTTACCAATTTAGTATAAATTTTAATAATTGGCTAGCTTGATTGGTCATGTTTTTGTGTGCTAAGTTAACTTTGCTCATTTATATAAGCGTGCTTAGAGCAAGCTAACTTTAATGGATTGAAATGTGTGCAATCTAGGCGCGGGTTAATGGTGGTGCGAGGTGAGTAACCTAGTTCGCCTAATAACTGGCGCTGCCTTGGTTGAATGGTGAATAGATTTATGCAAATTAAACCATTAAAAATCTACACGCTTAAATAAAGAGCCTGTGTAATTTAGCTGTACCTAATAAAAAATAAGTAAGCACATAATTACAACCAGGCTCTTGCCTTGATTGCCCACGGATGGGGGTCAACTTTAGTCCGCTGCTGCGTTTTTATCATTAGGGTAAACTACCCCAAGCTGTTTTCTTGCGGTATCAAGTACGTTCATTACGTCGCGGGCAAGCTGATGTGTATTAACATCTGACTCTCGCTTTTGCGCGTTTATGGTTTGCATAAAGTGCGCAACTTCGTATTTCATAAAGTGCTCATCAAATTTATCTGAAATAACCTCAACCTCCCCGTTATTGGCAACAAACTCTATGTGTTTTAACTGCGACACGGCGTGTATTCGTAAGCGTCCGCGCTCACCTTGTATTTCTGTGATGTTATCGCCTTGAGAAATTTTAGAGTAGCTAATAACGGCTTGTTTATCATCGTAATTTAATAATACGTCGCCTGCGCCATCTACGCCTGTATCTAATAGTACCCCACTGGCACTCACGCGCTGTGGAGCGCCCCAAAGTGCTATAAGTAGGTAAAGCGGATACACACCTAAATCGAGCAAAGCGCCATTGGCAAATTCGGGTAAAAAGGTATTTGGGCGTTCGCCGTTTTTGTATTTATCGTAGCGTGATGAGTACTGACTGTATTGGCCAATAAACTTACGGGGTTTACCAATTTTACTCAGCGCATTTTTAAGTCGCGCAAAGTTTGGCAAATGCGTGGTCATCATTGCTTCCATGTAAAGGCGTTTGTTGGCGTTAGCTGCAGTTAAAATAGCATTTAGCTCTTGGCTATTAGCGGCTGAAGGTTTTTCGCCTAGTACATGTTTGCCTGCTTCAAGGCACATTACTGCATATTGCTTGTGTAGGCTATTTGGCGCTGCAATATACACTGCATCAACATTGGGGTCTTGGCATACCTGCTCAATTGAGGTGAAAATTTTTACATCGGTATTGGGGTGATTAGATAAAAAGGCTTCGCCGCTTGATTGCTTGCGTGAGCACACACCGTATAAATTAAATGCAGGTAATGTATTTGCTGCGCTTAATAGGGTATCACTAATAAAATTTGTACCGACAATGACAAAGTTCATGCCTGCTCCTTAGCTTAAATAATAAGAGCCGTTACTTTAACATTTTTTTTGCCCTGTATGCTTTAGGGCGTGTTGACCTTTGGTGGTTGAATTTACAGCAGTATGTTTGGTTTTTAGGCAAGGCAGAGCCTATGTAGTGTGGTTATTCCCCATAAATAGGCGATAACGCAGCATAAAGACCAAACATGCGCTGCCCTATGGGTTCTTTCTAGGGACGATTGACTCTTTGTTGCTCGATTTTTACTTAGCCCACTAGGTTACAAACCTCGCGCCGCGATTAAATCGCCCCTAGATTGAAGTTTTTTCAGTCTNAGCCCACTAGGTTACAAACCTCGCGCCGCGATTAAATCGCCCCTAGATTGAATAAATTTCAATCCACAAAGTTCGACACGCCCTAGGAGAATACCCAAACCAGCGTTTAACACTTGCGCATAAGGTTGCTTGTTCGTGATAGCCTAAAAGCATTGAAATAGTACTGATAGAGTATTGTTTTTGAAGCAAGTAATGCGCTGCCAGCGCCTGGCGTGTGGTGTCTTTAAGTTTTACAAAGCTGGTGTTATGTTTAGCCAATTCACGGTGCAAGGTACGCGGGTGCATATTAAGTGCCTCGGCAATAGTTTGGTTTGAACATTGATATATGGGCAGCATTGGCCTTATTAGTGCGCTTACTTGGGCAGGTAATGACTGACTGTGTTCGTTGCGTTTAGCTAAAAAATTAAAGGCCGCGTCGGTTTTATTAAGGTTATTGTGGTTAAGCTTTATCGATAAGTCGGCTTTGTTTATTACAATGCCCGCACTGTTGCGGTGCTCTATTACTTTACAGCCAAAATAGGTTTTGTATGCGAGTGTATTAGTTGCCAGCTTTTGCGGTAAAAACACAGTGCGAGGCTTGCACTGATTATTACTTAATTTTTTTATTATGCTCATGGTTAAGCCAAGCGTGAGCTCTATGGCTTGGTTTATTTGTGGTAGGGGCTTTAGGTTAAATTCAAACGATAAAAATAAGCTCTCGTCATTATCTAATGAGTGCGTTGTTAAGCACAATGCGGGGCTGTGTAAATGTAAATATTTAACCACCCAGCTAAGCGCTTCTTCTAAATTAGTCCCACTTTTAGCGGCTATGGCTATGTGGCCTAAAATATCAAAGTTTTGTTTATTTGCTAATTTAAGCCCAAAGCTTGGGCAGTTAAGCGTGTGGCTGCAGTACTCTAATAAATTTGCATAGCTCAAATAGGGTAAATATTGGTTTTCAAGGTTATTAAAGTCGACAGTGACCTTACAGGTTTTCATTACGCTTGCTGGGTCTGCGCCAAGTTCTTTAATTAACGAGTCTATTGAATATAAAGAGGTGGCACGTATTGGGCTGCTCATACACTGGCGCTGTAAATTAAAGAAGGTGTCTAAAAATATCAAGTTTTTAGGATTTAATCTATGCACTATAGAGCGAATAGCTTGCTGCAATAAAACTGCTTATTTACAACTGCATGGATGCACAAAGCAGAAGCAGCTACCAATAAGAACTAAATAGTGATGATGCAAAGGCACCTATGAGTAACCACACGTTTGATTATATTATTATTGGCGCAGGCAGTGCAGGTTGTGTGCTGGCAGCGCGTTTATCAGAAGATCAGCATATAAGTGTGTGCCTAATAGAGTCGGGCGGTAGCGATAAGAGCGCTTTAATACAAATGCCTGCGGGTATTGCGGCCAGTGTGCCATACGGAATAAATAGTTGGCATTACAACACGGTACCGCAAAAGGCGCTTAATAACCGATGTGGCTTTGTGCCGCGGGGTAAAGTGCTAGGTGGGTCTAGCTCTACTAATGCCATGGTGTATATACGCGGTAATAAATACGATTACGATAACTGGGCACAAAATGGCAACCTTGGGTGGGACTACAACAGTTTATTACCCTATTTTATAAAAGCCGAAAACAATAAAACGTTTAATAACGCGTTACATGGCACAACAGGGCCATTGCATGTGCAAGAGCTGACTAAGCCAAGTGCGGTAAACTCTTGCTTTTTAAAAGCGTGTGTTGAGCAAGGAATACAGTTAAATGACGATATAAATGGCGCTGAGCAACATGGAGCACGGCTTTCGCAGGTTACGCAACATAATGGTGAGCGCTGTAGTGCTGCAAAAGCGTATTTAACACCGCACTTAGATAGGCCTAACCTTAGTGTGTTTACCCACAGCCACGTTAATAAGATTATAATCAAAAATAAGGTTGCCTACGGCGTAGAGCTTGAGCGCGGCGGTAAAATTATTACATTAATGGCTAAAAAGGAGGTGCTTTTAAGCGCCGGTGCAATTAACTCTCCGCACGTGTTAATGCTTTCAGGAGTTGGCCCTAAAGCGCATTTAGCAGCGCATAACATACCACTGGAACATGCACTGGAAGGAGTAGGGGGTAATTTGCAAGATCACTTAACCGTGGTGCCTTTGTGTAAAGCAAATACAGCAAAAGGCACCTTTGGAGTAAGTGTAAAAGGCGCTGCAAGTATTATTAAAGGGTGTGCGCAGTGGTTTAGTAAACGCAGCGGAATATTAACCAGTAATTTTGCTGAGTCACATGCGTTTATTAATGTGTTGGATAATTCGCCTGCGCCGGATATTCAACTTGAGTTTGTAATTGGGTTGGTGGACGATCATAGTCGCAAAGTTCACCTTGGCCATGGCTATAGTATTCACAGTAGTATTATGCGCCCCAAAAGCCGAGGGACAATAAGGCTTGCCAATAGCAATCCACGCAGTGCGCCGCTTATCGACCCTAATTATTTAAGCCACCCTGATGATTTATCGCTTATGCTTGCAGGGCTTAAAAAAGCGCTGCGTATTATGCAAAGCCCCGCCTTTGATAAAATTCGTGGTAACTTTGTTTACCCGCTTGATGTAAATAACGATTCCCAGCTTATTGAATTTATTCGCCAAACTGCCGATACCGAATATCACCCTGTTGGCACCTGTAAAATGGGCACCGACAATATGGCGGTGGTTAATAGCAAACTACAAGTACACGGGATACGCAGCTTAAGGGTTATTGATGCCTCAATTATGCCTACCATAGTAACAGGTAACACAAACGCACCTGTTATTGCCATTGCTGAAAAGGCCGCTGATTTAATAAAATTGAGCTATAAAACAGGGTTATAAGGTGCGGTTGTAAAAGTCAGTAAGCCACGCCTGCCAGTCATCTTCTAGTTTAAGCATTTGTTGGTGCTTTTTAGCGTTAAGGTGTTTGTTTTCATCTTCGGTAGCAATAAAAGGGCCTACCCGACAAAGCGAGCAATGATTTTCACCTAAATACGCAGGCTTTGTAAGGTGCGTGCTTAGTTCGTCAGATTGCGCCAAGGTTGCTTTAGGCGTAAACACATAAGTGATGCCACTGGTGTCTTTTACGTGTTTGTCACGGTCTACGTTTCTTATTTTGTAACCATCAAACTGGTTAATATCAAAAGGCATTTGGCCCGCGTATTTAGCCTCAAGGCCATTACTTAAGCTGCCTTCAATATTCCACTCGCGATAGGGTTTTACATCTTTTGAGGTTATGTAGCAAAGCATAGGGCCGCTTTTGTCGAGCGCGTATTTGTTAGCGTATTTAATAAATTGATGTAGTAACGCGCGATTAAGCACGTTCATGCTGGTTTTTTTGGTGTTGCTTTCAAATGCTTCGCGCCCTACAAAGGCTGGAATAAGCGGAAACTGAAAAATAACCACATCAAAGCTGTGCTGGTGGGCAGCTAATTTTTGCCAACATAAAGGGTCCGTTACATCAAAGCAATTAATAACCTCAACATGACACTTTTTTAAACTACTTAGCGCATTGTGCTGGTATTTTTGCTTTATAGTTTTGGCGCTATCATAAGTAGATGCGACTAACTTTGCCGGTTTTGTATGATTAACCACCGCATTAGAGAACGATAGATCGCCATCGCCTACGGTGAGAATTCGCCAATTAGGATTTAAATACATAACTTAATTAGATTTGCGAGTGTTTTGATCTGCACTTTGAGTATTTTGCGCTGTATTAGCACCATGCAAACGATGAAACGCAAGGCGTGTTTTAAGCCCTTCAATGGCTATTTGTTTTAAAATTAAATTAAAGGTAATTAAAATAGCAAACACAATATGAATAGGGCCATGTGTAAAACCCGCCTCTGGGTTATAAAGCGTAAGCCCAAACAACATAAATAACACCACTAACAGTATTTCTATTAATTGGTTTGAGTAAAAGCTGAGCCGGCCTTCATTTTTGTGATCTTTTTTAATACTAATAGCGCAAAAAAACGGAATAACTTTAATTTTAAAAGCGGCGTTTTTTTCTACGTAGTTTTCGCCAAGCTCGTTAAGCTGCTGGCGTAATGTATCAATCATGGTGCGTCCTTAAATAGCAGTGCGCGGATGTTACACTATTACGTCTAGTAGGTTAAGCAGCGCAAGGTTATTTTGGGTAAAGGCTCATACCAATGGTGAGTATGTGACACACAAATACCACTGAGGTAAGAATAAAGCGCATTTTTTGATAATCGCGATGGTAGGTTTGCCATTGTGGTGTGGCTTTTTCAAAGATAAGAACTAACCAAAAACTAGCCCCTAACCAGGCAAGCGCCCACTCCAGCGGGATAAACGATAAAAATGGTACGGGTATAACAGGCACAACCGCTTTAATTGCATCGCTGTAGCTTTGCATCCCAGCGCGCCATAAATTGCCCGCCATAAATGCCAGTATAGCAATGCTATAAAAAGTAAAAAACTCCAAGTTAACGCTATTACTGCCAAACATAAGCGGCCACGCTACACAGCCCAAAAAGGGTAGTAACCCCAAATAGCCAAGTTGAATATGATTAACAAATTTTTCCATTACAGCATGCCTTATGTTGTGTGTTTTTTAGCGCGGCTATTGTAGCAGTATTATTAGCACTTACAGGTAATAAATCGTTTACGAATAGAAGAGCTAGATAGTTCAATCTTAAAAATCGATTGTTTTAATCTAAACAATCAATTTTATTTAGTTTACCAATGGGCTTATTGTATTAATCAAGCCAACGCGAAAGGCCACACATTTTGGCTGCGTTGAGTAACTTTAAAACACTTTAAATATAAATGAGGAATACTATGAGCACTTCATTGATCAACACAAAAATTCAACCTTTTAACGCAACTGCATACCACAATGGTGACTTTGTAGAAGTGTCTGAAAAAGACGTACTAGGTAAGTGGTCAATCTTCTTCTTTTACCCTGCAGATTTCACGTTTGTATGTCCTACTGAGCTTGGCGATGTTGCTGATTACTACGAGCAGCTACAAGAAATGGGTGTAGAAGTTTACTCAGTATCAACTGATACTCACTTCACGCATAAAGCATGGCATGACACGTCAGACACTATTGGTAAAATTAAATTTCCAATGATTGGCGACCCAACTGGCCGTATTACTCGCAGCTTTGGCGTTATGATTGAAGATGACGGCCTTGCACTTCGCGGTACTTTTGTAATGAACCCAGAGGGCGAAATCAAAGTAATCGAAACGCATGACCTAGGTATTGGCCGTAGCGCTAAAGAGTTAGTACGTAAAGTACAAGCTGCTCAATACATTGCAACTCACGACGGTGAAGTTTGCCCTGCATCTTGGCAGCCAGGTGAAGACACACTTGCTCCTTCACTAGACCTAGTTGGTAAAATCTAAGTACAAGTTTACCCACTTTTATGAGGGCAGGTAACTGCCCTTAAACCAACATCATTTCGTTTGTTGGTGCCTCCTATCTCAACTCGGACTCATTAGCACATGCATTAGTTGGCATGGGAGGCTTGCTGTTTAAATTTTCCTAAAAAGGGTTAAGCCATGTTAGATAACAACATTAAAAATCAATTAAAAAGCCATTTTGAATCGCTTACTCAACCTGTTGAGCTGCTTATTGCCTTGGATGACAGCAAAAAATCAGCAGAAGTAGAAAGCTTAGCAAACGATTTATCCTCGCTAAGCGACAAGTTTACGGTATTGAGCAACCCTGATTCGAGCGCACGTCGCCCATCTATGGTTGTGCATTCACCTGAAAAAAACACCCACATTACGTTTGCTGGCGTACCTATGGGTCACGAATTTACAAGTTTAGTGTTAGCGCTTTTACACACTGGCGGACACGCAAGTAAAGCAAAAAGCGAAGACATTGAACAAATAGAATCACTCAATCAAGAACTTAATTTTGAAGTATACATAAGCTTAAGTTGCCAAACATGCCCGCAAGTAGTGCAGGCGCTAAATACAATGGCAGCAACAAACAGCAAAATTAAAGCAACAATGATTGACGGCGCACTCTTTCAAGACGAAGTAGAAGAGCGCAATATTTTAGCAGTACCAGCTGTGTACTTAAATGGCGAACCATTTAGCCAAGGTGCATTAAGCCTGACCGACATTTTAAATAAAGTAGACACTAAAGGCGCTGCTAAGCAAGCTGCAGCACTAAGCGAAAAAGACGTGTTTGATGTATTAGTAGTCGGTGGCGGACCTGCGGGTGCCTCAGCCGCTATTTACTCTGCTCGTAAAGGGTTAAACACCGGTATAGTTGCCGATAGATTTGGTGGCCAAGTTGCCGATACGTTGGCTATCGAAAACTTTATTTCGATTAAAGCCACTGAAGGTCCAAAGCTTGTTGCTCAGCTTGAAGAGCATGTTAAAGAATACGATGTAGATGTAATGCATAACCAACGCGCAGCAGGGCTTGGTCGCGGTAGTAATGGTTATGAAATTACCCTTGAAAACGGGGCTACTTTAAAAGCTAAATCGCTTGTTTTAGCAACCGGTGCACGCTGGCGTGAAATGAACGTACCTGGTGAGCAAGAATATCGCGGCCATGGCGTAGCTTACTGCCCACACTGTGATGGTCCGCTATTTAAGGGTAAGCCTGTTGCCGTTATTGGTGGTGGTAACTCGGGTATAGAGGCGGCTATCGACTTAGCTAACATTGTAGAACATGTAACCGTGCTTGAGTTTGCTGACACGCTGCGTGCTGACGAAGTACTTATTCGCAAAGCGAATAGCTTAAGCAACATCACTATTATTAAAAATGCGCAAACCACTGAAGTAGTAGGCGATGGTAAAAAAGTAACCGGACTTAATTACACTGACCGTGTAACAGGTGAGGAAAAATCATTAGCACTTGCAGGTATTTTTGTACAAATAGGTTTGATCCCTAATACCGAATGGTTAAAAGAGAGCGACCTTACACTAAGCAAGTTTGGCGAGATAGAAATTGACGCTAAAGGCGCAACCTCATTACCGGGCGTTTACGGTGCGGGTGACGCGACAAATACGCCGTTTAAGCAAATCATTATTGCAATGGGTAGTGGTGCAACAGCAAGCTTAGGGGCGTTTGATTACTTAATTCGCCATAGCGAGCAAAGCAACCAAGACCAAAATGCAGCTTAATAGGCAAATCGTCTCTTGATGTAACAGCAATAGGTACACCCAAAGCTGTTTGTTAACCCAAGCCGCCCTCTCCAAAGGCGGCTTTTTTAATGCTTATAACAATATCTCTATTAATCACAGCTACCAGAATCCCCACCGCAATCATTATTAGAGTGGGAGTTATTACTAGCATAAATTGAAGAGTCAGTGCTTGTATAAGCTGAACGGCCTTGTGATGCCTTACCACTGATAAACGTAACTAATAGCAATACGCTTGATACAATAACAACGGTTATTGATGAACCCCATTGCCCTGTAGAAATGCCTTTAAATATGGCTAACAGCAGTACAGTAAAAAGTAATGTTCTTATTATATTTCTCATAGTATGTCCTTACTAAATTAAAGTGAATTTACTTTAGCTGTATGTTCTAAGGCATTAGAGAGCGCTTTTTCTATGTGCGGAAGCTTAAACGGCTTAGAGACAAACATATCCATGCCTGCTTGCTGGCAAGCTAGTTTATCTTGCGACGATGTATTAGCAGTTAGCGCTACAATGTAGGTGCTTTCGCTAGGGCAAATACGTTGCGCTCTCAGCGTTTTAGTGGCTTCAAAACCATCCAGGATTGGCATAATGCAATCCATAAAAATAAGGTCGTAATGCTTTTGCTTACACTTAAAAATAGCGTCTTGGCCATCAATGGCGCAGTCGGCTTTTACGTTTAACTTATCAAGAGAGGCATCAAGCACACGGCGGTTTATATCGTTGTCATCAACAATAAGTACACTGAGCGAATGGCTGTTTAACTCAATTTTTGATTTAATATCGTCTATTACTTGCTCTTTACCAAGCTCTAGCGGAATATTAATACTAAACGTTGAGCCTTTTTGTAGTTCACTCGTCACCTTTATTGTGCCGCCCATGTATTCTACAAGCTCTTTTATAATTGCTAGGCCAAGCCCTGTGCCCCCTTTATTATTTTTAGCGTCAACCTCTTGTGTAAACGGCGAAAATAAAGACTCTAAAAAGGCAGGGGTCATTCCGCGACCAGTGTCAGAAACAGTGATACCAAGAGATAGCGCATCGTTATTATTTATGAGCTGTGTTTTAAGTTTTACATGGCCTTGCTCGGTAAATTTTAATGCGTTACTTAATAAGTTAGAGGTAATTTGGCTCAGGCGTGTACTGTCGCAAAAGGCCCAGCAGCTATCATCAATTGTATTTTCTATGATTAATTCAACATGGGTTTCTTTAAATAACGGGGTATATAAAGAGGCTAAATCACTAAATATGGTTTTAAGCAGTACATCGGTTGGCTCTAGTTTTAATTCACCATGATTAATTTTAGAAAAATCGAGTACTTCGTTGATAATGTTAAGTAAAATATCAGCGCTGCGTAGCGCTATTTTTATTTTTTCGTCTCGTTTTTCAGTGTCTTTTTCATCTATTAAGGTGGTGAGCATGCCAGTTATGCCATTTAGGGGGGTGCGTAACTCGTGGCTAATTTTAGCAAATAGCATACTTCTATCTTCTAACATATGCTCTGCTTCGGCTTTTTTCTTTTTTAGCGCTTCTCTAAGCAAGATTGATTCGGTAATGTCTTGAAATGTACCAAATAGCCTTATGCAATTACCTTCGTGAAACTCGGCTTCTCCAAAAGTCGAAATCCAAATTTCTTGGTTTTGTGCAGTAATAACCTCAAGCTCTAAATCCCATTTTTCACCTTTGTTTATGGCGTTTTCTACCGCTTTATTTATGGCTTCTCTGCTGGAACCCTCTTTGTAAAATTCAATCGCGTTATCAACTATTGGCTGGTAGTCATCGGCTACCTGATGAATGCGTTTAGTTTGCTTACTCCAATAAACTTTGTTCTCGATTAAATCGACCTCCCAAGTGCCGATATTCGCGATGTTTTCGAGCTTTGAAAGGGTGTAGCTATTTTTTAAAAGTTGCTCTTTAGTGTCTATTTTTGCAAATTCAGATCCTAACCACTGAGCAAATAGCTCAATGTAATCGTAGGCTTCGTCGCTAAATGCAGTTGACTCGTTAGGTGATGAAAAGTTAACAGTGCCAAAGGTTTTATCGGCTACTTTTATAGGTGCGCCAATGTAGGACTCAAGTTGAAAATTTATGTAACAAGGGTGAGTTGCAATCGTACTTTGTGAAGCTTTATGAAACGATAGCGCCGAGCCCGCAGATAACGTATGGACGCAATAGGTGCCATCTAGCTCAAATTGTGTACCGGGTAATAAGGCGTTATCGGGTGTTATAGCATGTAATACTGTGTACGTATTAGCATCAATTTTACTAATTATTGCTACATCAAGGCTGAACACTTCTAGGCCAAACGCGAGTAGGTTTTTAATTTTAGAATTAAAATCCAGAGTTTGGTCTGAGACTATATCGTGAAAACGCCTTAAAAAGTTCACCGCAATTACCTTAATTGTATTTTATACCGTTATGCGTATCGGCAGATAGGCACATTTATTTATATGTTTTTAACAGTTTATACCAACAGGCGTAAACCGTTGAGCAATATATTGAGTAATGGGTGTTAGTCTATCAACACGCGAACTTAATTGTTTTGCTCAATTAGCAAACTTTTCCCATTAATAGGTAGAATTAGGCGTGTATTCTGGGTTTATGTCGCCGCCTACTTCTTCTGGGTCTACATCGTTTATAAGCAACACTTCGCGCACGGCTTCAATATGATCAAGCACCGTTTGATAGCGCTCGCCATATTCGTACTTTGTTACTTCAATTGCTTGCGGCATGTAAGTAAATGCAATTTTTAGTGCGTGTAACGCGTCTGGATTGATTTTATCGCTCATAAATTTCTCTCATTTTATCAATGTATAGTGATTTGTTTAACAGCTGCAAAAAGAGCCTGCCTAGGGACAATTAGCTTTTTGCATACGCCCTAACAAAATAACAATAATTATAGAGTTTGTTGACTGTTAAAGTTAAAAATTTGCCTGTTTAGTCGTTATTTTAATGGGCTAAGCAGTTAAGCACTGATCAGTATGATAACGCAGTTGTTTTTGGGATTATTTAAAAACATTTTTAGCTCATCATATTTGCCTACCTAAATACCAAGTATGCTCAAAAAATGTAATTTTATAAATAAACAGGCATTGATTGTGCGAATAAAAAGGAGCTTGTTAGCTTATTAAGTAACGATAATATGTTGCATAAATTTACAAATGCGCAATATAATGCAAATAGTTGTTATTTGCATGTGCAGGTGTGCGCGTCTGCTATTTATTAAATGAGCTAAAAATGAATAATAAAAAAACCTTTAGCGCTACAAAGCGTCGCCATTTAATGGCGTGCGTATTGGCATTGGTAACCGCTACGGTGATGATCACCGGGATGACTACCTACTTGCCCTTACAAATGAGTGAACAAATTTTACTGCCTATTTTACTGTTTCCAATTATTTGGGTTGGGCTTTTTATATATGCCTACATTAGCGAAAAAGCATGGCAGCCACTTTTACTCATGATCACTTTGTGTTTAGTGCATGGAATTTTAAGTTATTTTGCATTAATGCAGGGGCAAGGATGAAATCAATTACTTTAAAAAAGCTATTTTTATTACATAGTTGGGTGGGCGTAGTAACCGCCGTTTTATTGTTTGTTGTGGCATTTACCGGCGCGTTAGCAGTACTTGCCAGGCCTGAGCTAAAAATTTGGGCCAACCAATCACTGCAGCAAACTCAACATATTCCTAATAGCGAAATAAGCACATTAGTTAATACATACCACGCTCAGGTGCCCAAAGAGTTTGGTGAAAACATTCATGTATTTATGCCAACAGGGCATAATTTTCACTTACTGGCTTTAGTATTTGAATCGCACCATGGTGATGAAAATTACCAGCAAGAAGTACTTCGGGCATTTGAATTTGACCCAGCGAGCTTAGCGTTGGTAAATACCTACTATGGCCCCAGTAAGCAATATTATGCCAATAAAAAAACAGATGCAGCCAGCTACATTGGTGAGTTTCACGCTGACTTACATTTAGGGCGACCTATAGGGCTTATTTTAACTGGGTTTTTAGGTTTAACATTATTAGTAAGTACGGTAACTGGCTTATTTATACATCGTAAATTAATTAAAGAGCTGTCCACCTTTAGGTGGCTTAAAGGCTTTGATGTAACCATAAGTGACGGCCACAAAGTAATGGGCATTTGGGGCAGTATTTTTAATATTGTAATTGGCTTTAGCGGCGCATTTTTAGGGCTCGCAACCGTAATATTACTACCTGCAGCAGCTTTTGTTAGCTTTGGAGGCGACCAAGATAAGTTGATAGAAACTTTTACAGCTATTCCTGAGCCAATAATTAGTTATGTAAATCACCCAACTAACATAACCGCTATTTTAAGTGATGCGCAGCAACGCTACCCACATGCAGTTATTTTAGATGCCACGGTAATGGCGTATAACGATGCTAACGCACAAGTGTATTTACGCCTTTTAGGAGGCGAAGCCGTGGCTTCTCAGTTATTGCATTACAATGGGCAAGGGGAGTACATCACTTCAATGAGTAGTTTTGGCGATATAGCAGGGGTATCAATTAAAATTATTGAAATACTCTTCCCACTCCATTTTGGTAATTTTGCAGGTTTATTTGTCAAGTTACTTTGGGTAATGCTTGGCTTAGCATGTGCCTTAATGCCACTTTCTGGCATGATGATGTGGTTAGCAAAGCGTACCAGAGGCAGCACACCAACGCTTAGCGCTGACGCGTATGCAAGGTGGAACCGCTTTATTATAGGCAGTTGCGGTGGTTTAGTGCTTGCTTGTTGTGTGTTATTCCCTGTGCAAGTACTTTTAAACTATGCCGTGGCTGGTGTTGAGCACAATGCTTACTTTGGGCCGGTATTTTTTTACGCGTGGTTAGTATGGCTAGTAATTGCAGCATTTTGGCAAAACTATAAAAACTACTTTAGAGCAACTTTGTTGCTTTGCGCCTTATTCTTAATAAGTGTTTTACCACTTAATAGTGTATTAGGCGTTAATAATGTTATTAACGCAAACAGTACCCTAGTGGCATTTACAGATATTAGCTTTTTAATTGTTGGGCTGGCGTTTTTATGGGGATACTTAAAAACAAAACCTGATGCCATAGCACTTACAGAGGTAAAAGCAGCATGAACACTGTTATGATAGTTATTGCGCTAGCGTGTTTACTGGCCGCTTTATTATTAATGAGAAGTAAGCACTACAAAGTAGCCTATAAGTGGCTGTATTGTTGGGCTTTAATAGCTATTGCCTTAGCGTTTTTTATAAATGTTTACGCTGTGCTAGCGGGCATTGTATGCACCATTGCAGCGTTTACTGTAATGGGCATACTGGTTGCGCTATCTAAAGGGAAACAACACACTTAGCTTAAAAAGGCTTTGGCTGTATCAATTCCCATTTTGTACCCATCGTTAAGGCGTTTAACATTTTTGGTAGTACGACCCACTCTAAATTGGGGCGGTGGAGCAATAATATTGATTTTGCAATCTTCAGGCGGGTTATTAATAAAATCTATGCTGCTGTTATAAACATGCGCTCTGTTAATCGAGCTATTTATTAAAGCAGGGTAGTTTTTATAAAGTTTTTTGGTTAACCACTGCGATTTACTTGGCTTTTTTCTATAGCCTAGTGGCTGAGAAAGCACCACGGTTATTTCTTGAGCGCCCATTTCGTATGCTTTTATTACGGGAATAGAGTCTGCTACGCCGCCATCGGTCATCGCAATATCATTAATTATAGGGTAATTACGATACGCAATTGGAATCGCGCACGATGCCTTAAGTTGCTCTACCATCGCATCACTACTTGCTTTAAGGTAATGGGGCTGCCCTGTGGTGATAGCTGTAGAGACGATATAAAATTCGTGAGCTGCCTTTGCAAAGGCTTCTGTATTGAGGGGGATTTCTTTAATGGTTGCTTGCCACAGCCAATCTAAATCAAATAAGTGGCCGCCTTTGATAAAGCGCGCTAAGTTAATAAATTCAGGCCGACACGAAAAATCGGTAATAACATGGTAATTTCGTTTAGGTTGTTGGCATAAATAAGCGGCTATATTGGTAGCGCCAGCAGAAACCCCAAAGTAATTAGTAAAAGGTTGATAGCGCTGCGCTAAAAACTCATCCAACACGCCGGCGGCAAAAATACCGCGCATTGCACCTCCCTCAACCACTAAAGAATGTTTATTGTTATTATTAATCATACTATTACCTCCCTGTTGATGATATTACCAACTAACCAAGTAAAGCGCGATAAAATGCTGAAATAATTATACTCATTTGCCACATTACTTTATTCACTTAAGGGATTAAACTTAGCGCTAACGGCGCTAAAAATTTTGATATAAACAGAGCAATAACGAAGCTTTTACCCTGTAATCAATGTGGTTTAGTATTTAAAACTAAATCACTTAATTAAGCTATTTGCTATTAGTGCACTGTTTGGCTTAGCAAAAGCGTTTAGCTGCTAATGTGTTTTGTTTAATCGTAAGTGTTGGGTATTTCTGATAAAGTATTTATTAATACAAGGCTTTGTTAATATTAAAGAATCGTTATTTATGACTGACTTAAGTGTGACCGTATTTAGTAATTTGCAAAATAAGTTAGGTGAAAGCCCGCTTTGGCACCCTTTGCTTGAAACGCTATTTTGGGTAGATATAGAAAAAAATCTCCTGCTAAGTAAGTGTTTAACAAAGCCTGACTCACTAACACAAGTTGAAATGCAAGATACGGTTTCGGCTTTAGCGTGGCTTGATAAAGCACACCTTATTATTGGCACCAGTACGGGTATTTATAAATACCATATAGCTTCTGGGGTGCGCCAAACGCTTACATTTTTAGAAAATACCCAGCCCACACGGCGCTCTAACGATGGTCGAGCCGACCCTTGGGGTGGTTTTTGGCTAAGCACTATGGATAAAAACGCCCGCTCAGGCGAAGGTAAGATTTACCGTTTTTATCAAAATTCGCTTAATTGCGTGGTGCAAGGTTTAACCATTCCCAACGGGTTATGTTTTGATAAAGCGCGCTCACGTGCTTATTACTGCGACTCTAAAGCCAGCTGTATTTTTACTTTAAATGTAAACCCAGACAGCGGCGAGCCTATATTACCCGGCCAAGTTTTTTATCAATTTAAAAATACCCAAGTAGACCCTGATGGCTGTGTGATTGATGCCCTTGGCAACTTATGGCTTGCGGTATGGGATATGGGCTGCGTTATGTGTTTATCGCCAGATGGGGAGGTTTTAAACACACTGTCGCTTGCTGCAACAAAACCTACAAGCGTTGCGTTTGGTGGCAATAACGCACAGTGGCTATTTGTAACTTCTGCAGATGACAGTAATGTAAAAACTAACCAGTCATTACAAGGTAATGTATTTAAAATATCAGGTATAAAAAACGGGCAGCTAGAGCCGCCCGTTACTTTATAATAGATTTAGTTATGTAAATTGGCACACCTTATTTCGGCCTGTTTCTTTTGCGGTATAGAGTGCTTGATCGGCTTTACTTATAAAGCACTGTGGCGTGCTATTTTTATCAGGTGTGGCTGAATAAAAACCGATACTTAATGTTAAGTACTCACTTACGGTAGAATTATCGTGTTTTATGCCTGCCGCGTTAATTGCTTGTTGAATTAAGCGGGTAAATTGTTGGCAGTCTTGCTCATTAGTTGCCGGTAAAATGACCGCAAATTCTTCACCGCCATAGCGCGCGGCTAAATCGCCTTCGCGTTGGCATTGCGACTTAAGCGCAGTTGCCACCTTAACTAAGGCTTCATCGCCCTGTTGATGGCCGTAGCTGTCGTTGTAATTTTTAAAAAAATCTATATCGCACATAATTAAGCTAACGGTTTGCTTTGCACGTGCGCAGCGTTTAATTTCGCTCTCTAGTGCTTTGTCAAAACAACGCCTGTTTGCAATTGTGGTGAGGCTGTCGGTATTAACAAGGTGGTTAAGCTTTTGATTTGCGGTAATCAGCTGTTGTTGAATATGCTGAAGCTCTTGCTTGTAGTTTAAGTTTTTAAACGCATTAGCGATTATTTCACCTACTAGTTTTATCCTAATTAAGTCTAAGTCTGTCCACTCACGTTTTTGCTTTACACAATCACAACCAATAAAGCCTACTAGCTCCTTATCGTAGCGAAGGCCAATACACAGTACCGATTGAATACCTTCACGCTCAAGTTCTTGTTTTTCTTTAGCCGCTTTTTCTGGGAGGCTGGCAACATCATTTACTTTAAATAAGTGTGTGGTGCCCATTAAATTAGCAAAGTAGGGGAGTGAGTTTTTTGGTATGTGCTGTAGTTGATCTTTAAATGGCTGAATACCTTGATTAACCCATTCATGGGTGTTGCGCATTGACTTACCATCGTCAGAAAATTTAAATAAGTAGCTTCTATCGGCATGGCATACAGTGCCAATGGCTTTAAGCGCAAACTCTATATGAGTATCAATATCGTCAATTTGAATATCTATTAAGTCGGTAGAAATTTTTGAAATAATTTTATCAAAGTTATATTGCGCATCTTCGTTGTGTTCAATTATCTCAAACGTAGCAATGTATAAGTGACTATTTAGCGAGGCAAGTTTGGCGTTTAGTAATAGGCCGTGTGTTTGTTTTTGTAAAAATACGTGGCAGTTAGTATTTATAACTAAGTATTTTTCAAACAATTGCGCAACAGTAAATTGTTTTTTACTTTCTGGACTACTTAGCGTGAGGTGCTTAAAGTCTGCATCTTTTAAGGTTGGCTGTGAGGGTAAATCAAATATACTCTGCGCTTGAGTGTTTGCTTTATAGGCTTGTGTTTTAGCATCATAAAGTACAACGGCAAACGGAATAAGCTTTATAGTACTCCACATATCTTCGATTGGTTTTAAGCCCACTCATTGCTCCAGTTGATTTTACATACAATTTAATTGTTCCTACTATGTTATTTAGTACAACTTTAGCTATTTTGCTAAGTTTTTAGTGCGTTTAAGAGGGCTTCGTATTACAATTGCTACTGTATATCATTACCCTTTTCTACTCTAAGCCACCTGACGGCTTATTTGCATTTTAAGTATAGGTTTTTCAAGCATTTCATGACAGAAATCACTACACACCAGGCGTCTCGTCGTCGGTTACTTATCGCTTTAGCGATAACATGTTCATTTATGGTAATTCAGGTAATTGGCGCTTATTACGCTAATTCGCTTGCTGTACTTGCCGATGCAGGGCACTTATTTGTGCATAATAGCTCGCTATTTATTGCCCTTATTGCCTCAAGCTTAGCAATTCATTTTGCTAAAACCTATAACGATGGCTATCAACGCGCTGAGCTCATTGGTGGTTTAATTAATGGTTTACTGTATTTGGCGATAAGCTCCGTTATTTTATATGAAGGTGTAGAGAGAATTTCCCATCATAACGATGGCCATGATTTAGCAATAAACAGCTTTTTAATGTCGAGTATTGCCTCTGTGGGGTTTTTATTTCATGGTGCTGCAGCGTGGGTACTTTATAAAGGCCGCAAAGCAAGCATTAATGTGTACGCTGTATTTTTACATTCGTT
The DNA here is from genome assembly GCF_001399995.1 of Pseudoalteromonas sp. P1-11. NCBI lineage: Bacteria > Pseudomonadati > Pseudomonadota > Gammaproteobacteria > Alteromonadales > Pseudoalteromonadaceae > Pseudoalteromonas > Pseudoalteromonas sp. P1-11. The sequence goes on from NZ_LJSP01000004.1 coordinate 29,752, forward strand.
TTTTGACATTATATCGACCATTTCTACGTTTATAGCTGGCGTACTTATTTATTTTACGGGCTGGAGCATTATTGATATTTTATCGAGCATGCTAATTGCCTCGTTTGTGTTATTTACCGGTGGTAAAGTGATCACGAGCTGTATTAAAGGGCTGTTCTTTAATAACGCTAAGTTGCCTAAAGTGAAGGATATTGAGCAGTCAATTACCGATTTAGAGCATGTGCATAACGTACATAATGTGACGGTCTCGCGCAAAGACAGCGATATTATTGTCGGCGCTCACGTGGTGTTAAAAGAGCATTGTACAATTGAAAAGCACGATGAAGCCTGCCGCTTAAAAATAGAAAAACTTCTCGCTGCGCGTTTTAATGTTAAAAGCAGCGTACTACAAATAGAAAGCCACGAATGCCAGCATATTCATAGCTAACTTTTTATTAAAGTGTGAATATGCTCATGTGTTTCGGGGTTTTGTAATTGCTCTGCCCGCATTGGTTTTGCAAAATAATAACCTTGTAAAACATGACAACCCAACCCTTCTAAAAAGGCTTTTTGTTGCTTAGTTTCAACGCCTTCGGCTATGCAATAAAGCGCTAAGTTTTGAGCTAAAGTGTAAATGGTTTTGATGATCGACTCATCACTTTTATCAATCCCAATGCTGTTAACAAAGCTTTGATCTATTTTAATGACATCAATAGGGAACTGGCTCAAATAAGTAAGTGATGAGTAGCCGGTGCCAAAATCATCGAGTAACAGCTTAAAACCAGCCGATTTTAACTTTTGTAGTTGCTTTGCGGCTTTTTGCTTGTCTTCTAGCAGTATGTTTTCTGTTATTTCTAGGCGCAGTTGCACTGGGCTCATTTGATGCTGTTTTAATATATTGGTCAGCTTGGTTGCTATATTCGTCCTTAAGATGTGCTTTGGCGACAAGTTAAGTGAAATATAAAACAATGGGTTGCTGGCCAATGTAGGGGCTAGATCAATTAGCGCGCGTTCTAAAGCTTGCTCAGTTAATGCTTCTATCAGGCCTGTTTCTTCAGCAATAGGGATAAATAAAGCCGGCGAGACAAATTGGCCGTTATTTTCCCAGCGCATAAGTAACTCAACCCCATTTATTGTTTGTGCGTGCGTGTCTATTATGGGTTGGTAATGATTAAATAATAGATTATCTTTCGCGGCATCTTTTAAATCGTTTTCGAGGATGAGCTTTTGTTTTATTTGCTCGTTCATCGAGTCGTTAAAAAACTTAAACCCGTTTCGGCCAGCTTGCTTTGCATGCATCATGGCTACATCGGCGTTTCTGATCAGTAAATCGGTCGAGCTGGCATCAAATGGGTATAGAGCCACGCCAATACTGGCTGATATATTAATAGAAAAATCTTCGATAATGACCTTATTGGCAAGTTCTGAACTGATACTTTTGACTATGTTATTTAGTGCGGCTATGTCTTCTACGTTATCAATAAGCACTAAAAATTCGTCACCGCTTTGGCGGCCAAGCGTGGCATTACTTGGCAACATAGCGCTCACTCTTTGGGTAATATTACACAGTAGTTGATCTCCCACTGCGTGGCCAAATGTGTCGTTTACCGGTTTAAATTTGTCTAAATCTATAAATAGTAAAGCGCTTTGAGTGAGCTGTTGGTGAGCTTTTTTAATCGATTTACCAATTTTTTGATGCATTAAACTGCGGTTAGGCAATTGTGTAAGGGGATCGAAATTGGCTAAATAACGCAGCTCGTCTTCTGCCTTTTTTTGCTCGGTTAAATCCGAAATAACAATCACATAGTAACTTATGCTATGTGTATCTTTAGCGATTGCAGTGGCACTTATATGTATGGGGTGGTGCGGGTTAGTTGCAGTTTTAATAACGGCATCAGTTCTCCAATTTTGTTTTGCTGTTAAGCTTTTTAATGTGCTGGCATAGCTTTTACATTGCGTTTTACCTATCGCATTAACAAACACTTTTAAGCTAAGCGGATGTTTATGAGTTTGCGAAAAGGTTTTTATAAAACTGTTATTTGCAGAAACCGGCACCAAATTATTATCTAGAATAAGCAGCCAGTCGTTTATTTGCCCAAACGCCTCACCTAAAATGTTGGCTTGCTGCTCATTGGCACGTTGCTCTGTTATGTTGGTATATATGCCAGATACAGATACCGGTTTATTTGTTTGCTCGTCATAAATAATTTGCCCTAAATCTTGATACCACAACCAATGGCCAAGCTTATGCTTTAACCTGTAAGTTGCTTGCCAATGCTCATGCTTTTTTTGTTTGGTAAAATTTAACCAGTGCGAAATAACCCGTGGTTTGTCTTCAGGGTGAATTAAAGCTAAATAATGTTTTAATGGAATACGGTTTGGCAAATTAGTATACCCAAGCTCACTCCCCCGGTTTGTATTTACCGAATCGTCGCTGTAATGGTAATCCCAAATGCCACTTTTATTGTTACTGAGCGCAAGCTCGGTTTGTTTTTGCGAGTGTATAGTCGCTTTTTGCGCATTAGCTATGGCTAGCTGTCTGCTTCTGTATTGCCAAAACAGTAAACACAGCACAGTTATAATAATTAAAATATAAGCCGCATACGCATAAGGAGACTTCCAAGGCGCGTATGCCACATTAAAATTTAACAGCGCCGGCTTTGACTCGGTCGCACTATTAAAATTATACGCGCTGGCCTTTAATTGATAATTACCTGGTGGTAGCTTTGTAAAAAATATTTTGTTTGCTTTTAAATCATCATACTCTAGCGAAGTAGGTCCTTGAAGCGTAATTTTGTAACGTGTTTCCGCGCTATTTTGAAAATCAAAATTAGAAAAGCTGACCTCCAAACCCATATCTTCATGTGTTAATTGCAATGCAGAGGTGGCAAACTGATTTGGCTGATAGTCTAAATCGCGCGACATTAAAGTTATATCGGTTATTGAGGTTGTTGTTTGCGTGCTTTGCTGTAAAAACTCAGCGGGGTTAAACGAAATTGCACCATAACTGCTGCCAAACATTACATTGTTATTTTTAAGCGTAATTGCCCCTAAAGTGCTAAATAAATTAACCGTTAAACCATCTTTTACTGTAAAAACTCGCAGTCTTAACGTATCGGTATTTAAGCGGTACAACCCATTTTTACTGCTAAACCATAAATAACCATACTCATCGCTAATAAGTGAATAAATAGACTGCGTTTTTAAGGCGTTACTTACGTTAAAGTGGTGCTTTTTTTCCAAGCTCTGCGCATCAATACCCACTAAGCCTTCGCTGGTTGTTGCTAACCATAAAATATTGTTTTTGTCAGCTAACCAGTTTTCGACTGTGTGGTAATTTTGGCTGTCTTTTTTGCTGGTTTTATAAATAGTAGTAAGGGTGTTTGTTTGCTCGTTAAACCGGTAAAAGTGGGTAGTTGTACTTAATACAAACTCATTTGGGTAATCATCAAAAGGTCGATGAAAAGTATAGGCCTCTAAAGGGTTTACATGTTGTTTTAACCCGTTAATTTCGCGCGTTAAGCCTGCTTTACCATTATAAACATAAAAACTGTGATCATTATAAAAAGCGAATGTGTCGGGGGCTACCTCAGACAAACCATAAATAACCGCACCTTCAGACAGTGCGTTATTTAAATCTTTTTTGGCAACGGCAGTGCCTGTTTCTTTGTCAAATAAAATTAAACTGTAGTACCCCGTTAGCCATAAATACCGCGAAGTGGAATCTAAATGCGCTTTATTAATTGCAAAAATAGCGTATTCGCCATAAACCGCTTTAGGGTCTTGCGAGGTTAGGTAGTAGGTTGTTTTGTTTTTAGCATTTACATGAGCAAGGCCATTGTCGGTGCCGTACCACATAGATAAATCATCGTCTTGGTAAATACTGTTTATATAGTTGTTTTCGGGTAGGGTGATTTTGTTAAAACGCCGTGTGTTTATTGACCAAGTAAGCACGCCTTGAGTGCGCGACGCCAGCCAAAACACGCCACTTGAGTCGACCATTAAATCGTTAATAGTATTTTCGGTAATATTAAATTTACTTTGATCAAAGCTAAGAATTAACTCAGTGGTGCCCTTTTCTCGGTTAAATTCGAACAAGCCATGCTCTGTGGCAATAAATTCGCCATAGGGTGTATTGCTGTAATCCCAAATATTGTAATCAGCAATCACGCTTTTAGTGCTTTTATCTGCAGCTGCTCCTGCTGAGCTATTTAAACTTAACGCGTACATGCCCTCAACGGTGCCAACTAATAATCCTAGCGCGGGGTCTACAGATAAAAACTTAACATTACTGTTATCGACTGTTTGTTTATCGGGAGTATGTAAATTAAGAGGGGTTAATGACTCTGTTTTTAGGTCGTAGCTAAATAAACCCGTTTGTGTGCCTATAAATAGCGTGTTTTTGTAATATTTTAATGCGCGCACCACGCTGTTTTCATTGCCTATAGTAAACTCTAAAGTAAGTGAATTTGTTTTAGAGTTAAGTGAATACACGTTGTTTAAAATGGCAAGGTAAAAGGTATCTTGGTGTTGGGCTATCGCTTCAATAGAAGCGAAACTAGCTGTATTACCTGCAAGATTGCCCGAAAATATATTACGAGTAGTTAACGTTTTTGGGTTAACTAAATAGGCACCGGCAAGCTCAGTAGAAACAATTATATTGCCTGCATGCGTTTTAAATAGTGTAGTGATGAAGTTTTCGTTAAGGGTAAATCCGCCATCAAAAGGGGTTACCGTGTAGCCATCAAATCGATTAAGCCCTTGCGCTGTAGCTATCCAAATATAACCTAAATCGTCTTGCAAAATTTTAGTTACGTAATTTTGGGATAAACCTTCATCGGTAGATATTCGTTGTAATTGTTGAGCATAATTTGTGGAGGCCGATACGCTAGTAATACAAAGAAAACATACAGTGGTGAAGAGAAAAAACAAAATACTCAATCGCACTAATAAACTCGCTCTAGGGCAGGGGATATACATATAAAAGTTAAATATAGCACATTTTTTAAAATGTGGATTACAACTTATAACAACTAAATTAAAGCACTAATTTAGTTATTTATAACCATTTAAGCTACGCTTACTAATTATAATTACTTAAAAACGGGGTGTTATGGTTAGTCACAAAAATTTATCTGCAGATAACAGCGTGTTATTAGTGATAGATATTCAAGATAAGCTTTCTCCCGCTATTAGCGAATTTTCTGATTTACTAGAGTGGGCAATAAAAATTGCCAAAGTAAGCGCCCTTTTTAAAATTCCTAGCATAGTGACTGAACAATATCCTCAAGGGCTTGGTGGTACAAACAGGCTTTTAAAAAACACCCTTATAAACGCACAGACTGTTGAAAAAACACATTTTAGTGCGTGTAATGAGCCTGCATTTAATGCTGTGTTTACAAAGCTTACGCGTTCACAAATTATAGTAATAGGCACAGAGGCGCATGTATGTGTTTTACAAACCTGCTTAGATTTAATAGCCCAAGGATTTGAGGTGCATGTAGCGGCAGATGCTGTGGGTTCACGAAATACGATGCATAAATCGCTAGCTCTAGAGCAGTTACAACAGGCAGGGGCAATAATTACAAGCGTAGAAAGTATCATTTTTCAGTGGACAAAAAACGCAGCATTACCTGAGTTTAAAGCGGTTTTATCAATTATTAAGTAAAGTTGGCAAGCTAGGCTATATTGATAATTAAATGTGGTCGTAATTATTAGCTAATACGTACAACCCCTGATTTTGTTTAAAAAAATTTTAATAATTAAAGGTATTTATGAATAGTGTAAGTCGTTTATTCACCATAATATTCATTGTTTTGTTTGTAGAGTCTATCGCCCTAGGCTTGTACTTTGGGACACTTACACAAGCATTTATAGTCGGCCTACCTTTAAGCTTAATGCCTATATGGTTACTTAAAACTCAGCAAAATAACCCAATCACAGGTCATGTTGTTGCTGCGGCAATTATGATGTTTTCTTTTTTGCACATACAACAAGCCTTTGGGTTAATAGAAGTACACTTCGAAATATTCATCTTAATGGCCATGTTGATTATGTTTGTACAGTGGCAGGTGTTTATTACGGCCATTATTTTTGTGGCCGTTCATCATTTAAGCTTTTACTTTTTACAAACACAAAACACCGGTTTTTATGTATTTGACCCTGACAGACTGGCGTTTACTACGGTGCTTATACATGCCGGCTATGCAATAGTAGAAGTGTTTGTAGCAGGCTATATTGCTAAAACTCTACAACAAGAGCGCCGAGCTGCCGTGTCTTTAACCAAAGCGACCGAAGCCATTATGCAAGACCCTGAGCATATACAGCTTTCGCTTAGGGCCGATGATAAAAATAGCAATGCAGTAGCAGGATTTAATACTTTATTGGGTTATTTATCAGATGTAATTAGGCAAGTGCAAACGCAGTCTCTTTCACTGCAGCAAAATTCGCAGCAATTAATAAACGTACACGATGAGCTAGCAAGCGGGGCAGAGCAAAGAAAGCAACAAACTAATGATATAGCAGACTCTGGTGCTCAAGTTGCACAGGGTTTTAGCTTAGTTGAGCATGAAAGTGAAGTATTAAAGCAGCAGGTAGATAACATTACTCAAGCTGCAAATAGTGCCTTAAATGACGTTATGCAAACAGACACTAAAAGCACGGAACTACTTAATTTACTTAATCATACAGAAGAGCAAATAAATCATTTGGTGGCCGCTGGCGATGTAATATCAGGGTTGTTGAATGAAATATCAGGCATTGCAGAGCAAACTAACTTACTTGCGCTTAACGCAGCCATTGAAGCCGCAAGAGCGGGTGAGCATGGACGTGGGTTTGCAGTTGTAGCCGATGAAGTCAGAACGCTTGCTACAAGCAGTAAAGCCACGACAGATAAAATTGCTTTAACATTAAAAGATTTAGTTACAAACAGTAAAACGTCAACCCAATCTATGAGCCAGTGTGTCGATTTTGTTGTTGATTTAACGCATATCAGCACCACCATGAAAGAAAACATAAGCGCCATGAGTGAGCAAATAAAAGCTGTCAGCCAGAGTACTCACTCTGTAGCGCAAGTTGTTGCTGAGCAAGCTGTAAACACAAAACAAATAGCTTCTAGCACAGAACAAATGCAGCAAAGCCAATATCAAGATACCAAAGTGGTAGAAAAACTAACCGCTAAAGTACAAATGATCGACGTAAGCATTGCGGTATTAGAGCAAAGCATTGCTAAATTTAAGTAACTCACATATTAAAACGAGTGCAGTGATTGCTCTGTGGTTAGTATTGACGGTTTCTGGTTTAGTTTATTATCAATATAATCAGTTGCGCGTTTTTGACAGCTATGGCGTGCTTGAGCAACCAGGGTGGTTTACTCAATTTAAACAACACATAGGGTTTACAGCTGCAAAGCATAATTCATTGATTATCGTTACTGACCCTGACTGTGGCTGCACCAAGCAAGCCCAGCCTCATTTAAAACAGTTAGCTGCGTTTTCTAAAGCGCAAAATATTACGCTTATCAATATTGAGCAAACAGCCTCTTTACAAATACTGCTCCCTGCTACACCAGCTGCCGTGGTGATTAACGATAAAGGTGACTTTGTTTATGCCGGCCCACTTTCTCAAGGGCTTGGCTGCGCGCAGGGCAGTGGTTTTGTTGAAACGGTTATAAATAATCTTGTAGCTGGATTTAACAGCGAACTGTTACTTAATAAAACCAGTGGTTGTTACTGCACTGCTTAATATTAGTGAATAATGAATCGCTTCCTAGATTTTCAATTTCAAAAACGTATTTCATTATTGACTCAAGGTAATGCTTAATGACAGACAAATTTAATAAAGTATACAGTGTGAGTGTCGAGCTTGATGAGTTTCTCTTACTTAATGAAACGGGGGGCGAACAAACAATTCAATTGACCGAGGGCCAGTTGTTAATGTTCGACGGTATGAGCATGAGAGACAATTGGAGAGAGTTGGGCGTTGATTGGTTGCTAGAGCCTAGTGCTGCTCAGCAAAATTTAAAAAAACCTGATATAGCCGGTTTGGGTGCCTCAACAATTGTAGTATCCCCTAAATATTCGCCGCTATTCTTAAACGATTTTAGCAACAATGTTGAGCTGCTTGAATGCAATTTAAAAGGTGAGAAGTGGTTTGCATTTAATGTTGTAGGCTTTGACAAAGCCCTTAGTGAAGAACACTCCATCCGAAATATTAAAAATGGCAAACCGAGTAGAATTAGAAAGTTCAAAAAGATGGTATTCGATAAGAGTGCGATTGAAAGTCCTGAATTATTTAGAGTACGAGAAGCTGGGTTTCGATATTTTACTACAGATACTAAAAATAGTTTATATAGCATCGTTCAAGAACATGGGATAAAAGGGTTGTACTTTCATGAAATAGAAACAGCATAGAGAAGTGCAGGATGGATACAGTATTAAATTGTTAAGTGAACAGAATATTTGAGCATTTAAACCTTTTACTCATTTTGATCGTCGAAGTAATGATCTTAATTAACCAATCAGGAAAATAATGAAATATTTAACCAGTATTTTACTGTCAGCTCTCTTGCTTGTAACAAATGCTGTGGCAGAGCCAACTAAGAAAGTACTAATTATAGCATCGAACAAGGTAGATATGGGCGATCCGGAAAAGCATGATGCTAGAAATAATTTATGGGAATTTGCTCCTCCATACCATGTTTTTGTTAGTCATGGGTTTGAAGTCGACTTCGTATCACCAAAAGGTGGAAACGTTGAGTTTATGATGGATCCTTTGGGTATAAGTAGTTATACCATCAAATATGAAGGCTTCTTAGAAAAAGCGAACAGTTCATTCACGCCTTCTCAAATAGATCCTAATGACTATTGGGGGGTATTTATTGGCGGTGGCTACGGAGTAATGTTTGATGTGGCAAATAACAAGGCAATTCATTCCATTATAAGCCGTATATATGAGTCTCGCGGTATTATTGGTGTTGGTGGCCACGGCTCTGCAGGTATAGCTAACGTTACTTTATCTAATGGGCAGTTTTTGGTTAAAGGTAAGAAAGTAGCTGGCTTTCCTAACTCCACTGAAACTTCTAAATCGTGGGCGAAGCAAGGAACTCTCTTACCATTTCTTATTGAAAATCAACTTAATAAGAATGGCGCTATAGCTCAAAATAAGCAAACATTAAAAGATAAAAATGCGGTTATAACAGATCAACGAATTATATCAACAATGTTTCTACCTTCAGCTGCTCTCGTTGCAAAAGAAATGATAATGTTAAACAAATTTAAAGGCACTTCGACGAACTTCGGCAAAGAGCGATCAGCAGACGTTGAGGTTGGCTAAAAATCGTAGTTACTTGGTTGGTCAAACTGCTCTTTGCGCGTATATTCATGAAAATAAGCGACGCGCGCATATTGTTCTATTAAACTTTACTTTAAAGCTTTAAAAAGCTTAGTGGTAGTAATGCTTTAGGTTATTTGTTAAAACTAAATAAAGTAGATAAATGAGCGTTAAGTCGGCAGAAATATGCGCGATGAGCGCACTATTAAATTCCAAATGGAGTTTTGAAGTTTGCACAAATATATTTTTTTATTAGCTATAGCGTTTGCCACAACTGGATGTGTAAGTTTTCAACCGACAAAACTTGATATCCAACCTACTACGAACGCAAAATTAGTTGTTACTGATAATCGGTCTCAGAATCAAAAAGAAACTGAAATGCTTTCGTACATAATCACTAATTGTGACTATGGAATTCAACGGCTTGGTGATGAGTGGACAATACCGAATAAGGTTGAATTCTTAAAATCACAAATTTCAAAGAATTTCCCCGAAACTCAAGATTTAGTGATCGATACCTTCGTTATCTATAACAACATGCAATATCAACTTCGTGAAGGTAACATCTATAGAGGCCCAATTTGGTCAGCCTTTGAATGTAATGAGGCTACGGACAGGTTTACTATGTATACATTTGAAGAAAATCCCGAACGACAAAACATGCTAATAGGTACTTTTGAGGGAAGCATAGATGGCAAGCAATATTCAGCAAGAGCTGCTGAAATACCAACGTGCCCTCAAGGAATGGATGAATGTAACGGTTTAGTGGCGAGAGATAATGCGATTAAAAAGATCTTGGAAAGTATTGTCTCTCAAATTAGATAAAGTGGCTAACAAGCGCCTAAACTCCGACAATGTTAAGTTGTCATGGTTTTGGCAAACAACGCAAAAAGCCATGCCAACACATTGCGTGTTAGGCGGGCGTTAGGTGCCAAAGTATGTATGCATCATTTAAAGAAATGCCGCCTGTTTTAAAATTTTTAACGGGAATGGCAATTTTCTTTATATTTCTTTTTTTGAAAGCCACGGTTCCCGGAATGTTTGGTACTTTTACGTACAATGGTGAAGTTCTAAAATTTAATGAAATATGGAAGCGTGGTTTTGGCGTGCCGTTAATTATAATCGGTCTTTTAGTACCACTCTCTGGCGTATCGATTCTTTTAAAACAAAAGTACTCTCGACATTTCTATTGCTTCGCCTTAGCTATCGCAGTTTCTATGCCAGCGGTAGAAGAAAGAGATTTTTACGCATTAGTATTTTTCTTAATTGTTCCTGTTGCCGCTGCGGTCTATCTTTTTTCATGCAATGAAGTTCGGCGGTATTATGGCACCTAACAAAAAAATTAAGTCACTCACTTCGTTCGCTGGGACGCATACACGTGGGGCGGCTTCGCCATTATGCCCCACATGCCTGCGCCCCTTATTTAAAAGTTATGTGCCAGGGAAGCTAAAGAGGCAATGTTGAGATTTCACGATTATCATCTTCAAAAGTACGAAGTAAGCGACCACGGCAAAACTGTAAAGTTATATTTGGGCTTCGGTTACCCCGGCAAAGAAACTGATTTTTCGGAAATCACCTTCACCGAAGTAGCTATTTATCATTTCGTCCACACTGCATATTCGATTATCACAGACATTGAAAATGTGCCGATTAGCTCTCTCTTCGAAAACGAAAAAGAGAATGTCCAAAATTGGAATCGACATTTTGGCGTCGATATTTGGAAAGATGATATTGAAACTACAGTAAATTATCTTCAAAGTAATAATTACAGTGGCTGGTATATTGAGTCGGCCATAGGTTTCAGTGGGTTTGTTGTGGCTAAATCGGTTAATGGCACATAACAAAAAAATTAAGTCACTCACTTCGTTCGCTGGGACGCATTCATGCGGGGCGGCTTCGCCATTATGCCCCACAAGCCTGCGCCCCTTATTTAAAAGTTAGGCTATATATTTCGACCATCGTACTCCGAGGATAAACATGACTGAAAATCAGTTAAAAAAATTGAAATACTACGTAATTGCAATTACCGTATTATTCGTAGCTGGACACCTGTGGTGGGAGCATTTAAATGGGGGAATATTGAGCCATCACTTAATGCACCATTCTGATTATCCTGCAATATCAAACTGGTGGGGGCTATTAATTCTCCCATTCTTAGCGTGGCTTTCTATAGCGCGCATAGAAAAACGTACAATTTTTCAATCTGGTGATTCACCAGTAAAAGAAAAAATTTCAAGCGGAATACTTATTGGTTTTTTCGGCATGCTGATTTTAAGTTTTGTACAGTCATTCAGCTTTAGTATCGGCTACGAAAACGTTGCAATATACTTGTCTTTAGGCTTGCTAGTAGTCGGGTTGCTCCTCCCCATATACAGATCGGAATGTATTTTTGGCTATGTATTTGGTGCAATAGTTTTTACTGGCGCAATAATTCCACTTATAGGCATATTAGTAATAGGAGCAATTTCGTTGTTTGCTCACGCATGTATAAAACCATTCGTTTTGCGATTTATTAAAGTTGTTAGGACTCAACCGCAGTAGTTTAGCCTAACAAGAATATTCGCAAGGAAACGTAACAGTTGGCTACGTTTCGCTTCGCTCCACAATTTTAGCCAACCATTACTTAGCCTGTTATTTGGGTGTTACGAACGTCCGGAAATGGCACATAGCAGGCCGCCGGTAATTATTGAGTGATGCAATCCACGGCTATAACTGACCAAGAATAGAAGTTCTTTATGTAATGAAAAATAAAGATGCGCTGTCGATACTCCGCAAAGCATCGGCCTAAATAAACTCTACCTCGAAGTAAACCCGATTAGCTTTCGTATAATAGATAGTCAAATTATCACTTCAAAGCACTTACTTTAATAGACGTTTTCAAGCGATTTCTCATTGTTTGTGAAATTTACCTAATAAAAAACATAATTATTTTTAGAGTGTAATTTAGTTAATAAATCTCAATTTAAGTGCCATATTTCATTATAAATCAACAAGTTCTCAACGCGCCGTGAATTCTCGACTTAAGTGGCACTGATCAATTTTTGATCGGCGCCATATAACTTGAGAATCTCAGCCATGTAATAAGATTTCAAAACAATAACTTAGCTTGTGTTCTTTATCGGTACTGCGCCTCTTAAATTGAGAATTATTTATAGCTAAAAACTGCCCCAACACAAATTCTCATCCAGCCAAAAAGTTCTCATTCTGCCTTGCAGATTCTCATTCTGCCACTGAAGAACTCTGACTTGATTTTAATGAGCACATAATTAAGTAGATTCTGTATTCGGTAAATTAGTGGCGAACACTATACGCTAATATTTACTTAGTAAAAGTGTAGTAAATCGATTAGAAAATGGATTTTTAGGATAAAGAGAAATGAAGCCATTTAAGTGAAAGTTAAAATGCAGATATGCGAAACTTCATTTGTAATGTTGAGTTAATTCAAATTTGGTTTGATTTAGGTTTAGTTATGGATGAAATTACTAAACTTTTATTAAAAAAGGGAAAGTTAAACTTATTGATATTCAGTCGATTAGTTTTAGTGAACTGCCGGTATTGTTATTAATAAAGCATAGGCCGAGAACATGTCTCGGCCTAAAAATTAAAGTTGAAATTACAAAGTACTAAATGTCGAGTGATAGCTGTTTGTTTTGCGTTTTCGCCAACTTCAAAGTATCACAATTAAGTATACGTTTTGAATTATTGCCATGAATGTAAACGGGCCTGAGCTTACCGGTATTAATCAACCTCATTAGTTCTACCTTTGGTATACCGGTGACTTCAGCTACGTTTGCAACGGACATCGTTTTATCTCTTATAAGTTGAGTATGTAATTTACAAAAGGTATCGAATGCTTCAGGCAAAACGTGTATGGAATGCATTAAGTCTAATGAAGGTTTGTATGTTATTGATAATTCTTTATTTTTAGCAGCTATCAGTACATCAGTTATACAGATATTATGAAGAGCCATAAAGCGACGTAGCTCAGAAAGGGGGACGTAATCTTTATTGTGGCTGAACTCGGCTAAAAAGGTATAAACACCTGATATTTCAACGCGAGTATCTGTTCTTAAGGCCTTTTTTGAATCAGTTCTTATCAATCCAACTTCGACTAAAAGAGCGATTTGTTTAAACGTTACCCCAATTATAGAGGAGGCTGTTTGAGCTTCAAACCAAAGCTGAGTTATGGGAGCTTTTGAACGAATATACTCGCTATTATACATTTCATATAGTGTGGATAATGACCCCCATTCACATAGCAAATTCTGAACAATAATTTCAATTTTGTGAAACTCAATGTTCAACGGTAGATCTGTTGGTACACGTTTAGCCCTTTCACTTAAGAATACTCTAGCACTATCTGGGTTATTAAGAATATCAGCCGCTCTATTTAATAATGTGGAGGTAATCTCCTTTGGTGGGAAACTCGTTCGTGTATTACTATCGTCAACTATCACTTTAGCTATGAGGTATGCATCGTGGACTTGTTCAGGTGATTTTAATTGATTATTCAATGGCATATGCGTTAAGCGTAAGCCGCACAAAGGTGATGTGCAGCGGCCATTTAGAAGATTAATGGTAAATTGCAGCGGTGAATTGCAATGAGGGCATTCGGATAACAGGGCACACTCATGAATAATACAGTGTCGTAAAAATGGATTTTGCCACTGGGCCCTAAAATACCCATATTGGTTAACACAATCTGGACAAACTTGTGGCGTTAGCAATCTCGCATGTGTCCAGCACTTTATCTTTAATGATGATAAAGTGCGAGTTATAGGAATAAGGTGATCAAGGAGTCCGTTCTTTGTTGATCTACCTTTGATGATACTGGTTAGCATAGCCTTATTGAGTACGCGAGATTCTGATTGTATGCCATTTCTTTTAAGTAAACGAAGTACATAACCAATACCTGACTCCGCTTCATAGTAAGAGGGTTTTATTGGGAAACGCATTAGCATAACCCCGAATAGAACTGACTTCTAAGGTTTTTATCTTGCTCATTTAGATATGCATCTAATTGTTTTTTTGTTAAAAGTTCATAATCAAATGGATTGACAGCCCCAATTGCATATTTCTCAAAGTTTTCAAATAAGGCTTCTATAAGCTGATCATAGTTTTTTGCATTTCGTGTGTTATTACGTAAAAATAAATCGCGCATTGTACTCATGGTGTGCTCACTGTACGCAAGGTAAATACGATCAAGTAGCTCACTGTGCTCATCCTTTGTTAAATTTGGCAACCCAACTTGTTGAATGAACCAATTACAACAGGCAATCCAGTTTTTCGTTTTAGGAAGGATTGGCTTAATTTCAATGGGGCGCATTTGTCGACGAGACATCTGCTCGTCATCGTCAAATTTACCGGCGGTTCTACCAAATGTAATAAGGCGCTTAGCACTGCTTGTACCGGCGAAAATAATCGAACAACGGATCTTGTTGCTATCGATCAGATAGCAAAAATATTTAATAATTCGTTGAAACTCTATCCCATCATAACTTGAGGCAATATTCTGAATTTCATCAAGAATGATTAGCTCCACTTCTAGGCCTTTGAGAAGTGAGATAAGTTGGGCATCCAATTCAGCTGCAGTAGTGCGAGAATTTTGTGTTGTTCCGTCTAGCTCTGAAATTAAAAATCGAGTTATCTCTGCAGTACTTTTTTTAAACTCCTTAAAAGCGACATAAAAGATTGGTTTTGTCGTTTTTTCTGGCTTAGTAACAGGTAAAAACTGAGCGTGATACTGCTTTAATATATACGTCTTGCCAGCACCCGAGGCACCATAAATAAGTTGAGCTCGTTTATCCTCTGAAGGTACGTGATACATATTGTGGATTTCCGCTATCCTCTGCCATATCTTCATTTGTATGTCACATGCGAAAATTGTACTGGGCATAGTTACCATTGTTTTTCATTTCCTTCATCATCATTATAACGGGTAGAGGCCATTTCTCTGGTTTTGCTCACTATCGTATCTGCGTAGGTATCTTGTTCACCTGAGTGCGATATCTGTGATTTAAGTTCATTCACTTTATGAGATTTTTTTATTCGCTCTACAATGGATAAGTTCTCTTTCGTATTTTTATTGAAAGACGCTACCTTTGGGCCTCTGTGCTGTTTGCGTTTGGGCTTTTGCTTTACGAATTCAGTTATTTCACCGACATAGTGACCAGTAGGAGTATGGGAGAAAGTTTCTGTATATATTCCGAGTTGGGTCAGAGTTTGATTGCCATTTAGTTCAGCAAAGCTGACTGGTAGTTTAGTATCATGATGGTCAATATTATCAGCCACTATTTCCACAGGATTGTTCTCGCCAGGCAGTGTTGCTTGAACTGTTACTTTTCTGGCATCTAGGTCGTCATGAAACACATAAACAGAGGGGTTTTCACCCAGCTCCATGTCTGTTTTAGTAGCCGCGTATAGTTGTTTTAGCTCATCACTGTAATAATCTTGACCTAAACATCTGATAGTTCCACGTTGCTGTAATTTATGTGAGGCCTGGGCTCTGGACACGTGGAAGCAATGTTGTAGCTGATCATATGTGAATGAAGGCATAGGCGTATCAATAATGGACTGATTCCATTTTTTGATAGGCGTATGGCCAGCCTGTTTATGGTGTTTGTGCATGTATTCTGTCAAAAATATATTCAGTAGCTTTGTAAAATCAGATACCTTTATATCCGCACGTTTAGCTAATGGAATTGTGTCGAGTGAGTTCGGGTTAGTACGTTTTCCTGAATAACTTTGAAATCCAATACTCGTCTCACCACTTTGTGTTTCAATCTTCATACCCGAAAAAAAGTGATCTCTTAATACATTAAAAAATGACTCAATGAATGGCTTTTTAGCAGGTTGATTTGATGGTGTATAATGAATATTTAACTCAAGTCGCTCCGCAGCCTTTTTTATCAAACGATTATTAAACCCTGGGCCATTATCCATAATCAATGTAGTCGGTTTGCGTCCATTCATTGTAAGATTACTATCCGCCATAAATATTTGACGTAAAAGGTTAAGCCCACCGGCAGAGTTTTCAGGTTCAAAGCTAAGCACCACAGAGATAGGTGCGCGTGTGTATACGTCTATTGCTACATACAAAGAAATAGGCGGTGTCGGAAGACCTGTTTTGTCGTCAATTAAACACATATTTAGCACAACACGGTCGCATTCAACGCGCTGCATTGCGTAATAGGTTTTTATTCGTTTACGTAGCGTTGTTAGTCGCTTATTGATTTCCGCTTGTGAAAGGCCTTTAAAATTAGCAAGTTTTTCGGCATCAGTAAGCTCTTGTAACCGGCGGTAAAAGGTGCGTTGTGATGCGATTTGAATCTCATTATTTTTCAAGCTAGCTTCTTGCGCTTCTCGTTTATAGTTACTGTAATATGCGCCTTTGAAAGCAGAGTTATTACACGAATAGACGGTAGCGATGTAGTGCTGTATGAAAGCCTCAGTGGCCGCATTTAGCCGTATAGGCCTATTACGCTTCACTCCCGCAAGCGCCTCATCATTAAAATCTGATTGAACCCATACGCGCCAATGGCGACATACCGTTTTCCATTGCGGGTGTTTTGTGGCAATAGTTGCAGGATGTTGACTCTCGACTCGTTTGATGAGCTCATCATATGTCTTCTTGGTTGTAGCAGGGTATCCTTCACTAACCAGTTCTTTCAAGATAGATTGATAAATCAATCGTGATGTAACCGTTAACTTTTGATATTCTGTTAGTTCAATATGTTGATACTGTGCGTTTCTTAATATAAAGCCCTGATCATCAATTGATTTCTCAAAGTCGTCTCGAGGTAATAGGCGCTTCTTAGTCTCTATACCATCACCGGAAAGGAGTATTGATGTACTGTCAACAAACGCAATAGATTCAACGTTACCGTACTTATTAGTCAAGTCAGTGCCCGTAGCATATCCGATCATTTGAGGTGACCTCGCATCAATGTAGTAGAGGCGTTTAACGGCTTCTCCATATCGAATTTATATACATTTGATGCAATTAGTCCATAAGCCTCTGACACTGGGTTTTTAGCTATACCCTCCAAGCATTCGATGAGTTGACCAAAGGTTAAATCTCCATCAGGCAGCATTGTTAATGGGAATGAATGCTCCGAGTAATACATTGTTATCAGATTCAGGTTCGCCATAAAGATAGTATTGAGCTTATCGACGATGATTAACCGTAAACCTATTTGTGCTTTTTTTCGGGTGTACTCATTAAAAAGATGAATTTTCGAGTGATACTCTTTATCAACCTGAGACTCATGATGAACTTCAATATATTCAGCGAAGCCAGAATGATATAGGACTAAGAAGTCGGGTGTATAGCGGTAAACTTTTTTGTCTATAGTCACTTCTATTTGCTCAGGCTGGGTGGCAAACAGCTTCACATTAGGGTCACATTCCAGTTTAAAAGCCAGGATCAGCTCCTGAAATGACTCGGGATTAAGTGCGCACTGATTTTTATGGGAGTAAAATCGTATAACAAATCGACCTCTGTGAACGTTAGCGTTCGTCTTTGTAACGGTCATAATTTTACCTCCCAAAAAATAAATGTCTTTACACTATAGATAATGGGTGATAAATTAAAAGGTTTATCTTTAGAATAGTTGTTCTTGGTAAGCATTTTTACATTATTCCTTTCGTCATAATTAGGCTTATCAATCCTTGGAGCCACTGAAAATTTTGTTTTATTTTCAAGGGTTAATCTCACTTTAAAATTCAAAAGTTAAGTTCAATGTTTTTTCTACGAGCAAATTATTTATTCTCAAAAAAAATTTATCTTTAAAGTACTGTGAAGGTTTCTCGAGTTGTTTTTACCTTATCCAAACCGGTTTTATGTTTGTGTTTAACATGACGTTGTTATGTTCAAGTAAAACACCCAAAGCGTAATTAATATTCCGCGCTACCCCCAAAAGCTTAAATTTAAAATTTCACACCTGGACCCAGCAAAGTTGATGCTTTTCATAAGGCAGTCACTATGATTGCAGATATTACAGAAATAGAGAAGGTTAAACTGGTCAGACCTCTCGCCATCTTCTTTAAGTGTCTTTGATTTGGGTTTTAAAATTCATAAAATGCCAACGATATTAATTCTAGGTTAATTTAAGTATTTTTATTTTTTGTGTTTTTTAAGAAAAAAGAGGGGGTGTTCTTGTTTATTAAGTTAAGGTTAATGGAGGCTTAAATTTTTTTGTAAACAAGATGGAGTGACATATGAAACACAAGCCAGAAGGGTGGGTTGTTTTAACGTTTCAAACTATTGATAGCAAACCCTGCTATGTGTTGTTTTGTTCGTGGAAAAATGATGATGAATGGAGAGTAAGCTCAGGTTCAATGGTTCTACCCCACTTATCAGCCTGTGGGAATTATTGGATTTGGCCTCAAATATCAGGCTCTGTTTATGAGCTTCCCGTTGATGAAGAAAATGGCTATACCTTTTACACCGGCGCTGTATTAGATGAATTGTTAGTAAAAGGGTATCGCGATGGTACTAAGCTAAAGCGCATTGCACTTAAAGATATTATGGAAGATAAATAAGGCGATTAGCGCCTTCTAATCTGTCTATTTTACTTTTAAAGGTCATGAGCTCTACATTACGGTAGATACCTAGGGGCTTTGGTAGGCAAAGATGAGAATCTGTATTTTGTAAATGTTGCTAGTTTTACATTAAAAGCTAATAAATGAATACAGTAAAAGCTAATAAATGAATAGAGTATAGGTATAACTAACGCGCACTCCTTTAGTAATCCAGCCTAATAAAATTTGGCTAGTATCCAATGAGGTTCTGCTTGCGTTGCCGAAGGAGTTGATATTCTGGCTTCATTAATCTTTAATAAGCACAAATATTACTTCACAAAGGATTACTTATGGGAAAGGAACTCGATATTTATAAATTGCACAAACCAGATAGAACATACGATATAATTGACCTAGATATCGTATCGATGGCAGACCAAATTGCCGAAGAAAATAACCTCAGTTATAAAGAAGCAGTAATATTAGCCAAGATTGGCTTTCCAAGCGGCAAAACTAGAATAACGGATATAGTCAAAAACGGATTTAGCTGCAAAGTTGAAAAAGAAGCTTTATAGCAAGCCTACGACGTAAACTTATTTTCGAATTACCTTGTTTTGAACCATAAAGCGTATATTGCCCTAGGGAACTATCTGCAAGTTTACGGGGAATTTATACCGCTTAGGTGTGATAAAGAGCTAATTTTATTTAATCCACTCGTTTTCGAAGAAGAAGACGAATTTCTTACTGAAAAGGCTTACCTGAATGGTATTGAGGATGGCCTCAAATCCTTATCATTTAAATCAGACAAACATCTTGTTTTCAAATCATGCATTCAAGGCGGGACAGCACTTTATTGCAATGCTGAGTTTAAATCTCTGATTAATGAAAATAACTTAAGCGGACTTTCTTTTAATAGTGATTTAGTTAGCATTTTTGCTTAACAAGATAAGCGCGGAATGAATTCATTTAATAAGACCTAACCAAAACTGTCAGATTTGAACAAATAGAGTCAACCAAATCGAACAGACGCATTTGTGCCATGAGCTGCCTTTCCGATTTAACTCATTTCTGCCCCAAGACGAGTTAACGTAAATGCTCTAAGGGCAGCTTTTAGTGAAAACCAGTCATTGTAGTTCGAGCAATTTTACTTCGTATTGATATACTAATGTCATGATTAAAGTTGATTTTATGGTTGGACGATGAAAACAATAGGCAAGTTGGCTAAAGAACTTGATATAGGCGTAGAAACTATACGGTTTTATGAGCGGGAAGGCTTGATAAAACAGCCTCAAAAACCTCAAAATGGTTATCGTGTCTATGACGACTCAATCACCAAACAATTACAATTCATCTGTAAGGCCAAAGCACTTGGCTTTACTCTAAAAGAAGTGGCTTCATTGATGTCAATGGATGGCGATTGTGCCAAAGTAGAATCCCTAGGCTTGCTGAAATTGAACGTAATTCAAAATAAGATAGCTGACCTTCAACGCTTAGAAGTCGTCATAAAAGAAATGACTAATTCATGCCGCAACAATAACGATCAATCCCACTGCCCAATAATCGATTCGCTAAAATAGTATTGACTCCGTACCTACCTACGGAGTTCATACTCAAATCATTCAAATAATGTTAGACGTTAAAAATGATTAATAAGATTTTAGATAAAGTTAGCTCAGGTGGTGTTTGGCTTGCGGCTCTTAGTTGTACGGGGTGCTTCCCCGCACTCGGCTCGTTAGCATCAGCATTAGGATTAGGCTTTCTCTCTCACTTTGAGGGAATTGCTGTAAATACCTTGTTACCTATATTTGCAACTCTGGCATTGTTGGTAAATTTGTATAACTGGTATAAAAACCAAAATCATGCGAGAGGTATTCTTGGGGTTATTGGCCCTATAGCGGTTTTGTTAACCCTCTATCCACTATGGCAATACGAATGGAGCACTTATTTGTTTTATGTAGGTATTTGTTTGATGATTGTAATGTCCGTATTAGACATTGTTAAACCTTTGAAGGAGCAAACATGCAAAGTATAGAGTTAAATTCTACCATTACTTGCCCTGAGTGTGGCTTCAGTAAAACTGAAGAAATGCCAACCAACGCTTGCCAGTGGTATTATGAATGTGAATCTTGCAAAGTTCTCCTAAAGCCTTTGAAAGGCGATTGTTGCGTATATTGCTCTTATGGAACAGTGAAATGCCCGCCAATTCAAGAAGGTCAAAGTTGTTGCGATAGCTAAATGACAGTCTATTAATGGCAATGAGAAGGCATAAAAAGAAATAGTGAAATGTCAGCAATCGTATCATTGCAGCCTTTATCACTAAGTCACTCAAGGGCTGCTTTTGGCACAGAGCCGTCCTTCAGCTCTAACTCATTTTTGTCCAAAAACGAGTTTACCCGACCCTCCGCTTTTCGCTCAAATAAGACCCCGAAAAATGGCTCATATAGCTATCTAGGCCAACGCTTTCAAAAACAGAAGTATATTTCCGATAACTACCTTTGAATTCCTATAAACGGAAGTTTGCTTCCGAAATATAGCAATATTGGGTTAGAAACCGGAAGTTTACTTCCGTTTTGTACTTTAAGTTTATAAACCGGTGTTTAATGAAAGCTGGGAAGTCTAGAGGTACAAGCAAACATTGGGTTATTAAATTTAATAATTAGCTTTTAGCTAAATTTAGAAAAACTTTAAAGCTGGTAGTTTGATTATTTGAACTGACCTCTATATTTCCACCGTTTGCTTGCGCTAGAGCTTTAACTATTGCAAGCCCTAAACCAGCTCCATCGCTGTGTCGTTGGCGCGATTTATCGGGTCGATAAAAGCGGTCAAATAAATAAGGTAAATGCTCAGAAGGTATTCTCTCCCCAGTATTAATCACTGAAATACATATTTTATCAGCGGTAAATATTTCACTATTTACTGTGATTGATGAGCCTTTTGGGGCATACCTTATTGCATTGGATAGGAGGTTTGATAATAATTGGCGAAAGTGTAATTTGTCACAATAAAAACAAAGGTTTTGACCTTTTTTCTTAAATGTAATCAATGAGTCTTCAGCCAAAGCATCAAAGTACTCAAATAATGCTTCAATTTCATCATGGCTTTTTAGAGTATTTTGAACGGGTTTAACCAGTCCATTCTGAGTTTTTGCAAGCCAAAGCATATCACTAACCATCTTAGTTAGTCGTTCCAGCTCTTCTAGATTAGAAAACAATAATTCTTGATACTCTAACAACTGTCTTTTTTTAGATAAACCAACCTGTGTTTGAGTGATTATATTTGTTAGTGGAGTACGTAACTCATGCGCAATATCACTAGAGAAATTTGATAAACGAATAAATTCACCTTGGAGCCTGTCGAGCATCGAGTTAAACGACTGCACCATATTAACAAGCTCAATAGGCACTTTATTTTCATCAAGCCTTACATCCATCTTATTAGTTTGGATGTCATGCATTTTCTGACTCAAACCTCGTAAAGGGTTCAATCCTTGATGTATAGCAAACCAAGCCACCAATAAAATGAGTACCGCAGAGCCAAACATAATAGCCCAAAGACTTTGTTGAAATTGATTGAGAAAGTGTAAATGAAAGCTCATGTCTATCGCTGTAGTAATTTTGTATTGCTGTTGCCCAGTACTTAAATTACTCACCAGAGCTCGGTAGGTGTGGGTATCATTTTGCCATGAGGTAATGTTGTTACGGTTAAAGCCAGCTGAAGCATTAGCACTCATTACAAAATCACTAAAATCTCGTTCAGAACTTTGAAAAATGAGCTCTCCTTTTGCGGTATTTACCTGATAGTAAACACCGTGATGACCCGCTACAGCGTTAGATAATTCATTTTTAAGTTTCAGGTTTGATTTATACTGTTGTCTTAAAACTAATTCAATAGATTGATTAATAACATGCAGTTCACTACTATCTTGCTGGAAAAAATGATGTTTTATCGAACTATTTATTAAGGTGGCAACTAAAGTTAAGCACGCAATAACGGTTACAGCGACAAACAACACAACACGCATCGTAAGTGATAAAGGCCGTGACTTAATAGCCATCAGTTTCAACCTCTAATTTATAGCCCATACCACGAACCGTATGAATTAATTTAACAGTAAAGTCATCATCAACTTTTGCTCTTAGCCTACGAATGGCAACATCAATCACATTGGTGTCGCTATCAAAATTCATATCCCATACTTGAGAAGCAATTAACGAACGTGGCAGTACTTCACCTTCGCGCCGTAACAATAGTTCAAGTAAGCTAAACTCTTTATTACTCAATAAAATACGCTTGCCTGCACGTTGTATTTTTCGCTTTGGAATATCCATTTCTAAATCAGCAACTATCAGTATATCGTCAACTGTTTGTACTACACCACGGCGAATAAGAGTGCGTACTCTTGCTAAAACTTCAGCAAAAGCAAAAGGCTTTATTAAATAGTCATCAGCACCAAGTTCGAGCCCCTTTACTCTATCGTCTATACTATCGCGAGCAGATAAAAATAGTACTGGGGTTTTGTTATCTGCTTCACGTAGCGACTGTAAAATTTTCCAACCGGATACGTCAGGTAACATGACATCAAGTATTATTACATCAAATAAGTCGGTCATTGCTAGGTGATGACCGTCAAGTCCATTGCGCGCCAAAGAAACCTGAAAACCAGCTTCACTTAGCCCCTGTTTTAAATAATCTCCTGTCTTTGATTCATCTTCAACAACTAATAAGCGCATACAATTCCTTCATTAAAGTCCTAACAACTACCTCTGCAAATATTATGCAGTATCTGTCACTACAGCAACATGACACCAACATTACAACTTTGTAATGTTCGCGTCATGTTTAAGACAGGTCTATTTTCTATACTCAATACATATTCTGGTATGAAGGAGTAAGGAAATGGGGTTTAAAAAGTCATCACAACAGGTTAGCACACCACGAAGACGATTTGTTCAAGGCTTAATTGCAGGAGGTGTACTTGCTGCTTTTCCGAGTGTATTACATGCTGCATCATCTTTAGTAGCAGGAACAATAACAGGCACTGTGCCCGAACTTAGCGGCAAAGTAATTGATCTGGTTATAGATGAATCGCCGGTTAACTTTACTGGCGTAGTACGTATGGCGACAACTATCAATGGCTCTATACCCGCCCCTACCTTGCGCCTCAAAGAAGGCGATGACGTTACTATTAGAGTAACAAATAAGTTATCAGTACCGAGTTCAATTCATTGGCATGGCATTATTTTACCGTATCAAATGGATGGCGTACCTGGTATCAGTTTTAAAGGCATTATGCCTGGCGAAACCTTTGTTTATAAATTTAAATTACAACAAAGCGGTACATATTGGTATCACTCACATAGTGGCTTTCAAGAAATGACTGGCATGTACGGTGCATTAATTATTGAACCGCGAGAAAAAGATATTATTAGTGCAGATAACGAGCATGTTATTCAATTATCTGATTGGACTGATGATGACCCAATGGCGCTGTTCCGCAAATTAAAAATACAGAGTGATGTATTTAACTTCAATCAGCCCACTGTTCCAGAATTTTTTGATGACGTTTCAAATAGCGGTGTTTCGAATGCTTTGCAACGCCGCAAAATGTGGAATCAAATGAGAATGAATCCTACAGATTTAGCTGACTTATCTGCATCAGCAATGACCTTTTTAATGAACGGTAGTACGCCAATGTCAAATTGGCGAGGAATGTTTAAAGTTGGAGAAAAAGTAAGACTTAGGTTTATTAATGGCTCAAGCAATACTTTTTTTGACGTTCGTATTCCAGAACTAAAACTAACAGTTGTACAAGCTGATGGGCAAAACGTTGAACCAGTGACAGTTGATGAATTTAGATTCGGCCCTGGTGAGACCTACGACGTAATTGTTGAGCCTAAAAATGATGCCTATACGATTTTTGCTCAAAGTATGGATCGCTCTGGTTACGCAAAAGGAACTTTATCAAGCTCGCCTAATATTGATGCGCCAGTACCTGCACTTGACCCTGTTGAATGGTTAACGATGACCGATATGATGGGCAATATGACCCACGGCGGTGAGCATTCTGCAATGGCAGGTATGGCTGGCATGTCAGGTATGAACTCTAAAGAAATGGATCATAGCGCTATGGAGCACGGTGCAATGGCGATGGATCATAGCAAACATGGTATGTCTGAAAACCCATTGGCAGTTGCCAGCCCTAAAGTGCGTCATGCCAAAACGGAGTATGGAGCTTCAGTTGATATGCGCGTTGATATGCCTAGAACAAATCTTGATGATCCTGGTATTGGTTTACGTAAAAATGGTCGCCGTGTTTTAACACTTGCAGATTTACACTCACTTGAAGGGGTCACTAACCAGCAAGAGCCAGAAGCTGAAATTGAGTTGCATTTAACCGGAAATATGGAACGTTATAGCTGGTCATTTGATGGCTTAGAATTTGGTAAAAGCACGCCAGTGCATATGAAGCATAACCAACGTTTAAGAGTTATTTTACAAAACGATACCATGATGACGCACCCTATGCATCTGCATGGTATGTGGAGTGATTTAGAAAACGAGCAAGGTGATGTGCAAGTGCGACGTCATACAATACCTGTTCAACCCGCACAAAGAATCAGCTTTTTAACCACCCCTCACGATGTAGGGCGCTGGGCTTGGCATTGCCATTTATTATTCCATATGGATGCCGGCATGTTTAGAGAGGTAGTCGTATCATGAAACAATTAAAACTATCTAAATCATTTAGTTTATTAATGTTAACTGGGGCTTCATTAATTAGTTTCCCTTTATTAGCGCAAAGTGAAATGGCACAAATGAATAGCGCTAAGATGCAACCACAAGGAGGAAGTGCACCTAAAGATGCAAGAGACCCCCATGCTTACTCTGCGGGAACAACTTTAACAGAAGGCCCATATGCGCTTGAGGGCAATGAGCGATTAACACTCGCTGATGAGCATCCATTTTACGCATTACTAGGCGATCGTCTTGAATATAACGAGCAAGCAAACGCAGGTGTATTTGACTTACAAGCATGGTACGGCACTACCTTTGATCGATTGGTAATTAAAACCGAGGGTGATTTCAGCGAAGGAAGTATTGAAGAAAACCAAACCGATATTTTATGGGGTCACGCCGTATCAGCATATTGGGATACTCAAGCAGGTGTTCGTCTTGATTACAATAAAGAAGGTGAAAATCGGCAATGGTTGGCTTTTGGCTTACAAGGTTTAGCCCCTTATTGGTTTGAACTTGATATGACAGCATACGTAGGTGAGCGAGGCAATACCGCATTTACGTTAGAGGCAGAGTACGAACTACTACTCACGCAAAAGCTAATTATACAACCGCGAGCCGAAATTACACTTTATGGCAAAAACGATAAACAAAACGAGCTTGGAAGTGGCCTATCAAGCAGCGCGATTGGCTTTAGGGTTCGTTATGAATTTACACGCCAGTTTGCGCCCTATATTGGCGTTGAATGGGGCAATAAATTTGGCAATACCGCCGACTATGCCACATCAAGTGGACAAAGTAGCAACAACACCGCATTTGTTGCGGGTATTAAATTTTGGTTTTAATCATTTTAAATAAGAGGTAATTATGAAGTTTTTTAACTCTGCAGTAGCCATTTTAGGTTTAGTGCTTACATTTTCCGCATCAGCGCATATATCACTCAAGCAATCAATACCTGCACAAGAAGCCATGTTAATGCAAGGACCAGAGGAACTTTCGTTAATTTTTAGTGGTGAAGTAAGGCTAGCAAAAGTCATCATCAAAGATGAAAAAAATAAAACAATAAACTTTGATTTCAAACCCAGCGCCACCCCAAGCACAGACTTTAATTGGTCATTACCGAGCCTAGCCCAAGGCACTTACACGGTTAAATGGACAGCACTGGGTGGTGATGGACATAAAATGACTGGCACGTTTAGATTTATGGTACATAAAAATGAATCGCATAAGATGATGCAAGAACAATCTAATACCCACAGCAAACATAATCATTAAGTAGCAACATCATGCAATTAAGTGAATGGTCAGTGCTCTTACTATTATTAAAACTAGCAAGCTATATAGCAATTGTAGGGCTTGCGGGCACTTTATTAATGCGCTTTATGTGTGGCAACAGCAATGTTGCAGGGCATCACTTAATTAGCTTTCATCAGTTCTTAAAACGTTGGCAAATTACGTGTGTAGTTACAGGTAGTATTGCTGCACTTTTACAAGTACCTATAGAAGCTGGAGCAATGGCTGAATCAGGCTTTATGGGAATGTTTGACCCCTTTATGCTTGAAATTGTTTGGCAATCAGTCATAGGTGACCAAGCAAGGTTTAGAATACCAGCGCTTATTATTGCTCTAATTAGCGCATGTATGTGGAATGTGGAATCAGATGATAACGTAGCAGGTTATAAAAACGGTGCCGTTATACTCATCATGCTTGGGTTTATCGCTTATAGCTTCACTTTTACTGGGCACAGTGCAAACGAAAATGGGTTAGTGAAAAGTATTTTAACCTTTCACCTTATTGCCATTGCGAGCTGGTTAGGGTCATTGTGGCCGCTTTACAAAAGCTGCACTTTACTACCTACCAGTGAAGTAAAGCGGTTAATGCATTACTTTGGTCAACTCGCTATTGTTATTGTATTTGTACTACTTATTTCGGGCTTAACTCTGCTCCTGCAGTACCTAGAGTCATTTTCTGCATTGTTTACATCAGATTATGGGCAACTAATTTTATTAAAGCTGTTACTCGTCAGCGCGATGCTGCTCCTAGGTGCATGGCATAAGCTTTTTTTAGTCCCGCAAATCACTCAACAACACCATATAAGTATATTAAAACGCTCGATTACTGTTGAAATAGTAATTGCCCTGTTTGTACTTATTACAACAAGTGTATTTACCACACTTGTTGGTCCGCCTATTTAACGATTAATAAAAAGGGAAACGTATGTTAATTAAATCCTTTAATTTAAAAATTTTATTGCTACTAATTTTTAGCACTGTTAGTTCTTTTACTGTTAGTGCACATGACGATGAAAAATATTCAAAAAAAGGCAAGGCCTTTGTCAATGTTGATAGCGAGGCTGCAAAAACAGTCAGCCTATTTCATGCATCTCTAAAACAAGGTAATCGCGAAGCTGCACGTAAATTACTGGCCGACGATGTCATCATTTTTGAAGGCGGAAGTGTTGAGCGTTCTGCAGATGAATACGCGAAACATCATATGATAGCGGATATGAAATTCTTAAGTGCTGTTAATAGTGAACTACTAGAGCATCAAGTTTACACAAATGGAGACATAGCTTACTCAATTTCAAGAAGTAAAACTCAAGGAAAGTACAAAGGAAAAGATATTAAGTCTATGGGAATGGAATCAATCACATTAAAAAACACCGATACAGGTTGGAAAATCACTCATATTCATTGGTCAAATTAAGGAGTTAAGAATGCGAGTAATCTACATTACCTCAGCGTTATTTTTATCATTAACTATGTCATTTTCGGCGATAAGTATCGAAAAACAACATAAAGCATTAATAACTTATGAGAATTCAGAAAAACCTAAAATTGAGCTTACCGTTTATAAAAGTAAAAATTGTGGATGTTGTAATAAGTGGATTGCTCATTTGAGCGAAAACAATATTCAAACAAAAGCAATTAACGTCAATGACATGGGGACGATTAAATCTCAGTATCAAATAAAATCAAATATGCGGTCATGCCATACAGCCGTTTCAGCCGATGGATTTGTATTTGAAGGTCATGTTCCCGCCAAACATATAAAACAGTTTTTAGCTGAACAACATCCTGAAAAGACGATAGGGCTCTCTGTTCCCGCTATGCCTGCTGGTACGCCAGGTATGGAAATGGGCGATCGCTTTTATAAATATAATATTGAAATGCTTACGCACGATTTACAGCAAAATACTTATAAGCATATTAGCAAATACGCTGAGCAGTTTTAACACTTATGGCACAACTCTTGATGTAATATTAAACATTGATTCAATGATTAAATATATAGTGGGTTTACGCCTAATAACCTGTAAGAATTACCCATTGGTATAAATGATATACAAAGTAAATGATAGAAAGGAGCCATCTAATGTCGCAGTATTTAAAGTTTTTCTTAATGATAGCCACATCAACATTAGTCATGTTTGTACTGATGTATTTGAATACTTATCAGCTAAGTCATGTTTTTTTTAGTGAAACTCGCACTTATATGGCGCTTTATATGGGAGCCATGATGGCAGTGATAATGCTACTTTTCATGCTCAATATGTATAAAGATAAAAAGAAAAATATAACAGTACTCATTGCTAGTGTTACCGTATTTGCGGGAAGTTTATTTTTAGTTCGATCACAAGCGACTGTTGATGATAGCTCATGGATGTCGGCGATGATCCCACATCATTCAATTGCAATACTCACCAGTGAAAGGGCAAAAATCAAAGATAAGCGAGTCCAAGAGCTTGCAACAAATATTATTGAGGCACAGCGTCGTGAGATTAAAGAAATGCAGTGGTTACTAAAGGATATAGAGAAAAATGGCCTAGCAGAAACTCAGGAGCAAGCACAATCTAGGACCGTACCGGATTTTAATGCTAAGTAAAATTTTATACCAATACATAAAAGGGAGCTAAACATGAGTAAATCAGCCCAACTTTTTAGAATGGCCACAGATGAGCATATTTGTCCGTTTGGTTTAAAATCAAAAGACCTACTAGAGCGAGAGGGATATACAGTTGATGATCAGCTATTAACTTCTCGAGAGCAAACAGATGAATTTAAAAAACAACACAGTGTAGAAACTACACCTCAAACATTTATTGATAATAAACGTATAGGTGGCTATGACGACTTACTCGATTACTTTGATAAGCCAAAAGCTGGGCAAGAAGGTACAACTTACACGCCCGTGATTGCGATTTTTTCGGTTAGTTTTTTGCTTAGTGTGGCATTTAGTTTTGCAGCGAATAATAGCTTATTATCAATGCAAACCGCTGAACTGTTTGTAGCCCTAACAATGGCAGTGTTAGCAATACAAAAGCTTCAAGACTTATTTAGCTTTACTAATTCATTTATAACCTATGACTTAGTCGCTATGAAAGTAGTCAGGTACGCCTATGTTTACCCATTTTTAGAAGCATTTGTTGGCATTGGAATGATAGCCGGATTACCAGCCTATATTATTGCCCCTATTTCATTGTTCATAGGTGGGGTTGGTGCTGTTTCAGTGATAAAAGCAGTCTATATAGATAAACGAGAGTTAAAATGTGCGTGTGTAGGCGGTGACAGTAACGTACCACTAGGGTTTATCTCCCTAACAGAAAACCTGTTTATGATCGCTGCCGGTATTTGGATGTTTGTTAAGTAAACAACAGCTTTAATTTAAAAACATGATGATGTACTAGTGTGATTACCAAGGGATTATGTCGCTCTAATTACCGAGCGACTTTGTCGTAAATAGCATATCAGCTGTACTAGCTCATATCAGATCTCACAGTTTAAGTGAATAAGTTTAGACTTCATCAGGCAGACTGCTATGAGCGAAAAGCAGACATTGACCGTTAATCGTTTCAACGACGGCAATTAGCCATACGTTGCATGTTTGCTCCCTTACTGGTTTTACGATATCCAAAACCGACATAACGACCATTAAGCAAATACCAAAGTAAAATAGGTATGTGCTCCAATCATATAGCCAAAGAGGATAAAGCGTTAATAGCACTGCTACAGGCCCTAGAATGCTGAAGACAGCTCTGGTATGGTTTTTATTTTTGTGCCAGTTGTATAAGTTTACCAATAGTTCCAAAGATGCAAAAATAGGTAAAAGCGTATTTACAGCTATTCCTTCGAAGTGAGAGAAGAAGCCTAGTCCTAATGCCGATGCAAGTGACCTTAATGCAGGGAAGCAGGCCGTGCCGCTAGCCAAACGCCACTAGAGCCTACTCTGTCTAATATTTTATTTATCATTTGAAAGTCTATTGGTTGATATTACCATCATTCTAAACTCCGTATATAAGTACGGAGTCAATCATTTTAATGAATCAATTATGGGGCAATGTGTTGGATCTTCGTTTTGCATACAGGTATTTGTCATATCCACAATTACTTTCTCTAAACGTTGAAGGTCATTAATTTTGTCTCGAATGATTGCTAACTTTTGTCGGCTTAATAGCTCAACTTGAGTGCAGTTGCTGTCCATAGACATTAGCGATTTTATTTCTCTTAACGTAAAGCCGAGCGCTTTGGCTTTTGTGATAAACCTAAGTTGTCCTGCTATTGTTTCGTCATATTGTCTATAACCAGATATTGGTTTTTCAGGTTGTGTAATCAGCCCTTCTCGTTCATAAAAACGAATGGTTTCTACATTTAAATTTAATGATTGTGCTAATTTGCCAATGGTTTACATTATTGCCTTTGTGAATACTACTAATCTAAAGTTATATTTAGTTTAGCTATCCAATGATTTGATGATGCCGCACGCTTCAATTGTATTGTCTGAACCACAAGCACTTGCCATCTGTTGTAATTCAGCTTTAAGCGCCCTTAATTCTTTCATACGTTTATTCACTAGTGCAAGTTGCTGATCAATTAATGCATTAACGCTAGAGCAGCTTTCTTCTGGCTTATTTTTTAATTCGATAAGACGTTTAATATCATTGAGTGATATATCTAGGCTGCGACAATGCTTTACGAATTCCAATTGTTTAAGTGCTTTACTATCATACAGCCTGAAATTACCTTCTGAACGGTTTGGATTTAACAGTAATCCTTCTCTTTCATAATATCTAATCGTTTGTATTGAACAGCCCGATTTTTTTGACAATTCGCCTATTTTCATCAATTTCCCCCAGACATTTGACTCTATAGTTACTATAGGATCTATAGTATAGGTATGCAACGAAAGGGATATATAAAAATGACTGAGAAATATTTAAACAATACGAATATCGTTAATTTTGAACACAAAGATATCCAATCCCTGATCGATCAACGAGGGTGGAAAAATTTGGATAATTTCAACAAAATTGGTGCCGCTTATCAGTTTGTAAAAGATGAAATAATGTTTGGCTATAACAAGAGTGATGATATTTCAGCAAGCGATGTGCTAGCAGATGGTTATGGACAATGTAATACTAAGGGTAATCTGTTAATGGCACTATTGCGTGGACTAGGTATCCAGTGTCGTTTCCAAGGTTTTACCATTGATCAGCAACTATAAAAAGGTGCTATCCCAAGCTTGTATTTTGGTTAGCACCTAAATACATCATTCATAGTTGGGTAGAAGTTTACTTTGAAGGGCGTTGGATAAACTTAGAGGGCTTTATATTGGATGAGCAATACTTAAGCTCACTACAGCAGAAATTTAGCCAAGCAAAAGATGAGTTTTGTGGTTATGGTGTTGCAACAAAGTGCTTATCTTCACCCGGTACGGATTGGCGTGGAGAGGATACCTATATTCAAAAAGAAGGTATTCATGACGACTTTGGGCTTTATGATTCACCAGATAAGTTCTATCTCGAAAAAGGTACTAATCTATCAGGTGTAAAACGTTGGTTGTATCAACGAGTGATCCGACATTTGATTAATATGAATGTATCAAAAATAAGAAATAAAAAAGTACTGGAGGTACAAAATGCACAACCATAGTCACAGTCATCAGCATGGTAAAGACGACCGGATTGGTTGGGCATTTTTCCTTAATGTGATATTTACCATTATCGAATTTATAGGTGGTTGGCTCACAAACAGTACGGCGATAATGGCGGATGCCGTTCACGATCTTGGTGATAGTCTTTCAATAGGTTTTGCGTGGATTTTAAGTCGTTTTTCAGATAAAGAAGCATCAGACAAATTCAGCTATGGTTATCGCCGACTTACACTTTTTGGTGCATTGGTAAATAGTATTGTTTTGATTATCGGCTCTATTTGGGTTTTATTTGAAGCAATACCTAAGCTGTCCAATCCTGAAATGCCTGTAGTTGAGGGGATGTTAGGGCTAGCCATACTCGGTGTTGCCGTAAATGGTTATGCGGTATTCAAATTAAAAGCGGGTGAAACACTAAATGAAAAAGTGCTGACATGGCACCTACTTGAAGATGTACTCGGTTGGGTTGCCGTTCTTATAGTCTCTATTGTATTGTTGTTCGTTGAACTGCCGATATTAGATCCTCTATTATCAATAGGGTTTACGCTGTTTATCTTATTTAACGTTTTCAAAAATCTTAAATCAACATTGGTGCTTTTTCTTCAAGCTGCACCCGATAAAGAGACCCAAGAGCGTATTAAGCAGTCATTAATTGAATTTCCTGAAGTAAATGGTATACACCATATGCATTTTTGGTCACTGGATGGTGAAAGTCACGTTTTAACAGCGCACCTTGAGCTGAGTGACAACTTTGACGTTAAAGAATTAATTAAGCTTAAACAAGAGGTTGCAGCTAAATTATCTTCCTATCATTTATCGCATACGACGATAGAGTTTGAGTTTTTAAATGAAAATTGTAGGGATGAAGCAGAGTAAGTTTTATCAATAAAATTTTGGAGCATACAATATAAAAAGCAGCTTAATTAGGCATAACTTAGTAATTAAGCTGCTTTTTTGCTTTTAGATTTCGTCGGATTGCTGTTTGTTACTCTCAGCGTCATGCGCCCATTGATATAAAATAGGCAATACAAACAAAGTTAAAATGGTAGAAGATACAATACCGCCGATAACAACTGTTGCTAGTGGTCGTTGTACTTCTGCACCAATTCCAGTGTTTAACGCCATTGGAATAAAACCTAAACTTGCGACCAGTGCCGTCATTAAAATAGGTCTTAAACGAATGATGGCACCTTCAATGATCGCTACGTATAGGTCGCCTTTTTCATGCCAAAGATCTCGAATAAAAGCCAACATAACCAAGCCATTTAATACTGCGACACCTGACAATGCAATGAAGCCGACACCTGCCGAAATTGATAAGGGCATGTCTCTTAAATAAAGTGAAAATACGCCCCCTGTTAATGCTAAAGGCACGCCACTGAAAATGATTAATGCATCTTTTAATGAACCAAATGCTATAATCAAAATACCTAAGATAACAACCAATGTTATCGGTACAACTAGGCTTAATCGCTTACTTGCTGATTCTAGTTGTTCAAACGTTCCACCATAATCAAGCCAGTATCCTGCTGGAATTTCTCCTTCCTGATTAATTTTAGCTTTAACTTCTTTTACAAAACCGCCTAAATCTCTACCACGAACATTGACGGTAACCACAACTCTTCTTTTTCCGTTCTCTCGGCTAATCTGCGCGGGTAAAGACTCTGATTTAAGCTCTGCAACTTCTTCAATTGGCACATAGTTACCATTCTCAAGTGGAAGCGGCAGATGCTTCAAGCTATCGATATCCGTTCTTATTTGCTCTGGTAGGCGAACAACTAACTCAAACCGTCTGTCACCTTCATAAATGATCCCCGCAGATTCACCGCCAATCGCAGTGGCAACCCAGTCTTGCAATTCGGTAACGTTCAATCCATACCTACCAAGCGCTTCTCGTTTAGGAATTACTGATAAAGATGGAACACCTGTGACCTGTTCCATTCGAGCATCAGCGGCACCATCCACGGTTTTCACAATATTTAGAATATCTTTTGCGGTAAGTAATAACCGATCCAAATCATCACCAAATATTTTGATGCCGACATCAGCTCTAACGCCAGAAATCAATTCATTGAAACGCATTTGAATAGGCTGAGTGAATTCATAGTTGTTGCCTGGAATGTTTTTCAGTACTTTTTCCATTTCTTCAACTAATTCACTTTTTGGTTTTGAAGGTTCGGCCCATTCTTTACGTGGTTTTAAAATAACAAAGATATCAGCAATACTCGGTGGCATTGGGTCGGTTGCTACTTCTGGTGTGCCAATGCGCGAGAATACTTTATCAACTTCAGGAAACGCTTTAATACGTTGCTCAAGTACTTCTTGCATTTCTACTGATTGCTCTAGGCCAGTCGATGGAATTCTTAATGCCTGTAGTGCAATATCACCTTCATTTAATTGAGGAACAAATTCTGTCCCAAGCGTAGTTGCTAACCAAAGGCTATACCCCATTAACAGCGTTGAGAATGAAACAATAATCCAACGAAATTTCATCGCCATTTTTAACAATGGTTCATAAATAGACTTGGTTGAACGAATAACTACACTTTCTTTTTCGCTGATTTTACCTTTCATAAACACAGCTACAGCAGCAGGAACCAGTGTAACTGAAAGGATCATTGCGGAAATTAACGCCATAACGACAGTTGCCGCCATAGGGTGGAACATTTTCCCTTCAACGCCAGTTAGCGTGAAAATGGGGATGTAAACAACAGTGATAATTGCCACACCAAACAAGCTTGGACGTATCACTTCTGAAGTGGCTTCAAAAACGGTATTTAGGCGTTCTCTTAAGTCTTGCCTATGACCGTTGTGTTGGGCCTGTGCTAACCTACGGACAGAGTTTTCAACGATGATTACAGCCCCGTCCACTATCAAGCCAAAGTCCAATGCGCCGAGACTCATTAAATTGGCAGATACTCCTGCTTGCACCATACCTGTGATTGTCATTAACATGGAAATAGGGATAACAGCAGCGGTAATGAGAGCTGCACGTAAATTTCCAAGTAGAATAAATAACACAACAATAACTAAAAGCGCACCTTCAACGAGGTTTTTGGTAACGGTTGCAATCGCTTTATCTACTAACGTTGTTCTGTCGTAAACAGGCTCTGCGGTAATGCCCTTTGGCAGAGATTTTTGTATTTCGCTGAGCTTATGTTCCACTTCTAAAGCAACGGTGCGAGAATTCTCACCAATCAGCATCATGGTTGTACCAAGCACTGTCTCAATGCCATTACGAGTAGCAGCCCCTGTTCTAAGTTCTTTGCCTATAGCAACATTGGCAACATCACTTATTTTTACAGGAATACCATCGTTCTTTTTGATGATGACATTGAGGATTTCATCCATTGTCGCAAGTTGCCCGATGGAGCGCACTAACACTTGTTGTCCGTTTTGCTCAATATAACCCGCGCCACGGTTATCATTATTTTTACGTAATGCATCAGAAACGTCTTCAAAGCTTACCTGATGAAAAAGTAATTTTTCGGGTTTCGGCGTTATATGATACTGCTTGTTATAGCCGCCGATGCTGTTGACCTCAATGACGCCTTTAACTTGAGCCAATTGCGGTTTAATGATCCAGTCTTGTATTTCTCTTAAGGCAATAGCGGTATAAGGCTCTCCATTAGGCATTTTAGCGTCAGGAGAAGCTTGTACGGTATACATAAATATTTCACCAAGCCCTGTGGAAATAGGACCCATCTCTGGCTCTAAGCCAGAGGGAATAACGCCTTTTATCGCAGCTAATCTTGCATTGATTAAGTTGCGTGCGAAATAAATATCGGTTCCCTCTTCAAAGATAACGGTCACCTGGGATAAACCATATCTTGAAAGAGAGCGGGTGTGAGACAGCTTTGGTAGTCCAGCTAATGCGTTTTCTACTGGAAAAGTTACCCTTTGCTCCGCTTCTAAAGGTGAATAACCGGGGGCAGAGGTATTTATTTGTACCTGTACGTTTGTTATATCTGGAACAGCATCAATGGGAAGTTTTTGATAACTCCACATACCAACGCCGATGATTACCATCAGCAAGCTTAATACTAAATAGCGCCTATTTATTGCAAGACGCAAAATTGATTCAATCATATTGCGTCTCCTAATCGTCGTCTTCTACTTCAGATTTCAAGATATCTGCTTTAATCAGATAACTGTTTTTGTTTACATATTCAGCGTCTTTACTGAGGCCATCAATGACCTCGATATAGTTTTTGTCTGAACGACCAAGGACAAGTGGTGCAAACTCGTACTCTTCATTTTCTTTTACAAAGACACCTAATTGTCCACCTAGCTCTTGTATGGCAACTTTCTCGACCGCTAAATCCACCTCAAATTGGTTTATCTTTACGTTGCCTTTTAATAATTGACCTGACGTTAGCTTTAACTCAGTGTTGTTTAATCGTACCCGTGCTAAAACATAAGGCTGATCTTTAGCTGGAATAATATTAGTGATGACTGAACTGAATGCGTGTTCACCTTGCTCAATATCAACATGCTGACCGACTTTGATTTGATTATATTGGCTGGTAAACACCTTAAATTCAGCCCACAAGGTGTCAAATTTGACGATTTCAAACAAGCTAGTGTTTTGCGTGATACCGCCAATATTTCCATTTCGCTGTAAAACAGTCCCAGAAACAGGCGATGTTATTTTATAAGTATTTAAGCTCTCATTAGATTCAATAACGGCTAATAGATCGCCTTTTTTTACCGTATCACCAACAGTGAAGTTTATTGTCTTTATAACGCCGTTATATCTAGCGCTAACTTGAAATAATTGTTCAGCGCCTATCGTCGTAGAGCCGTATACAGGGATAGTTTGGTTCAACGTTTTTGAAGCTAAATAGGCTGTTTCAACACCAACCTTTTTTGCCATGTTATTGTCGATTTTGCTTATGCCTTCTTCGCCTTCATGTTCATCTTCACTAGCGAAAACACTTTGAATGGGTGATAGATACCCAATAAAAATCAATAGTGCGAGTAAATAGTTTTTCATTTTGAATTCCTAAACGATTCAGTTAATCACTGAATCAATAAATTGTTATTAAACTTAAAGTGATGTTTATTTAGAGTGACAGCGCTTCGTTTGTTAGTTTTTCTATCTCTGTGCCATAAATTAGGGCAGCAGATGCCGCGTCAATAAGGGTTCGCCGAGCATTTAACAGCTCTTGTCTAGCCGATACATAATCAAGATATCCATATCGACCTTTTTGATAGGCGTCTTGAGTATCTTCCAGTGCATCTTCAAGCATTGGGATAACCGACTGCTTTAATGAATTAGCTGTTAATATGGCTTGTTTTCTATTGGAGTATGCTCGTAGTAAGTGATTTCTAAATCTTAACTTAGTCGCCTCTTTCTCTATGGCAACTTGGTCACGCTCTGCTAGCGCACTAGCGATTGCGCCAGAATTTCGCTTTTCAGCAAACAAAGGTAAGCTAAAGCCAGCGACCAGTGCCGTATCATTGGCTTCTTGAGAGCGCCTAACACCAACAGACCATTTGATATTGGCCGTTGACTCTGTTTTAGCCAACTGTAACTCGGCCTCTTTTAGTCGCTGCTCACTTGCATAAACTTGAATAGCAGGGTTTTTCTCTAATTTCGCAAAAAGGCTGTTAAAGTCACTATCATTGCCAAACTGAAAAAGATCCCCTTGTACTTCAGAGAAGGTTACAGAGTTTTCCCCCCAGTAGGCTGCTAATGAGAGCTTCAAATATTCCAAGCGCTTTTGTTCAGATTGAACGGTCAAATTTGCCTGAGCAATAACTGCTTTTGAGCGTTTCACTTCAGCCTCAGGAGTAGCACCTGCGCGGTTACGCTGAGATACAATCTCTAAGGTTTCTTGTGCTAAGCTCAAAGCATTTTCTGCCAATATAACTCTTTGTTGGGCTGCAAGTACTTCCACGTACTTCTCAGTGACTTGAGCCATTAAATTAAGCGCAGAGACTTCTTTTTCAGCAGTGAGTAGTGTTCTTGATTTTGAAACAATTCCAATCCGCGCTGAGCGTTTATCTCCCATTTCGATAACCGAAGATAGAGCGACTGTTAATTCAGCACTGTCGAATGTATTAAATTCACCTGAGCCTGCAAAGTTCTCAGCTTCAAGCTCTAGTTCATAAGCAGGATTTAAACTTGCGATTTGTTCTCGTCCAATTAATGCCGTTTGCTTGAAATCAAATATTTTAAGTTCTGGATTTTGTTTAAGCGTCCACTGAATTGCCTCTTGAAGGTTTAACTGATTTTCAAACGCATAAACATTAAATGTAAAAAGTGACAAAGCGAGAAACGCGATATATTTAAGCCGAGGTGTTACACACCTTAAAATTGCTATCTTGCGATGCACACAGGTATTAAGTGCCATGTATACTTTCCTATAAATTTATATGTGATATTTAGGTCATTAACATTTGACCTTTCTTAATTTTCTATAAAATTTAGGCGTATTTAGGTGGGCGGAATGGCACCGAGATATAGCCTTTTAGCTCAGGGGAAACTAAGGCGTAGGTAAGGAAGTGATCTGTTGCTTGTAAAATATTACAAGAAGAATCTGTATTTAAAAATAACTGACAGCAGCAACAAAAATTACAATTATCAATTAAAGTTTGGCTATTACCCTCCTCAAATAAATTAGAGCTTTCAGGAGCTTTTAGCGGGGTAATAGACTCAGTTAGTGATATATTAAAAGAACTTTCAATTAAGTTTCCTTCAATCTCTTCTTGCGAAAAAAACACAGACTGCACCGCGATTAAAATCATTATCACGTATGATATATATGGTTTAAAATATGACGGGTGCATTCTTTTAACTACTTTCTACTTAAGACTTTAGCTGTAAGATGCGGCGAGCACCGTTTAAAACGACAACAGCAATAATCAAACCAATCACTAAATCTGGATAACGGCTGCTAGTTACTGTAACTAATAAGCCAGCTAAGATTACACCTACGTTTGCGATTACGTCATTTGCGGAAAAAATCCAACTCGCTTTCATATGAGCGCCGTCTTCTTTGTTGCCAAATATTAAAAACAGACAAGCAATGTTAGCGATTAGTGCTATTCCACCAAATATCATCATTAAAGAAGAGATAGGTTCACTACCGTAAATAAAGCGTCTTACGACTTCACTCAAAGCACCTAGCGCTAGAATAATTTGAAGTACACCAGATATATGTGCCGCTCTAAGTTTCATGCTTATGCTTTTACCGACAGCATATATAGCTAAACCATAAACAGCAGCATCAGCAAACATATCTAATGAGTCGGCAATAAGGCCAGCAGATTGCGCAATAATCCCAGCAATTACTTCTATAAAAAACATGACTCCATTAATGGCTAACAACCATTTTAGCGTTGATGCTTCTTTCATCTCATTTTTTTGGGCTAGATCTTTTGCTTTTGCAGCTTCGGTGCTGCAACTTTCTTTAGTTGATGCCAACTCTGCACCGAGATTGAGTTGTTGTAATTTTTTTGTTATCTCATCTAAATTTTCATCATGAAAAACCTTGACTAAACGGCTAGGAATATCAAATTGCAACCCAACTGAAGGCTCAATTGAGTCAAGTGCTAACCTAATCAATCTCTCTTCTGAAGGACAGTCCATTTGAGGTACTTTAAATGTACTGACAAACGCGCCACTATAGTTATCTAATTGTGTATCAATTTTTACATCTTCATTGGTAGAAGATGATTGACACTGACCACTACATTTTTCTGACATATTTAACACTCCGTAATAATATTAAAATAAGTATAAAATCTATAGTGGCTATAGAGTCAAATAAAAAATTATTTAATGTAAAAGCGTGGAAACTGAATTGAAAAGCTAGTTTAAGAAAATAGTTTCTGCTAGTATTTTAAATACTATATTTAACTGGTGATAACTTTGAACCTTAATGTTGTACTAAAAATGCTCTTGGTTATTTCGATTGTTTTACAATCGTTAACTGCTGTAGCATCCTCAACATCTGAGAATCACCAAATAGATATAGAGCACCTTCAAACTCAACATGATCATGCAGATGATCGAAATGTCTCAAATGATAATGTAGGTGATGAGCAGCATAATGAAAAAGATTGTCATCACTGCGGTCATTGCAGTGGCAGCCACTTATCTTGGATTTTAGTCAGTAATTCAAATACCACGGGCAAACTAAACATTATCAATAAAACGCCTTATCAAATTGATCAAACAAATACTTACCTTGAAGCGATACTTCGCCCACCCATTTCTTAATTAGATTGATTTTTAATGACCTATTTGTCCATGAGAAGGATAAAGGGTTCGTGTTTATAAATTAAAAAATTAAGAAGTTTTATGTATATATTTTTAAAAAATACAGGTTTAACCCTGTCTTTATGCATGGCTGTGAGTTTTTCAGTTGCCACTTATGGCAAACAGAAAAGTATTTCATGGCTAGATAGTCAAATAAATAAAGATCCCGAAGTTGTTGCGGCTAAAGAGTTACTTAATGCAAGTAATCATAGAGCCAAAAGCTTAACTCAAGCCGTATATAACCCAGAGCTTGAAGCAAGCTATGAAAAAGAAGGTGATTTTGATAATTACTCTATTGGTATCAGTCAAACGATAGATTTTTGGGATAAGCAATCAACAAATAAAACCATTGGTGAAATTGATGTTTATGCAAACCAGCAACAATTGTTATCTCTACTCGATTCTAAAAAGGCTAATGCCTTAACTGCATTAGTTAATTGGCAAGCAGCAAAAAAAGCTGCTCAGTTACTTTCAGAAAGAGAAGAGCAATTGCAAACGCTCGTTGGAATTGTTGAAGACAAACGAAAAGCTGGACTTCTAGAGCCACTTGACGCTGAGCTAGTCTATTTAAACTTGTCGCAAATTTTTAGTGAAATATCTGAGTCTCAAATTGCTTTGAAAAATGCAGAGGTAAAGGTTCAGGAGTTATTGCCTGATTGGACGCCTAATACTACCAATTTGTTTTCATTTACTTTTGGAGCAACAAGCTACTCATTTAACTCCCAGTGGGTTGAGGAACATCCAAAAGTTAAACTTGCTAGAGCGAAATGGAAGGGACAACAATCTAAAGCTCAACTAACCACTATGGAATCTAAAGCTAATCCAACCATTGGCGTTAGCGCAGGGAAAAGTGGAGATGAAGACTTGGTTGGTGTGACTTTTTCAATGCCTTTAAACATCAGAAATAACTATACAGATAATGTTAAAGCCGCTTATTCAGAAGCCATTGCAGCCGAGGCGAATTTTCAGTCGGTATATCGAAAGCAGTCTTTTGAAGCAAAAGCTAATTATGAATCGCTTAATGTCAGTAGAAAATACTACGAGCAATGGCAAAAGCTCACCCAAGGTAGGTTGGCTAGCAGCGCAAATTTATTAAATAAGCGCTGGCAAGCTGGTGACATAAACACTTCTGATTATTTACTCGCATTAAATCAACGTGCGGAAGGGCTTCATGCAGGAATACGTTTGGAAAATCAATTCAAGCTTGCAGAAATATCCTTCATTTTAAGTATGGGTCAGTTATCCAAATTTGAGATTTGAGCGCTTTGTTTTTTCAGTAGCGAAAAACGAAATCTTAAATTTATTAAAAATATAGGTTACAAAAATGAATACAGTAATTAGTAAAAAATTTTTAGCCGTAGTAATTAGCAGCCTGTTAGTTGGGTTTAGTACAAATCATGATGCTTTTGCACAGTCGTCAGATGGAACTGGTTCTGTCACAAACGTTTCGAAACAAGAAGAAAAAGAACATCAAGATGAGCATGAACACGAAAAGGGACATGAAGAAGATAAAGGTGACCATGACGAGCACGGCCATGAAGGTGGTAATAGAGAGGGAGAAGAAGAACATGAAGAAGGTATCACTATTGATCCAAAGAAGATGTCGCTTGCTAACATTAAAGTGGAAAGTGTTAAGCCTGAATATCAATTTAGCTCCGTATATGCACCTGGCGAAATAAAAGCTAATGGCTATAAAAGTTATGTGGTATCACCACGTACAGAGTCAGTAATTATCAGTCGCCATGCAGCGCTTGGCGAGTATGTAGAAATAGGTCAGAAGTTAGTTACATTATTTAGTGAAGCAATGGCACAAGCACAAGCTGACTATTTAATCGCTTCAACCGAATGGCAACGTGTAAAAAAGCTGGGTAATAAGACGGTGAGTGAAAGTCGATTATTACAAGCTGAAACAACATACAATGCGAGCTATGGCAAGCTCATTGCTTTAGGGTTAACTGAAAAAGCAATAAATGGTATTTCTAACAAAGACATTAAAGCATTTGGACAATATGCATTAACGGCGCACCGTGAAGGTGTCGTGCTTCAAGACGACTTTATCCAAGGGCAACGTGTTGATGCTGGGGATTCAGTCATGTTGTTAGCTGATGAAAAACAACTATGGGTTGAAGCAAAAGTTTCTCCAAATAAAAAGCTAAATTT
This sequence comes from Pseudoalteromonas sp. P1-11, assembly GCF_001399995.1. NCBI lineage: Bacteria > Pseudomonadati > Pseudomonadota > Gammaproteobacteria > Alteromonadales > Pseudoalteromonadaceae > Pseudoalteromonas > Pseudoalteromonas sp. P1-11. Next base: position 72,674 of record NZ_LJSP01000004.1, read on the forward strand.
ATCAATTGATTCTCCTGCGGTACTTAAATTAGAAGGCCAGAGTTACAATGCCAAAGTTATCCAAGAAGCCCATACAATTGATCCCGTAACTCGTACAAGAATTATTAGATTGGGGGTACAGAATGCTGATGATAACCTTCATTCAGGTATGTTTGTAAAAGTTTACTTTCAGTTTGCCACAAAGCAGAAAGTGATGGCTGTGCCAGAAGAAGCATTGATCCGCAGCGCAGATGGTGATTGGACCGTATTTGTCGAAGACCACCCTGGAGAATTTAAAGCTGTAGAAGTAGAACTAGGCCGAGCCTTAGGTGATTTTAGGGAAATCATTGGCCTTGATAGTGGGACGCGAATTGTAACCAAAGGCGCATTTTTTGTTGCTTCTGAAATCGCTAAAGGCGGATTTGATCCGCATAACCACTAAGGAGTAAGACTATGTTTAATAAAATAATAGATTGGTCTGTTAATAATAGACTCCTGATTTTGATTGCGCTGTTTGCCACAATTGTCGGCGCAATTATGGTTATACCAAAACTAAATTTAGATGCCTTTCCTGATGTTACTAATGTTCAAGTTGCTGTAAATACTGAAGCGCCAGGACTAGCTGCTGAAGAAGTTGAACAACTCATTACGTACCCCATTGAAGCGGTCATGTATGCCTTACCTGATGTAGAACAAGTGCGCTCAATTTCTAAAACAGGCTTGTCTGGCGTCACGGTTGTTTTCAAAGAAGGCACCGACATTTACTTTGCAAGACAACTCGTATTTGAGCGTCTTCAAGCCGCAAAAGAACTGATACCAGAAGGTGTCGGCACACCCGAAATGGGGCCAAACACCTCAGGGCTAGGCCAAGTATTTCAGTACCTTCTTATTTCAGATAAAGATGCAGGCTATGATGTTATGGCACTCAGGAGTCTCAATGATTGGGTAGTAAAATTACTCGTTATGCCTGTCGATGGTGTTACTGATGTACTCTCCTTTGGAGGTATTGTTAGGCAGTACCAAGTAAATGTAGATCCATCTAAGCTTCTTTCTTATAACCTAACGCAAGAAGACGTTGTTGGTGCCCTAGATAACAACAATGCCAATGTTGGCGGATGGTATATGAACCGTGGGCAAGAGCAGCTTGTTATTAGAGGTGCAGGTTGGTTTGAAAGTGGTGACGCTGGTATTAGTAATATCAAACAAGTTCCCGTCAAAACAGTTGATGGGACAGTTGTGACGGTTTCGGATATTGCTAAAGTTGAAATGGGCAGTGAAATTCGTCAAGGTGCTGTCACAATGACGCGCAAAACCGAAGACGGTAAAGTCGAAAATTTAGGTGAAGTTGTCTCTGGCATTGTCTTAAAACGCATGGGGTCTAATACTAAAGCCACCATTGATGGTATCAATGCAAGAATCCCATTGATTAATCAAGCATTGCCTAAAGGTGTTCGCTTTGAACCATTTTATGATCAGGCTGATTTGATTGAAAAAGCCGTTGATACAGTAGTTGATGCACTATTACTAGCATTTATTTTCATCTGTATTGTATTAGCACTATTTTTAATGAATATACGTGCAACCTTCCTTGTCCTAATATCTATTCCAATTTCAATTGGTATCGCGTTAATGATCATGGCTTGGTGGGGCATTTCTGCAAACCTTATGTCATTGGGTGGCATTGCCGTAGCCATTGGTATGCTAGTTGATGGTTCAGTCGTGATGGTTGAAAACATGTTTAAGCATTTAAATAGACCAGACTCTACCCATTTAAAAACTGTAAAAGAAAGAGTGCCTAGTGCTGATACTGATCCACATGATGTAGAACAAGATGAGCATGGTATTAAGTTACGTCTTCAAAATGCGGGTAAAGAAGTGGCTCGTCCCGTATTTTTTGCAGCTTCTATTATTTTAGTTGTATTTACGCCTTTATTTAGCTTTGAAGGTGTTGAGGCAAAGTTATTTCAACCTATGGCAATAAGCATCATTTTAGCTGTTATATCTGCTATTGTGGTTGCGTTGTTTTTTGTACCCGCTTTAGCTACGTATTTATTTAAGTCAGGTGTAAAAGAGAGGGAAAGCTTTGTTCTTAGGCCATTAGACAAACTCTACAGAAAAGGGCTTACATTCGCACTAAAACGCACCAAATTAGTCATTTCAGCCGCACTTATATTAGTTTTCTCTGCCTTTGCATTAGTTCCATTAATTGGTACTGAATTTGTACCTGAGTTAGAAGAAGGGACGATAAACTTAAGAGCAACGCTTGCACCTTCTTCCAGTTTAGATACCGCGCTCACTGTGGCACCAATTCTAGAAGAAAAACTAATGGCTTTTCCTGAAGTAACCTATGCATTAAGCCGAATTGGTCGAGCAGAAATAGGTGGAGACCCAGAGCCAGTGAATAACATCGAAATTTACATAGGGTTGAAGCCTGTTTCTGAGTGGACCAGTGCATCTAATCGATATGAACTTCAAGGAAAAATGGAGAGATCTCTAGAAGAATTCCCTGGGTTGCTACTCAACTTTTCTCAACCTATTGCGACTCGTGTCGATGAGCTACTATCTGGTGTTAAGGCTCAGTTGGCGATAAAGTTGTTTGGGCCTGAACTTGAGGTACTGGCGGCTAAAGGTCAAGAAATAGAAACAGCAATTAAAAACATTGAAGGTGCAAGGGATGTTGCATTGGAGCAAATTGCTGGTGAAGCGCAATTGGTGATAAGTCCTAACAGGCAAGAACTATCACGCTTTGGATTGTCTGTGAGTGACATAATGGAGGTTGTGCGTGATGGTATTGGTGGTGTTGCAGCCGGACAAATAATCAATGGTAATGAACGTTATGATATTTACGTTCGCATAGAGGAAGAGTACCGAAGTAACAAAGAAGCTATTGCTGATATTCGGCTTCAATCACCTACTGGTGCTTGGGTGCGACTGGGTGACGTAGCCTCAGTCTCATTTGAGTCAGGCCCACCACAAGTTAGACGCGATGATGTACAACGAAGAGTCGTTATCCAAGCAAATGTACAAAATCGAGATATGGGAAGCGTGGTTGCCGATATCAGAACGGTAATTGCTGAAAAGGTTGACTTACCTTCAGGTTATTCTGTTTCGATTGGCGGCCAGTTCGAAAGTCAAAAACGTGCTCAAAATAGGTTAGCTATAGTTGTACCTTTATCGTTAGCACTAATCGCACTACTACTTTACTTTGCCTTTGGTTCTGTTGGTCAAGCTATGCTGATATTGGTCAACGTGCCGCTTGCTGTAATTGGCGGAGTTTTCTCCTTATATTTATCTGGACAATACTTGTCTGTACCAAGCTCCGTTGGCTTTATTACCTTATTTGGTGTAGCGGTATTGAATGGGGTCGTTATGGTAGAAAGTATCAACCAACGTATTAAAGACGGTCTAGAAGCATCTAAAGCCGTTTTTGAAGGCGCTACTTCAAGATTAAGACCTGTACTTATGACTGCTATAACATCAGCTTTAGGTTTGATACCGATGTTAATGTCTAATGGTGTTGGTGCAGAAATACAGCGCCCATTAGCGAGTGTTATTGTTGGCGGCTTGGTAACTGCAACACTGTTAACATTATTTGTTTTACCTGTTTTATATCGCTGGTTTTCAGAGAAAAAAATAAAAGAGCTATCCAGATAAAATTACTGTGAACTCTAACCCCACGCTAAAGTCACGTTTAGCGTGGGGTTATTGAGTAGATGAACGAAAAGAAAGATTAGATTTAACAATAAACTAATAGTCATGACTGCTTTGTCGGAATATTTGTCGTTAAACAGGCCAAAGCTAACTTCCGCTTTCGTATCTTTGCAGTCTTAATCTCTATGTGTCTCAAGGTCGGCTTATGGCACAGAGCAGACCGCCGGTAATTATTGAGTGATGCAATCCACGGCTATAACTGCCCATGAATACAAGTTCTTTATGTAATGAAAAATAAAGATGCGCTGTTGCTACTCCGCAAAGTATCGGCCTAAATAAACTCTACCTCGAAGTAAACCGATTAGCTTTCGTATAACAGATAGGCAAATTATCAATTCAAATCACTTACTGTAATAGATGTTTTCAAGCGATTTCTCGTTGTTTAAGAAATTTACCTAATAAAAAACATAATTATTTTTAGAGTGTAATTTAGTTAATAAATCTCAATTTAAGTGCCATATTTCAATATAAATCAACAAGTTCTCAACGCGCCGTGAATTCTCGATTTAAGTGGCACTGATCAATTTTTTGAAAAATAACTAATTTTTATTTCACAAACAATTGATAACCATTATTGTTTAGATTAATATGCACCTACTAAATGAAATTGAGAGTAGTTTGTATTCATGTATATTTGTCTTTGTCACGGGGTGACCGATAAAAAAATTGAGCAAACAATTGACGATGGTGCAACTACCATGCGTGAATTAACTAAAGAGCTTAAAGTAGGCAGCCAATGCGGTAAGTGTTGTTGTTGTACTAAAAAGATCCTAAATCGCAAACTTATTGAGATTGCAGATATTACCGATCAAGTCGCTTAATTCGTTATTACAAAATTCAAATACAAAAAAAGCAGCTTATAAAGCTGCTTTTTTTATGACCTAAATTTACCTTACAGTTGAGACTGTAAGTAATTTTCAAGCCCTGTATTTTGAATAAGTAGTTGCTGGGTTTCTAGCCAGTCAATTTGTTCTTCCTGCTCGTTCAAAATATTGTCGAGTGCTTCACGACTAATATAATCTTTTTTGTTTTCAGCTAATTTAATTGCACTGCGCAAATCATCAATTGTATCAAGCTCAAAGCTCATATTTGCGGCAATCATTTCTTCGCTGTTTTCGCCAATGCGAAGACGGCCTAGGTCTTGTAAGTTAGGTAAGCCTTCTAAAAATAAAATACGTTCGATTAAACGATCGGCGTTTTTCATTTTTTGAATTGAAACTTTGTAGTCTGCTTTATCAAGCTGGCTAAAACCAAAATCTTTAAACATGCGGGCATGCAAAAAGTATTGGTTAATACCCACAAGCTCATTAGCGAGTACTTTATTTAAAGCTGCTATAACGTCTTTATCGCCTTTCATACTTTATGCTCCTTACTCGCCCATTTGTGCTTGGTGGTAGTTTTGCGTACCAATTTTATCAATTAGACCAAGTTGTTGCTCTAACCAATAAACGTGATCTTCTTCGGTATCAAATAATAGCTTTTCTAACACTTCGCGAGACTGATAATCTTGCTGCTCTTCACAAATAGCAATTACCTCTTTAACACATGCAACTACTTCAAGCTCTAGTGTTAAGTCGTTTTGCATCATACTTTTTACATCGTTACCAATTAAAAGGTCACGGCGTTTAGTCATGTTAGGCACGCCTTCTAAAAACAAGATGCGTTTGATTAGCCAATCAGCATGATCTTTTTCTTCTTCCATTTCATGGTTAAGGCGTACATATAATTTATCTAAACCCCAGTCATCATACATGCGTGAATGAATAAAATACTGGTCAATTGCGGCTAACTCATTGGCTAGCAAAGTATTAAATGCATCGATTACTTTTTGATTACCTTTCATGATAAATCACCTTAACTATTTTAATTGTGCACAGTGTAGTTAAATTTGCGTATTTTGCAAGTTTTTCTATAAAAATCATTAATTTACAATTGGTTTTGATTCTTATTTAAGTTTGCGTTATTGCTTGGTTTATGTACAGTTTTGCATTTTCATTTAAAGGGTAATGTTATACCCACTTATGCCGTTTGCACCATAAATAAACACCACTGAGTATAAAAAATGCTAACGACAGTGATACTAAAAGCCATACAAATTTTACAATCGGCCCTGCAAATGCGCCAGTATGAAACACATATTTAAAGTTCCATACATGGGTGACTGCATTTGCTTTACTGGCATCATACGCGCTAAGCACTTTAGCGTTGTATGGATTTACCCACACCCAGCTATAAGCATGGCTTTCTCCTGGGTTTTGCAGGCGTAAAGCGATTGGGTCATTGTGTTTTTTAGGTAAGTAAATACGATACAAAATCCCATCAGGAAATACATCAAGGGCTTTATTTATTGCTTGGTCGTAGTTAATACTTGCTGTTGATTTTGCTATCACTTTTGGCGCTTTAGGCCTATTTTGTACTTGAGAAAATGCCACGGTTTCTACTAATGTTTTGGTCGCGCTTTTCCAATTAAAGGTGATACCTGTAAAGGCTATAAGCAATAGCGGTAATAAAACATAAACACCAAGCACGGTGTGTAGCTGATACATAAGTACTTTAAATTTGGCTTTAGGTTTAATCGCCAGTCGTTTTAGGCGGTTTTTAGGCTTTACCCATAAATAAAAACCCACTAACACATTTATTATTAATAATAGGGCGCATACAGAGACCACGTTTTTTAGCGGTTTTTCACCAGAGTCTGTTTCAAATAATAGCCAGCGATGCAAAGCAAGGGTAAAACCATACAGCGTGTCATTTGTTTGGTATTGAAAAATTACTTTGCCTGTATACGGGTTCACACTGGCGTTACTGCCATCACCTAATCTAAATTGCCAGCTGGCATTAGGGTTACTAAGGGGCATAAAGCGGGTGATTTTTTTATCTGTTTGCTGCTGTACTGCGCGGATTAACTCTGCGTGGCTAAGCGTTTTGGTTTGTGGTTCTACCTGCCATTTATCGGGCTGAATATAATATTGTATGTCATTTGCATAGAGTAAAATGGCACCGCTAATACTGAGTATTAACAAAAAAAGGCCACTTAGTAAGGCAAGGTATAAGTGAATTCGACGTAACCAGATTTTCAAAAGTAATCTCTATAATAAGCAGTTACAGCGATTGTAAGTGATAGAACAGGTGTTTATCAATTTATAAAATGTGACCCTTTGTGTAAGCAAACTACTGTATATAAAACCGAGAACAACACGCTAAGCTTTAGCCCCTTAAATAAAGTTTATAAATTGAGTGGCTTGAAGTCAGTAAAAGTTCGTATGAGTAATGCGCTTTAATTTTTATAATAATGAAATAAATACCAGCTAAAAATTAAAATATGCACGGTTTGCGTTCTTGCTTATTTTTACATGTAAATTTTAATTGCAACTTATTGATGTTTAAACTGTAATTATGTGATGTATTTTAAACGCTTTGGGGGCTAAAACTTGCGTCTTTTAGGTTTTAGTGCATTAATATAGGTAATAAATAATACAATTACAGTTATTGGATATATAGCATGGTTGAAGGAAAAAAGTATGGGCTGCTAAATGGCACAGCTCAGTCTGTGCGTAGTAAGCTGATCATTACTTTTTTAGTTATTGCTATTGTTCCACTTTGCTTGCTGACCTGGTTTAGCTTACAGCACGTTAATAATACCTTGCAAAAAAATGCAAATGCAGAGCTTCATGAATTAAGCTCTATCGCCTCAGAGTTTGCTAATTTATGGTTTGATGATCACCTTACTGATTTATATACCTTTAAAAATCAGCTTTCTAACTTCCCGCTTGAACAAAGCAAATTAATAAATCATTTTGTTAATCAATATGACTTTGTAAACAGTATAGAAATTATAGCTGCATCGGCACTTAAGCAGCCCATTATCTCGCCTTACGGGCAGATAAACAAAGGTGAGCTTGGTACGCTTATAAATTCGGTTAATACCTCAACGCCAGCCGCTTTTGGCTCTGTTATGTTAAATGGCAAACAGTTTAATATTGTGGCTATGCCTTTGCTTAATTCGGCGCAACAACTAGAGGGTGTAATTCTCACAGAAGTAAATATTAATGGCCTTTTAAAAAGCTTAAACACCATTCACAACATGCACAATGAAGTGAGTTTTTTTGTACTACATAATAATAAAATAGAGCGCTCTTCAGTAACAAATGCAGATGAGGCGCCTGTTTTTTCGCAAACGGCACTCACCAGTAAGCAAGTGTTTGATTACGCCAGTGCCAACGGCACGACATACCATGCATATATTAGTGATTTAAATTTTTTAGGTGTGCAAGGGTGGCAACTTTTAGCAGCAAAACCTTTGCATATTATGCTCAAAGACTCTACTTATTATAAGCAGCTGGCTATTTTTACAAATGCAGTTTCTTTACTTCTCATTTTATGCGCAGCGTGGTGGTTTAGTCGGCGCTTATCTAAGCCTTTAATTCAGCTTACCTCAGTAATGGCCCGAATTACCGATGGCGAGAAAGTAAAGGTGCCTACTTTAACTGATAGTCTCGAGTTAAATAGGTTATCAGTAGATCTTCAAAAAATGGTGGCATTTAAAGAAGAGCAGCAGAGCATACTGCAAAAGCAGCGCTCTGCTTTGCAAACTGCGTTTAAACAATTGGATGAGCAAAAAAGTGCCCTTGATGAGCATGCCATTGTAGCGGTAACAGATTTAGCGGGCACCATCACCTTTGTAAATAAGAAGTTTTGTGAAATTAGCGGCTATGAAGAACATGAGCTTATAGGTCAAAATCACCGTTTACTTAATTCAGGAAGGCACGACAAAGGCTTTTTTAAAAGCATGTATAAAACCCTTAAACGGGGTGAAGTATGGAACGGCCAAATATGTAATAAAGCAAAACATGGCGGCTTTTATTGGGTAGACACCACCATAGCGCCATTTTTTGATGAGCACGGAAAACCGCAAAGCTATATAGCCATTCGTACTGATGTCACGCCATTAAAATTACAAGAGCTTGAACTTGAGCAGCACAAAACCCAGCTTCAGTTAGTCATAGATACCACCGCCGTGGGAATATGGGATTGGTTTATAGATACCAGCAAAGTGACTTTTAATAATCGCTGGGCAGAAATAATAGGCTATAAACTCAGCGAGTTAGAACCTACCACTATCAATACTTGGTATAAGTTTGCACACCCCGATGATTTGGTTATTTCAGAGCAAAAGCTAAAAGCGCACTTTAACGGTGACACTGATTACTATGTCAGCGAAGCGCGAATGAAACACAAAGATGGCCACTGGGTTTGGGTACTCGATACTGCAAAAGTCGTCGACTGGAATCTAGATGGGTCGCCTCGTCGTATGATTGGAACACATTTAGATATTACCGAGCGCAAGCAAATAGAGTCTGAGCTACAGTATAGCCGCGATCGCTTTGCTTCTTTGGTGGAAAATATTCCAGGGGTTATTTATCGATGTAAGTTCGATAAAGCCTGGACCATGTTGTACATGAGTGACCAAGTAAAAGACATAACAGGCTATACGCCTGATGACTTTATTAATAATAAAACACTAAGCTTTGCCGCTATTATTCACGATGGCGATCAAGATGTTGAGCTGCAGGTAAGTACCTGTATTGCACAAAAGCTGCCTTGGTCTATTGAATACAGAGTAAAAAGAAATGATGGCAGTATTCGTTGGGTACACGAAAAAGGCCAAGCAATTTATGGTGATGACAACGAGGTTCTTTATTTAGATGGCTTTATTTTAGACATTACTGAGCGCCATAATACTCAAGTAGAAATTACCCGCCAACAAAACCTGCTTGAGGCAATGAGTAAACAAGGCCAAATTGGCGCATGGGAAATAAACCTTGAAAACCAAACCATGTATTGGTCAGACGAAGTAAAAGTCATACACGAAGTTCCCGACGGGTTTGAACCTAACATTGATACAGCCATTAACTTTTATAAGCCAGGAGAGCACCGCGATAAAATTAGTACGTTGTTTGAATGTGCGGTGACTTTAGGCGAAAGCTGGAGTGTAGAGCTGATAATTTTAACTTATACCGGTAAAGAGCGCTGGGTTAAGTCGATGGGGCAGGCGGAATTTAAAGACGGCAAATGTGTGCGTGTCTTTGGCTCGTTCCAAAGTATTGATGCACATAAACGCCTAGAGTTAGAAAGCGAAAAAGCAAACGCCTATAACAAAAATTTAGCGTCATTAACGGTTTCGCCTGAGGTACAAAATAGTGATGTTGCGCAAGTTAAAAAGCTGACGATAAAGTCGATGGTAGAGGTATTAAATGTTGAGCGTGCCTCTATTTGGATGCTTAACAAGCAGTGCGACGAAATGGCGTGCCATGGTTTATATACTCGACAAGATGGATTTGTAGATTTTGACGGCGTTCTTAAAAAGGCTGATTTTCCAAGTTACTATGAGGCTATTTTTGAGCAAAACCTAGTGGCAATTGAAGATGTATATACGTATAAGGCAACCATTGAATTTACGCAAAGTTATACTCAACCATTAAATATTCAGTCGATGCTGGATGCGGTTATTTCATCAGGCGATGGAAATTTAGGTATTTTATGCGCAGAAACTGTAGGGGCTAAGCACATTTGGACGCAAAGCGAAGAAACCTACTTGCGCTCTTTGGCTACGTTAGTCGGTAGTACCTTGGTCTCGCAAAAGCGTAAAGAAACCGCTGAAAAGCTAAAGGTTGCTTTAGTGCAAGCACAAGATGCTGCTATAGCAAAAAGCCAGTTTTTAGCAACCATGAGCCACGAAATTCGTACACCGATGAATGGCGTATTAGGCATGTTAGAGCTGGTAGAGTTAGAGCCATTAAGTAAACCAATAGAAAAAAAGGTCGCTATTGCTAAAAGCAGTGCTCATTCTTTACTTGGCGTTATTAACGATATTTTAGATTTTTCTAAGGTGGAAGCGGGCAAAGTTGAGCTTGAGCATATACATTTTAATGCGCGCGACTTAATTGGCGAAATAGCCGAGGCACAGGCCTTTACCGCACAAGAAAAAGGCATTGAGATTATTTTAGATTTAGTCTCCTTGGAGCCTTCACATTTAATGGGCGACCCCGGGCGCATACGCCAAGTGGTAACCAACTTAATTAGTAATGCAGTTAAATTTACCAGTCAGGGTGAAGTGGTGGTGAGTGCATCTATAGAAAAAACCGACCAAGACCTACTGCTAAATATAAAAGTAAAAGACTCAGGAATAGGCATAACCGAAGCAAAACAACAGCAATTATTTACCCCTTTTTCGCAAGTGGATGCATCCACCACGCGAGAATACGGAGGCACGGGGCTGGGGCTTGCTATATGTAAACAGTTATGTGAGCTAATGAATGGTAAAATTTCACTGGCGAGCGAACCAGGCAAAGGCAGCGAATTTACTGCAACCATGCAAGTGGCTGAAGGCATCGAAAAAGAACGTATTATCCCTAATATCAATATGAGTTCCTTAAATGTACTAGTGGTCGATGATAACGAGACAAACCGCTTAGTTATCTCTCAGCAATTAGGGCATTGGGGGGCTAATGTTACGCTTGCTAGTAGTGCAAAACAGGCGCTTGAACTATGTGCACAGCGCATAGAAAATGATCAGCCTATGTTTGATATTGCCGTGCTAGACATGCAAATGCCAGAAATGGATGGAATGGAGCTGTGTAAAGTGCTTAAAGCACATGATGACTATAAAGCCATGCCATTAGTAATGATGACCAGTATTGCAGGTATGGAAGGCGCTCAGCGCTACTCAAAAATTGGTTTTCAGGCTTATTTTCCTAAGCCGGTTACAACCGCCGATTTAATTTCTGCGTTGTCGGTTATTACAAGCTCAGACAACACCGAGCCCCTTCCTTTGGTGACCCCAGGGTATATTTCGTCACTAAGAAAAGAAAAATCAGACACACCTGCAAAAATTTTATTAGTTGAGGATAACCCCGTTAATCAGCATGTTTCTACACTGATGCTTAAAAAGCTAAATTGCGAAGTGATACTGGCGCAAAATGGTCAAGAAGCCATAAATACCTTAAGTGAGCATAACGAAGGGTATTTTGATTTAGTGTTAATGGATTGCCAAATGCCGGTAATGGATGGCTTTGACGCCACGGCTAATATACGAGACGGTATGGCAGGGGATGAGCACAAAGCAATAAAAATAATTGCCCTAACCGCCAATGCAATGGACTCAGATAAAGAACGTTGTATTAATGCCGGTATGGATGACTACTTAACTAAACCCATTCAGCTTGATATTTTAAAAGAGAAAATAGAGCAGTACTTTTAGGATTAATAACATGAGTAAGCAAATAGAAATACGCGACGCTAAAAAAAGCGATGCGCCAACCATTTTACAGTTTATTACCGAACTGGCCATTTACGAAAAAGAACCCGATGCAGTAAAAACAGATGAGCAGGCAATTATAAAAACGCTGTTTAGTGAAGGGGCAACAGCACACAGTGTTATTTGCCTTGAAGATGATGAGCCTATTGGCTTTGCGGTGTATTTTTATAATTACTCTACCTGGCTGGGTAAAAATGGCTTATACCTAGAAGATTTATACGTAAGCCCCGATAGCCGTGGCAATGGTGCGGGCAAACTAATAATGAAACACCTTGCTAATAAAGCCATAAAAAACGACTGTGGACGTTTTGAGTGGGTAGTATTGGATTGGAATAAACCCGCTATAGATTTTTATAATAGCATTGGGGCAAAAGCCCAAAACGAATGGATAATCTACCGCCTAGCAGGCCAAGACTTACTCGATTTTGCAGAGCAATAGTGATACTAAAACGCTTAATTAAGTGGGTTGGTATAATACTTTTTTAAAAGCAGATGAGTGCCGAAAACGGCCAGTATCTGCTTTAAAAATTGTTATGCTGAGGTACGTTTTATTGATTAAGACCCTACATGAATAATCAGTATTGGCAAAAAGCACGGCAAAGCCGCGATGCACGATTTGATGGCTTGTTTTACGTTGCAGTAAAAAGTACCGGTATTTATTGTCGGCCAATTTGCCCCGCGCCCACCGCTCAAGAAAAAAATGTGGTGTATTATCAATATGCGCACAACGCAGCGCAAGCAGGCTTTAGACCGTGTATACGCTGCAGGCCCGATAGCGCTCCGGGCAGCGCTGCTTGGCAGGGGGTAAAAACGACCGCGCTTAGAGCTAAGCAGTTAATTGATTTAGGTGATAGCTGTAATTGCGAAATGCTAGCTACTCGTTTGGGTATTACCAGTCGATATTTGCGACGCATATTTAATCAGCACTTTGGTGTGTCTGTTACTCAGTATCGGTTATTTAACCAATGTCAGTTTGCTAAAAAGCTCATTCAAGAGACCACATTACCCATAACCGATATTGCATTTGCCGCTGGGTTTAAAAGTGTGCGACGTTTTAACGATGCTTTTCTACAACAATTAAATATAGCGCCATCAAAGCTCAGAAAATCAAAAAAAGAGGCAACCCCAGTGATTGTATTAACACTCCCTTTTAGACCTCCTTACAATTGGCAGGCTTTGCACAGCTTTTTGTCAAAGCGGTTAATAGAGCCTATGGAGTGGATAACCCCAACCAGTTACGGGCGAACATTTATGCTAAAAGGGGCGGTAGGTTATTTTAATGCGCACTTTAAGGCGCAAAATAACCATTTTAAAGTTGAAATAGTAATAAATAATACCGAGCACTTACAAAAAGTAATTAACAATATACGCCGTGTACTTGATGTAGATGCCGATATAAACCCTATTGAAAGCCACTTAAAAAATAGTATTAATGGGGCATTTACATTAAGTGAAGGGCTACGCTTACCTGGGATATGGTCAAGCTTTGAAGCGGGGATCCGCGCTGTATTGGGTCAACAAGTTAGCGTGGGGGCAGCGCACACTTTAGTTACAAAGCTGGTCGCAGAGCAAGGCGATAAACACGCAGGTAAAGTGTATTTTCCACAGCCTGAGGATTTAGCGACATGCGACTTTGAATTTTTTAAAATGCCGCAATCGCGCAAAAATGCATTAAAAAATTTATCCAAGTACTGCGCTGATAACCCCAATAACAGGGTTTTGGATAATTGGCTCGATATAAAAGGCATAGGGCCGTGGACTGTTAACTACGCGAAACTGCGTGGGCAAAGTAACCCAGATATACTATTAGCCGGCGATCTCGGGGTAAAAAAGGCGCTGATCAATGCTAAGCAATTTAACCCAGAGCTGAGCGCTCCATTTCGCTCGTACTTAACGTTTCAACTATGGCAGCAACTTTCATGATTATACAGACCGCAATTTCGAGTCCGATTGACGATATTATTATTCAAGCGACTGAAAACGGAGTGAGCTATGTTGGTTTTTACCCAAAAACACACTACACCCATACACCCGTTGAGCAAGTAACAAATAAAGCGGTTTTAATCTGCGTAAAGCAATTAAACGAATACTTTAATGGTCAGCGCAAAACCTTTAATGTGCCATTAGATACGCAAGGTACGCCTTTTCAAAATGGTGTGTGGCAAGCGTTGCTCAGCGTCCCTTTTGGCAAAACCATGACCTACGGCGATATAGCTAAACAATTAAATAACCCTAAGGCGGTAAGAGCAGTCGGGGCTGCAAATGGCAAAAACCCCATTAGTATTATTGTGCCATGCCATCGAATTATTGGTGCAAACTCAAAGCTTACTGGGTACGCTGGTGGCCTTGAGAGAAAAAGTTGGCTACTAAAGCATGAAGGGATAATTTAACTGTTACAGCACTGGCAGCTTTGTTATCACAAGCTACAATTTACATTATTTACTAATAAAAATTATTATGAGTATCAGCAGCTTAAATTATTTATTTATATTTGGTTTGATGTTTTCTTCAGCAGTGTTTGCTAACCCTCAAACACTTATATTTTGCTACGAAGATAAAGACGTTGCACCTATGTTTTTGGGCATTGGGCAAGAAGTACCTATAGATAACCCTGGCGCCTCAATTGAAATTTTAAAGCAACTGGATGCCGACATACCCAATGTGGCTATTTCATTTGTTAGAAAACCATGGCGCAGATGCCTAAACGATTTAGAACTTAACCGTGTTAATGCCGTTATTGCCAGCTATCGTGATGGGCGTGAACGTTTTGCTGTGTACCCTACAAACGAAAAAGGGGTGTTGCTAGAAAAATTTGCAGTGAGTCGTTTTAGTAGCTGTTTAATAGGGCGAGCTCGTTTTCATAAACAATGGCAAACACGTGAAGTATTTCAAAATAAAGCGTTCACTATCGCCATTCCTAATGGCTATGGCTTAAACAGCGCGCTAAAAGAAGAGCCTTTTTATATTCATAATACTTTTTCAAAAGACAAAGCTTTTGAATTACTTGATAAAGGAGTGGTACAGGCAAGTGTTGATTTATGCCAAGTAGATGACTTAAAAGTGTCGAGCTATCAACATAAAGGGAGCGATGTAAAACCCCTTTACCCACCTTATGAAACAACCGACGGTTATTTAATTTTTTCAAAGCAGTTTTACCAGCAAAATAGCCAGCTTAGTAAAGAGATATGGCAATGGTTAGCGCGCTTTGACAGTGCACAAATTTATATAAAATACTTGCAAGCTGTTGAGTAATAAGAAAATCAAAGCGCTTATTAACTAAAATAGCGATATGAAATTGGTATTAATCGCATATTAAGGTAGCATAAGCGCACTTTTTATCTTAAGGCACGGCAATGGCTCAATTATACTTTTACTACTCTGCGATGAATGCGGGTAAATCAACCACCTTATTACAATCTGCGTTTAACTATCGTGAGCGCGGTATGGAGCCTGTTATTTTAACGGCTGCAATTGATAACCGCTCTGGTGTAGGAAAAGTATCGTCTCGTATCGGGCTGCAAGCTGATGCGCATATATTTGATGCGTCAAAAAATGTTTTTGAGCTGATCCAAAATCTGCAAAACGAAAAAAAGCGCCACTGTGTGTTGGTTGACGAATGCCAGTTTTTATCTAAAGAACAAGTTATGCAGCTGACTGATGTGGTTGATGAACTTGGTATTCCGGTATTGTGTTATGGCCTGCGAAGCGACTTTAGAGGTGAGTTATTTATTGGCTCTCAGTACTTGCTAGCATGGGCCGATAAACTGGTTGAGCTTAAAACAGTGTGCCATTGCGGCCGTAAAGCCAATCATGTGTTGCGTACAGATGAAAACGGCAATGCCATTGCCGATGGTAACCAAGTAGAAATTGGCGGCAACGACCGTTATGTGTCGGTGTGCCGCAAGCATTATAAGGCTGAGTTAAATATGGGCCGCTAAGGCTCGTATAAAAGTATCTATATCATCTTGGTTTATATCAAGATGAGTGACTAGCCTAAGCTGTTTGCTTGGGCTAATTAATATGCCTTGTTGTGCTAATTGCTCGCTAATATGCGCTATATTTAACTCACTTGAATAGCGCGCATACACCATGTTGGTGGTGTTACTCATATCAACGCTAAACCCATTGAGTTCGTTAAGCTTACTTGCTAAATAACGCGCATTAGCGTGATCGTCTTTTAAGCGAGAGACGTTATTTTCAAGTGCGTATTGCCCCGCGGCTGCCAGCATTCCGGCTTGGCGCATGCCACCACCGAGTACTTTTCTCCAGCGCCGTGCTTTTGTGATAAGCGCCTTTGTGCCTAGTAATAGCGAGCCAACGGGAGCACCTAGCCCTTTTGATAAGCAAATTGAAACAGAGTCAAAATGCTGGGTTATATCTGTAATATCAACGTTTAATTCAACTGCTGCATTAAACGCACGTGCGCCATCTAAGTGCAGAGCTAACGAGTGCTCATTTACAAAATGACGTGCTTTGGCTAAGTAGCTAAGGGGGAGCACTTTTCCGCCTATGGTGTTTTCAAGGCTAAGTAAGCGGGTGTTGGCAAAATGGCTATCGTTTGGTTTTATTGCTGCGGCAATTTTATCAAAGCAGAGGCTGCCATCGGGTTCATTCTCAATCGGTTGTGGTTGAATAGAGCCTAATACTGCAGCGCCACCGCCTTCAAATTTATAGTTATGGGCATTTTGCCCGCAAATATATTCATCTCCGCGTTCGCAATGAGCCATAAGCGCAAGTAAATTAGCTTGCGTGCCAGAGCTACAATAAAGTGCGGCTTCAAAGCTAAAACGCTCACTTGCATAGGCTTCTAGCTGGTTTACGCTAGGATCATCCCCGTACACATCATCGCCTACTGGCGCGCTATACATTACATCGCGCATGGCTTTTGAAGGTTTAGTAACCGTGTCTGAGCGAAAATCTATCATGGTGGTTATTCCTTTATTAAGTACTACAGGCTTTATTGTTTTTATGGGTTTAAACAAGCTCGTCAAAAATTTGTTCACGCGTGGCTTTATCAAAATAACTCCAGGCAATAAAGCGACTTACTTTTTGTCCTTGTGCCATGTCTATAATTTTATATTCGGCAATAGGGAGGGAGCTTAATTTATTTTCTAACACTTTAAGCGTTTCTTTTTTTGAAACCAAGGAGGTAAACCATATTACTTGCTCTGCAAATTGCTCACTTTGAGCAATCATATTGCTAATAAACTGTGCTTCGCCGCCTTCGCACCATAGCTCATTATTTTGCCCGCCAAAATTAAGGGTGTTTTTAGGCGATTTCCCTAAGTTTTTCCATTTGCGCTGCGACCCTTTATTGGCGTCTTCTGCGCTTGCGTGAAACGGGGGGTTACACAGGGTTAAATGAAATAAATCTTTTTGATTTATAATGTTTTCAAAAATAGATGATGCGTTTTTTTGGTGTTTAAGGGTTATTTTTAAACCATTAAATTGGGCGATTTGTTTCGCTATTTTTATAGAATTTGCATCGATGTCGCTACCAGTAAAGTGCCAGTTGTATTCATGATTACCCGTTAACGGGTAGACCAAATTGGCCCCTGTGCCAATATCGAGCACCTTAATTTGCCTGCCAGTTGGAATATTTTGTTGGTTGTCGTCGCTTAATAAGTCTGCCAAGTAATGAATGTAATCAACGCGACCAGGAATAGGAGGGCATAGGTTATGCTCAGGAATATCCCAAAAATCTATTTTATAATGCGCTTTTAAAAGCGCTTGATTAAGCGTTTTTACTGCTGTGTTATTGGTAAAATCAATGCTTTTACTCCCCGCAGGGGTGACGATGATGAAAGGGGTTAACGCATCATGCTTATCGCATAGCATGTCTAAATCGTAGCCATGTAAATGTTGGTTGCGTGGGTGGAGTTTGTTAGTGACTTGTTTTGATTTCATAGCATTAATTTAGCAATTAAATAATGGCGCAATTGTATCAAATGCCCCACTAAAAAGTGCAACCATTTACTTTAGAATTAACAGTGGTACTGGTAGGATGAGTGGCTAAAAATAATAAAGGAAAATTTGTGGCAATTACACAGCACTCACATTTTGTTCAACTAGGCAATCAGCAAACGCTGCATTTACGCCGTATAGCAAACGACAAGCAAGCGGGCCCCGTGGTGTTTTTTATGCACGGCGCAGTAGAAAATGGCAAAATTTTTTATACTCATAGCAATAAAGGGCTAGCCCCTTATTTGGCTGAGCAAGGCTACTGCTGTTATGTAGCAGACCTGCGCGGACGTGGAGAGAGCAAGCCGCTTATTTCGCCGCAGGCTAAATATGGTCAAACAGAGGCAATAGTAGAAGATATCCCCGCCTTTATTAATTACATTGAACAATTCGAGGGTAAAAAGCCAGACTATTGGGTTGCTCACTCTTGGGGGGGCGTTTTAATGAATAGCGTTTTTGCACGTTTTCCTGAGTATTTAAAAGAGGTTAAAGCGTGTGCTTATTTTGGCTCTAAACGATCTTTGTTTAACAATCACCCTAAAAAGTTACTACAAGCAAATGTAATTTGGTACTTTATGGCGCCCATATTGGCTAAAAAACAGGGGTACTTAAACGCAAAAGGCTATAAGTGGGGCAGCGATAACGAATCGCAAAAGTCGCATTATCAGAGCATGCAGTGGGCTAAAAAAAGGCCATGGATAGATAGCGATGATGGTTTTGACTATGCAAAAGCATTAGCTAAAGTGCAGGTGCCTCCTACACTACATATTGGCGCTGTAAACGATAAGGCTCTTGCGCAGCCTATTGATATTAAAAAGTTTATGGCAGAGTCCGGACCTGGAAAACAAACCCTTAAAATTTATGGCAAGCGCCATGGTCATAGTGTGGATTACGATCATATTAATATGCTTACTCACCCTCAGGCACGGGATGAGCAATTTAAAGATGTTGTAAGCTGGTTTAACGAGCACAGTTAGGCAATTAGGCTCATTCAAACTGTTTTAAAAGCGGTGTTTTATAGCGCTCCCAATGCGCGAGTGCCTGTGTATTAATTGGCTGCCTAATGGCTTGTTTGCTTAATGTGCTAACAGCAGCCTTACGCTTATAAAATGCTAAGCACTGCGGTTCATACTCACATCCTAAAAACGAAAATAAAGCACTTAGCTGCGACTCAGGCTCGGCAACTATTTGCTCATAATGAATATCGTATAGCGGTAATGAGGGCAGGCTGCGCCAATGATCCATTAATTTTGCATACAACGCATGGTAAAGTTTGAATTCTTTTAAATCACAAAAGTACGGCTCATTTTCGGCAAAGTAGTTACTGAACACCGAAAAAGCAGTGGCGTTAAAATCCCTACTTAAATTAATAAATTTAGCATTAGGGAACAGCAAGTAAATTAAGCCAATAGACTGATAGTTACTCGGTAGCTTATTAATAATGAAAGGGCGTATAGGCTGTGCTTTTTTTAACTCTTCAATATAAATATTGCGAGCTTTTGCGATTAAATCGTTACTAAGTGCGCTTAAGCATTGCGGGTAAGGGGTTTGCGTTTGCTGCTCTATAAATGCCACCACTTGGTTAGCGATACTGGTGTTTTCACCTAATGTGGCAAACTGTGAGTGGCAGGCCATCATTTGCTCAAGTAAGGTTGAGCCGCTGCGGGGCATACCAATAATAAACACGGGCGTAATAGTGCCGGTAAAAGTGTGATCGGCAGATGCAATTAGCTGTTGTGTATTATGCGTTATAATTGCCTCATAGAAAGGCACTAAGTCACTGGTTTTAAAGTGAGTAAGCTTTTTTTGAAGTTTGTTGGCAAGCACATAATAGTTAAATGCTTGCTCTGTATCTTCTAGTTTGTCGTAGCTTTTACCTAACGCGTAGTAACACACCATTTTTAAACGCACGTTATTCGTTTGCGTTAAAAAGTGGTGCAGGTTGCTCACATAATTATGTTCTTTATTGAAACGGCCTAATTGTACTAGTTCAAATAAAATATAGGCAGTTACGGGGTAAAGCCCCATGCTTAGCGCATGCGCAAATGTGGTGTGTGCTTTGTCTAATTCGCCGTAGCTTAAATAATGCTGAGCTAAATAATAATGAGGCTCTGGGCTATGGCTTGCGAGGCTTTTAGCATATTCGAGTACTTTAATCGCATCATTAGGGGAATTAACACCGTTAAATGCATCGGCAAGGGCGTGCAGTGGCTCAAGCATATGGGGTAAACGTTCGCATGCTTTTTGTAATAAGTATACCGCTGCATCAAAGCGCTCTAACCTAAGTGCTATCCTGCCTAAACCAAATAATGCTTCGCCGCTTTGCGGGTTACTATTTAAAATTGCTTTAAAATGAAACTCGGCTTCTTTGAGTTTATTTTCTTGTAGTAATTGATTGGCTTTTTTAATTAGCATGATGAGGCATTATTGTTTTTTAATTAATATAAAATAAAAAAGGCGAAATGTCTTAACATTTCGCCTTGGTTTATCATGAAAAAATATTAGAAAGTATAGGTTGCTTTCGCGTAGTAGAAGCCACCGTTAATACCGTATGGAGACGTTTCGTAGTATTGGCCACCCCAGTTATTGTTAGGGATACCCGTACGGTCTTCAAAATCAAGTTTTTCAGCGTCTTGGTCAAAGATGTTTTGTGCACCTACCGAGAAGCTAATAGACTCATTTAAGAAGTACGTTATTTCAGCGTCAATGGTCACGGCTGCGTCAGCTGTTTTTGCTGTTGCATCGTAATCTACGTGAACACCTTGGTATTCGCCGTAGTAATTAGCACGGGTAAACATTGAAAAAGATTCCCACTGCTGTGCCCAAGTAAGCGTTGCACGGTGGTTAGGTAAATCTTCTTCTAAACGCTTAACTTTAAACTCACCGGTAATGTCGCTGAACTTAGTTACCTCAGTTTCATTCCAGTTGTAAGCAAGGCTAAATGTAGAGCTTCCGCCTAACATGTCAGCTGTGTAGTTTGCTACTAAGTCAATACCTTGCGTTGTTGTATCAAAGTCATTTGTGAAAAAGCTTACTTGTGCATAGCTTTGCGCATTTGGTACGCCTGCTGCTTCTAACGTGTCTTTATCATCTTGGCTAAGTACAATTTTTTCAGATTGGCTGATACGGTCATCAACTTCAATGTTGTAGTAATCAAGTGTTACAAATAAATCCCCAATAGTGTAAACCGCACCTAGTGTGTAACTTTGCGATTCTTCTGGCTCAAGCTCTGTACCACCTAATTGCACTGCAATTGGGTTTGTTGGTGGTAAAAGTGCTGAATCTTGTAATACACCATCACTTAAGTTGGTTTGTACGTTACTTACGTTAGCTTGGCCAACAGTAGGGGCACGGAAACCTGTGCTTACTGAGCCACGAATATTTAGATCTTCAGTTACGTGGTACTGCGCCATTACTTTGTAGTTTGTTGTTGTACCAAAGCTGTCGTAATCTTCAAAACGTACCGCAAGGCCCATTAAGAATTCTTCTGTAAATGGTGCTTCGATATCTACATAAGCTGCGTAGTTACGGCGTGTATATTCGCCTGCATCAGAAGGTTTGAAACCAGGGAAACCATTAGAGCCAATACCAAAACCTTGCTCAGTTAAAGGACCTGCAGTGAATGATGCTTCATCACCCGAAATTACAGTAAATGTTTCTTCGTGCCATTCTAAACCACCGGCAATATTTACATCGTACGCTAGGTCAAAATCAAAGCCTTTAGAAAGGTCAAAGTTAAAGTTTTTCTCTAGTTGCTCATATTTACCTGGGCTAAAATCACGTGGGCTGTCTGCACCTAACGACGCATTAACCGTGTCGTAAATAAAGTAGCGAGATTCGTTTAAACCCACCGTACCACTTAAATCGTAAAATGCATCTTTAAGGAAACCACCCGTAAACATACCCTTTGTACCAATAGTTAAAGAGGTATCGGTAATGTTGCCACCAAAGTTAGGTGTAAAACCGCCAGGAATGGTTTCGTTAAATGCAAAACAATCAGGGTTATTAGCAACACCGCTAATGTAGTCTGGGTTATCTAGTACGTTGTCATCAATTGCTATAGTTGGACAGTTACCGCTCATGTCTTCTGTTAAATCGGCAACAAGTAGTGTTTCACCGCCATCGTTTGAGTATACACCTGGGCGAGTGTGCGGGTTACGGTAGTAAAAACCACCACGTACATCACGCTCAGAGTAGTTACCAAACATATAAAATTCTGAGTCGTTTGTTAGTTCTAAACCAAAGTTACCAAAAATTGAAATGTCGTCATCAACCTCTGGGGCACCCCAAACTTGCGCAAGCGAAGACACTTCTGGTACACCTGCAGCAGAAAGTGCAGCTGCATCAGGGCGTTGCTCTGAGCGACTTGTTGCATCTGCTGTTTTATATTGAAAACTTAAGTTAGCAAAACCGTTGTCTGTAAATGGTAGGCCTACGTTACCCGATATCTGTGTGGTATCACCGTCGCCTTCGTAGTATTGACCATGGCGTACTTCAAATTTACCGCCTTCAGAGGCATCTTTAAGTTGGAAGTTCATTACACCTGCGATTGCATCTGAGCCGTATTGTGCTGCTGCGCCATCACGTAGTACTTCTACTTGCTTAAGTGCAATGCTAGGAATAACTGAAATATCAGCGCCTTGTGCACCATCGTTAATACCACCACCTAAAAATGCAATAACAGAAGCACGGTGACGGCGTTTACCGTTTAAAAGGATTAATGTGCTGTCTGAAGGTAAGCCACGTAAATTAGCTGGGCGTACTAGTGATGCAGCATCACTGATTGGGTTTTGGTGAACATTAAAAGAAGGAACAGAGCCTTTAAGTAGCTCTAGCATGTCTGTGTTACCAGACTTTTCTAGCTCTTCACCGCCAATAATATCAATAGGAACCGGTGAATCACCAATAGAGCGCGGCGCTGAGCGAGTACCCACTACGGCAATTTTTTCAACGTTTTTATTAACTTTAGTTTCACTTTCTTCTGCTGCAACAGCAGAACCTGAAATAAACAAACCTGCGGTGGTTGTTGTTGCTAATGCAAATTTAATTGCTTGATTTAGCGCATTGCTTTTAAGTTTCATTCTAATTTTCCCCAGTTAGAATATATTTTGTACGTAATGCAGTAATTAACATTACTTATTTATAATTTTGGACGTATTCACATGGGGATAAAGAGTCAACCTACTCGACTTCTTAAAGCTAAAAGCCCACCTCATGTGAAGTCCTATGTACAGCCTATACATAAAAAACTTTCAGGGCAATTAATAATTAACTCTTTAATAACAAAAAGTTCAAAATAAAATATATTTGCAACAATGGTGCAGTATGTAACTAATTTGAACTAATAAAGTGCGATTTTAACGCTTTTTCGAAGATTTAATGCGCGAAGTGGGTGGGTGGATGTTATCAATTTGTTTCTTTTGGTGAGGCAGGTGGTGTGTTTTGCGTTTGCCAGTCACGATATTTTTGTCTGTATTCGTCCCACACACAAGGGCTACAGCTACCTCCGCCGCAGCATTCATCAGGCTGTGGTTTTTGGGGTTTGGGGAGTACTATTATTTGTTTGTTTTGCATAAAAATGAGCTTGTAAGCACTGTTATGGTGCAAAAGAGTAAAGTATAGGGCGTATTAAGTAAATTATTCTTGTGTAAAACCCTTTATGTGTGAAAATAAAGGGTATGCGATTATATAAAGTTATTCACCGTGCGCCTTGGCGGGTAGTTAAAATTAGTAAAAAGCGCCAACAGCTTCGCTTTCGTCGTGCAATGGTGGCGCTAAAAATTGCTCTTGCGCAAGAAAGGCAAGAAACCATAGAAATGCTCACCATTTATAGGCGTTACACGCAAGGGCAAACCAGCAAAGAAGAGTTAAAGCGTGCTAATGAGCAGTTTGTAGATATTTTAAAAGGGCTTGGCTTAGGTGTATTTGCCGTACTGCCATTTGCCCCTATTACTATTCCATTGGTTGTAAAGCTAGGCAGAATGGTAGGTGTAGATGTATTGCCTAGCTCGTTTAACATTAATAAACCAGTTAAAGAGCTAGACGCCGAAATAGTTAAAGAGGATTTAAAACAACACACTAAAGCGCCAAATAAAGAATAAATCTGGCTAAAATTAGCTATACCTTTTAGCCGGTCTTATTGGTATGCTTTGAGCTACCATTTTTTATTATATGAGCTTTTCAATGAGTGCATTACTTCGTCATACTTCTTCTGGTATTCCTTTATCTTTTATTCTTAAAAACGAGTTAACTGACTGGCAATCACAACAACCGGCTTTTATCCAAACATGGTTAACAAATAGCGGCTTTGAAAAGCAAGGTTTAGCGCTTGTGCCTGACGCGCAAACCGGTGAGCTAAGCCACGTTTATTGTTTATTACAAAACCAAGATGATTTTTGGGCCGCAGGCGAGCTTGCCAATAAATTACCCCTGGGTACGTATCAAATTCAAGGCGATGATGCCTTTATAGAGCAAGTCGCGCTTGGTTTTGTGTTAGGCGGCTATGAATTTAGTGAATATAAAGAAAAACCAACTGCCAAAGCACAATTAGCCATTGCCGATGAAGCGCTGTATCAGCGTATTAAGCAACAAGCCGATGCCATTTATTTAGCGCGTGATTTAGTAAACACACCTGCGGTAGATATGATGCCGCAGCATTTATCGCAAGTAATGGAAGATTTAGCCAATAATTACAACGGTGAATTTACCCAGTGGATTGGCGATGAGCTACTTGAGCAAAATTACCCAACAATACACATGGTCGGGCGCGCCAGCGAAAACAAACCTCGATTACTTGATTTAAAATGGGGCGATCAAAACGCACCACTTATTACCTTAGTCGGTAAAGGGGTATGTTTTGACTCTGGCGGGCTTGATTTAAAACCAAGCTCTGGCATGCGTAACATGAAAAAAGACATGGGCGGGGCCGCGCATGTTATTGCTTTAGCACAGCTAATTATGGCGGCTAATTTACCAATTAGACTGCGTGTTTTAGTGCCTGCGGTTGAAAACGCGGTATCGCGAAATGCATTTCGCCCAGGTGATGTAATTAAAACGCGTAAAGGCATTATGGTAGAAATTGACAATACCGATGCTGAAGGGCGTTTAGTATTGTGTGATGCGCTTAGCGAGGCACAAAACGATAACCCTGAGCTAATTATTGACTTTGCGACCCTTACCGGTGCTTGTCGTGTTGCTTTAGGTACTGAGTTACCGGGCTTTTTCTCAACAGAGCGCGATGTAGCAAATGGTATTATTGATGCCGGTATGGATGTAAGCGACCCTGTATGGCAATTGCCTTTATTTGATCAGTACAAAAGCTTTTTAAAGAGCGATGTAGCCGATATGGCAAACTGTGCCAGCACACCATTTGGTGGTGCAATTACCGCGGCGCTTTATTTAAAAGAGTTTGTAGAGCCAACCACACCCTGGGTACATTTTGATGTAATGGCGTGGAATTTACGTGCTTTACCTGGGCGCCCAACCGGCGGCGAAGCGTTAGGTATTCGTGCGGTATTTAATTACTTGCAAAGCCGCTTTAAATAAACCTTGTTATACGAGGGCTATACCTCGTATAACTCAAGCGGTAAGTTATCTGGATCGGCAAAAAAGGTGAATTTTTTGCCGGTTATTTCATCCACTCTTATCTCTTCCACTGTTATATTTTGTGACTCTAAATACTGCTTTGCTTGGGCAACGTTTTTAACTTTAAATGCTAAATGCCTTAAGCCTTGCGCTTCTGGGTAGCTTGGTCTTGCAGGTGCTCCATCAAACGAAAATAACTCTATTTGGCTGCCATCAGGCATCGCTAAATCTAATTTATACGAATTACGCGCGGCCCTAAAATGCTCGTTAATAACTTTAAGTTTAAGTACGTTACTATAAAAGTGCTTAGAGCGGGCGTAGTCACTGCAAATAATAGCAGCATGATGAATGCCTAATAGTTCCATGTAGTTAGCTCCATGAGTTTGTTCTTCTAAAAAACAAAAACGCACTAAAAAGTGCGTTTAATTTTTATGTGCTTAAAAACGTTTAGCTAGGCTCAGCGTCTTTGCAGGCTTTAACTGCGGGGGCTACAAGCTCAAGGCCTGTTAGCTCACACGGTGGCAAAGTTGCATCACTTACTTTAATCGGCGTAACACGCTCGCCCCATTTTATATAGCTTGCTGCCCACGTTAAACCTGCGCCAAACGCTGCCGACATAATATTTGAATGCGGCTTAATTAAGCCTTGCTCTACGGCTTCACATAACGCAATAGCAATCGTTGCGGCTGAGGTATTACCGTAGTCAGCAATGTTTACCATTACTTTTTCATCCGGCACTTTTAAACGATGCTGAATTGCTTGAATAATACGTAGATTAGCTTGATGTGGCACTAATACGTTTATGTCATCAAGGCTTAGGTTGGCTTGCGTTAATACATCATCACACGCTTCGCTCATACCTTTAACGGCACGTTTGAAAATTTCCCGGCCTTCAAACAGTAAGTCTGATGAGCCAATTGGCTCATATTTATTTAAATCACTACCAAAGTTGGTGATATGCAAAATATCTCTGTCTTCACTGTCGCAACCGGTTTTAGTACCAAGTAGGCCTGCGGGTGTATCTGCGGCTTCTAGTACTACTGCGCCTGCGCCATCACCAAATAATACAGCGCTGTCACGGCGTGCCCAGTTTACATACCAGGTCATGCGCTCTGCAGCAATAACCACGGCTTTTTTAATCATACCCGCCTGAATTTGAGCGGTAGCTGCCTGAAGGGCATATAAAAAACCAGAACACGCTGCATTGGTATCCATAGCTGCAGCGCCGGTCGCACCAATGTTTTTTTGTACTAAAGAGGCGGTATTGGCCACCACAGTAGAAGGGGTACACGTTGCTAAAATAACTAAATCGATATCTTTTGCGTCAATCCCTGCACAATCGATGGCATGCTTTGCGGCAACGGTTGCAAGTTCTGCGGTGCTAACATGGCTAACCCTACGAGATTTAATACCAGTACGTGTGGTGATCCACTCATCGTTGGTATCAACTATTTCGCTAATTTCATCGTTGCTAATGCTTGCTGGTGGAATACATTTACCCCAACCAGTAATATGTGCGTAGGCCATAGTGTGTTCTCTTAAAAAGGTGGTCTGACGTGTATTGCTAATGGGTGAGTTATATCAAAAATTGCCCTTTAAGAGAAGTTATTAACCTGTTTTGTCTCGTAAATAATAGTAATTGTGGGCAATTTGACGTAAAGCTTGTTTAAAGAGTAAGCAAGTATTAAAACTATACGTAGCGATGTGTTAAACAGCATATAATTGAAAAGTGCATGATTTTGCAGCTTCACTTAAACGTAAGTGGCTCGCATTTATGGCACTGCGTTCAAGCTGTTAGCTTGAGTGAATTAAAGTAAGCCGATATTGTTAATTACTGCCCGTTTAACGTATAAACACACAAACACGTGGCAATTGCATACATAATAAGGAAGCCCATGAGCAATAAAATAAAAGTGTCGTTGTTTAATCACTTGATAGAGGCCGAACGACAGTTGCTCGACCCTGATGTTCGTCAATCAAGCCATGCATTAAATGCCTTACTTGATGATGAATTTATTGAAATTGCAGCTAATGGCACCGTATTTGATAAGCAGCACGTACTCACACGTTTACCTACCGAGGTTGTTCCGCAGTTTTATAATCAGCACTTTAAAGGGCGAATGCTTAGCGATGATGTCGCGCAAATTAGTTACCAAGCGGCTTATAGGCGCTCAGCCCGAAGTGAGTTTAATTACTCCTTACGTATGTCGCTTTGGCGTAAAAGTAATGAACAATGGAAAATGGTGTTTCATCAAGGGACCCCGTGCGCGCTGTTTACTATATCAATGGATGAAGATTAACTTTTTTAACGTATTAAATTTTATAGGTACATCACACCTTGTTTATGCAAACCGACCCGACCATTAGCCGCCTTTTAATGCTGCGAAGTGGTGCTATTGCTGTGCAGTTAATTGCTGTACTAAGCGTGTATTTTTTATTAGAACACCAAATAGCGTTACTCCCTTTATTAGTGGTAATAGCTATAGAGGCGATATTTCAATTAGTAAGCGTATTCGCTTATCGAAATGTTAGCCAAGCGCGCCCTATAGGGATGTTAATGCAGCTCACTGCGGACGTCCTGTTTTTAACTATTTTGCTCTCATTAAGTGGCGGCGCAACCAATGCGTTTGTATCGCTATTATTGTTACCTATCATGATTGCAGCGGTCACTCTTCGTGAAAAAGGCTTGGCTTATATCGCCGTACTGGCAATTGCCGCTTATAGCTTTTTACTCATTAGGATGCCCGATCACAGTATGCATCAAATGAATATGAGTGGGCACTTTATAGGCATGTGGGTTAACTTTGTTTTAAGTGCAAGCGTTATCGCTTTGGTTATTGGTGCTATGAGCCGGGCATTAAAGGAGCGAGAGCGCACAATAGCTAAAGCTCGCGAGCAGCAATTGCGTAACGAGCAACTGGTAACCCTAGATGGCGCTGCTGCGCAAATAACCCATCAACTAGCCAGTCCTATCGCTAACTTACAATTATTATTTGAAGAGCTTTTAGAAGAGCAGCCAAATAACCCTGTCGTTGTGCAAATGCAAACACCGCTCAAGCAATGTGCTAGGCAATTAAATGACTTTAGAAAGCTCTCTGCTCAGCTTCGTAATAAAAATACCACCGAGCACATTACAGTAAACCAGCTACAAAAGCAGATCACCGATACATTATTACTGCAATACCCTGATCAGCACATTAATTGGTTAAGTGAGCCAATAGCAGTCATCTTAAAAAGTGATGCAATGCTATTGCCTGCTATTCTCAATTTGCTACAAAATGCATGCATTGCTAATCAAAAAAATAACCAAACCCAGTTAGAGCTAAGCTGGCAGCAAGATAATCAACACAGTGAAAGTATATATTTGCTAATTCGTGATTTTGGTAGCGGTTTTAGCCAACCACAATTAGCAGAGCTTGGCGGGCAACTTATGCCTAGCAGCCAAGGTATGGGGCTTGCGGTTTTACTTTCTAATGTGACGTTTGAGCGACTAAACGGCTCGTTAACTTTGTATAATCACGCTGGTGGCGGGGCAGTGGCTAAAGTAAAATTAGCCATAGCAAATAATGAGCAACCACTTTCATGAAATTACTTATAATTGAAGACGATATAAACCTAGCCAGTACACTTGCTCGGCGTTTAACAAAACAAGGCTTTAGTTGTGAAGTTGCGCATAACCAAAGTGATGCATTACTCAGTGCACATAAACACTTACCAGATTTTATTTTGCTCGATATGAAACTAGGTGACGATAACGGCCTTGGCTTAATTAAGCCACTTCGCAGCTTATTACCGCAGGCGTATATTGTATTATTAACAGGGTTTGCAAGCATAGCCACCGCAGTAGAGGCCATGCGTTTAGGCGCTAACGACTACCTTACTAAACCCGTTGATATGGCCACGCTATTAAAGGCCCTAAACGCAGATTTAAATACACAAAATGCTAGTGATGTTGCCACACCAGTTATGTCACCAGAGCGTTTAGAGTGGGAGCATATTCAGCAAGTGCTACATAGTAATAACGGTAATGTGTCGGCCACTGCGCGGCAACTCAATATGCATAGGCGCACATTGCAGCGTAAGTTACAAAAAAAGCCGGTTCAGCAGTAACCGCTTAAGGGGTATAAAATGAGTGATGATGCGGCTACATTAATGCGTAATCAAAAAATTATATTATTCGATGCACAGTGCAAATTATGTAGTGCGTGGTGTAATTTTATAATTAGCATTTTTAAACTGTGCAGCGTGCAATCCCCAAAAGGTGCACTGCTATTAACTCATTTTGGTTTTTCAACCACACAATACGCCTCAATGGTTTACCTACAAAACGGCAAAGCGTACACGCAAAGTCATGCTTTTTTTGAAGTGGTTAAGCAGCTAGGTTACCCCTACAAACTAGCCACTGTATTTAGTGTTTTACCCAATACATTTAATAATTGGCTGTACGATAAAATTGCTTTAAACCGCTATACCTTATTTGGCAAATATCAGTATTGCAGAGTACCCAACCCAGAGGACGCAAAACATTATTTATAATTGATCGCAGGTAAATAAATTTACTATCGTATTGAATCATTGTCTTCATAAACAAATATATTGTGTAGTCCCAAAAAATTAGGTGCTGATATGTTTAATAAAAGTAGAGTCTTTTTTGTTGTAATGCTTTTAAGTTCACTCGCTTGGAGTGCATATTTAGTAACCGTTGTTTCAGAAGGTCTGACTACGAAAAGTTGGCCTATGGTTGAGGGTACTGTTATTTCTAGTAATGGACTACGTATACAACATAACCAAGAGCGCTATATTATAGAGGTTGAATACTCTTATATGCTTGATGAAAAGCTATTTGTTGGAAATCGAGTATCAAACGTCAACTCTATGCTTGATAGAGCGGAGCGAGATTTACAACTTAAAAAATATCAAACGAGGGATAAAGTTAATGTTTATTATAATCCTCAGGAGCCTAGTAAATCCTACCTAATAGTTGGTGTAGGCTACGGTATTTATCTTTTGTTGTTTGTGTGTATAGCTATGGTATTTTTCTCAGCTGTGAATTTAAGAACGTTATTAAAAAACTGATTTTAAAAAGGCTCTTAGCAGAAGCAGAAAACTAATTGGGTTAGGTTTTTCTTATTGCCTTTGGTTGCTGCTAATATTGAGGTGTTAACTAATACAAATCAATAGGTTATGAGGTTTTTTGGCCTCGCAGTTTAGAGTGTACGGATGCGTTATAGAGCAATCCTCCCGGAAAGTTAATAGAATCCAAATATGAAAAAATTTATATCTATGTCTAGATTGTTAGTTTTAATGGTTGTGGTCTTTTCTGTAAAAGCATTTCCCTTACAGGAAAAAATTGAATGTAAAAAAATATCTTGGGGCGAACTTTTCAAGAATCAAAATGATTTGGTTGGAACTAAGGTGTGCTTAGTTGGACATTACGGACACCTTGATTTTTATGAAGATCGTGCAGCTCTAGAAAAAATGTCAAAGCAATACTTAGTATTCCCATTTTACGGTGATGTAACTGAGGGGTTTGTTAAGCATTGTAGTGATCGAATGCTTTTAGTGGAGGGATTTATTGCCAGTCATGAAAAAAGTAAAGCACCACGAATTAGAAAAGTAACTAGCTTGAGCCCACTCTCGGACCCTAGCTATAGCTGCTTAGACCAAATATCAGGTTTTGTGAATTAAAGCGTGCTATTGGGTGACGCCAATTATTTGATTGGTCAGCTATAAGTAGATGCTAGGTTTAGGTGGCTGTGCTAAAATCGCCGCGTTTTAAATTATCAGGGTTTTGAAATGGCAAGCACAGCGCACGCACTCCACATATTGGTAAAACACAAAGAAATAGCAGAAGACATTATTAAGCAATTAGGTAAAGGTGCCAAGTTTCAAACCTTAGCTAAAAAATACTCGTCGTGCCCGTCGGGTAAAAAAGGCGGTGACCTTGGCGAATTTAGACGCGGGCAAATGGTTCCGCAGTTTGACAAAATAGCCTTTAATGGCGCTATTTTAGAGCCACATTTAGTTAAAACTAAATTTGGCTGGCATGTAATTAAAGTGCTTTATCGTACTTAATAAGCTCGCTGACAAATACTAAAAAGGCTGCACACTGCAGCCTTTAAGATATAACCTTACCCGATTATTAATTATCCAAATTAAACTCAATTGTCATTTCTAAGTTTTTATCAGGTACAGCAACACCATTAACAACTTTAGGTGAGTACTGCCATTTAGATAGGGCACGTTTGGCTTCGCTATTAAACACTTGCTCAGGTTTAGCGTTAATAACTTTAATATTATTTGGGCGCCCATAACTATCTACATCATAAGACATGGTAACAAAACCTTCTGTTTTGTTACGTACCTCTGCAACAGGGTATTTAGGGGGAACTGTTGATTTTACTGTTGCGGTAGGACTGTCTTGAAGTGGAGTTGTAGTACAGCCAGTAATGATTAGAGCGGCAATGATAGACAGTAAGTATTTCATTTTAATTCCTTTTATTATTTAGTTAGTAGCCTTTTTTACACTAAAATACCAATCATGTAAAATAATCCGGTTAGTTATCAAGCTCATTATTTAACCTGAATTAAGGTTATTTAATAAACATCCAGATACCCGCCGCAATCATAAACAGGTTTTCGGTTAGAGAGACAAATCCCAGCGGTACATTACTATCTCCGCCAACACAGGCACATTTAAGCTCGCGTTTGTCTATGTAAACAGCCTTAATCACCGACACGGCGCCAACACCCCCAATAAATAAAGAAATTGGTGCAACAATATAAGCTGAAAGCCCTGCAATCATGCCAATACTTACAAATGCTTCTAAAAATGGATACACATAAGCATATCTCACTACTTTCATCGCAAATAAATCATAGGTTATAAAAGAATTACTAAAGCTGTATAAGTCGCGTAATTTTTGAATAGCCAGTACGCCCATTGTTAACGCGACAAACAGCATAACTGTATGCATAGAAAAAAGTGCAAAGCCAGCCGAGTAGCTAAATGCAAAGGCAAGCAATAAGGTAACAGCAAAAATGGCCGTTACGGGAGTATAAGTAGTACCTTGTTGGCCTGGCTCCGATTTATTAAAGTAAGCTCGCAGGTCGTCATACCCGCCAATGCGTTCGTTATCGATAAATGTTTGTGGTGTGGTATCAACATTGTGCTTTTGTTGAAATGCATCGGTTTCTTCGCGCGAAGTCAGCGGCTTATCATCTACCTTATAGCCTTTTCGCTTAAGTAAATCTTTTGATTTGAGTCCAAATGGGCAAATATGCTCATTAGTTACCATTCTGTATAATGTTGCTGACTTAGCCATGCTTGCTCCTTATGCGTATTTAGTTACTCGTTAGCCCTTAATTAATAGTGAGTGAATGGCGGTATGAAAGAAGTTAATAGCACCTTGTAATATTTACGTGGCATTTGAAATAAAATAGCGCGCAGCACACTCATTAAGAACACAAAATAGGCAATGCACGTATAGTGCCAGCACTTTTATAAAAGCGCAGAAGGTAAAGTTTGAGTAGCAGAGGGTTTTTGTTAAAAGCTTATAGAAAAATAGGTTCACGTAGGCAGTAAAGTCACGCTGCACCTTTAAAACCATACAAGACTGCATTGCGCAGCCTTATATATGTTAAACAGCAGCTTACTTGCTAAGCGTCTTGCTTAGCCTCTTCTTCACTAATTTGTTTTAGTGCTTGAATAAACGAGTCGCTTGGTTGTCCGCCACTGATTGCGTATTTATCGTTGATAATAAATGTAGGTACAGAGGTAATACCGAGTTGCTTAAAGCGGTCTTGCTCTTGGCGTACTGTTTGAACGTATTTATCTGAGTGTAAAATACTACGCGCCTGCTCTTTATCAAGGCCAACACTTGCGACTACATCAAGCAGTGCCTCTTCTTGATTTAAGTATTTTAAATCGGTGAAGTGTGCTTCAAACATGGCAAGCTTTAATTCGGTTTGCTTATCTTCTTCACGCGCCCAAGTAAGTAGGCGGTGTAAATCAAAGCTGTTGATCATGATGCGCTCACCATCAAAATTAAAGATAAAACCGGCACGCTGACCTGCTTCGAACATGTTTTTGCGATTTTCATCGCCTTGCTCTTCAGTCAGGTTGTACTTTTGCATTAGGTGCTCGTTTAAATTTTGACCTTCAAGCGGCATGTCAGGGTTTAGCTCAAAAGGATGCCACGTAATATCTGCACTCATCTCGTCTTTAAGTTGGCCAAGCGCTGTTTCTAGGTTTTTATAACCTATTACGCACCATGGGCACATTACGTCTGACACGATATCAATTTTAAAGTTTTTCATATTCATCCTTTTGCGGATTGCTTTGGTATAACAGAGGATATTGGGATGAAGTATGCATTATCAATCCTCAAACTAAAAAGAGCAGCTAATGGCTGCTCTTTATAAAGGGTTTAAGCGTTAAGCCCAAACGGGTCGTCAATACTATAACTTGGCTGTGTAAACCAATGTGGGCCGTTGTCGGTCATATAAAAGTGATCCTCCAAACGCACACCAAATTCATCGGGTATAACTAGCATTGGCTCGTTACTAAAACACATGCCAGGTGCAAGTGGGGTTTTGTCTCCACCGACTAGATAAGGCCATTCGTGAATATCTAAGCCAATACCATGGCCCGTACGATGTGGGCAGCCGGGTGTTTGATACTGTGGCCCCAATCCGTGAGCCGCTAAATAGTGACGAGCGCCTGCGTCAACTGCTTCACACGTAGCGCCAATTTTTGCAGCACTAAAGGCGGCGAGTTGCGCTGCTTTTTCATGATCCCAAAACATGCGCTGGCGCACTGTTGGCTCACCAAATACATAGGTGCGGGTTATATCTGAAAGGTAATCATGCACTTTGCAACCGGTATCTATTAATACCATATCGCCTTTTTTAAGCACTTGCGCATCTTTAACGCCATGTGGAAATGAGGTCGCCACACCAAATAAAACAATGCAAAAATAGTTACCTGGTGCACCTACCTTTTGATGCGCTTTTTTAATAAAGGCTTCTACCTCTGTGGTGGTAATACCTTCATATAGCATGCTTGCAGTTGCTTGGTGCACTGCAAGGGTCATATCCATTGCGCATTGCATAAGCGCTAATTCGTTTACTGACTTATGCATGCGGCAATGTGCAGTAACGCTTTGTGCATTAACTATATTTAAGCCTTTTTGCGCTTTGTTAATACCGTCGAATATAAAAAACTGGGCACTTTCATCAATGCCTATTGTGGCATTGTCAGGTATGTTGAGCTGCTTGAGTACACTTACAAATAACGCATATGGGCTTTGATGTTCTTGCCAGCCATGAATGGGGCCTTCAATCACTTTAAAGCCGTTTAGGGTGCCAATTTCAAAATAAGGGGCTATGTATTGTACATCGCCTATAGCGGGTAAAATGGCGCCAACCATGCGCTCACTTGCATACCATTTCATACCAGTGAAGTAAGTGAGGTTTGTACCTGCATTTAAATAAATTGCATCAATATTATTTGCTTGCATATAAGCTTGTGCTTTTGCAATGCGCTGTAAATATTCATCTGCTTGAATAGGGGTTACATTGGCGGTCATATTGCTTAATCCCGCTAATGCTTGCTCGCTTGTGTGTGTACCAACGCCTAGTGTGGCCATAAAAGTCTCCTTGGTTTCAATACCAAGCTGCATAAATACTTGAGCAATTGAACAAATTAAATTTCACTAAAATGTTAAAAAGCCCCAATAAGCAGATTGGTGTTAGGCATTGTGTTTAATGTA
Source organism: Pseudoalteromonas sp. P1-11 (assembly GCF_001399995.1). Classification (NCBI taxonomy): domain Bacteria; kingdom Pseudomonadati; phylum Pseudomonadota; class Gammaproteobacteria; order Alteromonadales; family Pseudoalteromonadaceae; genus Pseudoalteromonas; species Pseudoalteromonas sp. P1-11. The sequence continues at coordinate 107,999 of NZ_LJSP01000004.1, forward strand.
AAACCATAATTCAATAATATGCGACAACATGCATGCTAAGGTTTTTTAGCGTAAGGTAAACGCGATAATTTATTGCTAGTGTGGTAACTATCAAGCCCAGTTACAGCCACAGTCTCAATAGCTTGTAAATCTAAAAAGCCATCACTTTGTAGCGCCGCTTCATCTAAATACACATCGGTAATTTCACCTATAACCAGCTCAGTGCCATTAACGGCTAAGTGTTGGTGCTCAACGTATTTTACAGAGTATTTTAATCGCGACTCTTGCACAAAAGGGGCTGTAAATTCATTTAAGTATTCTGGCGTTAAACCTGTTGCGTCAAACTCTGACTCGCCTTTATCGTAGCGAGCTGATGTTTGATGAGCTTGCTTATATATGGCCTTATTTACTTGGTTAATGGTGTAACAACCGGTTTCTATGATGTTTTCAAACGTATGGCGAGGCACGCTATTAGGGCGCATTATCATGCCAACCAATGGCGGGTGAGCCCCTAAATGAATAACCGAGCTAACAATAGCTACATTTGTATTGCCTTGCTTGTCTTGCGTGCCAATTAAGTTGGCGCTTTTAAAACCCGAAAGAGAATTAATTAAATGAGTACGAGTGTGTTTTTCAAGTGCGTTTATGCGCTCTTTAGTAAAATGCATTAAAGGTCCTTACCAGGGTATGGCTTCGCCTTGCCAATCTAAATAGGCGGGCTCACCGTTAAGTTCTAAATGAGGGTTATTAAACGTAAGTGTAAAAAGCTGTTTAGCTACAAATTCAGCGCTAAAAAGCTTATCCGCAGGTACGTTTTTTTGAAATGGTTTTGAAAGCGCAGTATCGGTAGTGCCCGGATGAAATAACACCAGTTTAGTATTTTTAGCTCGGCGCGCCAGTTCTACCGCTGCGGTTTTAAATAGCATGTTTAAGGCCGCTTTAGATGCGCGGTATGTATACCAACCGCCTAATTTATTATCATTAATACTGCCCACACGCGCACTGAGCGCCGTTATAGTGCACTGCGTTTTATGTGTTAACAGCGGCAAAATGCTTTGTAAGCACAGTAAGGGAGTGAGTGTGTTGGAATTAAATAATTCATTAAAATAGTCTGCGTTTAGCTCTTCTAGCTTTTTTTCTGGCATGTGGTTTTTATTGTGCAATGTGCCATTAAACATAACGACTTGTTGAATATCGGCATTTTGCTCTTTTAAGTAAGTTGTAACCTTGGCTAAGCTTTGCGCTGTGTAATCGCTCTTTATGTAAACAACATTACTATTTGTATCTGCCTTTTTTGAGCTAACACATATAACTTGCACTGTGGGTGCATTTATTTGTAGGTGCTCAATATAAGCTTGTGCTATTGCGCTGCTGGCACCAAATAAAACAATTGTTTTCATTGTTTGTCCTTTGTATTAACAGTGCATTGGCCGTTTAAACAGGAGGCGTTTGGCATGAGCAAACGGCTTATTTTTTGTCTGTGTTTTGCAAAAAACATATAGGCGGCATCAGCGAAGTAGCGAATTATTGGCAAGCGAAAAATTTTCAACCAGCGGTATTTGCCTACTGTTTTCCACGCTTGATAGGTAACATCTAAGCCGTAAATCATCTCGCCAGTTGGTAACTGTGCATGCAATATAGCCATGGCCTTGTTTTTATTAACACTTGGATAACGTGCGCTAAAATCGTGGCTATTAAGGTCTTCTAAAACAATTTTATGTTTAGTATCAGCATCTTTAAGGTGCTGCATTTCGGTATTGCAAAGCGGGCAGCTGGCGTCGTAAAAAATGATCATAAAAGCCGTTTTCTAATAATTTACATATAGCTAATTACGATTCACCATTGCAAATGGATCTATTAAATCTGCGCTCATGATGATATTAATAGCATTCCATGAAACAAAGGAGACTGAGAAATGAGTGAACAATATGCCGCCTTGCGAGGTAATGTTAATTTACTTGGGCAGCTACTAGGACAAACTATTAAAGATGCCCAAGGCCAAGCGATTTTAGATAAAGTAGAGGAAATTCGTGCTTTATCAAAGTCATCTCGCAGTGGTAACGAAGACGACAGACAAGCGCTAATTGAGGTACTACATGCGCTTAGTGATGAAGAGCTTTTACCGGTTGCCCGTTCATTTAATCATTTTTTAAATTTAGCTAATGTAGCAGAGCAGTTCCACACTGTTTCGCGTTTTAATGATGTTGGTTTTTGCCAACTAAACCCTCTCACTCAAACATTAAAAACGTTAACTGCAAAAGCAAAAGAAGGCCAATTAGATAGTAATCATCTGGCCGAAACACTCTCAAAACTCCACATAAACTTAGTATTAACCGCTCACCCAACCGAGGTGACGCGCCGTACAATTATTAATAAGCACGTAGAATTAAGTGATTGTTTAGCATCGCTTGAGCGCAAAGACAATTTACCACAAGAACGTGAAGCTATTTTAAATCGCATCGCTCAGCTTATCAGCCAAGCATGGCACACCGATGATATTCGTCGTTCTCGCCCAAGCCCAGTTGATGAAGCTAAATGGGGATACGCTGTTATTGAAAACAGCTTATGGCATGCTGTGCCACGCTTTTTACGTGAGTTTTCAGATCAAGTTAAAGAGCATTTAAGTTTAGAGCTTCCGATTGATTACAGCCCCATTGAGTTTACCTCTTGGATGGGCGGAGACCGTGACGGTAACCCATTTGTAACCGCACAGGTAACACAGCAAGTACTTGACCATGGTCGTTGGATGGCACTTGATTTATACAGCCGTGATATTGACACGCTAAGCGCAGAGCTGAGCATGTCAGATGCAAGCGATGAGCTAATTGAGCTGGCAGGACAAGACTTTGAACCTTATCGCGCTGTACTTAAAAAGCTTAAAAACCAAGTCTCTGAAACAGTGGTGCATTTAGGTGCAAAAATCAAGAATAAGCGCAGCGATTCAGAAGACTTAATCACTGATATAAATCAAATCAAGCACCCAGTAGAGGTGTGCTATCGCTCTTTATTAAAGTGCAACATGAAAGTTGTCGCCGATGGTTTATTACTTGATTTACTGCACCGTATAAATAGCTTTGGCCTGCGTTTGGCAAAACTTGATGTACGCCAAGATTCAGACCGCCACAGCGATGTGTTTTCTGAGCTTACACGCCACCTAGGCTTAGGCGATTACAACCAATGGCAAGAGCAAGACAAACAAGCATTTTTGCTTACCGAGCTTAATTCTCGCCGTCCGCTTATTCCTAAAAACTGGCAACCAAGTCCAGAGGTGCAAGAAGTACTCGACACCTTTGATGTAATAGCTAAGCAAGATGAAAAAACATTTGGCTTGTACATTATTTCAATGGCGCGTACCGCCTCTGACATTTTAGCTGTACAACTGCTTTTAAAAGAAAGTGGCTGTCAGTTTGATTTACCAGTAGCGCCTTTGTTTGAAACGCTTGACGATTTAAACGCTGGTAGTGATGTAATTACCACTTTGCTTGATAACGTATGGTACCGCGGGCATATTAAAAATACCCAAAATGTCATGATTGGTTATTCTGATTCAGCTAAAGATGCCGGCATGATGGCCGCAGGCTGGGCACAGTACGAAGCAATGGATAAACTAGTGCAGCTTGCCGATGAGCGCGGCATTGAACTTGTTTTATTCCATGGTCGTGGTGGTACGGTAGGGCGCGGTGGTGCACCTGCTGCACAAGCATTGCATTCACAACCGCCTGGTTCATTAAAAGGTGGCTTGCGTGTAACTGAGCAAGGCGAAATGATCCGCTTTAAGTTTGGTTTACCCGATGTAGCACTGCAAAGTTTAAATATTTACGCGGGTGCCGTACTGCAAAGTAACTTATTACCACCGCCAGAGCCTAAGCAAGAATGGCGTGAAGTAATGAAGTTGATAAGCGAGCAGTCATGCGATCACTACCGTAATGTGGTTCGCCATGATGAAAACTTTGTTCCTTACTTTAGAATGGCAACGCCTGAGCTGGAGCTGTCTAAATTACCATTGGGCTCGCGTCCTGCTAAACGTAACCCAAATGGTGGGGTTGAGAGCTTACGTGCTATTCCATGGATTTTTGCATGGAGTCAAAACCGTTTAATGTTACCTGCATGGCTTGGCGCATTAACAGGCTTAAAAGCGGCACTCGATAAATACGGCATAGAAACACTGCACGAAATGAGCCTGCAATGGCCATTTTTCAGAGCACGCCTTGAAATGCTAGAAATGGTATTTAGTAAAGCCGATAGCTGGTTAAGTGAGCATTACGATAACGCGCTGGTGGAAGACATGTACAAACCACTAGGTACCTCGTTACGTAAAGAGCTAGAAGAAGCAATTAGCTTAGTGCAATCGCTTAGCCCGCAAAATAGCTTATTGGCAGATCAGCCATGGATAAAAGAGTCGATTGCACTGCGTAATCCGTACACCGATCCGCTTAATGTACTGCAAGTTGAGCTGCTGCGCCGTTCGCGCTCAAGCGATAAAGTGAGTGAAGGTGATATTGATAATGCATTAATGATCACTATGACTGGTATTGCCGCAGGTATGCGTAATACTGGTTAGTCTACTTTAACTAAAAAATAGGGGAGCACAGTGTGCTCCCTTTTTTTGCTGGCATTTAGGCGCCTAACCTTTTAAACTACTTAGCCATTAAATAATTATAATATGTTATGGCATCAGCAACTTTTACTGTGCAACAAGACACAGCACTCACAAATTCACATATCTCACTAAGCGTTACGCAAACTCAAGCATTACGCAGCCAATTAAAAGCCCAGCGCGGTATTTTACATCCTAACGATATTAGCCAATTATGCGCGCAACTTAATGTATCTGATGACGCGTTATTACAAGGTTTAGTGCCTTTAGCGTCTGAATTTTCGGTGGCTCCTGTTTCTCATTTTCATGTGGGAGCTATTGTTAAAGCACTTGATGAGCAAGGTGATATAAATTTTTATTTTGGTGCGAATGTTGAGTTTGATCACCAGGCGCTTAGTCTAGTCGTGCATGCAGAGCAGTCGGCGATTAACAATGCGTGGTTAAATGGCGCAAAAAAAATACTAAAAATAGCAATTAGCGATGCCCCATGTGGCTATTGCAGGCAGTTTATGAACGAACTGGCTGATGCAAAAGAGTTTGATATTTTACTACCAGATCAGCACTTTAAATTAGCTGATTTATTACCGCATTCATTTGGCCCCACAGATTTAGGCAACGATTTTAGCCTGTTTAACCCAAAACAGCAGCAACACACATTTGCAGATACAGCCCTTGATGAAAAACTAGCAGCCATGGCGCTAATGGCCTACGTACCTTACAGTAACAACTTTAGCGCAGTTAAAATAAGCACCTTTAATAATGGTGACTTTTACGGCAGTTACGCAGAAAACGCGGCTTATAGCCCAAGCCTTTCGCCACTACAAAGTGCGCTTAGTCAATTGTTTTTAGCGGGTCTTAGCTTTAACGATAAAACGATTAAAGCAATTACACTGTTAGAAACCCAAGGTCATGAAAACCAAGGGGGAGTAGCACGTGCGGTACTTGCAAGCTTTAGCAATTTGCCAGAAATAGAAGTGATTAGCGCAAAGCTAAGGTAACCAGAATTTAGGGTAAGCTAAAAACATTAAAGCACAGCAATTGCTGTGCTTTATGCGTTTTATTAAAGCGCTAAAAAGGCATTAGCCTAATAGTACTTTTGCAGCTTCTAATACCACGGCCACAGATTTCTTCTCAATTTCACCGTGATCAACATTTGGAATTTCTTGGCGAGTACGGTTAACCAATACACCGGCAACACACGCCGCTTTAAGGCCTAGCGCTGCACACATGGTAAATAAGGTAGCAGACTCCATTTCGTAGTTCATCACGCCTAGGTTTTGCCACTCTTCACAGCTACCTTGTAATGACTTAGGTACATAACCCGAATGCGTATCGTAACGCTCTTGCCCTGGGTAGAATGTGTCGCTTGAGGCAGTAATACCAATGTGGAAGTCGATATCTAGGTTTTTACACGCTTGCACCATAGCTTGAGTCGCAAAAAAGTCAGATACCGCAGGGTAGCTAAGTGGTGCAAAGTGTTGGCTTGCGCCATCTAAACGCACAGACGCTTGGCTTACTAAAATATCACCTTCATTAATATGTGGCTGAATTGCCCCAGTAGTACCAATACGTAAGAAAGTACGTACGCCAAGCTGTGCCAGCTCCTCTACAGCAATAGAGGTTGAAGGGCCGCCAATACCGGTTGAACAAATCACCACAGAGTGACCATTTAACTGGCCTAAATAAACATGAAACTCACGTGTTTGAGCAAGGCAGGTTGGGTTGTCTAGGAATTGAGAAATGCGTGCAGCACGATCTGGGTCACCAGGGACAATAGCAAGTTCAGCCCCTTTTAAATCGTCAATACATAATCCTAAGTGAAATACCTTTTCCATAACTAAGCCTTTTTATAAAAATTTGTTGTCAATCTAGCATCATTACGGCAAATGTAAACTAAGTACAGGACGTATGTCCGATGTTGAAAAATACTTATAAATGATGGCTTTATTCATTCACATTGAATATTAAATCAAAGGCTTAAAGTTCGTTAAAAGGCGGGTGGTTGACTTGTTTATTGAGAGTCTATATGTATTGATTATGGTGATAATTTAAATTTATCAATACGTGGTTTAAAGCGTTTTTAGTTATTTAATAACAAACAGTTACGGTTTTATTTTAGCTTTTTTTTAACGGCTTTTATATAAGCGCATAAATAATGCTTGAGCAATAAGTGAGCGCCTTACGCGTTATTTGCAAATAGGCCGATAATTTTAGTTTTTGCATAACTAATCAAAACCACATGAATAAAACACACAAGTATAGGATTTATTATGAGCACACAATTTGACGCGTTTAAACGTAAAGTAGAGCACTGTTTATGTGCACCTGGCGATGGTGTATTTACAGTTAATACCGCGAAAGAGCGTAAAGCGGCATTACGTAATAAATTGTATGGGCAAAGCGAAAATGTTGATGTTTTGTGGCGCGATTCTTTAACACAATTACCCGAATCTCCTCACAAAGCGGTTATGTTAGGTATTAGCTCAGATTGTGGCGGCGGTATTTTACGTGGCGCAAACTGGGGGCCATTATTTTTACGCTCAGCCTTGATTGATCAGCAAACCCAGTGCCGCTCTTTTGATTTAGGTGATGTACGCGTTATCCCGCATTTATTACATGATAAATACTTAAACGACGCCACAATTTCAAACTGCCAAAAAGCCCTATACGGCGATAAAAACGATGATTACTACGTAAGCCCACTTTCTATTACCGAAGATGTGTGTGACAGTTTTTACGCCACATTTAAAGATAAAGGCATATTTGGTATTGGGGGCGATCACTCAATTAGCTACCCGCTAACTAAAGCGTATTTAAAAGCTAAGCGTGAGCAAGGCAAACGTACCGCTATTATTCATTTTGATGCGCATACCGATTTATTAGTAGAGCGCTTAGGGATAGATTTATGCTTTGGCTCGTGGTGTACGCATATATTAGAGTTTTTACCTGCACCGCATCATTTAATCCAGTTTGGTATTCGCTCAAGCGGTAAACCTAAATCGCACTGGGAAAGCACCTTTGGTGTAAAACAACATTGGGCTAATGAAATTATAGAACGTGGTGCAAAAGCGGTTGCGGATGAAACCATTGCGCAGCTTAAAGCCGATAACGTAGATGAAGTGTACGTAAGCTTTGACATAGACGCACTCGATGCCGAATTTGCCTCAGCAACGGGCACACCAGAAGATAACGGCTTAACCCCGCAACATGCACTGGATATTTTACAAGCTATTGCCGATGAGTTTCCAATTTCTGGCGCCGACATGATGGAAATAGCGCCATTTACCGACAGCTCATTAGTAGGCCAAGCAAGTTCAGAAACAACATTACGTGAAGGCGCTAAAATTTCAGCGTTCTTAATTAGTGCAATGAATAGATAGCAGGTTAGTCTTTAAAAAACCTAGTCCTATCAGTGTATAGGGCTAGGTAAAAAACTAGCGGTTCGGTTACCCTCGGCTATAGTTGGTGTATATCTGTTTTAGTTTTGAGGCGAAGCTGAATGAAGCTGTACTTATTTTTGTTGTGTTTTGCATGCATAAGGCTCAATGCAGCTGAAATTACAATAGTGACCGAAGTATTCCCCGACTTTCAATACATTGACGAAAACAACCAACTTGCAGGGCGCTCTGTAGATAAAGTGAGAAACGCGCTCGCCAATACAGATATTAAATACACTATGTTAGCGCATAGTTGGGCTGTGTCTTATAACGCAGCATTAAGAGATACGAATACCTGTATATTTTCTATTGTAAGGTTACCTAAGCGAGAAGATAAATTTAGCTGGGTGGCTGAGCTTGAAAGTTTTGACTCTGCTATTTATGCCCTTAAATCACGTAACATTCGCTTAAAAACGCTTAACGATGCTAAAAAATATAAAACAGCGGTGCTTAGGGATAATTTTAGCCACCATTATTTGCTAGAGCGTGGCTTTAGTGAAGCTAAAAACTTATTGATAATTGATAGCTTAGACAAAATAGATAAATTAATAAGCACACGGCACGATATTCTCGACTTTGTTATATTAAGTAAAAAACAATTTAACTACCGCGCACAGTTTGAGCCAAAGCTTAAATTATTAGAGCCTATATTAACGCTCAATACACAACACTCCCCCCTTTACTTTGCCTGTAATAAAAACATGCCGCAAAGCCTACAAGATAGACTCGCGCTGGCATTCGATGAAGCAAAAAAGAAAAATAAACAACGCTAATTCAATGGCTTATTAATTTAGCCTGTAAAAGCATAAATATAAATTGCCGCGTTTAAAAAAGCGTCTATAATCAGCTGCTTTTTATTGAAAAAGCGCTAACTTTTGGAGCGTTAAATGGGTGATTTAATCGGGATTAGCTTATTGATCTTGATCAGTGCGTTGTTTGCCATGTCGGAAATTGCTATTGCAGCATCGCGTAAAATTAAACTGCGGGTAATGGCCGATGAAGGCAGTGATAACGCAGCCGCGGTATTAAAACTGCAAGAAAACCCTGGGGCGTTTTTTGCGATGATCCAAATTGCCTTAAACGCGATTGCTATTTTAGGCGGAATAGTGGGCGAACAAGCGCTATCGCCTTATGTACAAAGTATCTTGGTGCTTTTTTATCAAGGTGTACACCTTGAAAAAATTAGCTTTTTATTTTCGTTTTTTACCATTACCTCGCTGTTTATATTATTTGCTGATTTAATGCCAAAGCGTTTAGCGATGATCATGCCTGAAGCGGTGGCTGTGCGTGTGGTAACAATAATGCGATGGGTTACTTTTGCACTTACGCCATTAGTGATGTTTTTTAATGGTTTAACTAATTTTGTACTGCGTTTATTTAAAGTACCCGCAGAGCGAGAAGACATTGTTACCACCGAAGACATTGTGGCGATGATGGATGCGGGCGCAGAATACGGCAGCTTACAACAACAAGAGTATGAGCTAATTGGCAATGTGTTTGAACTAGAAGCACGCTTTTTATCAAGTGTAATGACCCCACGCGACCAAATAGTTTATTTTGACTTAAATGAAAGCAGCCACGATATAGCCACCAAAATTATTGAAAACCCCCATAATCATTTTTTAGTGGTCTCGGGTAATTTAGATAAATTACGCGGCTCTGTTGAGTCAAAAGATATACTACGACAAGTACTAAAAGGTGAGCCAGCTAATATTAAGCAAGAGCTGATTGAAACAGACGTGTTTTATTTACCTGAAACCCTAAGCCTGTCTGAGGCGCTAAATGCATTTAAAAGTGCTGCAAAACCGTTTGCTGTGGTAGTAAATGAATATGCCTTGTTAGTCGGTATTGTTACCGTAAAAGATTTAATGAAAGGGTTTATGGGAGATTTAATTACCCATCAAGGCGATGAACTTATTATTGCCCGCGATGAGCACTCATGGTTAGTGGATGGCTTAACCCCGATTTCTGATTTAGCAAAAGTATTAGGCATTGAAGAGTTTCCCGATCAAATGCACTTTGAAACCGTGGCTGGCTTTTTAATATACACAATGAAGCGTATACCTAAACGTGCTGAGTACTTTACCTTTAATGGCTTTAAATTTGAGGTGGTTGATGTTGAGGGCATAAGGGTTGAGCAATTATTGGTGTCTCGTATAAATAAATAGTTATAAATTTGCATTAAAGCCAAGCTTAGCTTGGCTTTTTTGTTGCAGGTTAATAAATAACGCACCGCAATAAAGTTTATTTTTCATACTTATCCGTTTTATTTTTCATCAAATTAACACCTTCTACAACCTATGGCGTAGTTTAATTTTGCAACTGTAAGTTAGTGTAAATTTGCACCCGTTTTAATTTATTCTCGTTTAGATTTACTTTAGAATGATCGTTCACTCTAGACATAAATAGACTAAAAGGTATTTAACATGCAGCGTTCTCGCATCGCTTTATTTGTATTAACAGCCCTCGTTGGATCTGTTGCTTTAACAGGTTGCGATCAAGCAGCTGACTCGCAACAAGCTTCAGCTCCACAAGCAGTACCTGTTGGTGTAATTACATTAAAAAGCCAAGCGCTTACACTAAAAAAGGAGCTTCCCGGTCGCATTAGTGCTTTTCAAATTGCGGAAATCCGCCCGCAAGTAAGTGGCATTGTGCAATCGCGTTTATTTAAAGAAGGTGCTCAAGTTAAGCAAGGCCAAGCGCTTTATCAAATTGACCCCGCTACGTTTGAAGCTGACCTAGCAGCAAGTGAAGCAGCTGTGGCCCGCGCTGAGGCAAGTATTGCCAGCACTAAATCAAAAGCGTCGCGTTATAGCGAGCTTTTAAAAATTAAAGCCGTAAGTCAGCAAGACTTTGACGAAGCAGATGCAGCGCAAAAGCAAGCGCAAGCAGAGCTATTAACGGCAAAAGCACAGCTTAAATCGGCGCAAATTAACCTAGATTACAGCCATGTATCTTCTCCAATCAGTGGCCAAATTAGTAAATCGAGCGTTACTGTTGGTGCGCTTGTTAGCGCTAATCAAACAACAGCACTGGCAACAGTGACCCAGCTTGACCCTATTTATGTTGATTTAACCCAATCAAGCAACGAGCTAACTCAACTTAAAAAAGCTATTTCTTCAGGTTCATTGAGCGTTGATTCACAATCGCAAACAGATGTTGAACTGCAAATGGAAGATGGCTCAACTTACCCACTTAAAGGCACGTTACAGTTCTCTGAAGTGACTGTAGACCCAAGCACAGGGTCGGTTACTTTACGCGCTAAATTCCCAAATCCTGATAAGTTATTATTACCGGGTATGTATGCACGTGCCTCAGTGGTTGAGGGCGTAAAACAAAACGCTATTTTAGTGCCGCAACGTGGGGTTAGCCGTAATACAAAAGGCGAGCCAACAGCCATGGTTGTTAGCAAAGAAAACACCGTTGAAAGCCGCGTTTTAAAAGTAGACAGAACGATTGGTTCAAACTGGTTAGTAACCGACGGGCTAAGCGATGGCGATAAAGTGATTATTGAAGGGTTACAAAAAATTCGCCCTGGAGCGCCGGTAACACCGACTGAAGTTTCACTATCAGCAACAGCTGACAAAGCGCAATAACGGAGAGTTTTAATGTCACGATTTTTTATCGACAGACCCATCTTTGCATGGGTACTTGCTATCGTGGTTATGCTTGCAGGTGTTTTAGCTATTCAAAGTTTACCAATAGCTCAGTACCCGTCAATTGCCCCGCCGGCAATTAGTATTACTGCAACATACCCGGGCGCATCAGCACGTACCCTAGAGGATACGGTTACCCAAGTTATTGAGCAAAAAATGAAAGGCCTTGATGGTTTGCTATATATGTCATCGACTTCTGAGTCGAGTGGTTCAGCAACCCTTACGCTTTCATTTAGCGCCGAAACTGACCCGGATATTGCACAGGTACAAGTGCAAAACAAGTTAGCCACAGCCACCCCTTTGCTACCTGAAGAAGTGCAAAGGCAAGGTGTATCGGTGGCTAAGTCTGCACGTAACTTTTTAATGGTACTGGGTTTTGTATCAAAAGATGGCAGCATGACGAATATCGATATTGGTGATTATGTGTCATCTAATGTTCAAGATATTGTTTCGCGTGTTGAAGGGGTAGGTGAGGTTCAGCTGTTTGGTTCTCAGTATGCTATGCGTATTTGGTTAGACCCAGCTAAGCTGCAAAACTACAAGTTAACCCCTGCTGATATTAGTGCATCAATCAGTGCTCAAAACGCCCAAGTGTCTGCTGGGCAATTAGGCGGCATGCCTGCGGTTGAAGGTCAGCAACTTAATGCTACCGTTACTGCACAAAGCCGTTTACAAACAGCAAAAGAGTTTGAAGACATTATAGTTAAGGCAAACGCCGATGGCTCGTTTGTACGCCTTGAAGATGTAGCCCGTGTAGAGCTTGGTGGTGAAAGCTATCGTGTTGTAGCGCGTTACGATGGACAACCAGCATCGGGCTTAGGTATTAAGCTTGCCAGTGGGGCAAATGCACTCGATACCGCAGAAGGTGTAAAAGCTGCTATTGAAGAGTTAAAAGCGTTTTTTCCTGAAGGCTTAGATGTTGTTGTTCCTTATGATACTACTCCGTTTGTTTCGTTATCGATTGAAAAAGTAGTGCATACATTAATAGAAGCGGTTGTGCTGGTATTTGTTGTTATGTATCTGTTTTTACAAAACTTCCGCGCTACGCTTATTCCAACTATAGCTGTACCTGTGGTGTTGTTAGGTACTTTTGGTATTTTGTACGCGTTTGGCTATTCAATAAATACATTAACCATGTTTGCGATGGTACTTGCCATAGGTCTACTGGTTGATGATGCGATTGTTGTAGTAGAAAACGTTGAGCGTGTAATGAGTGAAGAAAAACTCTCTGCGCTTGAAGCAACACGTAAATCGATGGATGAAATTAAAGGCGCGCTAGTGGGTATTGCCATGGTGCTGTCGGCTGTATTTATTCCGATGGCGTTCTTTAGTGGCTCTACCGGTGTTATTTATCGTCAGTTTTCTATTACGCTGGTATCAGCAATGGGGCTCTCGGTATTAGTAGCACTTATTTTAACACCTGCATTGTGTGCCACGCTTTTAAAGCCTAGCCACGTGCATGATAATAGCTCGATGTTTGGCCGTTTTTTCAGTGGTTTTAACCGCGGGTTTGATAAAACAAATGCCGGCGCGCAAAGTTTTGTAAGCCGTATGATCCGCTTATCTAAGCGCTACCTTTTATGTTATGGCCTTATTGTTGCGGGCATGGTGTATATCTTTTCAAGCCTACCTACAGCGTTTTTACCTGATGAAGACCAAGGTATTTTGTTTAACCAGGTTTCACTGCCTGCAGGCTCAACTACCGAAGAAACATTAGAAGTGGTTAAAAAAGTAGAAAACCACTATTTAAACGATCAATCTGAAGCTGTTAACGGTATTTTTACGGTAACCGGATTTAGCTTTGCAGGTTCTGGTCAAAACTCAGCAATAGGCTTTGTAAACTTTAAGCATTGGGATGAGCGCGAACGTGATGATTTATCTGTGCAAGGTGTGGCAGGTAAAGCAATGGGCTATTTCTCAACGATTAAAGAAGCGTTTGTGTTTGCTTTCCCGCCGCCAGCCATTGTTGAGCTAGGTACTGCAAATGGTTTTAATATTTTCTTACAAGACAGGGTTGGACTTGGCCACGATGCTTTATTAGCAGCGCGTAATCAATTACTTGGTTTAGCGAGTCAAAGCCCAATTTTGGCGGGTGTACGCCCTAACGGACAAGAAGATATGCCCGAGCTGCAACTTGATGTTGACCTTGCTAAAGCACAAGCACTCGGAGTGTCTCAGGCAGATATTAACAGCACGCTATCAACTGCGTGGGGTAGTAGTTACGTTAATGACTTTATTGACCGTGGCCGCGTTAAAAAGGTCTACCTTCAAGGTGAAGCGCAAGGACGTATGGTGCCAGAGGATTTAAACAAGTGGTATGTACGTAATGACAGTGGCGATATGGTGCCATTTTCAGCCTTTGCAAGTTCGTATTGGACCTATGGTTCACCACGTCTTGAGCGTTATAACGGCTTTTCAGCAATGGAAATTCAAGGTACTGCTGCACCAGGTTACAGTACTGGCCAAGCAATGGATGAAATGGAGCGCTTAGTTAAACAACTTCCTAATGGAATTGCCTCTGAGTGGACGGGTATTTCGTTTCAAGAGCGCTCTAGCAGTGGCCAAGCCCCGTTACTTTACGGTTTATCGCTATTGTTTGTATTTTTATGTTTAGCAGCGCTTTATGAAAGCTGGTCTGTACCGTTTGCGGTTATGCTTATTGTGCCATTAGGTATATTTGGTGCGACGGTTGCCGCGGTAATGGCAGGTTTATCTAATGATATTTACCTTCAGGTAGGTTTATTAACCACCATAGGATTAGCCTCTAAAAATGCAATATTAATCGTAGAATTTGCGATTCATAAAATGCAAGAAGGTCTAGGGTTAGTCGATGCGGCTATTGCAGCAGTACGCTTACGCTTACGTCCAATATTAATGACCTCAATGGCCTTTATTTGTGGTGTTATACCGCTTGCTATTGCCTCAAGTGCCGGTTCAGGTGCGCAAAATGCACTGGGTATTTCGATTATAGGTGGTACGCTTGCCTCTTCTATTTTAGTGGTGGTATTTGTGCCGTTATTCTTTGTTTTAGTTCGTCGTGTATTTCCAATGAAAAACACCGACGATAAAAAGGAGAGCGCACAATGAGCATTAAACGCTTCACTTTAAGCGCAATTACATTAGTTGTTTTAAGTGGCTGCCAACTAGCCCCTGAGCAAAAAGAGCTTGGTTTACCAGTGCCAGATACTTATGTATCTGACACTGGGCAAGCAGCAGCGCAACAGTTACACTGGCAGCAATTTTTTAATGATGAAAAATTGCAAACCTTGATTAGCTTAAGCCTTGAGCATAATAAAGATATGCAAATAGCAGTATTAAATGTGCAGCGTGTACGCGGTTTATACCAAATTGAAGATTCGGGTTTATACCCTTCATTAGATTTTAATGGTGGGGCTACGCGCCAACGTTTACCGGCTGATTTAACCAGTACGGGTGAAGCAGGCATTAGCTCACAGTACAGCGCAACGGTCGGTATTACCTCTTATGAATTAGATATTTGGGGTAAGGTACGTAACCAGTCTGAGCAAGCCCTGCAAAACCTCTATAACACTGAGCTTACGCAATACAGCACGCAAATTTCACTCATTGCTGAGCTTGCCAATGCTTGGTTAAACTACGCAACTGACTTACAGCTATTAGAGCTTGCTAAAGAAACATTAAGCTCGCAGCAGGAGTCGCTCTCGCTTACGCAAAAAAGCTTTGATTTAGGCGCTACATCGGCAATTACGCTTGAGCAGCTTAAAAGTACGGTTGCCACTGCAAAAGTAGATATAGCAACATATAAACGCTTGTTAAAACGTGATAAAAGCGCGTTAGATTTACTGGTAGGGCGCCCTGTATCGAGTGATTTATTACCGACAAAATCGTTAACTAATTTACTGGACTTACCAGAAGTACCTGTTGGTTTACCCTCTGATTTATTAACGCAGCGCCCTGATATCAAAGCCGCTGAGCACGCTTTATTAGCCGCTAACGCGAATATTGGTATAGCGCGTGCGGCGTTTTACCCAAGCATTAGCTTAACCGCGACTGCGGGCAGTACGTCTAGCGATTTAAGTGGCTTGTTTGATTCAGGCTCAGGGACGTGGAGCTTTGTACCGTCAATCAACTTACCAATTTTTACTATGGGACGTAACCAGGCAAACCTTGATGTGGCTAAGGCCGATCAAGAAATTGCGGTGGCGACGTACCAGCAAAAAATTCAAAATGCGTTTCGTGAAACTGCCGATGCATTAGCAGATAGAGAAGGCTACAAAGAGCAACTTGATGCCCTCGATATGTTAATTAGTTCGCGTCAGCTAACGTACGATTTATCAAAAATGCGTTACGAAAAAGGGGCTGATAGCTACCTACAAGTACTTGATGCACAGCGTACGTGGTACTCGGCTCAACAGCAGTTAATAACAGGTCAGCAGGCTTACCTTGCCAGCCAAATTAACTTGTATAAAGCTTTAGGTGGCGGCTGGAATATAGCTAAAACACCTGTGCAAGAGCTGTAAAATGAAGGGTGTTGTTAAGTTAAGCTATGCAATGAGCTTACGCTGTATTAAGTATGCGCTTAATACCGGAGTAGGGTTATGAGCACGAAAGCTAAAAGGCATATAGACCCAGCATTAGCACAAGCTAGGCGAGAGCAGGTGCTGAGTGCTGCCTCAGAGTGTTTTAAACGCAAGGGATATCATGGCGCAGGCATGGCCGAAATATCCCGTACGGCTGGCATGAGCGCTGGGCATATATATAACTACTTTGAAAGCAAAGAGGCAATAATTGAAAGTATTATTGCTAAAGACATGGAAGAAATGTTTTCTATCTTTCAGGAGTTTGAAGATCACCCAGGTGATGTTCTACAAGCGCTTATAGATGGCTTAAACATTGGTGTACAAAGGCATATGGATACCGGTGCCTGTGTGGTTGATTTAGACATGATGGCGGAAGCGGGTCGCAATAGTAAAGTGGCCTCGCTTTTACGAGATATGGATATTCAAGCACGGGGGCGCATGCGCCAACTACTCACCAGTGAACGTAGTGCACTTAAAGACACTGATGAACACGAGCTTGAAAGCCGCATTAACGTTATTTTTTCGATGATGGCGGGGTTACTGCTTCGTAAGATGCTCTACCCTGAACTCACCGAAGAAACGGTGTTAATCGCGCTAAGGCCTGCGATGAAAACCTTGCTAATGCCGTTTGATAAAACCAAGTAATAGAAAACTAAAAAGCGAGTCAAACGACTCGCTTTTTTAATGCTAAATACGCTCTACGCACCACAATAGTGCCATTGCAGCGATAGCAAGGGAGCCAATTGGCATCACCCATTTTATGTAAATAGGTTTATTGCGCATTGTTAGTAACACCGGCAGTGCAATACACAGTATACTCAGCTGCCCAAGCTCTACACCTAAGTTAAACGCTAAAATGCTGAGCAATTGATAATCGCTCGAGAGCCCAAGCTCACCAAGTACACTGGCAAAGCCCATTCCATGTAACAAACCAAACGCAAAAGTAAGCCAGCCAAGGCGTAATATAACAGGCCATACATTGTTTAAAGCCGCAAATAATACCGAGATTGCAATACCTAGCTCTACCCAGCGGCTACTTGGCGAAACAAGATTAAGAGCCGTAGCAGTAAGGGTAAGTGAATGCGCAAGGGTAAACGCAGTCACAATCCACGCAGTGTGCTTAATAATGTGCTTTTTACTTGCTATTGCCTGCCAGTGACTTTCAGTGCGTGTTAAAACGCAGGTTAAAAGTAGTGCGATTAAAAATAAAATATGGTCAATGCCAATCCAAATATGTAACACGCCTTGATAAACATATTGGTTAAAAGTCGTTAAATAACTCGATTGCCCAGTGGTAAAAGTGTGTTGTTGCTCATCTATAGTGAAAACCCGCGAAACCTGATTTACATTTACAATAACTTTGTGGTTTGCGTCTTGGTTAAAAAAAGCGCGGTACGTTAACGTTACATCTGCATCAGTGTTACAGCTAAAAACTAGCGGCAACACTAAATATGCTTCATTAAAATGATCATCTAATTGGTAGTTATCGGTAATTGTTAATGGGCAAGTTTGCTCATTTTGTAAAACCGATAGAGTATTTTTGGCATAGCGATTAATAGCTGGCTTTTGTGATTTTAATTCGCCCCAGCTTATTTGTGTGTCTTGGTTAACATCAAGCGCAACTTGTTGTTCTAAATCGCTAATATTTATTTGCCAGGTGCCTGTGTATTGCTTTTCGTTATCGGTATTATCCAGCGAAATGTAGCTTGTGCTCAACTGATGTGCTTGCACGCTAAAGTTGGCAAATAGCGCAACTATAAATAAAACAAATAACGCGTTTATTTTACTCATAAAGAATCCCTAACCATCGTATTTGCTTGGCTTAGTAAGTGTTTATCTGTACTCATTTTTGCTTGCTGCCAATTTATATTTGCCCAGTATTGTGCCTTGGCTTGGTTTGCTTGTACATGAATATAGTAGTTAGCTAAGTCGTTGGCATGGAAGGTATCTTGGCGTTGTTCACGTAATTTTACGCGCTGTTGCATGAGCGGTTGCCACACCGTATTAGTGTGCTTATTACTGCGTTTTTCAGCTATGGCTAACTTGAGCAAAATAGCGTCTTCAAGCGATGAGTGGCTATTGGCAAGTTTACCGAGTGTATTAAGCACTTTTTCAGGGTTGTTTTGCTGCAGTTGAATATCGGCCCACAGCACAATAAGGCTCACCGGGGCTGTGTTTAAATCAATATTATTTATATGCTGCTGCGCACGGGTGAATCTATTAAGTCTAAACGCCATTTCGCTGAGCACATGTTTTGTCGCTAAGCTGCTGTTTTTGTTTTGCGTAAGCTTAACTAACGCGTGATAACTTTCACTAAGTTTGCCCTGTTGGCTTTGTACATCTAGCACACACGTGCTGGCCGTTAATAGGCTGGTGTTACCAATTAATGCCACGCAATGGCGCTTAGCTTGTTCAAATTTGCCTTGTGTCATCAACATATTAGCGAGTAATAAATGGGTGTTTACATGATCTGGCTGGGTTTTTAATACGTTATTAGCAACGACTATGGCACGCGAAAACGCATGCTCCTTTTGAAGCACCCGTGCATATAAATAACCGGTTTGTGCAGTTGCAGAAGCGGTATATAGGTTTTTTAAGCGTTTTTTTAATACACCTTGATAGCGCTCTGTTTGGCCTATGTATTGGCTATTAAGCACCAGCGCAGTGAGTTGCTCAAGGGTTAAATTAGCACTTAATGTTGCATTGCTTGAGGCAATAATTGCGTTATCTTTTGGGGTAATTGGTTTTGCAAGCACGTTATTTACACACAGTGCAGCGCAAAAAACAAAGAGCATTTTTTTATAATGACTGCGCATTGTTTTATCCTCTTAAAAAAGCCATCCATGGCCATCAGCTTAATTTACTTACTGAGTTAGTTACCAGAAGCGCCTGATAAAATACCGCTTACGTCTGTGTCTGTATTGATAAAGACACGTCCGTTGGTAGATAGCGGTTGCGCAGTGGGGCTTTGGTTAAATGCATCGCTTGCAAATTGTGCAAAGTCCACTTGCAGTGCTTCAATGGTTATATTTACCGCTGCAGTCACTTGCTGGTTAACACCGTCTGATACACCAAACATAAAGCTGTCGCTACCGGTTGCTTCTTTGTTTGGGGTATAGGTAAAGCTGCCATCGCTATTTACTACAGCGTTACCTAATGTCGGCTGCGAAGTTAATGTGTATGTTAATGTATCGCCATCAGCATCGGTGGCCACTAACATGTCGTTAATTTCAACTTCTGTTTGTGTAATTAACATTGCATCACTAGCACTGGGCGCAGAATTTACAACCGGTGTGGGTTGTTTGTTATCATCATCACTGCTACACGCGCCTAGTGCCAAAGCGCATAACAATATACTGCTATGGGTAAGGTTTAAATTACGCATACGTTACTCCTTATTTAGAGCCTGCAAGTGGGGTGGCTAAGTATGGGAAAGTGGCATCCATCATGCTTGCATCAACTGGAGCACCATCAGTGAATGGCACTGTACCTACATCAGCATCCTCTGGTGTACATAGACCTAAGTCGGTGTCTTCACCATTTACAGGAATAGGATGACATAAACGCCCCATTACCACGCGAAGTGCAATATCAACGACATCGTCACCTGGACGGCGCCCGTTTGGAAAACCTGCTAAATCATCACCGGCTACACCAAATGCAGACTGATCAGTTTGTGCTGTGGCTGCAATTGCAGTATTTAAACGTAGCATTTCTGATGGCGTTACGGTGGCTTGTTGGTTTACCCCTGCAAAACCAGTTAAAAATGCGGTGATTAAATCAGTACGTGGAAAGTTAGTTGGAGCAAGAGTTTCTAAATTAGCGCCAAGTGTGGTATTTACTGCATCTTTAAATAAAATATTTAACAGCTCTGGTAAAGACGGGTGCGAAACGTAATCTAAAAACTGTGCATCGTCTTTAGGGTGAGCCGTTGAGAAGGTATCTTTGTCTTTAATACCAATAACAAGCTCATTAACTAATGGATTACCTAAGCGTGAAACCTGCGTTAATGCACCGCCATTTACCGCGTTATCTGCAAATTTAGCGTTAGGGTTTAAAATGCGTGCTTGAGGTAGGCTCGCTGTTGTCCATGAACCAATTACGCCGTTGCCTTCACCTACAATACAGCTTTTAGGCATTTCAACTGCAATTGAGGTAACGTTTTTATCTACGAGGTCGTCATTCTCACTGCTTTGTGTAATCCCTCCAGGGAAACCACCGCCATCCCCAGCACCTGGCGCACTATCACCTTCAACGGGAACGTAATTTACTAAATCGAATGTTTTACCTAAGTTAACGACAAATGGGTCTTTGCGCTGACCAACAAATACTTTGGCCATACTGTCACAGCCTGGTACCGAAACTTGATAAACAAACTGATCTGCATAGGTTTGGTAATCAGCCATTGAACCAAATGTTTTGTCACCAATATAATCAAGCGGTTTATTAAACGTGGTTGAACTGGTGGTGGTATTACTTAATGCTGTACTGGTACCCGTGCGTTGTGGACCGCTTATCATGCTGAGTGTGTATGACTCGCTAAAATTAGCGGCGCTATCATCACCTGCTGCTACACCACCAACGTTTTTAAGAGGTACAGATACAGTACGCTGATTATCTTCTGGGCCAACGGTTAATTGCACGCCTTGATTATCGTTTGGCAGCATACTGGTAAAATTAAAAGCAAAGGTAATATCCTCAACTGCATCACCGTCGTTATCAATATGAATACTGTAGGTTGCATCTGGGTCCATAGCAAAGTAGTTAGGGCCGCCGTAGGCATCTTGTAGAGGAATATAGTTGGCAATAAATGTAACGTAGTCGTCTCTGCCTGCTTCATAACTATTAAATACATAAAAGTCGGTAGAGTCTAAGGTTGGAAAGCGGCTAATGTTCGGCGCTTCACGGTGACTTGATGCCTCGCTAGAGGTGCTTACTAAGGTACTGCATACTACTACTGCGAGTATAGATGGAGTTAAAGCTTTCATGACTTTTTCCTTTAGTTTTGATTGGAGTCATAACTAATAACGAAACAAAAAGCACAATGGATGCAAAAAAGTTAAATATTTTTTTATTTTGTTAATAAAGGGGTGTTTAACGTTCAAGATTAAATTTTCAGCAGGCTGTTTTGCATTTAGATAAGGAAGTGATAAGAGAGTGTTAAGGGGCTGAAGCGGTTTGGTTTTATACTTATTACAGGGGGTGTATGCAATTAAAATAACGCAGCAGGTATTGAGCACACAATATGATAAGCATCGCACTGCGATTAAGCCTACTTTAGTTTAATCAAATATTAATGGTTACCCAAGGTAAATAAAAAGGTTGGCCAAACAAAGTTTGACCAACCAGTCGCGTTTATTTAGTTATAAAATAACTAAATCTGTCGTGTACAGTACTTGTGTTGGTAGGCCGTTTGGCGAGCCACCTAAAGGCTCTAAGCTAACAGCGAGTAGGGCAATGTCTTGTGCCTTAAAGCGCGTGCCTTTGAGTAACTGTTTTTCACCGTTTTTAGGCAGTAGACCCAACGAAATTGGCGTGTCTTGCCCTTTTAAAATCATCCACAGCTCGTAGTCTTTATCGGTTTGCGCAACGAGTTTATCACTGGCTTTAACCGATAATGTTTGCTCATCTACGTTAATAAACCACAGTGATTGCTTATCTTGGTTTTGTACTAAAGCAATTTGTTGGCTGTATTGGGGCTGAGTTGTGGGCTGAATAACCAAAAATGCTAAGATAATACAGGCAGCTGTGGCTATAAATGACCAATTGCGCCACAGCGATGTAGCTGGTTTGATCACCGTTTTAACGGGTTGGTTGGTGTGTTCTAATGTATTTAAAATATTCTTCCACACTTGCGCGCTGGGTGTTTGAGGCGTAATTGCACTGGCTAAATCATTTAAATTTTGCTCCCACATTATAGTGGCTTCTCGGGCTTGCGGTAAGCTGAGCATTAAGCGTTGAAAACGTTTTCGTGCCAGGCCTTTTAAAGTACCTAATACATACTGCCCTGCTAAAGCATCAAGTAATTCTGGTTTATTATAATTCATAATGTTAAACACCTCTGCAACTGCTGCAAACCACGCCTGATCCAGCTTTTAACTGTGCCTAAGGGCGTTTCTATGTGATTGACTAACTCACCATGGCTTAGCCCTTTGTAATAGGCTAAATGAATGGCTTGTTTTTGTTGGGGATCAAGTTGCTCAATACAATTAACAAGTTTGGTTTGTTCGTCGTAACTAACATCGACTGCTTGTTCGTCGTATTCATCATCACCCATTGCCTGCTCTTTTCTTACCTTGTGATAACGCAATGCATCTAAGCTGCGGTATCTCACAATGCTTATCATCCAGCTAATAACTGTGCCTTTAGATGAATTGTACTCTGACGCGTTATGCCAAATTTTTATAAATGCCTCTTGCAGTACTTCTTCTGCGTGCGCGCGGTTTGAAAGCATATTTAAACTAATCGCAAAAAGCTTTGCGCTTGTTTGCTGATACAAATCAGCAAACGCGGCTTTGTTACCCTGTGCTGTTTTACACAAAAGGGGAAGTAAATTGTCGTTTTCCATAAGGTTCCTGTTGTTTTTATTATTACCGAGGTGTGTTGAGCTTCGTGAATTAACAATTGTTTTATTTAAGCGCAATTTAATCGCTTTGAAATAGAGATTAAACAGGCTGTTATAAATTTAACCAATAAAGATAAACACACTCTCAATAAACGTGTGAAAAGAGTGATTGGATGCAAAAACTTTTAAGCTGACATTTATATTAGCTGCTGTACACATTGAAACAAGTTTTAAATATAAACAGTTACCTTTGAGTAGTGAGAAAAAATGACCGATTACTGTGTAAAAAGCGCCTAATATGCGAATACAGCTAAAGCTAGCTACTTTTATTTATTTTATATCAGTTACTTAGTGTTGTTTTTGTTCCTAAAAAACAACTTTTGTTGGCGTGTAAATTGCTACTACACTTATACACAGCTGTAAAAAATGTGCCAAAACAGTAAAAATAAAGGAGAAAATATGTGGGCTGCAACGAGTTATTTAATTTTAGCGTTAATTTTTATATTTATAGGGTGGGAGGTTAACTCGGTATATTTTGCAGTGGTATTTTACTGGAGTGCATTGTCGTTAATTCTTGTCAGTGGTGCTTACATTTTTAATTTGGCGAAAATTTTTAGAAAGCGTGAAAATGGTGTTATTCCATTTTATATTCGCTGGGCATTTGTGCCTTTTTTACTGGGTGTTCAAATTTACAATGCGTATTCTCGCAAGCACGATAAAGTCCCTCCCATTCAAAAAATTAACGACCATTTATTTTTAGCATGCCGATTGTTCCCCTCTGATATAGATACGTTAAAAGAAAACGGCATAACGGCAATATTAGATGTAACGTGTGAGTTTGATGGCTTAGAATGGAGCTCTACACAAGAAAATATTAGCTATTTAAATATTCCGGTGCTTGATCATAGTGTGCCTACCCATTCGCAATTAAACCAAGCCATTAACTGGATACATCATCATATTAAAGAAGACCGCCGCGTGGTAGTTCACTGTGCACTGGGCAGAGGGCGTTCGGTATTTGTTATGGCAGCGTATTTACTGAGCCAAGATAAAAACGCCGATGTTCACCAAGTGCTCGCGCAAATAAAAGAAACCCGCGAAACCGCAAATCTTAATAAGCATCAGCTTCGTCATTTAGCAAAGCGACATAAAAAGGGCGAGCTAGTTATTAAAAACAAAGCCGTTATTATTGCAAACCCTGTGTCGGGTACCAAAATGTGGCAAGACAAAGAGCATTTAATAGTGGCTAGGTTGTCGGCGTATTATGATTTAGAAGTATTAACCACCACCAAAGAAATAGACGGTATTGAGCTTGCTAAACAAGCCATTAAAGATAAGCCAGATATAATAATTGCCTGTGGCGGCGATGGAACCGTGACAGAAGTAGCAAGTGTGTTGGTAAACACTCAGTGCAAGCTGGGTATTATCCCTATGGGCACAGCCAATGCATTAGCGCATGTGCTTATGGGGATTAGTTCTAAAATCATTCCTGTTGAGCAGGCCTGCGATCTTATTATTGATGGGCAAACCCAAACAATTGATACGGCCTATTGTAATGACGAGCTTATGCTGTTGTTAGCTGGGATTGGTTATGAGCAATCAATGGTAGAAAAAGCAGATAGAGACTCAAAAAACGAATCGGGTCAGCTTGCCTATTTAAGTGGTTTTTTTCAGGCATTTAGTGAGCAAAAAGCGCAAACCCTATATGTCACCCTTGATGATAATCAAACGCAGGAAGTAAATACAAATAGTTTTATTGTGGCTAATGCTGCGCCATTTACTACGTTATTAGCCCAAGGAGGTGGTCAGCCCGATCACGAAGATGGCCTATTAGACATTAATTGGCTGCTACCTAGTGATGAAAACACCACCCGCGTGCTAAGCATTGCTGAACTTATGTTTAGTAGTATTACACAAACGCATTTAGCAATTAGCTCGCATCATACCAACGCTAAAAAAGTAACGATAACCGCAGACGAAGAAATTAAGTATGTACTGGATGGTGAAATTAAAACAGCGGATACGCTTACTATTACAGTTGACCCCGCCTCGTTAAAAGTAATTAGTAAGGAGCTATAAAATACAAAATGCACGTATTTAACGTGCATTTTTGTGTGTTACTTTTTAATGCTTGGCCAAACAAACCCACTGCTGTCGCTTTGGCTGGCTGGCTTAGGGCGCTGAGCGCTTTTGGGTTTACGCAGCGGCTTGTTACTTAACGTATGTAAGTAGAGAGCTTCAACTTTATCGCGTGCCCAAGGGGTTTTACGTAAAAATTTTAAGCTTGATTTAATACTCGGTGAGTCGGTAAAACATTTAATGTTTACTTGCTCGCCCATGGCTTTAAACCCTAAGCGCTGCTCAAGCTCTACTAAAATTTGTTCTAACGTTACCCCATGAAGAGGATTTTTTGGTTGATTATCCATAGCCATACTACTTATTTAAACTGTGCGCATTGTAGCGTAAATCCTCTTTTAGCGCTAATTGACCGTAATGGTTTTAGGCTTTGTGGGATAAACAATATTGCCTTTTTTATCTAATTTTAGCCAAATTAGCTCACTGTTATTATGCTGTGGGTTATTAGCTGCGCACACTAAGGTAAAAGTATGTACTTGCACCAGCGCGCCTTCACTATAACGTTTGTTGTCGTACCAACAAATATCACCATTATTAATAATCTCATTAGCGTCAATAATAGAATGGGTTTTGACTGTTTTTGCATAACTGCTAGGGGCCAAAGTGAACGCAATTAAAAAAATAAATAAAACCATAATATGACGCATGAGCGACCTCGAATTTTGATAGTTTAAAAATAGTACACACGATTAAAAAACATGCTAGGGTAAGTAATAGCGTTAAACAACACTGACTTAAACACACAATTATAAAAAGGTGAACACATGCAATTTAATCAAACAATGATAGATGAATTTACGTTATTAGCTAAATTTCCACGTGAGAGCAAAATGCAAGGGATTAAGTTACATTCGGATGCTGAACCAAGTTTATTAAGCGCGGCGCAAAGGTTGTTTGATAAAGGCGTGATAGACAGCCCAGATGGCGGCTATTTAACCGAACTGGGCCTTGATTTAATAGAGCACGTGAGTGTTATTCACTGCGCATTAAAAAGTTAAACTGCATCGCGCTGATTTTGCGGCGCGGCGTCACTAAAAGCGGGTAATGCATTACAACGTGCATAAATGGCTGCAATTTTTGGATACGCAGCCATATCTACATTAAAACGCAATGCATTAAATACCTGTGGCACTAAGCATATATCAGCGAGAGTGGGTGTATTGCCTACGCAAAACTCATTGTTTTCACTTAGCATCATTTCAATTTTTTCAAATCCAAGCTCTACCCAATGCCTATACCAGGCGGCTTTAGCTTGCTCGTCTACACCCAATTCGTTGCTTAAATACTTCAGCACTCGTAAATTATTTACTGGGTGAATATCACATGCCACTGCATAGCTTATATTACGAATTTGCGCTTTTTGCCATGCAGTGCCATAAATTAACGGCGTTTGCGGATAGCTTTCATCTAACCACTCTAAAATAGCCAGTGATTGAGCTAATACGCCTTCGTCCGTTTCAAGAGCAGGAAGTAAACCTTGCACATTTTTATCTAAGTAAGGCTGCGCTAGCTGTTCCGATTTAAGTAAATTAACGAATTGCATATCATGCTCAATGCCTTTTAAATTAAGTGCTATGCGTACACGGTATGCGGCAGATGAGCGAAAGTAGCTGTATAGTTTCATTGTTATTATTCCTCGCCTGTAAAATGTTTTGTGATACTACGCCAGCACTGAGTGTAATTAGTTTGGCGCTCTTTTCCTTCAAGGGCATATTTAGTGGGCGATATTATGTAACGAGACTCGAACATAAAGGCCAACGTGTTCTCATATTTTTGCGGTGCAAGCTCAGCGTTAGATGCTTTTTCGAATACCTCGGCTTCAGGCCCATGTGGCGACATACAATTGTGCAAACTAGCGCCTCCTGGTACAAACCCGTGCTCTTTTGCATCGTAAACCCCTTCTATTAAGCCCATAAACTCACTCATAATATTGCGATGATAGTAAGGAGGTCTAAATGTATTCTCTGCCACCATCCAACGCGGTGGAAAAATTACAAAATCTACATTTGCCATGCCTTCAGTGGCTGAAGGGGAGGTAAGAACAGTAAATATAGAAGGATCTGGGTGGTCAAAACTCACGGTATTAATAACATTAAAACGTGCTAAGTCGTATTTGTACGGTGCGCTGTTACCGGTCCAAGCAACTACATCTAAAGGCGAGTGTGTGATAGGGCAACTAAATAAATGACCGTTAAATTTAGTGACTAATTCAAAGCTACCTTCTTTATCTTCAAATGCAGCAACAGGGTATTTAAAGTCTCTGTCGTTAGCGTAGCCATTTGCACCGACGGGGCCGCGCTCGGCAAGTTCAAATGCATGACCATAGTTTTCACAAATGTAGCCACGTGCGGTTTCATCAATTAAATCAACCGAGAATTTAATCCCGC
This sequence comes from Pseudoalteromonas sp. P1-11, assembly GCF_001399995.1. Classification (NCBI taxonomy): domain Bacteria; kingdom Pseudomonadati; phylum Pseudomonadota; class Gammaproteobacteria; order Alteromonadales; family Pseudoalteromonadaceae; genus Pseudoalteromonas; species Pseudoalteromonas sp. P1-11. The sequence goes on from NZ_LJSP01000004.1 coordinate 135,315, forward strand.
GAGGAATGACGGCAATTTCCCCCGGCTTTACTGTGAGCTTTCCACATTCGGTGTGTAATAACAGTTCGCCATGCTGAGGCACAAACAACAGCTCACCATCGGCATTACAAAAATAACGCCCTTGCATAGAACTGTTAGCAACATAAACATGAATACCCATACCGGTTTGCCCATTGGCACTGCCATTTGCAGCCATGGTAATTAAGCCATCAATAAAATCAGTGGGCTGTGTGGGAATATCAATAGGGCTCCAGCGCATCATTGTAGGGGGCGTAATTGCTTCAGTTATAGGCGCTGTTCTTATTAGTGCGTTATCTATAGCGGTGTATTCACCTTGTACCACCGATGGGCGAAGGCGGTACAGCCACGTGCGACGATTAGCGGCTCGCGGGGCGGTAAAGGCCGTGCTGCTAAATTGCTCGGTGTATAAATTGTACTTCACCTTTTGTGGGGTAAATTGCCCAACAGGCAGTGCGCCGGGTAGCGCTTCGGTTTCAAACTCATTGCCAAAACCGCTCATGTAGTTTATTTCGCTGGCCATATTTAGATCCTGTGAGAGTGACATTGTTTTATCTTTCTAGGGCCTGTTTATCTTTCGAAGTTGAATTTGCAGCAGTCTGTTTGGGAATTAGGCAAGGCAGAGCTTATGCAGTGTGGTTGTTCCCCATAAATAGGCGATAACGTAGCATAAATGCCAAACAGGCGCTGCCCGAAGGGTTCTGCCTAGGGGCCATTTACTCTTTGTTGCTCGGTTTTTACTTAGCCCACTAGGTTACAAACCTCGCGCCGCGATTAAATGGCCCCTAGATTGAACAAATTTCAATCCTGAAAGGTCAACAGGCCCTAATTAGTTTAAAGTACTCTCAAGTGAGAGTAATTTCAAATGGGCGCATGTTTTAGCCTGTAAATAAAAATGCACAGTTTTCACAGTGTGTAAATGCGATGAGAAAGTAATAATGGAAATAGATCTAGAGCAGTTTTTGCCCTATCAGTTAAACCAAATGGCAAATCTTATAAGCGATGATTTTGCGCGTGTTTATCAGCAAAAATACAACTTAACCATCCCTCAATGGCGGGTGTTGGCAAACTTAGCACAATATGGCAAAAGCAATGCAAAAGATTTATGTACACAGGCCAATATGGATAAGTCAACGGTTTCGCGAGTTATAAAATCATTGCTGCAAAGAGGGTATGTAGAAGCACAACTAAATCAGCAAGATAAGCGAGTAACGCAGGTTATGTTAAATGAGCAGGGCAATGCAATTTACAAGCTCATAGCACGTGATGCACAAAATTGGGAAGGGCAATTAGCTGAAAAATTTAGTAAGCAGCAACAAGTCCAATTGCTAAATTTACTAAAAGAGCTTAAAGGTGCCTTATAAAATCAATCCGCAATAATACTTAATCATTTTGAGGGGATAAATAGATCATTTAATTAAGCTGGTTGGTAAAAAAAGCCCATCAAAAGATGGGCTTTAATTAGTCGTTTTTTACACTAATGCGATTAGAAAGTGTAACGAACACCTACACGCATTTGCCATAATGACGCATCAGATTGTACTGATGTATTTGCGTTGTTTTCATTAAAGCCTGAGTAAACGTAACGGCCTTGCTCATCAATCGTTGTAGAAATCATGCTAGCGCCAACGAAAGGACCTTTTTTAAGTACGCCCCAATCATCGTTTAATAGGTTAGTTAAGTTATCAATTACGAAGAACGCTTCACCTTTATGGCCATCCATAAAGCCTGGTAATTCTTGAGTAACTTTAAAGTTAAATTTAACAAACCAATCTGAGTTTTCAGCATTACGGCCAGTGATTTCACCACGCTCTAAACCGTTAGACGCGATAAAGTCGTTAAACGCGTTAATTTCATCAGCGCTCATGTCGTAAACAACGTTAGGATCGTTTTCAAGTGGTACGTAAAGTAACTGACGGTCACCATTCCAGTTAGCATCGCCCCATACATTTTCGTCGCTACCATCAAATGTGTAGCTGTATGGTAAGCCTTTGTATGCTTCACCGTATAGGTTAAAGCGAGTAGCAAAACCATCAACAAACTCATGCGTGTAGCCAAGCGTCATAGTAAAACGATGTGGGATTTCGTAATCTGATGATGCAACACCAGGGTTACCAGGATCCGTTAGCGCAATATTACCGTAGTTTGAGCCCGCAACAGAGCTTGTCATTGGGTTAACATCGTCTGAATCTGTGTATGCGTAACCAAAGTTAACGCTTACGCCATTGTCAAACATTTTGCTTACAGCTAATGAAATAACCGATGAATCACCGCTATCACCACTTACATTTGTAAGAAGGTATTCACCATCACGGCCTTCGATTGACTCGTAAATAGGACGACCATCAAATGTAGTTTCGCCCGAATCCTGAAGTGCGATGTCGCGCATTAAGGCAGCATCTTTCTTCTTAGAGTATAAGTAATCAAGTGAAATAACATACTCGTTTTCAGTTGTGTATGTTGCACCGATTGAGTATTTCCACTCTGAAGGAATTTCAAAGTCTGGGTCAACTGCATTTACTGTAGCATCACCTGAGCCAATTACAGTGTTAGCAACTTCATCAAACATCTCTTGCGGTACTTCAAAACCAGGCGCGCCGCCATTTACGTTTGGCGTGTTGAATAAATCAACCGAGCTGCGGAATGTACCGATGTTTGTAATACCATCGTTAGAGTAAGAGTTAGATAACCAAACATTTGGGTTACCACCAGAGAATAAGCCAACACCAGCACGAACTTCTAATTCGTCTGTTGCATACCACTGGAAGCCAACACGTGGTTGAAGTAAATCAATACCATCAAACGTGCTTTGGTTACTAAATCCATAGCGGTCAGTATAGTTTTGGTTAAAGTTTGGTACGTCATCACTTGTGTATTTATCGTAGCGTAAACCAAATGTGATGTTTGCATCTAAGTCTGTAAATGCATATTCGTCTTGAACATAAAACGTATGCTGAGCGTATGAGAAACTTGCAGCCGCATCGTTAGGATCATTAGTACCGGCAGCATTGTTGTAGTAAACAGCGTTTGCGATACCTTGCTCAAATAAATCAATACCCGTTACGTCTGAATCTCTTTCGTTATAAAAACGGTACTCGCCTTCAGTATGTTGTACGAATAAGTTAAATACGTCTAACTCTTCAAACTCATAGCCAGCTGTAATGGTATGTTGGTCAAGGTAGTAAGTACCCGCTACTTTAAATGTAGTGGTATCGTAATCTAAATCATTTGATTGACGAGAATCATCTGGACCAATGTAAACTGTACCACCGTTACCTGTGCTTATTTGCATTTCACCAAAGCTGCTTGCAGCATCAAGCGATTGTACCGTTGCGTCTAATTCTGATTTGCCAATACGAACTTCAGTTGAAAAATCATCTGACCAATCTGAATACACAGACGCGATAATTGAAGTAAATTCTGCACTTTGGTCGTAAAAGTGGTTTGATAGTGAAACACGGCTAGAACCAGTGTCTGACTGTGAAACTGTATTACCGTCGTTGTAGTTGTAGATTAAGTTTGCACGGTGATCTTCGTTGATGTTCCAATCTAATTTAACTAAGATTTTTTCATCTTCAACCGGCATACTTGAAGGAGTACCGCCTACGTCATAGCCATATACAGTTTGAGCAATGTTTGTAATACGAGCAATATCATCTGCAGTTACACTGCCGCTGCTTAAACCGTCGTAGTTAAACTGTTGCACACCTTCAAGCTTTTCGTATGAAGTGAATAAAAACAGTTTATCTTCGATTAACGGTAAGCCAACGTTAAAGCCGTAACGTTTTTCGGTGTAGTTACCGTTATCAACGTCTTCGCCTTCGATTTTATCGCCTTTTAATGAATCGCTTGTGTAATCATAGAAGATGCCACCGTGAACTTCATTTCCACCAGATTTTGTTACTGCATTAATGTTACATGAGGTAAAGCCACCGTACTGTACGTCAAATGGTGCTAGCTCAGCTGAAACCTGTTCAATTGAATCAAAAGAGAAAGGTGCACGAATAGTTGGGTAACCGTTAGAGCTTAAACCAAAGTTATCGTTCATACGAACGCCATCTAGCGTTAAGCTGTTGTAACGAGGGTTACCACCACCACAGTTGATTGAACCACGACTATCATCAATTGTGATACGCGGGTCAATACGAATGATATCTTTTAAATCACGGTTAATAGCAGGCGTGTTTTCAAGATCAGTTAAAGTAAATGTAGACGCTGGGCCAGTACCACCAGACATAGAGCTGATAGGTGCACCCGTTACTACAATTTGCTCCATGCTTGATTGTGGCTCAAGTGCAGCATTTACTGGGTAATCGTTACCAATGTTTAGGATAATATTATTAAATTCTTGATCAGCATAAACATCAGAATCAACGATTACCTTGTAAGGACCACCAACACGAAGGCCTTTAGCAGTAAAGTAACCTGCATCGTTTGCTTCTGTTGTTTTAACTGAGCCAGACGGTACGTGTAAAATTGTTATTTTGGTACCTGGAGCTGGGTTACCGTTTGGACCGGTAATTTGACCCTTAATCGCAGAGGTTGTTTCGTTGGCGAATGCAGCGCCACTTACACTTACACACGCAGCGATAGCAAGTGAGAGTGCTGTTTTTTGAAGTTTAGTCTTCATTTTCATTTCCCGTGAAAGTTATAATTAAATTGTTATTTTAAGTAGTATAAAGTCAGCAGTGTTGTTGAATTTATACTCTTGTAATATGCAAAATTAATTTGCACAATTTATACTTGTATACTTAACTAAATTTGGATTAATTACTTATTGTTATGTTACCGCCGTTATGTGACAGTATTATGAAATGCAAGCTTTATAATTCCTTTTACAATTAATTATTTACATTTTGTAATTAATACATTTTTAGCTGTATTATTTTAGCTATACTCCAGACCGTGTATAAACATAAATTAATTCCCGTGTGTAGGCTTTTTATTTATAGGTTGATTGTTATTTTATCGTTATTTTTAATTTTTTATTGTCATCTGACGAATCAAATAAATAGTTCAATACACCCGCAAGCCTAACGCCTGCTTTTTGCAAACGCTGCTTAACAAGCGGATTGTATTTGAAAACATAACTATAGCTCACTTCATCACTGGTTGAGGTATAAATATCTTCGGCCAGTTTGTGAGATTCCATCAGCCAAGTAGTAGGGCTGCTTTTTAAGTATGTTTTAATTAATGCTGCATCGTCGGTATCTATAAACTTAGCGTATTCAGTGTAAGCTAAGTTTTCATTTTCTATTAATCCAGTGTCCCAAAGGCTATGCAAATTGGTTTCGTTGTCAAAAAAATCAACTTTAATTAAATTACCGCCTCTATCTTCACTTCGCCCAGCATGAAATGGTTGATGGCTGTCGCCAACCAAGTGAACTAAAAACTTTAAAGCAAACTGTTTTTCATTAAGGGAAGAGGTAGATGACTGAAGTGTATTAATAGAGAAGTAAATACCTTCTAGAATATTTGTTACATCGTCTTTGCTGTGTGTATGTGCGTGATTTAGAGAAAGTGTTTTATTTTTAGGAAGGTTTATGTAGTGCCAGCGCGAAGATTTTTTACGCCAAAATAGTTCAGGACTAGATCGCATTTCATCTGCCCAAGTAGAAATTTGAGCTAGGGATTGTCCTTCTAATAGTGGCAACAAGTTATGCACTGTTTCGTCACTCAAATGTTGCTCTGCAATATGCCCAACAATTCGATGACCATTTTGACCCCACGCATACGCTTTAGAAGTTGTAAAAACAGCACCAATTATTAACGTTGTTGCTACGAGAGTAGCAATTTTAATGCGCATCAATGTTTCCTGCATTTATTTTTATTCACCTATTAGCTGGTGTAAACATTGTGATTGTTTTTGCTAAATATAGAAAGGAGTCAAGAGTATTCATTATTTCTTATTCATAATTGCATTAAATCAATAACTTACCTTTGATGGGTAAAATTACCTGTTGTAATAAGTAAATAATATTGTTCAAATAAAGCCTTAGGGTTGTTAGGTACATCTTATTGATGGGGTTTGGAAAGGTCATGTTACATAAACTGTCGTTTGTTACACTTTTGTTTCTGGTTATGGTTGCTGCATGGTCTGTTGGAAAGGTGAGCGTTAAAAGTGATGAAATAAATTTCCCAGAACTAATAAAAACGTCAACACAATGTTATACAACAGCCAGTGAAAACAAAAATCAGCTTATTGTATTTACGCCATCGCAAAGCGTGGCAGAGAAGCTTACAGAGTCTCTATGCCTTGATACCGTGGTAACGAAACAATACGGTTCAGTTAAAGGTTACTGGGGTGACAGTACAACGGAAAGCTTCGATTTTGTCGGCAAAGGGATTGCAGACCTCGTACTTGCAAAAAATAATATAATGGATGCCTTTAATGCAGAGCTAACTTATAACTATCAATCTGTGGTGGGCTTTTCTGATTACACCGCATTTTTTATCTCCTCAAAAGAAAAACCACGCTTAACAAAACAATACTTTTTAGATAAGCGTATAGGCTTATTAGATTACCCTACAAGCCGCTCTGGCCATATACTTCCAAAGAAAATGTTTAAAGATTTAAATATCAACTTAGCCAATCTAGATATTACTTACGCCAGTTCGCACAGCGAGCTTCGTGACTTATTAGCTAATGGGCAGGTCGATATTATTGCGTCTTTTTGGAAAGAAAGTGATGCTGCTCGTTTTTCAAAAAATTATATAACCCCTTTAAGTAATAAAATTTCAGGTTCGCGCTGGTATCTAAAAATGCAGCAAAACAATACAGACCTTTTATGTGCTGTACAGCGTCATATTCTTGATATGTCAAAGGAGCAAACACTGAGTTATTACAAAGAGGCGCAATCGTACTGGGATTGCAGTTCAGAGCAGGTAACAGCTAAAGATGAGAGCGTTAAAAATGGATAAGTATAAATATGTTTTTTTTGGCTGCGCTGTTTTTATTATTAACTGTTTAGTGTTTTATGTGTCTGTAATTAATGAGCAGAGTGACGCTATTAAACGCCAGGTTATTGAAACCGAAAAACAAGTTGCACTCGATTTACCGTTAATTGCGCTCTCTAATGAGCTTTTAAAGCACTCGGGTAACCAACATGCAGTGCAAGACTACTTATTAAAGCTCAACGGCTATTTAGACAATAACCTTCGCTTAGTTAAAATTGTGCCAAAATCTGCTAAACCTTTAACTTTAAAGCCAAACCAGTTTATAAGAACACTCAAGTCGAGCACTACCCATGTCTCTTTAGTGTTTGAGAAAAACGCACATTTTTGGTCAGAAAACAGGTTTTTGATTTGCTTGTTATTTTTAGTTTTGAGTATTTTATTTAGCAAATGGCTGAAGTCTATTATTGGTATGCCTGAAAATGCTAAAGGCCCAACACTAAACGCTGATACTGACTTAGGAAAACCAAAAGAGCTGGCATTGATCATTGATTTAAACACTAAAACACTCAGTAATAGTTATATGCCTGAGGCTACAGTGTGTTTAGCTAACAAACCGCTATGCTTTTATTTAGCATTAATAGAGTTTTGTCGTGATAATAAAGATGTTGTGCTAAATCAAAATAAATACGTGCCGGATGAGCTTATAGAGCTTGCTAACAAGTACTTTTATAGGTTGATTGAGCTTGGGCATACTATACGCAAGCGGCCAAATTTTAATAGCAGCTTAGAAAAAACACTCAGTGAGATTCGTGCAGCCCTAGACGAAGTCTTAAACGAACACCCTGATATGAAAGACATTTATTATCCGCCTAAAGCATATGGCGAGGGCTCTCGCTCACGTTTACACAGTTACGGTTTAATAAATATTGCAAAGGGAAACATAGAAATAAAAGGAAAGTAGTCAGCTACTTTCCTTAAACTTATCTTTTAATAACGTTTGTTATTTAGGTGCAAACTGCGCAGCTTTAAGTGGACTATTTTGCGAGACAAAGGTTTTAAGTGCCTGAGCATCGGTTTCATCTGTGCTAACAAACCCTTTGAGTTTATTAATAGCAGGGTAACCGTCACCACCTGATGCGTTATAGCTATTTAAACTCATACGGTAAGTTTTATTTTCATCAAGTGGCTTACCATCAATGAGTACACTGACTAATTTGCCATTTTCACGGGTAAACGCTAATTTGTGATATTGCAAATAGGCACCTGCATCAACAGGGAAGCTGGTCACTGTTTCTAAGTAGTTCCATAAATCACGCCCTTGCCAGTCCATGTAAGTAATGCGATTTTTAAACGGGTGTACTTTTAAAATATCTTTATAGCTAATATCGCCAGCTTCAATAGAGCTTCTTATTCCGCCACCACTAATAAGGCCAAAGTCGGCGCCAACCACATTCATTTGTGCCTGTATAATCACACGCGCTAAATTAGTTTGTTGGTAACGTACCTTGTTTCTATCGCCCTCTAAACGCGCATCAACACTGCCAATTTTACCTGCAATTTGTTTTGCGCCTTTTGCTTGGTAACTTGCTAAAAAAGCTTCTAGGGTCGGATCGGGTTTAATGTATTCGTTGGCTAATACTTGTTTACTAGACCCATCGGCTTGAATTTCATCAACATATAAATTAACTGGCAGCAATTTATAATCGAGTAGGGTGAGCTTTTCGTTTTCTAACTTAAGCTCTGCCTTACCCACATACTTGCCCCACTCATGTGCTTGCATAATCCATGTGCCGTTTTGCTGATCGGGCTTACACGCAAGACCGGGTTTAAAGTTATCGTCATTTTTATTTTTAGCTGCCATACAAACCGGCTCTTGCGAGTGACCACCAATAATCATATCTAAGGTATTAGCGGGTAAAGAGCGGGCAAGTGTGACATCGCCCGGGGCATTAATCCCAAAGTTTGCATCTACATAATGGCCCATGTGAGTAAGTGCAATAGTGATATCGGGGTTGTATTGCTCATTAATTTTTTTAGCGAGAGCTGCCGTCACATCAACAGGGTCTTTAAATTCTAAATGGCCAATATATTGTGGGTTAGCTATTTTAGCGGTGTCTGTAGTGGTAAGCCCTATAACCGCAATTTTTAAGCCCCCCTTTTCAAAAATTTTATAGCCTTGAAATGCGCTTTCCCCAGTTGCTTTGTCAAAAATATTTGCAGACAGTAAGGGAAAACTAGCCCATTGCTGCTGCTTAGCTAAAACGCTCAGTGGGTTATCAAATTCATGGTTACCAATTGCCATGGCGTCGTAACCGAGTAACGACATTCCCTTAAAATCAGGCTCTGCGTGTTGTAAGTCTGACTCAGGTATACCGGTGTTAATATCACCGCCAGAAAGCAGTAATACTGCATGGCCTTGCTGTTGAGCTTTGTTACGTAAAGCGTCAATTAACGTTTTACGCGCTGCCATACCATATTCACCTTTTTCGTTATGCCAAAAGCGCCCGTGATTATCGTTAGTATGTAATACAGTAATATACTGTGGGGCAGTGGAGGTGTTTAAAGGTGAGTTTGTACAACCTATAACAGATAAAATAACTGAAAATAAAATAATTATACGCATGAAATACCCATTTATTATGGTGTGCTTAATTTATTAGGCGGTTAGTTTAAACTAATTTAGCGATAAATAACGTACTTATTTTATACTTTTTTATATTCGATTTTTAAAAGTAATATTAAATTATTAAATGCTTTTACACAAAGCGAATACAGCGAGTGTTATTTAAAAGAATATGTAATGAAGTGTAACTAAAAGGGTGTTAATTGTAGTTGTGCCTTCTAAATGCTTTTCCTTGGCGTATAGTGTGGATTGGTATTAACACTTAATTTAAATAACAATAACAAAAAGGACTCATAATGAAAAAGTGCCTGATTGGCTCACTACTTGCGTTTTCGTGCTTTACTAGCCAAGCCACTATTGTTGAAATGCAAACTTCGCACGGGGTGATAGAGCTTAACTTGTTTGATCAACAAGTCCCCAATACGGTTGCTAACTTTTTAAGTTATATTGAAGATGACGCGTATAACCAAACCGTAATACACCGCTCAGTCAGCGACTTTGTAATACAAGGCGGTGGCTTTACATTTACCGACGAATTAGTGCCAATAACTACCAAGCCTGCTGTTGTTAATGAGCCTGTTTTATCTAATGTGAAGGGCACAATCGCGATGGCTAAATTAGCCAACGATGAAAACAGCGCAACGAGCCAGTGGTTTTTTAATATGGTTGATAATAGCGAAGCGCTTGATACCCAAAATGGCGGTTTTACAGTATTTGGGCAAATTACAGCGCAAAGCCAAGCTACGCTCGATAATATTGCTGGATTGGTACACTGCGGCGATATCCCATTGGTTGATATAACCAGTGAACAATGTTCAAGTAGCGATGTCGCTCTGAGCAGCGCTAACTTTGTAACTATTAATAGTGTGGTGGTATTAGATGACGACCCGCTTTCATCTGCCAACTTAAACCCAGCAGCCAATACATTAATAAGCCAAGACGATTCATCAGCAGAGGCTGGCTCATCAAGCAGTTCGGGTGGGAGTATGGGTGTTGGTTTTTGCTTAATTGCACTGCTTGGTGTGGGTAAATGCTTAAAACGCGCTAAATACTAATTATGTGTTAAACAGTAAATAAAAAAGCGGCTAATTAAGCCGCTTTTACTAAAATGCTAAAATTCGCCAAACAATCGCGAGCCATAAAGCAAACACACTGGCGCAGCCTAGTAAAAAAACATTAAATCGCAGTCTTACATTATTACTGCCAATATGAATAACCGTATGCACAATACGCGAAATAACAAATAAGCACGCAAGCGCAGTAATTAAGTAGCTAGCGCTGTTAAGTTGCAATGCAACAATACAACCGATATAAAAAAGCACTGGTATTTCAAACTGATTGGTAAAGTTTCTATCTGCTACGCGTACGGTATCGCCTGCGTTATCAAGGCGCATGGTTTTAAAATCGCTCAACTGTAATTGTTTGTTTTTTGCAGCAGCAAAGCGTCGCTTGCCCATAATTAGCATTACAACGAGCGATAACGTTACTTGTGCAAACATGGCGAGTATTATTATTTTTTCCATCCTATTTCCTTCGTTATTATTTTACTGACTTTAAGTATGCAGGTGTTTTTCACAATGTGTTACATAAATTAGTATTATTTTGTGGTAAACCCTTAATTGTTAGTGTTAATTTAGCTCTATTACGTTGTTTTGACCGCATCCTAAGCGCAATTTTAATGGAAAAACAAAATGAAAAAAATTCTTGGTTTTAGCGTCATCGCTTTAGCAGTTTTAAGTGGCTGTACTAATACATCATCTACCTCATCGGTTGCTAGTTCTTCGCAAAGCTCCTTACTCTCAGACACATTAGTTGTAAGCCCAAATGATACGCGCGAATATAAAACCCTTACCCTCGAAAACGAAATAGAAGTCATTTTAGTCTCTGATCCAAGCGCTGAAAAATCAGCAGCATCGCTAAGTGTAGGCGTAGGCTTACTACACGACCCTATGATGCAGCAGGGTATGGCACATTACTTAGAGCATATGCTTTTTTTAGGCACAGAGCGCTACCCCGATACAAAAGGCTACTCTGACTTTATGACCAAAAATGGCGGGGTAAATAATGCGTATACCTGGCTCGATATTACAAACTACATGTTTAAAATTAATAACGATGCCTTTGATGAAGCGCTAGACCGTTTTGCTGATTTTTTTAAAGCCCCTAAGCTGTACCCTGAATATACAGATAAAGAAAAAAACGCTGTAAATGCCGAGTGGTCAATGCGCCGCGAAATGGACTTTTTTGGCCAGTTTAAACTTGCCCGTAAAATGATGGGCGATCACCCGGCAAATCGCTTTTTAATTGGTAACCTAGAAACGCTAGGAGACAAAGAAGGCAGCCAATTACACAAAGAAACGGTCGACTTTTACAATAAATACTATTCATCTAACATTATGAAAGTAGCGCTTATTTCAAACTTGCCAATTGAGCAAATGGAGCAAAAAGCAAAAACTTATTTTGCCGATATCAAAAATAAACACATTGAAAAGCCAACCGTTACCGCAGAGCTTGATTTTGATAAAGCCGGTGGCAAAAAAGTATATTACTCACCTAATGAAGACGTAAAACAGCTGCAACTTGAGTTTACTATTAATAACAACAGCCGCGACTTTGCGGTTAAACCTAACCGTTATGTCAGTTATTTATTAAGTAATGAAATGCCAGGTAGCCCGGCACAATTACTACGCGACAAAGGCTGGGTATCGCAATTAACAGCGTCTCCTTCTCCTAGTCAGTACGGCAATTACGGCGCGCTTACTATTTCGCTAGAATTAACCGATGAAGGCATGAAAAACCGCGAAACAATTGTCGCAACTATTATGCAATACATTGAACTGATTAAAAAAGAAGGTGTAGATGCTAAGTACTTTAATGAAATTCGTACATCACTTAGCAATCAATTTAAGTTTTTAGAAAAAGGCGATGAGTTTAGCTATGTCAGTGCGCTTACTGGCAGCATGCAAGATTACCCATTAAATCATGCCATTGATGCGCCTTACTATTATGCCAAATTTGACGCAGAGGCGATAAACGAGGTACTTAAGCAGTTAAATGCCGATACGTTGCGCGTTTGGTATATTTCGCAACAAGAAGAAACCGACTCGCAACTGCATTTTTATGATGGTAAATACCGCATAGAAGATATTAGCGATGCCGAAATTGCCAGTTGGAAAACATCAAGCGAGTTTAAGCTTGCTTTACCAAGTGTAAATAACTTACTACCTGAAAGCTTCGCGATTAAAACAGCTGAGTTTAAAGAGCAAAAACACCCTGAACTGGCTTACGATAAAAACGGCGTAAAAGTATGGCGCCAAGCAAGCCAAAAATTTGCTGCCCAGCCAAAGGGGTTGGTTGAGGTATATATTAATACCCAACCAGGCTTAAATGATATTAATGCTGAAGTACTTTACTCAGTATGGGCCGACTTATATAACATTCAACAAAGCCAACTAAGCACCGAAGCCGCCATTGCCGGCATGAGTGTAAACCTTGCGCCAAGTAATGGTTTAGTTTTATCAATGAGTGGCTTTACCGATAAGCAAGATGTACTTTTAAAACAAGCGCTAAGCGGGTTAAAAGCCGACGTAACGGCACAAGCATTTACCCAAGCCATTGATCGCTACAAACGTGGCTTGTTAAATCAGCAAAAGCAATTTCCGTATGCACAAGCATTTGGCGCCTACTCAAAACTTATCCGCACAGGCAGCTTTGATACAGAGGCACTGATAAAAGCGGCAGAATCGTTAAGCGTTGCCGATTTAAACAAGCTAAAAACAGCCACATTTGCCACCAACGATTTACGTGTATTTAGCTACGGTAATTACAACCAACAAGATATAGAATCGATAGCCACTGAGTTAAGTGCCACTTTACCAAGCAATCATACATCGAGTGAGTTTGCGCGTAGTAAAGCATGGTTACCACAGCCAGGCGAAACGCGAGTATTGCAAAAAGATATTGATGTGGCCGATGTGGCAGTAGTTGATATGACCGTTCACCCAGTGCCAGGGTATAAACAAAAAGCGCAAGCTGCGGTGTTACAAAGCCACTTTAGAACCATTGCATTTGATAAAATGCGTACCGAAGAGCAACTTGCATACGCCGTAGGCGCGCTGGCTCGCCCAATAGAGGATTACTCGGCAATTGGCTTGTTTATTCAAACACCTGTTAAAGGACCAAAAGAAATACAGGCACGTTTTGATCAATTCAAAAAAGAGTACGCGGTAGAGCTTGATAATATGAGCTTAGATACTTTTGCTCAACTTAAAAATGCCACGCTTGTATCACTAAAAGAGCAGCCTAAAAACCTAAGCGATGAAATGGGGCCACTTATTACCGATTGGTATCGTGAAAACTTTAACTTTGACTCTAAGCAAAAGCTAATTGATGAAGTTGAAAAAGTAACGCTTGAAGATATTAAGCAGTACTACAAACAAACTATGTTAAACCCACAAGCCGCACGTTTAAATGTGCAGTTACGTGGTACTAAGTTTGTAGAAAGCGACTTTGCTGATTTACCAAATCAAACCAAAATTCAATCGCTTGAAACCTATTACAATGGTATTAAACTACAAAAATAAGCTATATTTATACGGCTAAATAATACCAATCCGCTTAATTAAGTATTATTGTGGATTGGTAAAACACCCCAGTGTAGTACTACATTGGGGTGTTTTATTTGTATTAACTTAATTTATGCCATAACAATAAAGCCGACAACGGCAAGTGCCGCGGCAATTAATGTATAAGGCAGTTGTGTTACTGCATGGCTAATTAAATTACAGCCAGAGCCTTGTGCTGCAAGTACGGTAGAGTCTGAGTAAAAACAGGCTTGGCTACCAAATGATGAGGCCGATAACAACGCGCCAATAACCATCGGAATATTAGCATCAACGGCAGTTGCCAGTGGCATAACTATTGGGATCGACACAGCAAAAATACCCCAACTAGAGCCTGTAGCAAACGCTAACACTGCCATAGCAATAAATACCACCGCCGGTAAGTATTGGGCAGTCATGTACGGGCTCAAACTACCGATCACAAACTGCGCTAAGCCAATTAAGTCGCACACATCTTTAAATATAAATGCCGCTATTACAGTGCCAATAGCCGGTATCATGCTTTTAAAGCCATCAAGCATGCGCTCTATCATTTCGCTAAAGCTCATTAATTTTTGTAGTGCATAAAAAGGAAGCGTTACCGCCATAGTTGCCAATAAGCCTTTATATACATCTATTTCAAAGTAAACTGTAAAGGCTACTAGTAAAATTATAGGCAGTAAAAAGTTGTGTAATTTTCCTTTAGGGTCGGCATCTTCAAAGCTTTCTTCTACTGCTTTTACAGCGTATTCGTCTGCTGTTTGAATATCACTAAATTGCGCAGGGTCTACAGTGGCTTGCTCAACTTGCGCTAACCTTTCGGCTTTTTTCATAGGCCCAATAGCAGGTATAACACCCAGTACCACTAACAAAACCACCAATACTGCAAACCAGGCGTAAAACATATAAGGAATGGCTTGAATATAAACCGCAATGCCTTTGCCTTCCTCGGCAATGCCGTTATCGACTAACAAGCCGCCAAAAAATACCGCCCAAGTCGATAAAGGGACAAGTACGCAAATAGGTGCCGCTGTTGAATCTACAACGTAGGCAAGCATTTCTCGGCTAACTTTAAATTTATCGGTAATGCGTTTCATCGTTTCACCAACGGTAAGCGCATTTAAATAGTCATCAATAAAAATAACCACACCTAAACAAAAGGTCATAAACAAAGAAGAGCGTTTACCTTTAGTGTATTTTAGCGCTAATTTGCCAAACGCCGATGCACCGCCAGTGCGCACTAATAAAGCGATTAAAGCGCCGAAGCCTCCGCACACGAGTATTAACCAACCTATGGTTTCGTCGGTCATTACTTTAAGTGACGTGCTGGCAAAGTTAGCAAGCACCTGAGCTGGGTCGGCTATTACTAAGCCAACTAAAGCGCCAATAAGTAAAGATAAAATAGGGCGACGTAAAACAACAGCCAATACCACAACCACCGCTGGTGGCAGTAAACTTAATGCAGAAGGTTCAAGCATTTAAAGATTCACAAAATTAAAAGCATATTTAAATAATAAATTGCTTAACAAAAACAAAGCAGGTAATAGTTATTACGTGCCAAGTCACTGCTTTTGCCGCGTAGGGTGCTTTGCTGTTATGTTAAATTAATAGCGAAAGGGAAACGCGTTGGCTTTGGCGCCAGACGGTGCAAGAGAAGCATGCCGCTATTGTTGTGCCTGTAAAAACATCGGCGCAAAAATAATCCGGTTTTGTATTTCAGTCAATAAAAATTTACGTACAAAATAACTTTTTATAGGAGATAACGTGGAGGCCGTATTTAAAACCCAACGTTTATTATTGCGCTATGCAAATGAGCACGATGCAGCCATGTTACTTACTTTGGTGAATCAGCCAAATTTTATAAAATATATTGGCGATAAAGCCATTTATACGCACAGCGATGCCAAGCGCTACATTGAGCAATCGTTTAGGGCAGCCCATAAACACCAAGGGTTTGGCCCTTATATTATTACTTTACACAATGGTGAAGTAGTAGGAGTTGTGGGTTTTTATAAACGCGACGTACTGCAACTGCCAGATTTAGGTTTTGCCTTGTTAACCCGTTATGAGAAAAACGGTTATATTTTTGAAGCGGCCAAAGCGCTATTACAAAAAAGGCACACACTTGGGATAAAACAGGTCAGTGCTATCTGCGCAGCTAATAATACCGCATCTCATGGTGTATTATTAAAGTTAGGTTTTAATAGGGTAGGCAAGGCGGTTATTAATAATGATAAAACCGCCGTAACTATATATGGTTATTAAAGGCGCGCTTGCTCTATGGCTTTTGCTACGCTTAGGTTTATGTTTTGCCAAGTTTGCTCAAGGGTAGCCACTAAGCCATCGTAACCGTCATCTTCTATTGGAACTACATGCGAAAAATTATGCACACTAATTAGGCGGCGGCCGGTTTCTGGGTGGGTGTAATATAAGCGCCACAGGCCAGAAATATCAGCGTTGCCTTGCATATCACCATTAAAGTGGTGCACTTCATATTCAAGCTCGTAAAACGTTTGCTGATCAAGCTCGGTAATTACCGGTAAGCCCTTAATAACCATCCAATTAGGCATTGCATTAAAAAGGGTTTGTTGCGCTGTAGCGGTGAGCATCACATCGGGCGATTCACCCCATAGGTTGTAATTTGCCGCATGAATTTGGTTGCTATCAATTTTCATTGCTATGCCCAAATTATTTAAAGCGCCTCTAAGGGCCACGGTTTGCACTCTTAATTGGGCATCAGTTTCTTTTACATGGCGTGATGATGAAGCAATGGGTTGTTCAAACTGATAATACTGCGTTGCGGTTTGAATTGACGCACTGCACCCTGCAAGGGTAATTAACACGGTTATGGCTAAAAATAAGTGTTTCATTATTGCTTCCTTGGTTGTGGATCAGCAGGGAGTGCTTTGTCAAAAATAAACATATTAGGTTGTTCGTTTAAACCCCGTGTAAGCGGCTGAATTTCTTCACTTAAGCGTTTAAATTCAAGCAAGGTTTGCTGTAATTGATGATGAAACTCAGAGCCGGCCTGATAACTTGCCATGGTTTTATCAAATTGACGCATGGTCACTTCAAACTGCTCCATACTTTTGGTCATTTTATCAAAGTTACGGTTAAAGTCGCCGGGTAAGTTTTGGGTATCTTTTTGGCTTAATAACGCACGCATTTCATTAGCAAGCGCTTGGTAGTCGCTAAATGTAGCCTGCATTTGCGCTAGGCTGTCTTCAATTTTTAAATCGTTTACCTTGTTAAGCACATCCGAGACCTGATCGGCAAGCACCGTAATGCCGCTAGAAATACTCGGAAATACATCATACTGGGCAAGTTTTGCTAAATGCGCTTTTGGGGCGTCGGGGTATATATCAAAATCTACATACACTGCACCAGTTAAAAGGTTGCCAGGTTTTAAAGAAGCGCGCATACCATTTTTTATCCAGCCGGTTAGGCTACTTTGCCAAAACTCTTTGGCCGCTGCGCTATCGTGATATAAACGACCATACTCTATTTTAATCAGTACCGGCACCGCCGTATTATGGTTTTTAAAATGTGCAGGTTTACCATTAACAATAACGTTAGCGGGGGCTTCTACCACGGTACCAATTCGGGTGCCGCGATATTCCACAGGCGCGCCGGGTCTTAGGCCACGTATAGATTGTTCAAAATCAATAATGTAGTAATCAAAGTCGTAAAAGCGCTCTTCTAGTGCTTCTTTGTAGCTTTGGCTTAGCGAAAAGTTGTGGCCGTCTTGGGCTAAGTCGCCTGGGGCTTGTTGCTCTGGCAAGCCAACCGAAATACCGCCTTTGAGAAGTTTACTTAATGAGCCGGTACTTATATTAATACCATCGGCCGACAAATCTATTTCAATGCCGGCATTAACCCAAAATATAGAGTTTAATGTTATGAGGTTTTGATACGGTTCGTTAATAAAAATACCGTACTTCATTGCTTGGTTTTTCCAGTCAAAAGTAGCGGTTTCTATTTGGCCTATTTTATAGTTTTTAAAAAATATCCCAGTGCTTACCTCTAGCACTTCAGCGTTGTAGCTGAGTAACTGAAAACGCCCACCTTTTACATCTTTACCAATAAGGGCTGGCTCGTCTTGTAATACAAAACGCTCTTTTAGTTTTTTACTCTCCCCCGGTGAAAACTCTAAATAAACACCCGACAAAAGCGTACTCATACCACTAATGCCCGTTTCGTCTATACGGGGTTTAACAACCCAAATTTTAGCATCGTCGGTGAGGAGCTCATTATAGTTTTTGTCTATTTGTGCGCGGGCAATAACGCTATCTTGCGAGTCAGAAAGGCGTATAGCATCAATTTGACCAATTTTAACACTGCGCACTTTTATTTCTGTTTTACCTGCAATAATGCCTTCTGCGTGGGGCATTTTTATATAAATAGTAGGGCCTACATTTGCTTGGTATTGATACAACATCCATATACCAACTAATAAGGCTATCAGTGGAATAATCCAAATAGCAGAAATTTTTGGTTTTGTTGTTACATTAGCCGTTTCGGTCATGCTTTATTCTCTGAATGTTTGTTTTTTGGTGTATCCCACAACAAGCGCGGATCAAACGCATGTGCAGCCATCATTTGGCATATTACCATAACAGTAAAAAATACAATGCCTAGCCCTGGGGTAATTGACATTAAGTTGCCTAGTTGCACTAAGGCAACGAGTATAGCAACAACAAATACATCGATCATTGACCATTTGCCAATAAATTCAGTAAGTTGATAAATTTTAGTATAGCCTTTTGTGTGCTTGTTAGCAGGTTTTGCCACCATAATGCATAAAAAACTAAGCACAAAGGCTTTGGCCAGTGGCACCACCACGCTGGCCAAAAATATAATGGCAGCAATGGGGTAGGAGCCACTTTTCCAAAGTGTCAGTACGCCGCCAATTAAGGTTGACGGTGACACATCACCCAGGCTGGTGGTATGCATTATTGGTAATAGATTTGCAGGTATGTAACACAGCACAGAGGTCACTAACCAAGCCGTTGCTTTTTGAACACTGTTGGGGTTTCTTACATGGGTTTTAGTGTGACAACGCGGGCAAATACTACTTTTACACAGTTGATGGCATACGTGGCAAGCTTTTATGTTTTGATCAATAGCGCGCTTGGCATGTGCTGCGTCTTCAAGTGTTGTTGCTGGTTTAATATGTGCCCATAAGCGCGGCTTATTTAAATGGGCAAGCGCCGCAATATACATAATAACAAAGCCAATATATGCCCAAAAGCTGGTGCCAAAACTAATGTCGGCAAGCGACATAATTTTAACCATGCTTACTAACACGCCAATTAAAAATATTTCAGACATGATCCACGGCTCAAGGGCCAAGGTAAACTTGAGCAATCGCCTAGCGATGGCCTCAGGCAAGGATTGCAAAAGCCCAAGATGCATAGGAATAAGAATGATTAGTAAGCTCATTGGCAGCGCAATAATGCTTAAATCAATAAATAAGCCAAGTAACTCACTGTCGTAATTAAATAAAATTCGGGCAGCATCGGGCAGGGTGATGGTTTGCGTTATGCCGCTGCTACTAAAAGAAATAAACGGGTAAAACATGCTGCTTAATAGCATTAGTAATGAGCCAATACTTAGCGCAACCACTTTACTGTCGTTGTTTACATCGCCTTCGCACAACTTATGGTGACAATGCGGGCACACTGCCATTTGCTTATCGGCTATTGCGGGTATATCAATTATTAGGTCGCAGCACGGGCAAATTGTTTGCAAGTTATAACCATCAAAGAAGAATGTTTACGCAATTTTGCTATATTTAAGTTATTAATACAACGCGATTCATCATTAAGTGCAATAACAATACGTTAAGGATAGATGTGAGGCTGTTATTACTTTGCTTTATTAGCTGTTTTTTTATAAGCCCTCCAGTGTCTGCCGCTTGGCAAAAACAGCCAATTGTGATTGCTGCCAGTGCGACTATTCCTCCCTATGTAATAGAAAAAACAGATACGGGTATACAACTTAATATAATTAAAGCGGCACTTATTGAGCAAGGCTTAGATAATATTGTGGTTATTTACATGTCTAACAAGCGCGCCGAGCAGCAACTGCATAGCGGTAATGTGGATATACTGCTTAATTACGCAGGAAAGCGCGGCGCAGGTATTTACCCTAGTCAGCCAGTATTGAGTTACAAAAATGTGGCGGTATCACTTAAAAAGCGCAACTTTACGATTGAGACTATAAAAGAGCTAAACAATAAAAGTGTATTAGGATTTCAACATGCAACAGCTTATTTACCACCCCCATTTGCAAAAGGGGTTGCTCAGTTTGCAAGTTATGAAGAAGTAGTTAATCAGCGTGCGCAAGTCGATAGGCTAATGAAAGACTGGGTGGATGTAATTATCCTCGATGAGCGCATATTTCATTACTATAACAATGACTATACGCACTCATTACCCGTTAATATTCACCCAATTTTTCCAAAAGCCCCACGCCCTGCTTATTTTAACAACGCAGTGCTGCAAAAAACATTTGATAAAGGCTTGCTAACTATAAACGCAAAGGGAAAATATCAACAAATAATGAGTGGTTACCACTAAGCTCATTAGTAAGCTAAGCGGTACTTAATCAAACAAAGCAACGGTTTGACGTGTCAAAGCAATTAGCTCCCCCGATTGCGACCAAATACAGCCATCTTCTAAGCCATAACCCCCTTTAGCATGATGTGTAATTGCTTCAAAGCCTAACCATTCACCGGGTGTAAGCGTTGGCTCTTGCACAAATTCTAAATACCACGACATGCTACTTGCAGGAGCTGGCTGTTTAAACATTTGTAATAATGTAGGAGGCCACGCATCGGTAAGGGCTATTATATGTGCTTCGGTAATTGCCTCTGGGGTATGTTTAAAGCGCATCCAGCCGCCTAAATGCGAGGTCTGTGCAGCGCTAAAAGGCATAGCGCCTTGCTGCGGACATAAATCAACATGTTGGAAAAACTGAGGCATTTGCCCTTCAATAAACGGCAATGTATGACGTGCATCCACAGGCTTTAATCCCATTTCTTTACTAACCGGTACATTAACACCCGATTGCCTATCAATAGCAAAACACGCTTGGACAATAACGCACACTTGTTCACTCTGAATCACTTTAGCTAATACCTGAGTACTGCTTTTACCTTGGCGTAAAATTTCAACTGACAATGAAAAAGGTGTGTTGGCAAGCAGCGGCCCAACAAAATTAGTGCTTAAAGACAGTAATCGTCTACTTGGGTCAATGTGTTTTCTGATTGCTTGATAAAGTAGTGCAGCAGAAAGGCCACCAAAAGCGGTTCTACCTTGGCACCAATTAGCAGGAAACTCCATTGTATTGCTGTTATTGGCAAGCGAAGCCGAAGAAGAGCTTGAAATAGCAGAGGCTTGTTTTAATAAGTCACCAAAATGCATCGTTAATATCCTTGAAATTATCATTATCAGACATATATAGCACATAACAACTGGTCAGACTAGTTGTGTTAAATAGGTGTGTTTGGCGTAAAAAACATCAAACCCTACTTTTATTAAGGTTTTTTGTTAAATAAATTACAAAAAATGAATTTTTTTTCATTTTTACAGTTGAATTAACTTTGTGGCATCCCTATTTACTAGTCATCGAACGTATTAACGAATTTGAAGTTGGAGAAGATTCATGGGTAAAATTATTGGAATCGATTTAGGTACTACAAACTCTTGTGTTGCAGTACTTGATGGTGATAAAGCACGTGTTATTGAAAATGCGGAAGGCGATCGCACAACCCCGTCTATTATTGCTTACACGCAAGACGGTGAGACTCTAGTAGGTCAACCTGCTAAGCGTCAAGCGGTTACTAACCCAACTAACACGTTATTTGCAATTAAGCGTTTAATTGGTCGTCGTTTTGAAGACGAAGAAGTACAACGCGATATCGGTATTATGCCGTTCAAAATCATCAAAGCTGATAACGGCGATGCATGGGTTGAAGCGGGCGGTGAAAAACGCGCTGCACCACAAATTTCTGCAGAAGTACTTAAAAAAATGAAGAAAACGGCAGAAGACTTCTTAGGTGAAGAAGTAACTGAAGCTGTAATCACAGTACCTGCATACTTTAACGATTCACAACGTCAAGCAACAAAAGATGCTGGTCGTATTGCGGGTCTTGAAGTTAAACGTATCATCAATGAGCCAACAGCTGCTGCCCTTGCTTACGGCATGGACAAAAACAAAGGTGAAAATGTTGTTGCAGTATACGACTTAGGTGGTGGTACTTTCGATTTATCAATCATTGAAATTGATGAAGTTGAAGGCGAGCACACATTTGAAGTACTTGCTACAAACGGTGATACTCACTTAGGTGGTGAAGATTTCGATAACCGCGTAATCAACTACTTAGTAGCTGAGTTCAAGAAAGACCAAGGTATCGATTTACAAAACGATCCGCTTGCTATGCAACGTGTTAAAGAAGCGGCTGAAAAAGCGAAAATCGAACTATCATCTGCACAATCTACAGAAGTTAACCTTCCGTACGTGACTGCCGATGCATCAGGTCCTAAGCACATGAACGTTAAACTAACGCGTGCTAAACTTGAGTCATTAGTTGAAGACTTAGTAACTAAGTCAATTGAGCCACTTAAACGTGCTCTAGCGGATGCTGATTTATCTGTAAATGATATTAACGATATCATTTTAGTAGGTGGTCAAACACGTATGCCACTAGTACAAAAAACAGTTGCTGAGTTCTTTGGTAAAGAGCCACGTAAAGATGTTAACCCTGATGAAGCTGTAGCAGTAGGCGCGGCAATTCAAGGTGGTGTATTAGCAGGTGACGTTAAAGACGTACTATTACTAGACGTGTCTCCATTATCGCTAGGTATTGAGACAATGGGCTCAGTAATGACCGCGCTAATTGAGAAAAATACAACGATTCCTACTAAGAAATCGCAAACGTTCTCAACGGCAGAAGATAACCAATCTGCCGTTACGATTCACGTACTACAAGGTGAGCGTAAGCGTGCTAGCGACAACAAATCTCTAGGTCAATTTAACCTAGAAGGTATTCGTCCAGCACAACGTGGTACTCCACAAATCGAAGTAACTTTCGATGTAGATGCGGATGGTATCTTACATGTATCAGCGAAAGATAAAGATACAGGTAAAGAGCAAAAAATCACGATTCAAGCGTCTTCAGGCTTAAGCGATGAAGAAGTAGAAAAAATGGTTCGTGATGCAGAAGCTAACGCTGAAGAAGATAAAAAGTTTGAAGAGCTAGTAGCAACTCGTAACCAAGCTGATGCAATGGTACACGGTACTCGCAAGCAAATTGAAGAAGCTGGCGATGCACTACCAAGCGAAGACAAAGATGCAATTGAAGCAGCTGTTGTTGACCTTGAAGCAGCTATTAAGAGCGATGACAAAGCAGAAATTGAAGCTAAAACGCAAGCACTTGCTGAAAAGTCTCAAAAGCTAATGGAAATCGCTCAAGCTAAAGCGCAACAAGGTGGCGCAGATGCAGGCGAGCAACCACAACAGTCTGCTAAGCAAGACGACGATGTAGTTGATGCTGAGTTTGAAGAAGTAAAAGACGACAAGTAATTGTCAGCTAAGCTTCTAACTAGCCTAAACAACATGATTTGCTCAAGTTTTTAGGGTAGGATGAACTTTTGAGGCGCGCAGGCTACAGCTTGTCGCGCCTTTTGTATGTATTTAAGGTTTAAAATTTTCATGATAAATCGATGTGATTTATCGGTTTATCCCGCAGCCTAGCTGCAAATAGAAAAGAGTAGTGTGATAGATATGTCAAAACGCGATTATTACGAAGTTCTCGGCGTAAGCAAAGATGCAAGCGAGAGAGACATAAAAAAAGCGTATAAACGCTTAGCGATGAAATATCACCCAGATCGTACCGCCGGTGATAAAGATCTCGAAACTAAATTTAAAGAAGTAAAAGAAGCTTACGAGATTTTAACCGACGATCAAAAACGTCAAATGTATGACCAATACGGCCATGCTGCCTTTGAACAAGGCGGTGGCGGCGGTCACGGTGGCTTTGGCGGTGGTGGTCAAGGCGATTTTGGTGATATTTTTGGTGATGTGTTCGGTGACATTTTTGGTGGCGGTGGTGGCCGTCGTCAATCGCGTCAACAACGTGGATCAGATTTACGTTACAACATGGACCTAAGCTTAGAAGAAGCGGTTCGTGGTAAAGAAGTAGAAATAAAAGTACCTACGTGGGTTAGCTGTAAGCCATGTGATGGCAGTGGTGCAAAAGCGGGCTCTAAGCCTAAAACATGTACTACGTGTCATGGTGCTGGCCAAGTACAAATGCGCCAAGGCTTTTTTGCTGTTCAACAAACGTGTCCTACGTGTCAGGGACAAGGTCAGATTATTTCAGACCCATGTGATAAGTGTCACGGACAAGGGCGTGTTGAGAAAACGAAAACGTTGTCAGTTAAAATTCCAGCAGGCGTAGATACAGGCGATCGTATTCGTTTAACCGGTGAAGGCGAAGCGGGTATGCACGGAGCGCCAGCTGGCGACTTATACGTGCAAGTATCGGTACGCGAACACCCAATTTTTGTACGCGATGCGAATAACTTGTACTGCGAAGTGCCAATTAGCTTTACTACCGCAGGTTTAGGTGGCGAAATTGAAGTGCCTACGCTTGATGGCCGTGCAAAACTTAAAATACCGTCTGAAACACAAACGGGCAAAATGTTCCGTATGCGTGGTAAAGGTGTTAAATCGGTTCGTAGTGGTGCTCAAGGTGACTTAATTTGTAAAGTAGTGATTGAAACGCCAGTTAACTTAAACGAGCGTCAACGCGAGTTACTTAAAGAGTTAGACGAGAGCATGGGCAAAGATAGCTCAAAAAACCGTCCTAAAGAGCAAGGCTTTTTTGACGGCGTTAAAAAGTTTTTTGACGATTTAACTAAGTAATTAGTTATCGTAAAAACTAAAAAAACGGTGCTTGATGCACCGTTTTTTTTGGCTCAAATTCATGTTTTTTAACCATATTACTGGGCACGACTTAGCAATATTATAAAGTGCGTATACTCAATCGATTAATTCACTGATCTATTTTGTTGCCTTGTGCAATTGACTCCACACTGCTTTACCCTTGTACCTATACCCTCGTCAATAAAAGGCTTTTTACGTATCTGCTATTAAGTTACTCTTCAAAATGATTAACCCTTATTGTAGATTAATAATGCGCTTAAAATAATGTGGCTGAATTGTATGACCCCGGCAATAGAATTACTGAAAAAACAAAATGTGCCTCACGATGTACTCAGTTATCAACACGATGCTAATACAACACGTTATGGCCAAGAAGCCGTTGAAAAGTTAAACCTTAATAGTGAGCAGGTATTCAAAACCCTCGTGCTTGAAACCAATGAAGGGCAGTTAATTGTTGCCGTTACACCGGTATCCCAGCAAGTAAATTTAAAGCAATTGGCCAAACTGAGTCACGCTAAAAAGGTCGCAATGGCAAGCGCGCCAAAGGTACAAGCCGCCACGGGGTACATTTTAGGAGGGGTTAGCCCACTTGGGCAAAAAAAGCGACTAACCACTTTTATTCATTCAAGCGCTATGGCCTTTAAAACAGTGTATGTAAGTGCAGGTAAGCGAGGGCTTGAGGTAGCGCTATCGCCAACCGATTTAAAGGCACAAACATGTGCCACCTATGACGATTTTTGAAAACCTCCACAAAAACCAACGCGCCCTATACCATATATTTTAAAGGCGATAATTTGCTGCTTAGGGTATTTTTAACTACAGTCAAAATACCCTTGTACACTATGCATTATGGCAGTATGTATGAATTTTACTGATGTTAATTTTTTTGCCGTGCTTGTGGCGGCGCTTTCCTCTTTTATGCTTGGCGGTATTTGGTACTCAAACGCTTTTTTTAAAAATGCCTGGTTAGAGTGTACAGGCCTTACGGAGCTTGATTTACAAACAGCAAAACCGGCGTTAATTTTTGGCGGCAGTATGGTACTTGCACTTTTGTCGGCGGTGGTGCTTTCATTATTTTTAGGTAAAGAGGCAGGAATGGGAGAGGGCGCCTTTACAGGTTTTGCCATCGGTTTGTTTTGGGTAGGTAGCTCGCTGGGGCTCAGTTACATTTATGAGCAGCGGCCAATCAAGTTATTTATAATTAATGCTGGGTATTACACATTACAATTTACATTAATGGGTTTTATTATAGGTGTATGGCCCTAAGCACGCTAAATAAGGCGCCACCTTTAAGCGCTAAAATACAATAAAGATAAATATGAAAATATTAGTCGTTGATGATATGCCACTTATGCGCCACGTATTAATTAACATGCTAAGGCAGCTTGATTACAAAAATGTTGTAGAGGCGACTGACGGCCAACAGGCGTTAAAAATACTGCGTCAGCAAAAGTTTGATTTAGTAATAACCGACCTACATATGCCTAAAGTAGACGGTGTAAACTTGCTTGATAATATACGCCACGACCAAGCCTTAGTCGATTTACCTGTTATTATGGTCACGTGCGAAGATAACGCTGATACAGTAAAACAAGTTATTAAAGCAAAAGTGTCGGGGTTTATTATTAAACCATTTAATATGAATGTGTTATCAGCGCAATTAAACCGTTTGTTTTTTAGAGATTAGCGAAACGCTTTTATGGCGTTTTATATCGTACCTATTATTTAATCCCTTGCGTTTTCTCCACCGCTTATTAGGCAGTTTACCTAGCTTCTGTAACGTTTTTATTTATTAACTGCTAAAATGCCTGCTTTGTATCAACGTAGGTATGTTAAGGAGTGTATGGCTAAGCCAAATAAAAAAGGGCCGACTAAAACAGTCGATATTTTTTGCTCTGCTTGCAAAGCGGCGCTGTTTAAATATAGAAAAGGTGGCAAAGGCGCTTTAGTAAAGTGTTTTATAGAGCGAATAACCCAAGATTACACAACTACACCGTGTATTTGCCCCCAATGCGAGCGCCCATTTGCGCGCCCAGCAATCATACGCGGTACACCAGCTTATAAAATAATTGGCGGTAAGGTTACCTTTAAATAACCCAATACGTTTAAAAATGTAATAACTACAAAAGCTTAGATTTGCTGCTTAGTAAGGCGGACAATTGACCTTGTACCAATAAACAAGCCTGATATACTCGCCCGGTTTTGCTGTTTCAATGATTGAAAAACACCCTCCCCAAGGATAGGGCCAGTTAGTTGGGTTTTTTAAGCAAAGGATAAACGTGTGATAGCACTGTTATTTGATATTGTAGGTATGGCGGGTACTTTCTTAGTTGTTGGTGCATTCTTTTTATTACAACTTAATAAAGCATCCCCAACGGGGTTATTGTACAACATAATGAATTTAACAGGGGCAATTTTGCTGTTAATCAGTTTGTGTTACAACTTTAACCTTGCAAGCTTTGTAATTGAGATTTTCTGGATTGCAGCTTCACTGATCGGCTTATACAAGTACGCTAAAAATAAGCCTCAATTAGCCACTAACTCGTAATTTTAGTACCGCTAATGATGTTTACTGTTGCGAGTTAGTACAGACTTGCAGCAGTTTATAAATAAATTAAGATTTATTGTATTTGTTAACACAAAGTTTCTGTTGTTAGCGCCCATAACCCGTTAAACTAGCGCCCTTAAATTTTATAGCTATTTTGTTGTGAGCTAGGGCATGTTCTCCTTTTCTAAAAAACTTCTTTTATCTTTTGTTGTACTGATAGTGCTATTGTCGGTCGTGTTTTGCTATGGCCGAACTCATTATTATAATCAGGCCGAGCAAAAAGCAGCCCAGCAAGCAACTCAGTTAAAGCATTATATTGATGCTGAGCTTGCGCGTTTTTCAAAAATTCCTCAGCTTCTTACCTATAACAATGAGGTTATTGATTTTTTAGGTGCGGCGCAAAATAACGAAAAAAAGATTAATAACTACTTAGCTGATATACAACAAGCCAGTGGTGCCTCAGATATTTATATTCTTGATGAACAAGGCGCTGTGATTGCAAGCAGTAACTGGCAGGCCGATCATAACTTTTTAGGCAGCGATCTGTCGTTTAGACCGTATTTTAAGCGCGCATTTGCAGGTGAAAAAGTAGCGTATTTTGCCCTAGGCATGCGTACAAAAGAGCGAGGCATCTATTTTTCACAAGCCATTTATAACAATAATCAAGCGGTAGGGGTCGTTGTTTTAAAAGTTAATGTGAACAAATTTGAAAGTGACCGTGAGCTTTTAAATACCGCCAAAGGTAGCCACTTTTATGTGCAGCTAGAAGATAGCGTAATTGCTATTTCAGATATGGAAAATTGGCGCCTGAATACGTTTTCTACACTCGATATTACTCATCGTCGAGACATCGCGCAACGTCGTGCGTATTTAGATTATCAACCTAAGCTGATTGCCCATTCAAATTACACATCACAAAGGTTACTGTTTAGCACAATTGATGAGCATAACTATTTATCGGTAGAGCAAAAATTACGCTTTTTGAACGCATCGGTTACCGTATTAGTAAATGTATCTAATGCTAATATTGCCCAATTACCGGCGTTATTTGGCTTTGTGGTAATTTATGCGCTTATTATTGCCCTAGGGTATGTTGTTTTAAGGCGCTTTGTTGGCGTTAAAAAGCTGGTTTATTCCCATCACAGTGTCAGTCAGGAAATTAGTGCACGTACCAATGCTTTTAAAGCACAGCAAGATGCCCTTGTACAATCAACTAAACTTGCAACAATTGGCCAGCTTAGCATGGGCTTTAACCACGAAATTAATCACCCGCTTAATACCATTAATACTTACTTAGCCAGTGCTAAGCGCTTGCTAGCTAGAGGAAAGTTTGAAGCCCTAAACGAAAATTTACAGTTTGTTGAAGCCTTAGTAGCAAGAGTGCATAAGATAGTTGCACAGCTAAATTATTTTTCTGATTCTGCAAAAACGATTATTAGCGAAGTGCCATTAAGTGAATCAATAGCCAAGGCACTTGAGATTAATAAAAACCAGCTAAAGCAGGACAATATAAGTGTTTTACCGCCTAAAATTGACAGCCAATTAAACGTGTTAGCAGATAAAGCGGCCCTTGAAGAAGTGTTAGTTAACTTAATATCGAATGCCAGCCAAGCAATGCAGGGGTGTATTACTCGCGAGCTGAGTATCAGTGCCAATTATCTAAATAATAGTGTGCAACTGTGTATTGAAGATACCGGTCCAGGCATAGAAGTGCACGATATAGAGACTATTTTTGAGCCTTTTTACAGTACTAAATCGGTTGATGGGCTAGGGCTTGGGTTGTGTATTTCTAAGCAAATTATTAGCGCGCTTAATGGCACGCTAAGCGCACAGAACCGCGAGCAAGGCGGCGCTAAATTTATTATTACGCTGCCTTGTGAGCCGCTAACGAGCTAAATAAAAGTAATTTAAGGGCTAAATTATTGAGCGAGTAGTGATTAATTGTGGCTATTTGTTCCTACAAAAACGGTAATTTTTAGATAGTTAGTGTTATTGCTCGAAAATCAGAACGGCGTTATAGTCGTAGCAAAATGATACACGAGTAGCACCTTTGGATACTGATAGCACACACACACCGTCACTCAGCGATACGTTTAATGAGCTGCAAAATAGCTTTTTAGCCCAGTCGTACCTCCCGATAGATAAGCGTATTGTATTATTAAAAACGTTGCACAAACGCATTGTTAGTAATGAACAAGCGCTTATCGATGCAGCATCAAAAGACTTTGGCTACAGAACCGCGTTCGATACGTTACTTGGCGATATTCTGCCAACGGTTCAGGGCTTAGCGCACATTATTAAAAAATTGCCAAAATGGGCAAAACCCAGTAAGCGCTCAACTAGCTTAAGTTTGTGGCCATCAAAAGTGAGTGTGACTTACCAGCCACTTGGTGTAGTTGGTGTGATTGCACCATGGAATTACCCCATACAATTGGCATTAGTGCCTGTTATTACCGCCATTGCTGCAGGTAATAGAGTTATGCTTAAGCTCAGCGAATTTACCCCGCATACTAATGCAGTCATCGAAAAAATATTTGCAGACGAGCTACAAGCGCATTGTAAAGTGGTGTTAGGGGCAAGCGATGTAGCGAGTGAGTTTTCTGCACTGCCATTTGCACATCTGCTGTTTACTGGCTCAACGTCAGTGGGCAAGCTGGTTATGAAAGCAGCCAGCGAAAATTTAACTCCTGTTACTTTAGAGCTTGGTGGTAAGTCACCGGTGATCATTACTGAGCAAGCTAATATTAAAAAAGCAGCGCAAACATTATTGTTTGGTAAAATGGCTAATGCGGGACAAATTTGTGTAGCCCCAGATTATGTATTTGTACCTAAGGCCCTTGAGCATCAGCTGGTGCAGCAATTGTGCGAGCTTTATAAAAAGCACTTTAAAGACGGGGTTGAAGGCAAAAACTTAACGTCAATTATTAGCGATGCGCATTACACTCGCTTAGAAGGGTATTTAACACAAGCACAGCAGTTAGGTGCGCAAGTTATTAAGCCGCTAGATCAAAACCAACAAGACAAACAAAAGCATAGAATGGGTTTGCATATTGTTACCGCACCTAGCGATGATATGACGCTAATGCAAGATGAGTTATTTGGCCCCATTTTGCCTATTAAAACCTACGAAAAGCTCGATGAGGCAATAAGCTACATAAAAGCGCATAATCACCCTTTAGCGCTATATATTTTAGGCCAAGATAAGCACGCTCAAGATTACATCATGGAGCAAACATTAAGCGGTACAGTTGCTGTAAACGATGCCTTAGTGCAGGTGACAGCAGACGATGTGCCATTTGGTGGCGTTGGGCATTCAGGAATGGGGCATTATCATGGTAAAGAAGGGTTTTTAACCTTTAGTCATGCAAAAAACACCTTGGTGTCTAGCTCGTTTAACCCGCGTACCGCGCTTTTACTCAAACAGAGCAACCTTATTATTAAGTTGCTTAAATTTTTATATATTAAGTAAATGGGTATAAAAAAGGGCAAATGCGAGATGCATTTGCCCTTGGGTAACGCGTTGATTTAGCTAGGCGCAAATTAAAATAAGCGACCTTCACCGGCGTACGTGCCTGCGAGTATTTTTTCGTAGATTTTGTCGGCTTTTTCTTTTGCTTCTTCTATTTCTTTAGGTAGCATTTTACGCTCATCTAGCTTACGGCTATGGCTTGCTTGCATGTTGCCGTTGTATTCTGCAATGGTGTTCCACACATACGACTTCTCTAAGTCTTTTGGCATGCCTAGGCCTTCAAAATACATGAGCGCCAGATTAAATTGCGCCAGTGAGTAGTTATTAGCAGCGGCTTTTTCGTACCACGTTCTGGCTTGTTTATAATCGCGCGTTACGCCCTCGCCATTTGCATACATAACACCTAAATTAAATTGTGCGGCGGGGAGGTTTTTTTTCGCTGCTTTTTCAAATAACGTAACCGCCATTTGCTTATCAAGCTTTACGCCTTTGCCTTCATCGTATAAAACCGCTAGCGCAAACATTGAGTCAGCGTGATTTTTTTTAACGCCTTCTTTATAAAGCTCTGCCGCTTTAAAGTAGTCGCGTGTAACACCATAGCCGCCCTCGTAAAGTTTACCTAGTTCGTAAATGCCAGGGGCAAAGCCTTTATCAGCTAAATATTCAAATTCTTTTAGTGCCGTCGCAAACTCGCCTTCGTTGGCAGCTCTTATACCGTCTTCAAGAGTTGCATGTGCAAATGGGCTTGAAAGCAAAACGCCAGTGAGTATTAATGCTTTTAAATTAAACTGTGACATAGCCATGTCTCCAATAGGTAATAGTTGCAATGTGTATGTATAAAAACCTGTTTTATTGCAACACTTTGTACTTACTATTTAATAGCCACGTATAAAATGGTGCAAGTGCTTGGGGTTAAGTGAAATACTAACGCTTTGGTGATTATATGCTCGTTTAACACTTAGCCAAGCTGTTGTGGTAATTATAGCTTAAATAAGCAATTATATTGCTAATAATGCGCTGTTTATAAGCGTAAGATACAGATATTACAGAAAATTTAAAGCAGTAAAAAAGCGCAAGCCAAGGCCTGCGCTTTTAATGTCATATTAACCGTCACTAATATGAGCAATGTAGCAAGTAGAGATGAACTTTTATGCTATTACTTGGGTCGAGTAAATAATAGCCATTAAGCAGTCACGCGCTTAAAACAAAATGTCAGCATCCATGCTGTATTTCTTCCTTGGGCACTGAGGTCGTTACACTTTGTTTATGCGGTTAATTATTATTTAGATTTGGCGGTGTGTCAACAGTAAATAATAATTATTATCAATTAAAATAAATTAACATCTTTGCGTATTATGTGAGAGTTTGAGAGAAAGCGTTAGTTGAGGATTTCATGTTTAAAATAAAAAATATAAAAGTTTCGCGCGTAGCCATTGCGCTCAGTCTGCTATTTTTGTGTAGTTGTTCGGCTTCGTTTACTTATAATAACTTAACGTGGCTTTCATCGTTTTGGGTAGATGACTACATTGACCTAAATAAGCAGCAAAACCAGCAACTCAAAAGTATTATTAACACAACCCAGCAGTGGCACCGCACCACGCAATTACCCGCCTACAAGCAAGATATACTAAATCTAAAAGGGTTATTTAATCAGCAGTTAGACTATCAGCAACTAAAGTCGCAAGTGGTATTGGCCAGAGCTCATTTTCAAAACATTCTTGAACACGCGCATATACCGCTCGCGCAGTTAGGGCTTACGCTCTCTTATGCGCAGCGCGAAGAGCTTATTGCTAATATCCAAACGCAAATTAACGAAGAATACGAAGAGTTTAATGAATTAACAGCGCAGGAGCGCAAAAGCGAGCGCCTAGAAAGACAGCTTGATTACTACAAACAATGGCTAGGAAAGTTAACCCCTGTGCAAACGCAGCTTATTACTCAAGCTAACAATGCTCATTATGACTCTTCATTGCTTTGGCATCAGTACAAGCAAACGCGTTTAAATGCAGCGCAGCAAGTGCTTTTAAATAAAGCGCTCAGTGAGGCTGAATTTGTAAAACAATTAAGCTATGTAATTACACAGCGAGAAGCGTATATGAGCGAAGAGCTATTAGCCAGTAATGATGCAAACTTAGCGCTCTATGTAAACCTACTTATTGAGCTAAATACCACATTGAGTGAGCAGCAACGCGAGAGTGTAAATGATGAGTTTGATGAGCTAATTAATACGCTCACCGATTTAATTGAAGATTAATGCTTATTTGAGCCAAGGCTCACATTAGCCAAAAAGCTAACGTATTGTTTGCTAATTAAGCATGTGTAACTTTTTATAATTTATACGCTTATTAAGGAAGTTAGGGCGTGGCGTACTGCGGTGGATGAATTTACAGCAGGGCGTTTGGTTTTTAGTCAGGGCAAAGCCTTTGAAGGCGATTTAATTGCACCTAGAGTGAAAAATTTCAATCCACATAGGTCACCTCGCCCTCGATAAATGCTAAGATAATATTTCATATTTAATAACGTCCTATCTGATCGATTTTAAAATATATCACGTACGCTTCTCACTTATTTGTTGCTTGATTATCCTCGTTATATCTAACAAATGAAGCAAAGCGACACAATGGTGATAATTAAAACGCGCGCATATTAAGGTTTGTAATGGCAGCAACTAATGGTTACTGATTTAAAAGGAATGCTCAATACGTGGTATCCGCTTCGTGATGAACAACAATGGGTGCTCGCAACCTTGTACCAAATTGAAGGGTCTAGCTATCGAAAATTGGGCGCGATGATGCTTATTTCGAGCCTTGGCCAGCGCTTAGGCATGCTTTCGGGTGGTTGTTTAGAGGCTGATATTCAGCGCCACGCCAAACAGGTTATGACCTCATTACATTCTAAAACTATTACCTACGATGCAACCGATGAAGACGACTTAACATTTCAGCTAGGAATTGGCTGTGGTGGTGTGGTGCATATTATTTTGCAAAGCGTTAATAGTGAAAACGAATACTTACAACTAGATAGCATGTTTAATGCGCTTAAAAATAAGCAATCGGGGCACTACACACAGCAAATTAAACCTTTGGTGGCAAAGGGGTCAGGCGTTTTTAAAACCGTGGCGCAGCAGCACAACTTATCTTTAAACCGCAAAGCAGCGCTTTTAGAGCAAGATAAAGTCCAATGTTTAGAAGTGGCTATTTACCCCAGCGCACATTTATTAATTGTCGGTGGTGGCGCTGATGCGATACCGGTATACGCGTTTGCTAAACAACTCGGGTGGACGGTAAGTGTATGGGATAGCCGAGCTGCAAATGCTAAAAGAGACTACTTTAAGCAGGCCGATAATATTTTGTGTTGCCCAGCTGCGCAGCTTAAACAATTTTGCGAACAGCACAAAGTGGATGCCGCTGTTTTAATGGCCCACAGTGTAGAGCTTGACTCACAGGCGTTAGCCGCACTTGAGCAAAGCCAACTAAAGTACATGGGGTTACTGGGGCCAGCACATCGCCGAGCGCAAGTGTTTGAACATGCAAATACAACGGTAAATAAGGTAGTAGCGCCTGTATTTGGTCCTGTTGGGCTTAATTTGGGCGGCGACTCGCCAGAGAGCATAGCTTTGTCGCTCATTAGCGAAATTCATGCGGTATTTGCTAATAAAGATGCTACATCGTTAAGTAATTGGGGCAACTAAGGTGCGCGTAGCAAAGGTTATTTTGGCCGCTGGGCAATCGTCGCGCTTTAACGGCTGTAAGCTTATAGCCGATGTAGGTAATAAACCAATGATTTGCCGCGCCGTAGATACCTTACAAGGTGATGACACATTACCCATATACGTTATTAGCGGTGCTTGGCATGCGCAAATTGAACACGCGTTACGTGGCTATAAAAATGTTGAAATACTGCATAACCCACACTGGCAAATAGGCTTAGGAAAATCCATTGCGCTGGCAACACACACTATAAGTAAGGCGCACTCATTAGAGGGGATTTTATTTATGCTGGCGGATCAGGTTGAGCTTAGTGCGGCACACATAAATACTTTAATTACTCATTTTAACAGCAACCCCTCGCGCTGGTGCGCTGATTATGGCGAACGCATTGGCGTACCTGCTGTATTTCCTGCCTCTGATTTTAAAACTCTAGCAGCGCTAAATTGCGATAAAGGCGCTCAACATTTACTGCGCGATACACAGGTTGACGTTAATACCATTTTACTTAAGCAGGCAAGCACAGATATCGACACTCAACAGCAATTAAAGCAGTTTATTAATAATAACAATAACCTAACTGTAAGCGAATAAACTAAAAAATATAGCCTAAACTTTAGGTTAAACGTTCAAAACGAGATTAAATTTTTAACAGTTATGTCAGCGCGCATTTTAAATGTGCGCTGCAATGTAAAGCGTAATAGTTTCAACGTACGGTGGTATAAAAAGTAACGTGTATGGGTCATGCGTTACTTTAATTTTATTTGGGCTTAATCAAGGGGCAAGCTATGGTGACGTTTACAGTTAATGGCAAAGAGGTTAAATCGCAAGCAAGTGCAGATACACCTTTGCTGTGGGTTATTCGCGATGAAATAGGGTTAAAAGGAACTAAGTTTGGTTGTGGTATTGCTATGTGCGGTGCATGTACGGTGCACCTAGACGGACAAGCAACGCGCTCGTGTGTATTACCCGTGGGCGCAGTGGCAGGAAAAAACATTACGACCATTGAAGGACTTAACAACGCGCATCCGCTGCAAAAAGCGTGGGTCGATGAGCAAGTGCCTCAGTGCGGTTACTGTCAATCTGGGCAAATTATGCAAGCTGCTACGTTATTAGCAGACAATCCAAATCCAACAGATCAAGAAATAGTAAATCATATGAATGGCAACTACTGCCGCTGTATGGCGTACAAGCGTATTAAATCGGCTATACAACGTGCAGCTGATGAATCGCAAAGTGCAGTACAAATGTTTAAC
Source organism: Pseudoalteromonas sp. P1-11 (assembly GCF_001399995.1). Lineage (NCBI taxonomy): Bacteria > Pseudomonadati > Pseudomonadota > Gammaproteobacteria > Alteromonadales > Pseudoalteromonadaceae > Pseudoalteromonas > Pseudoalteromonas sp. P1-11. The sequence continues at coordinate 171,387 of NZ_LJSP01000004.1, forward strand.
CCCAAAGAGCTAGACGTGTAACTGGAGCCGACAATGAAAAAACTATTTCAAAAAAATACCGAAACCGTAGACTTAAACCGTCGCTCTTTTATGATTAGTACAGCAACTGCTGGCCTGGTTATGGCATTTGCTCCGGCTTTATTTTCAGGTGAACTTAGCGCCAAAGAGTCGATTGCACAACAATCGTTTTCACCCACAATTTGGTGGACTATGAACCAGCAAGGTGAAGTAGTCGTTAGTATTGCCAAAGCTGAAATGGGTCAACACGTAGGCACCGCCTTAGCGCGTATTGTGGCAGATGAGCTTGAGTGCGACTGGGATAAAGTATCAATCACGTATGTAGATACGCACGAAAAGTGGGGCTACATGGTTACAGGTGGCTCGTGGTCGGTGTTTCAAAGCTTTAAGCCGCTTTCACAAGCTGGCGCTGCGGGGCGTATAGCCCTTATAGATGCAGGGGCTAATATGCTTGGGGTTAAACCGGAGCAGTGCCACGCTAGTAAAGGGCGCATAATTTCTGGCGATAAATCGCTCAGTTATGCCGATATTGTTAAAAATGGTGAGTTTAACCGCACCTTTAGCAGTGAAGAAGTTGCAAAACTGCCGTTAAAGCCTGCCAATAAACGCCACTTAACGGGTTTAAAACAAGACTTTAAAGCGCTTGATATTCCGGCAAAAACAAATGGTACTGCCGTATACGGTATAGATGTAGAGCTTGAAGGCATGGTGTATGCGCGCCCTGTGATCCCACCAACACGCTATGGTAGTGAAGTGACACAGGTGGACGATAGCGCCGCAAAAGCAATAAAAGGCTATAAAGGGTTTGAGATTTTAAACGACCCGAGTAATACCGTACAAGGCTGGGTAGTGGTTTTAGCTGACAATTACCCCAGCGCTATTAAAGCGGTAGATGCGCTAAAAGTAACCTATAAAAAAGGGCAAACAGCTAATGTTACAGAGGCCGATATTCAATCCCTGGGCGAAAAATTATGTAACGATAGCAACGCTGGCACCTTATTTGTTAATGAAGGTGATACCGCTAAAATGCAGGCTGAGGCAACGCAGTCGCTTGAGTCACTGTACACCACAGCAACAGCAAGCCATTATCAATTAGAGCCGCTTAACGCGGTGGCAGAGTTTAAACAAGACAAGTGGATTATCCATACCGGTAATCAGTGGCAGTCTTTAACACTACCTGCATTGGCCAAGGCGTTAGAGGTTGAACAAAATAACGTTATCATTCGTCCTTATTATTTAGGCGGTGGATTTGGGCGTCGTTTATTTGGTGATTGGACTGTGCCTGCAGCATTAACAGCGAAAGCAATTGGCAAACCCGTAAAACTAGTATTTACGCGCGCAGACGATAGCTTATTTGATCAATCACGCTCTGCCTCTACAGCTAAATTAACAGCTTCGTTTAATGAAAATGGCAAGCTTAGTGCAATGGAACATGCTTTTGCAGCAGGCTGGCCAACAAAAGCAATGGCACCTGGCTTCTTATCACCAGGGGTTGATGGCAAAGGTAAGTTTGATGCATTTTCAGCCTCTGGAGCCGATCACTGGTACAGCATGGATAACCACCGTGCCCGCGCAATTAATAACGAATTAGCGCAAAGCACATTTACCCCTGGTTGGCTTCGCTCGGTAGGCCCTGGCTGGATAGCATGGAGCTTAGAGTCTTTTATCGACGAAATAGCGCACAAACAAGGGATTGATCCGGTTGAGTTTCGTTTATCAATGCTCGACGGCAAAGGTAAACAAGCAGGTAAAGCCCCTGAAAGCGTGGGCGGAGCGCTGCGCTTAAATGCGGTACTTAAAAAAGTGTCAGCGAAGGTCGCAAATGTTAAGCTGGGTGAAAATGAAGGCATTGGTTTTTCAGTAAGTTCAGGCCAAGAGCGTAATATGCCAGCGTGGATTGCCACAGCAGCCCATGTGCAAGTAAATAAAAGCGATGGCAAAATTACGCTTAAAAAGCTTTACGCCGTGGTAGATGCAGGTTTAATTGTTCACCCTGATGGTGCACTAGCCCAGCTTGAAGGTTCGTTACTGTGGGGCACAAGCCTTGCGTTACATGAATCAAATAATTACCAAAACGGACAAGTAGCAGCCACTAACTTTAACACTTACTTGCCACTTAGAATGCAAGATGTGCCCGATATGGACATAGAGTTTGTACAAAGTGATGAGTTTCCAATGGGCTTAGGTGAGCCTGGAGTAATTGGGGTTGCGCCAGCTATTGGAAATGCGGTATTTAATGCAGTTGGTGTACGGTTACGTAATTTACCCATGAAACCCAATGAGCTTAAAGCAGGTCTTTCGGCCTAGTTAAGTGCTAACAAAGCGCGTAAGGCACAGGCTTTACGCGCTTTGAACTTAGCGATGAATTATTAAAATGTTAAAGGCTTTTTTATGCTAGTCGACCCAGCAGGGCGAAAATTTAGTTATCTGCGTTTATCTATTACTGATGTATGTAATTTTAAGTGTGTGTATTGCTTGCCGGATGGTTATCAATGCGATCACGACCGAGACTTCCTTTCACTTAACGAAATTAGCAACACAGTAAACGCCTTTGCTCATCATGGCATATCAAAGTTACGCATTACTGGCGGTGAGCCAACCCTCAGAAAAGATTTTATAGATGTAATTCGTGCGGCAAAAGACACCCAAGGTATTACCAAAATAGCCGCCACTACAAATGGTTACTCAATGCATAAACATGTTAAAGATTGGGCACACGCAGGGCTCAATGCAATAAATGTTAGCATCGACAGCCTAGACCCACGTATGTTTAATACCATTACCGGCAATGATAAGTTTGCCACGGTTATGCAAGGCATAGACACGGCCCTAGAAAGCGGCTTAGATTCAGTAAAAATAAACAGCGTACTCATGAAGCAGTACAATGGTCGTGCCCTTGAACCTTTTTTAGCGTATTTAAAGCACAGACCCGTAACGATGCGTTTTATTGAGTTAATGCAAACAAACGACAATAAAGCATTTTTTGACGCTAACCATATATCGGGGCAATCCATAAAAGAGCAGTTGCTTCGCGCTGGTTGGCAACCCATTATACGCGATGTAACGGCGGGGCCTGCGCAAGAGTTTTTCCACCCTGATTATTTAGGCAAAATAGGGTTAATAATGCCTTACAGTAATGACTTTTGTGCTACCTGCAACAGGTTAAGAATTTCATCACTTGGGAAACTGCATTTATGTTTGTTTTCTGAGCAGGGTATATCACTTAGAGAATACATGAGTGATAACACTAATCAGGCATTAATTGATCAGTTAGCGCGTTATATAAAAACAAAAAAACCAACGCACTTATTGCACCAAGGTAACACCGGGGTCACTACAAACTTATCTATGTTAGGTGGGTAAAGGCGTAAATGTAGTGTAATTCGCTACTGAGTTTACTGTTTTCGCTACACAGTTTAATAAAATGACTGTTTTTACCTGTTTAGCTACTTGTTATATTTAATTTTAGCGTTACACTGAATTTTTTATTATTTTAAGTTTTTTGAATGGATATAGCAGCACTTAGTAGTACTAAATCATTAAGAAGAAACGTTCTGAAATGGATGTGCTTGTGTTTTGGTTTTGTCTCATTGTTTTTTGCTGCGTTTAATATTTTTTTAAATAACTTTGCGTTATTAGGCTATTTAGAAATAGCGCTCACTGTATTTTGTACCTACACCTACCACCGATTAAACACACACGCACTCGAAGTATGGCAATCTGTTGTTATGTGCATATTTGTCACCTTTGTTATTGTATTAGGTAATTATTTAGCAAAGCCAATAAATGGTTTGTATGTGTGGTCGTTTGCGTTACCTGTGTTGTATTACCTGTTGCTAGGTAAGCGTTATGGCATTGTATTATCGGCTTTGTTATTTGTACTCCAGGGAGCCATATTAGTAACCAAAGCATCGCAACTTCCTCTAACTACGCTTAACTTCAGTTTGAATCTTGCCTTTGTTTATATCAGCATTTGGGCCATTTCTCATGTATTTGAAGGCAGTCGTGCTTTATCGTCTAAACGGCTGAAAAATCTGGCCTTGTTAGACCCACTTACTGGGGCTGCAAACCGTTTATCAATGAACCATTACTTTGCAGTAGAGCTTAAAGATAAGTCGCAACTTTATTTGTTTTTACTCGACCTAGACTTTTTTAAACAGGTTAACGACACCCATGGCCACGCAGTAGGGGATAAAGTGCTGATTGAAGTCGCCACTTTATTGCGGGTTGTATTGGCAAAAGGGTATGTATTTAGAGTGGGCGGGGAAGAGTTTGCTTTACTACATTCTTTTGCGTCACAAAGTGATGCATTGGCAATGGCCGAAACCATAAGAGAAAAACTCAACAATTCGGCATTTGAGATTGATGGACTAAAAATAAATGTAACTGCCAGTATCGGAGTTGTTAAGTATCGCCAAGGCGACACGCTTGAAAAGTTTGTAATTAAAGCAGATAAACAACTGTATAAAGCAAAAGAATATGGCCGCAATAAAGTGTACTTTCAAGCAAATGCCAACTTAATTGAAAAGCCTCAAATAGCCTAAGTACGAGGCTAGTACATTTGCTCAAAATTTGGGATGTTGTTTTCCCAAATTGGTTTGTCTTTACCTAGGTACTCTCTTACGGCATCAAAAAATAAACGTGTTCTTACCGGTAAGTCTCTGTGTGGATACACCGCATACATATGGCTAAACTCTTTTAACTTAACATCCGTTAAAATGGGCACCAATTGACCTTGTGTAATTTCTTTATCGATAATAAATGCTGGCGCAACAAAGTAGGTAGTCCCTGAAATAGCTTTCATTAGCAGTACTTCAGCGTCGTTTGCTCTGTACACGCTTTTTATTTTTAGCTCGCACGGCTCACCTTTACTATCGTAGTAATCTATGGTTTCTACGCGCATAGCGTTACTTGCATAACTTGCAGCGGGTAATTGCACCAGCTCTTCTATGGTTTGTGGCATACCATAGGTTTTTATAAATTCAGGGGCGGCTACAATAAGCAGCCTGTTACGGGCAATTTTACGGGCAATTAATGAGGAGTCTTTAGGCTCACCAATTCTAAATGCTAAATCAAAACCTTCAGATACAATATCAACTAGCCTATCGTCGAGGCGCAGCTCTACTTCTACTTGTGGAAAACGTTTTTGAAAGTCGTTAAGCACAGGTTGTAAATAACGCCGACCAATTAATGTTGACGAGGTAACCTTTAACACACCGCGTGGCTCTAAGTGGTAGTTTTCGGCCATACGTACGGTTTCACCAAGTAGCTCTCTTAGCTCTGACGCTTTTTTAATCATTTCTGCGCCCGCCGCCGTTAACGAAAACGAACGGGTGGTGCGGTTTAATAACCTAACGCCTAGCTCGTCCTCTAATCGACTGATTTGTTTTGATATAACAGAACGGTCTATGTTTCTTATTTCTGCAGCTTTGGCAAAAGAGCCTTGTTCTACCACTTCAAGCAGCATTAAAAGCCGGCTTGTTGTATCCATTATGATCACCCAATAAATGCTATTGATGCCATTTTGGCATTAATGAATTTATAAATCTATGGTTTTTGTCCGCAAGTATAGTCCGTAATATGCCAACTAAATAAATAAAGGAGCGTCTTCATGAATAAACATTTAATTGCTGCTGCATTAGCTGCGGCAACTCTATCCTTAGCGGGCTGTGCCGATGAGAGCGCACCTAATGCGCAGCAACAACAATTACAACCTATCGATGTAGCACAAGTTTTAATTAAACCAGTACAAAGCTGGCACACCTACACCACGCGTTTAGAATCGCCGCAAGAAGTTGCGCTGATGCCGCGTGTATCTGGGGTGATTGATAGCATTGAATTTAAAGAAGGTGATGTTGTTAAGCAAGGCGATGTGTTGTTTCAACTTGACGAGCGCCCTTTTGCAGCGGTTGTAGCAAGCCTAGAAGCGCAAATACACAGCGCAGAAGCAGCACTTGAGCAAGCAAAAAGTGAAGACAAACGAGCAGTGCGCTTATTAGAGCGTAAAGCTATTTCAACAGAACAAGCACAGGCGCGTACCTCAACGCTTCGTCAGCGAGAAGCACAACTGGCAGCGCTGCAAGCACAGCTTACCTCTGCAAAGCTCGATTTAGAATTTACATCAGTGGTTTCGCCAATTGATGGTGTTATCTCACGCGCAAATATTACCAAAGGTAATAACGTATTAGCGGGCCAAAGTGTATTAACATCAATAGTTTCTAATAAAGCGATGTATGCCTACTTTGATGTTGATGAGCGTACTTGGAATAGCGCCTTTAACGATGTAACCGCGCAAAGCCGCCAAACAGTTGTTATGCAAAAAGTAGGGCAAAAAGAGTTTGCTTATCAAGGCTATATTAACTTTATTGATAACCAAATTAATTCAGCAACGGGTACTTTACGTGTACGTGCGGTATTTGAACAAGACAACAATCAACTACGTGCAGGTTCCTTTGCTCGCGTTAAATTGGCAGCAAACGAAGTGAGCGAAAAAGTAATTATTCCTGAGCGTGCTATTGGTACCGATTTAAAAAATCGCTTTGTATTAACCGTTGGCGAAAACAACGTGCTTGAATACAAATTAATAGAAGTAGGCGAGCGCTATGGTGCGTTACGTGCTGTAACTGCTGGCCTAAACGAAGGCGATATTATTGCGGTAAATGGCCCTGCGCGTGTAGGCCCAGGTATGCCAATTTCGCCAAATACAGTGACAATTGATACAAGCGGCGTGGCTTTTACACTGTCAAACGACAACGCGCAGCTAATGGCTAAGCAATAAGGTTTATTGATGAAATTTTCACACTTTTTTATTCAGCGACCAATTTTTGCAGCCATGCTGTCGTTGGTTATTTTAATTGCTGGTGGTATTTCACTGTTTCAACTTCCTGTAAGTGAATACCCAGAAGTTGTGCCACCTACTGTTGTGGTAACAGCAAATTACCCGGGTGCTAACCCAACCGTTATTGCGCAAACTGTGGCAACGCCGCTTGAGCAAGAAATTAACGGCACCGAAAACATGCTGTATATGTTTTCTCAAGGCACCAGCGATGGCCGTATGACACTTACGGTAACGTTTGCATTAGGCACCGACCTAGACCGTGCACAAGTACAAGTACAAAACCGTGTAAACAGTGCATTACCACGTTTGCCCGAAGAGGTGCAGCGCTTAGGTGTAGTAGCAGAAAAATCATCACCCGATTTAACCATGGTGGTGCATTTATACTCGCCTGAAAACAGCCACGACACAGCGTATTTATCTAACTATGCCGACATTCATATTAAAGATGAAATTGCCCGTTTACCGGGTGTAGGTGATATTCGTTTATTTGGTGGTGGTAAGTACTCTATGCGTGTGTGGTTGAACCCAGATGCATTAGCAGCGCGTGAGCTTACAGCCACCGATGTTGTGGCTGCTTTGCGCTCGCAAAATCAGCAAGTTGCAGCGGGTAGCTTAGGTGCACAGCCAATTTCTAACGACAGCCAATTTCAAATTTTGTTAAACGTAAAAGGGCGTTTAAACAGTGTTGAAGAGTTTGAAAAGGTCATTATTAAAGTGGGCGAACAGGGGCAATTAACGCGTTTGTCTGATGTAGCCCGTGTTGATTTAGGCCAAGATACCTATGCACTTCGTGCAGAGCTTGATAACCAACCAGCACTTGCAATGCCAGTGTTTCAGCGCCCGGGTTCAAATGCAATTGAGCTCTCTGATCAAGTACGCGAGACCATGGCTCGTTTATCACAAGATTTTCCGGCAGGGGTTGAGTACGACATTGTTTACGACCCCACTGTGTTTGTACGTGGTTCAATTGATGCGGTAATTGCTACATTACTAGAGGCAATAGTATTAGTTGTTATTGTTGTAATTGTATTTTTACAAACGTGGCGCGCGTCTATTATTCCATTGATTGCGGTGCCAATTTCGTTAATTGGTACGTTTGCTGTAATGCAATGGCTAGGCGTGTCTATTAATACACTTTCGCTGTTTGGCTTGGTGCTGGCAATTGGTATTGTAGTTGATGATGCGATAGTTGTTGTTGAAAACGTAGAGCGAAATATAGAACAAGGGCTTTCGCCTTTAGAGGCAACACGTGTTGCTATGAGCGAAGTAACCGGGCCAATTATTGCGATAGCGTTAGTGCTGTGTGCGGTATTTATTCCTACTGCATTTATTACCGGTTTATCGGGTCAGTTTTATAAGCAATTTGCACTAACAATTACTATTTCGACTGTTATTTCGGCGTTTAACTCCTTAACCCTGTCGCCTGCGCTATCGGCATTATTATTAAAGTCGCACGATGCAAAACCAGATGCATTCACGCGTTTACTTAATAAACTGTTTGGTGCGTGGTTATTTAAACCGTTTAACCGCGTGTTTGACCGTGGTGCTAAAGGCTACGAAAAGCTGGTACAAAAGCTTATACGTATGAGCGTTATTGTTATGGTGGCCTATGTTGCGCTGGTGGGCGGTACAATTAAATTGTTTGATACCGTACCCGGTGGCTTTATTCCACAGCAAGATAAGCAATATTTAGTTGCGATTGCGCAATTGCCAGATGCAGCCAGTTTAGACCGTACCGAAGATGTGCTCTCGCAAATGCAAAAAATAGCATTAGAAGTACCAGGCGTTGCACACACCGTGGCGTTTCCAGGCTTATCGGTAAACGGTTTTACTAACAGCCCAAATAGCGGCATTGTATTTACGCCACTTGAGAGCTTTGATAAACGTACCGACCCTAGTCAATCAGCGATGGCAATTGCCGCGCAGTTAAATCAGCGTTTTGCAGCTATTGATGAAGCGTTTGTGGCTGTATTTCCGCCGCCACCAATTCAAGGCTTAGGCACAACAGGTGGCTTTAAGCTGCAAATTGAAGATAGAGCAAATAAAGGCTTTGATGCACTATTTAATAGTTTGCAAACCATTATTGGTAAGGCGCAGCAAGACCCCGCGTTAATGGGCTTATATTCAAGTTTCCGTATTCAAGTACCACAAATGGATATTGACATAGACCGCGAGCAAGCGCTTATTCAAGGTATTCCTCTTGATGAAGTATTTGACGCATTGCAAATATACCTAGGCTCTGTGTATGTGAATGACTTTAATATGTTTGGTCGTACTTATCAGGTTAATGCGCAAGCTGATGCTGATTTTCGCCTTGACCCTGAGCAAATCCTTAACCTAAAAGTACGTAACAGTGCAGGAAATATGGTGCCGCTTGGCTCGGTACTTACAGTTACACCAACCATAGGGCCTGACCGTGTAATGCATTACAACGGTTACCCAAGTGCAGAACTAAACGGTAGCCCAGCCCCCGGTTATAGCTCTGATCAGGCACAAACTGCTATTGAAACAATATTAGCCGACAACCTGCCAACAGGTATTGAGTACGAGTGGACAGAAGTAACGTACCAACAAGTACTTGCAGGTAACACCATGGTTTATGTATTCCCATTAGTTGTGTTGCTTGTATTTATGGTGCTTGCTGCGCAGTACGAAAGTTTACGTTTGCCACTGGCCATAATATTAATTGTACCTATGACTATTTTCTCAGCACTATTAGGTGTGTGGTTTGTAGGCTCAGACAATAATATATTTACTCAAATTGCATTAATTGTACTGGTGGCACTTGCCTCTAAAAACGCCATATTAATGGTAGAATTTGCCCGCGACCAACACGGCGGTGGGTTAACGCACTTTGAGGCAATATTAGCGGCGTGTCGTATGCGTTTACGCCCAATATTAATGACCTCAATTGCCTTTACTGCAGGGGTTGTACCTTTGGTACTTGCAACCGGTGCAGGCGCCGAAATGCGCCACGCAATGGGTAACGCGGTGTTTGCAGGCATGATAGGGGTAACGGTGTTTGGCTTATTATTTACACCTGTGTTTTATATGTTAGTTGTGAAAAAGCAGCAAAAAGCAAAGGGGTTATCGCATGACTAATTTAATCGCTAAACCTATCAAAACGCGCTTAACGTTAAGTGCTGTGTTAGTGGCTGCTTTTTTATCTGGTTGCGCTAGCAAAATAGATACACAAAGCGAGCAAAACGCTATTAACGATTTTGTAGCTCAAGCAAATATTGCCAGCAATGTTGCCATTGCAGATGAAACAAATTGGTGGCACAAGTTAGAGTCAAAGCAGCTTAATGCTTTGGTTAATAGCGCACTTACCAATAACTACAATTTGCAAACCAGCCAATTAACGCTCAAAAGTACCCTTGCCCGACTTGGTGAGCAAAAAGCGCAATATTTACCCCAAGGCGGGGTAAATATTGGCGCAGCACGAAGCGATGCACCGAGTGTGTTTGACCGTCAATCGAGTGCTAACATAGCGCTTGATTGGCAGTTAGATTTATTTGGCCGTATTACTGCTTTGGTTGATGCTGCAAATGCATCGGCCATGAGCCAAGCAGAGCAAGTACGTTCACTGCAAATTGAAGTGGTATCGTCTGTTGTTAAAGGGTTTGTAAGCTATCAAGGTAATGTTGAAAAACAACACATTATAGCCATGCAAATTAACGCATTAGAGCAAAGCATTGAGGTACTACAAGCACGTGTAGATGAAGGCGTTGCCAACGAGCTTGACCTAAACCGTACTATGGCACAGCTTAGGCAGCAAGAAGCCCTAATGCCCGCTATTGAGTATGCTAAATACAGCGACTTATCAACTTTAGCTGTGCTTACAGGTAAGCTTGCGCAAGACATTGCGATAGACAATGAGCAAAACTTGCTTGAGCAAAGCTTTAGCGTTGCGCTTAAAAATGCCAATAGCGCCATTGCCCTGCGCCCTGATATAAGCCGTGCATTGTATGATTTTAGCCAAGCTAACAGCTTAAGTGTGGCGGCAAGTAAAGCCTTACTACCTGATATTAGCTTATCAGCCTTTGCAGGCGTAGTAAGCATAGATAGCACGGGCTTAAAAAATACTGATCGGCAATGGCAAGTAGCCCCCCAATTGCAATGGTCAATATTAAGTTACCCCGCACTCCTTGCCCAGCGCGACGCACAGCAGTTTTTAAGTGAAGCTGCCTACAGCGACTATCAGCAAATAGTATTAAATGCGGTGACTCAAAGTGAACTTTCATTGCAAATGTTGGTCAATCAACAACAGCAAGAGCGTTATGCTAAACAGCGCTATGGCTTTGCAAATAAAGCATTTTTACAAGCACAGGCGATGTACGAAGAAGGCCAAATACCGTACTTAGAGTTGTTAGATGCACGCCAGGATGTTTTAATGGCACAAGAAAACGCTGTTGACACAACTATTGCTACATTGCTTGCTAAAGTGAATGCTTATCAGGCATTTAACGGCCAATGGAGCTATGCACTGAGCAGTACAAAATAGGTAGAGTTAATTGAATGAGCAATACTGAATTATCACATCAAGGCAGCACCTTACAAACAATGCGCGCTATTGTTTTATCACAACCAGATGAGCAAATACGCTTGCAAGATGTTGAGGTTGATATACTCGAGTGCGCCGACAACGAATTGTTGGTAAAGCTTGAGTATGTAGGCCTTAATCCTGCTGATGCCTATTTTGCTAAAACGGGCTTTTGTAAGTGGCAATACCCTCATATTTTAGGCCTAGACGCCGTTGGTGTGGTAGTTAAAGCTAACAAAGGTGTGTTTCCTGGGGTTGGCGAACGAGTAATGTGGCATGCCAATATTGGCGAGCAAGGGGTACTGAGTGAATACACCACGGTGCCTAACTTTGCTGTATCGGTTGTGCCCGATGGGCTGTGCCCTGCAAAGGCTGCTACGTTACCGTGCGCTGGTATGGCCGCCCTTATTAGCTTAGATAAAATTGCCATTACTGAGGGCGACCAAATCCTAATCGAAGGTGGCTCTGGTGCGGTAGGGCAGTTTGCCATTCAATATGCTAAACAACGCGGTGCCGATGTATTTACCACCGCTTCAAAGCGTAATCACAAGCTGGTAAAGCAGCTAGGTGCCGATGTGGTATTTGATTATAACGACAAAAAGTTACGCGACAAAATTCGCCGCGAGCTTGGCCCACAAGGGTTTGATGCGGTAATTGATACTATGGGCGGTGAATCAACGCTTAGAAATATTGAATTAATGCGTTTTTGCGGGCGTATCGCGTGTTTAAACTCGCTGCCTCATTTTGATCAGGATTTAATGTACCACCGAGCGCCTAATATTAGTGTGGTGTCTATTGGTGGTGCGTGGCTTGCCAATAGTTTATGTGCACAGCAACGCTTAAGTTTTATGGGTAATTTATTGCTTGAAGGCGCGCTATCTGGCGATATTAAAACACCGGCAATCACTGCGGTTGACTTTACTGCTGACTCAGTCAGTGCTGCCTTAAATAACCAAATAGCGGGTGGCTTTACAGGCAAACACGTTGTGCAAATAAGTAGTTAACGTTGCCCACCTTATTTTAAAAACGCAGCCCAAGTGGCTGCGTTTTTTTATGCCTAAAAAATAGCTTTTTATGAGTATAGGGATTAATTGTTGCCAAATAGAGATATTTCAGCGCACAAGTGTAAGCCTTTTACTTTCAACAGTTTACGTCACCGTAAAGAAAATAAATTGAAAAAACTGTTAATTAATTGAATAGAGTAATTGATCTAAACTGATTTTTATGACGTAATGTAGGTATTATTTATCTGGTCGGATGAGTTCAATCATGAGTTTACGTACAAAATTAAAAAAAGTATTACCAAGTATTTCAATCACTGAACAAGAAGCGCTAGACGCGGGTGATGTGTGGCTAGAAGGGTCTATCTATCAAGGTAAGCCAGATTTTAGCGCACTACGCGATGTGCCGGCTGCCACGCTAAGTGCAGACGAGCAAGCATTCTTAGATGGCCCAGTACAAGAGCTACTAGGCATGATTGACGATTCAGTTATTCAAAACGGTATTCACTTACCAGATGACATATTAGAATTTTTGAAAAAAGAGCGTTTCTTCTCGCTTATCATTCCTAAATCGTTTGGCGGTTTAGAGTTTAGCCCTTATGCAAACTCAACTATTGTGGCAACCATTGCGACAAAAAGCTCTGCAGTAGCGGTAACTGTTATGGTTCCTAACTCTTTAGGCCCAGGTGAGTTATTACTGCACTTTGGTACACAAGAGCAGCAAGCGCATTACTTACCGCGTTTAGCAAACGGCAGAGACATTCCATGTTTTGCATTAACAAGCCCAGAGGCAGGCTCTGATGCAGGTGGCATTCCAGATATTGGTACTGTCACCAAAGGCATGTACAACGGCGAAGAAGTACTTGGCCTCGAGATCACATGGGATAAGCGTTACATCACACTAGCACCAATCGCTACGGTACTTGGTTTAGCCTTTAAAGTAGTTGATCCAGAAGGTTTACTAGGCGGCAAAGAAAACTTAGGTATTACCTGTGCGCTTATTCCTAAAGATCACCCAGGTGTAGAGCTTGGCAACCGCCATGACCCAATGGGTATTCGTTTTTATAACGGTACTACACGTGGTAACAAAGTATTTGTACCAATGGACTTTATTATTGGCGGCCAGAAAAACATCGGTCGTGGTTGGCAAATGTTGGTTAGCTGTTTAGGTGCAGGGCGTGGTATTTCATTACCTGCACTAGGTGTAAGTACTTCGCAAGTAGCATTTAAATCAGCATCTGAATACGCAGCAGTGCGTGAGCAGTTTGGTTTAGCAATTGGTCAATTTGAAGGTATTCAAGAAAAACTAGCAGACATTGCAGGTAAAACATACCTTCAAGAAGCAATGCGCGTGCTGACAACTGAAGGCCTAGGCATGGGCTTAAAACCATCGGTTGTTACAGCAATAGCTAAATACCACATGACCGAGCTTGGCCGCGACGTATTAGATTCTGCAATGGATATTCAAGCGGGTAAAGCGATTCAAAATGGTCCACAAAATACCCTTGCAAGCGGTTACGTAGCACAGCCTATTGCAATTACAGTAGAAGGCGCGAACATTCTTACACGTAACCTGATGATTTTTGGTCAAGGTGTTATGCGTTGTCACCCTTATTTACAATCTATGGTTGAATCAATCCATAGTGAAGATAAAGGTGCAGATAAAGAGTTTAACGGCATTTTGCGTAAAACAATTGGTTACAGCACAGCAAATAGCTTACGAGCGTTCCGTTTAGGTGTTTTACCATTTACTGCAAGTGCAAACTCTGCATTACCAGAAGTACGTGAATACGAAAAAGCCGTGCATAAACTATCTGCAAAATTAGCAGTGTATGCCGACTTCTCGTTACTTGTACTTGGCGGTAAGTTAAAGCAGGCTGAAATGCTATCAGCACGTTTAGGCGATGTAATGAGCTTTTTATACGCGGCAATGGCATCAATTAAGTATTACGAGCAAAAAGTAGCAAGCAGCGAGCGCGAGCAAGCAGCGCCGTACTTCCACTACGCGACACGTTTTGCACTGCAAAGCGCTGAAGAAGCACTGCATAAGTTTTTAGATAACTTCCCTGCAAGTGGTACTCGTAAGTTTATTCGTTTTGTAACAATGAACTACTCAACTAAAATGCCAAAAATTAGCGACGACTTAATTCGTGAATTAGCAAAACAAGCACAGCTTGATACCGCATTTAAAGCGCAAATTACGCATTTAGTTAAGCCTGTAGAAGGTGACGGTCATCACATTAACGAGCAAGCTTATAAAGCTAAAATGGCGTCACTTGTTGAACTGGCTAAAGTTAAAAAAGCGCTGCGCGCTAAAACGATTAAACCAGGTACACGTTTTGCCATTACGCTAGATAACGCATTAGCGGCAAATGTAATTACTGCGGATGAACATGCGCAACTAATTGATTACAACAAAAAGCGTGAAAAAGCGATTCGCGTTGATGAGTTCGACTTTGACATGAACTTATTAGATGACAACGCACAACCAGTTAACCCACTTAAAAGTGTAGTTAATCAATAAAATTCAATGATGCAAAGCGCCCGCTGTATCGGCGCTTTTATTCTTGATTAAAAAATTAGTGTGGAGCCTCGTTTGTTTAAAACCAAGCGGGGCTTTTTTATGTGTGTAATATAGAGGCAGGGGTAATGGTGGCTCATTTGATGGTCGTTTTGCTTGTTCAATTAGAGTAGCTGTTTAGTTTATTTTCCATACTTTAAATAAAAAGCTCAACGCATTTAAGGCTTGTGTTTGAGTATTAGGAGCAACATTTTGTTGGTTGACTAAATGATTTAAAAAAAGTTCGACCTCATTATCTCCCATCGTTGTTGGGTGCCTCATAGAGTTAAAACGAATAAACGAAGCTATCCAGTATAAATACGCTTTGATGGTACTTTTAGCATAATGCTTTAGATACATTTGTTCGGCTATCATAGCTAAAAAAGGTGATTTCATGATATGAATCTCTAGCAAAATTTAACTGTATATATAGACAGTGCATATTATTTTGTCCAATATTACTGATCTCCACCATTTCGGTGTATTTTCGCACTGATTATAAATAATTTTCAGTTAACTAATTGTTTACAGGAGTTTATTTGATGGTTAAGATAAATGCATTGTAATATATGGACATTTGTCGGTTTATAAAACGACAAATGTTGTAGACAAAATTGTTAGGTATACATTAAGTTTTAATGCTCTTGAATATCTCAAAAGAAAAATTTAAATCTCTCTTTGAATGGGGAATTCTCATACCTTTTGGCGTGATATTAGGTTTGGCGTTAGCGGATCTAATTGTTCAGCCTTACATTAAAACGGTTTTCTTGGTTTTATTGTTATTTATGTGGGCTGGATTTTTGGGGTATGGCTTTATATTCAAGGAAGCCTATTTTGTAAATGACAGGTTAAAAGATATAAAGTTAGTTTATATATTTCAGCAAGCCATATATTTGGTTTTAATTGTATTATCGATTAATTCATTATTTGGTAACTTGTATACCTAACAAGTCAATAAAGTCGGACGCGTCAAGCTTGGCTCGCGTTCGTTCCTCACGGATTTTAGCCAAGCTTAACTTGGCCTCTTATTGAGGCGTTATATGTTTCTTGATATTGGTGCATATTCAAAGAAAATCAAATGTTTAAATATGAAACACCTCCATGGGGAGCTAAGTTAATTTGCTTTTGTTATCTGGTTGTATCTTGTTTGATGCTGTTTGCTTTTTACACTTATGGTAATTGGGCAGGTAATTCTCCTGTAGTTTTTAAATACATTTTTGTTATGTTAGGTTTGATCTTCATGTTCCCGGCTTTAAAGCCAAGTAACTGGCGTGGTTGGGTTTACTTTTCAGCAGACAATCGAGGGATAAGTTTCCCAACTTCATTCGATGAAGTTAATAATCAGTCGTCTCTTAATGTTGCATGGGAAAATGTGGGTATTATAAAAAGTGAAACCCTTCATGGTCAGGTAAAAGGAATTACAATAGAGTTAAATATTTCACAAGCTGATATTGATTTACACTTTCGAAAAACAGATCTAACAAATAAACTTTTAGGCTTAAACAATAAAAGAGGTAACTTTTTTGTCATTGCATACGCAAACAATGCGTTTCAAAAAGTTTCTAGTGTTGTAAACACATTAAATGAAATTAAGCGCTCAAACATATAACAAACGCATTAAGGGCGGACGCAAAAAGCTTGGCTGCGCTCATTCTTCGCTTAGTATAGCCAAGCTTTTATGCGCCACTTATGCGGGCGTTAAGTTACCAAGGAAGATATGCGCAAATTTCTAGCTCTGGATAAACAATCGCAATTAAATCTTCGGAAAAAGTTTCCTGACTTGGATAAGTTAGTTGCTGTGGAACAAACTGATGCATATACCTATATGGCAAATAAACAAGACACCCATCTTAAATTTTGTACTTAACGCAATTAGAGGCTAGCTTTTATTTAGTGCAAAAAACAGGCAGAGTGTCTTATGGCAATTGCAAGAAAGCGACAAGTAAGTTTGGTTGATACAATACTATCACTGTATTTCACGGTGTGTTCGTCGTGCATTTTTATGTGGCGAAGACCGTTTCACTGGTCAATCTTACGAGCATCGACGAGGATGGGTTGAAGATAAGCTGGGTGAATTAGCTAAGGTATTTTGTATTGATGTGTGCGCTTATGTCGTAATGAGCAATCATACCCATTTAGTACTGTATGTAGATGATAAAAAAGCAAATAGGCTGAATGATGAAGCGATTGTTATTCGTTGGCATAAACTCTGTAAAGGCACATTGTTAACGCAAAAATACATACAAGGCGAGAAGCTAAGTAAAGTTGAACTCATCTTTTTCAATCAAACGGTAAAACAATACCGAGAACGTTTAGCAAGTATCAGCTGGTTTATGCGCCTATTAAATGAAAATATAGCGCGTAGAGCAAATAAAGAAGATAACTGCACAGGGAGGTTTTGGGAGGGTAGATTCAAATCGCAAGCACTCCTTGATGAAGCCGCAATTGCAGCGTGTATGGCCTATGTCGATTTAAACCCCATTAGAGCCAAGATGGCTAACACGCCAGAAGAGTCAGACCATACCAGCGCTCAAGTACGCTTAATATGCGCAAAAGAAGGCAAGCAGCCAAAACAACTACTTCGCTTTGCAGGTATGCCACGTCAAATTATGCCTAAAGGGCTGCCGTTTGAGCTTAAATCGTACCTTGAACTCATTGAGCTAACAGGGCGAGTAATGCGAGAGGATAAGCACGGGCATATAGATAATATGACCCTTCCTTTGCTAGAAAGGCTTAATATATCATCAGAAAACTGGTTAAAACTCACCACACAATTTACACGCGTATTTCATGGTGCAGTGGGCAGGCCAGCCTCACAAGAAGGGTATTGCGGAAACTTAAACCGAAAGCGGCGAGCGAATATCAGTAACTGCGCAAAGCTATTCGCTTAAAGCCTAATCACTTTTTGAGCACTCCAACTACATAATGTAGGTTTTTTTGTGGCTGCCATTTGAGCTTTATTTAGTAATACCTCTATTTTAAAACTCAAATTATTTTTGGACAGTTAAAAAACATAAATAACTTTAACTTTTTGTAATTCACTTTGTAGAAATTAAGGTGGGTGTCACTTCAAGAAAGGCTGCGCAAAGTTATTCGCTTAGAGCCAAATCACTTTTTGAGCACTCCAACTACATAATGTAGGTTTTTTGTGGCTGCCATTTGAGCTTTATTTAGTAATATCTCTATTTTAAAACTCAAATTATTTTTGGACAGTTAAAAAACATAAATAACTTTTTGTAATTTAGAAATTAAGGTGGGTGTCACACTAAAAAGAAAGGGGCTTATGGGTGCTATCGTTTTATTAAAAATACCTTCTAATGTTAAACTATAAAAAATTAATGACTTAATATAGCTATGGCATTTTATCTTCCTCTTTTACAGCCTCATTTTAAACACATTGAAATGGGCGATACGCTAACCTCGCTTTGGAGCGGGTGTGGCAGTATTGTCGAGTGCATGCTTGATACCGAGCCATGTGTTATTAAAGCGATTAAAATACCAAGCTACATAAACCATCCAAAAATCAAGCAAAGCGAATTTGCATTAAAAAGAAAGCAGCAGTCTTATAAAGTTGAATATAATTTTTATAGGTTATACAGCGCGTACTTACCGACAAGCGCTAAAAGTATTACCTGTATTAATGCAATTAATGATGGTGATGATTATGCGTTAGTATTTAAAAACTTTACTCAATATGGTTTTGCTCAAGCAAGCTCCCAGCATATAAAGGCAATACTAAAGTGGTTAGCATCTTTTCATGCCTTTAATTTAAATAAGCCAGCAAAGGGCTTATGGCAACAAGGGAACTATTGGCATTTGAGCACACGGCCAGATGAGTTTAATAAGTTAAAACAAAACGCTGACAAAAAGTCCGATATTAAAAATGCGGCTCATAAAATTGATAAAACACTGCAAGCATCACCCTACAAAACCTTGATACATGGCGATGCTAAGCTTGCAAATTTTGCTGCAAATGAGCAAAGTGTAATACTCGCTTATGACTTTCAGTATGTAGGGGCTGGGGTAGGGATTTGCGATGTAATGTATTTTATGACCAGCTGCTTAAGCGACGAGCAATTACATACCTGCGCCGATGAGTATTTACATTACTATTTTAGCCAATTAAAAAATGCGCTTTTAGTGTTTCAACCGCAAATAAATGCCGATGACGTAATTGCAAAGTGGCATGCATTATGGCCATTAGCTTGGGCCGATTTTTATCGTTTTTTAGCGGGTTGGAGCCCAACTCATTTTAAAATAAATAGCTACATGATGGCGCAAGTAAATTTAACGTTATCAGATAACAACTTATAAACATAAAGTAGTGTGTCGCTTGCATAAATATCAAGCAAATCAATGCATTTTGGCACGATCTATGAAAACTTATTTAAAATTGCAGGTCAAATGACCTTTTTTAATATAAAATACCGCCAATTCTTGTATCAGTAGGTTTTTATCATGTCAATTCACGTAATTTCACACCCTCTAGTTCAACACAAATTAGGCTTAATGCGCGCTCACGGTATAAGTACTAAAAGCTTTCGTGAATTATGCTCTGAGGTAGGTACCTTATTAACCTACGAAGCAACTAAAAACCTACAGTTAGAAGATAACGAAATTACTGGCTGGGACGGCAACAAATTAAAAGTAGAGCACATTAAAGGCAAAAAAATTACTGTTGTGCCTATTTTACGAGCAGGCCTTGGCATGATGGATGGCGTAATGTCATTACTCCCAGCGGCTAAGGTAAGTGTAGTGGGCCTTGAGCGTAACGAAGAAACGCTTGAGCCAGTACCTTACTTTGAAAAGTTAGTAGGCAATATTGATGAGCGTTTAAGCTTAGTTATAGACCCAATGCTTGCAACTGGCGGCTCTATGATTGCTACTATCGATATGCTTAAAAAAGCCGGCTGTAAAGACATTAAAGTAATTGTACTGGTTGCTGCACCTGAGGGTGTTGAAAAAACATTAGCCGCTCACCCTGATATTGAGATTTTTACTGCCTCAGTTGATAGCCATTTAAATGAAAAGGGTTACATTATCCCAGGGCTTGGCGATGCAGGTGACAAAATTTTCGGTACGGTTTACTAAGGTTTAATAGTGCAAAATAATTCTACATTTTCTATAAAAACCATTTTAACCGGCGCCCAAATGTTGTTTGTAGCATTTGGTGCGTTAGTGTTAGTGCCTTTATTAACGGGGCTTGACCCAAGTGTCGCTTTGTTTACAGCGGGTATAGGTACTTTATTATTTCAGGTAGTGACGAAAGGCAAGGTGCCTATATTTTTAGCGTCATCATTTGCGTTTATTGCGCCTATTATTGCCTCAGTACAAATGTGGGGCGTACCAGCCACCATGGGTGGTTTAATGGCAGCGGGCTGTGCTTATATGCTGTTAGCGCTATTGGTTAAATTTAAAGGGGTGGCAACTCTTCATAAAATTTTGCCGCCTGTGGTCGTCGGCCCCGTTATTATGGTGATTGGTTTAGCCCTTGCACCGGTTGCGGTAAATATGGCAATGGGTAAAAGTGGCGACGGCAGTATTGAACTTATTGCTTACGATAAAGCTATTATTATTTCGCTGTTTTCTCTTGTTGTAACACTTATTTTTGCTGTGTGGGGCAAAGGTGTATATAAGCTGATCCCTATATTAGCCGGTGTTATATCGGGTTATGTTTTATCACTGGTAATGGGTGTGGTTGAATTTGGTAGCGTAAACGAAGCCAGCTGGTTGGCTGTACCAAACTTCACATGGCCCGAATTTAAGTGGCAAGCAGTTCTCTTTATGGTGCCTGTTGCCATTGCACCTGCTATTGAGCATATTGGCGATATGATGGCTATTAGCCAAGTAACCAATAAAGACTTTTTAAAAAAACCAGGCTTACATCGCACCTTATTTGGTGATGGCTTAGCCACTGCCGCTGCCTCTTTATTTGGTGGTCCGCCAAACACTACTTACTCTGAAGTAACTGGCGCAGTGATGCTGACCAAAAACTTTAACCCTAAAGTAATGATGTGGACTGCCATAATTGCTGTGGTACTGGCCTTTGTGGCAAAAATGGGCGCTGGTTTACAAACAATTCCTGTACCTGTGATGGGCGGCATAATGATTTTGTTATTTGGCTCAATTGCGGTAGTGGGCTTAAATACGTTGGTTAAATCTGGTGATGACTTAACTGCACCCCGTAATTTAAGTATTGTGGCACTTATATTAGTATGCGGTATTGGCGGTATGCACATTGGGGGTAGCCAATTTAGCTTAGAAGGCGTTAGTTTGTGCGCCATTTTAGGTATTGTGCTTAACTTAGTATTGCCAAAAGCCGAACCAGAAACTGATTAATTTTGCACTGTATGTAAAATTTACGCACCAAAATAGCGCATACTAATTGCGCTATTTTTGTAAGTTACTAATAATTAAATAAAAATAATAGTGGTCTAGTACCTGCATTTGTTACTTCATAATATAAGGAGTTACAATGTCAGAGGCCAGTATTGTGGATATAACCCCATTTTTAGCAAAGCACCAATTGCCTTTAAAGTATCAGTACCTTAGTGAGCAATTTTTTATCCCGCTTGCACACGATATTCTAGAATCAAAAAAAAATAACACCCCTATTTTTGTCGCCATAAATGGTTGCCAAGGTTCAGGAAAAACCACCCTCGCAGATTTTTTAGTTACTTGGTTTAGTAACAACACGCCGTTTACCAGTGTCGCGCTTTCTATTGACGATTTTTACTTATCTAAAGCGCACCGCCAAGGACTTGCCAAAGACGTACACCCATTATTTGCCACCCGTGGTGTGCCTGGCACCCACGATGTAGGGTTAATGAATACCACCATAAGCCGGTTACTTGCAAAGGAGGTTGGCGTGCCTTTGCCTAAATTTGACAAGCATCACGACGATTGCAGCCCCGAGCAAACATGGCAATGTAACAATAAACCCATTGATATTATTATTTTAGAAGGCTGGTGCGTAGGTAGTGAGCCACAACCGTTATTTTCTTTAAGTGAGCCTATAAACGAGTTAGAAACACAGCACGATAAAGAAGGCGTGTGGCGTCGTTGTGTAAACAGTTGCCTAGCAAATGAATACAAAAGTGTGTTTAGTAAAATAGATTACACGGTGATGCTCAAAGCGCCGAGCTTTGAAGATGTATTTAAGTGGCGACAAGAGCAAGAGCAAAAGCTTATTGCCGCTAAAGGCGAGGGCGATGGCACCATGAGTGATGAGCAACTGGTGCACTTTATTTCTCATTTTGAGCGTATTACTCGCGAAAACTTAAACACCCTAAGCGCTAAAGCTAATGCCCTTATAGAGCTTGATAGTAATCGCGATATTAGTGCTATGCACTTAACCAGCGACGATACGCTGCAACCTATTATATTTACCGACTTAGATGGCACGTTACTCGATCACGCCGATTACAACACTAAAAATATCAGTAGCTTGCTGCAAGACTTACAAGCAGCCCACATTCCTGTGGTGTTTAATACGAGTAAAACATTTTGCGAAGTGGTTGAACTTAAAAACGAGCTTAATATTCAACAGCCTTTTATTGTTGAAAATGGCGCGGCGGCTTATTTACCCGTAGATTATTTTGAGCTTAAACCCATTGGCTGCACGCAAGTAGGGGCGTATTGGTGTTATGCATTTGCATCACCCTTATCTAATTTACTTAGTGATTTAGACTCCTTAAGCAGCGAATATAAATCGCATTATAAGTTATTTAGTGATTTGTCGAGCGAGCAAATATCATCCCTCACCGGGCTTGATGAAGCGCATGCAAGGCGCGCTCAAACACGCGATTTTTCAGACCCACTTTATTGGCACGGAAGCGATGAATTACTTAATGCGTTTGTAAACGATGTTAAAGCACTCGGCTACGACATAAAAATAGGCGGGCGGTTTATACATATTGCTAAAAACACCGATAAAAGCGCTGCACAGCAGTGGTTAGTTAAACAAATTTCACAACATTTTAGAAAGCCTCTCACGGTAATTGCACTAGGTGATAGTGACAACGATAAGCAGATGCTAGAGCAAGCTGATATCGCCATTATCATACATAACCCAAGCAGTAAAAAGCCGGTTAAGTTAACACATAACAAGGCGCGTTATTCGCAATCGCCCGCTCCACTGGGTTGGATTGAAGAAATAACCACATTGCCTTGTATTAGCAGCATTTTAAATACTATTGAGGAGCGAAAATCACATGGCTGATTTTTATCAAAATGGCATCATCACAACCTTACACAATATCGCCGATAGACCAGTAGAAGCGCTTGAAGAAGAGCTAATTAGTTTTAGTAAGCAACGGCCAATGGGGTTAATACTCCCTTCGTTGTTTAGTGAGCTTGAAGGCCCAGCGCTGCAAAACATTGTAAAAGAACTCAGAGAGGTTCCTTATTTATCGCAAATTACCATAGGTTTAGACAGGGCAGACGAGTCACAATACCGCCATGCTTTAGGCTTTTTTAAAGAGCTTAACCAAAACCACAAAGTGCTTTGGAACGATGGTCCCCGTTTGCAAGCGCTTGATAAAGAATTACAAGAGCTAGGCGTTGCACCGCGTGAACTTGGTAAAGGCAGAAACGTGTGGTATTGCATGGGTTATAAATTAGCCACCTCAGAGGTAGAGTCGATAGCACTGCACGACTGCGATATTTTAACTTACGACAGAGGTTTGTTAGCGCGCTTAATTTACCCTGTAGCGCACCCTCGTTTTAATTATGAATTCTGTAAAGGCTTTTACCCACGTACTGCAAACGGCAAAATTAATGGCCGAGTATCGCGCTTATTAGTAACGCCGTTATTACGCTCGTTCAAAACTATTTTAGGCAATACCGACTACCTAGAATATATGGATACCTTTAGATACCCGTTAGCAGGGGAGTTTTCGTTTAGACGTGATGTGCTAAACGATATTCGTATCCCGAGTGATTGGGGTCTTGAAATTGGCGTACTCAGTGAAATGTACCGTAATTATTCGCATAATCGCTTATGCCAAGTGGATATTGCTGATAATTACGATCATAAGCATCAGGAGCTTTCTCTTGATGACCAAAACGCCGGTTTATCTAAAATGTCGATAGACATAACTAAGGCACTATTTAGAAAATTAGCCACACAAGGGGTTACTTTTACCAGCGAAACCATCCGTTCTTTAAAAGCAACTTACTACCGTATTGGTTTAGACTTTATAGAAACGTATCATAACGATGCACTGATGAATGGTTTAACCTTAGATGTGCACCAAGAAGAAAAAGCCGTAGAAATGTTCGCCAAAAATGTTATGGAAGCAGGTCAGCACTTTTTAGATAACCCAATGGAAGCGCCATTTGTGCCAAGTTGGAACCGTGTTGTATCAGCCATGCCAGATGTTTTTGAGCGCTTAAGAGAAGCGGTTGATCTTGATAATAAAGAATTTAGTGAATAAATAAAACAATAATAAGGGGCGCGTGTGAATACAGTAAGTGAATTATTTTTACAGCGGGTAGAGCAACATCTACATATTATTTATAAAGATGTTGAACTGCCCTTAAGTATTACAGAGCTGGCTGAGCAGCTTATAACTATAATTTTAGGCGACAGCCCGCTGCGCGACCCTACACCCCATACTAACCGTTGGGACGAGCAAGATATTATACTAATAGCCTATGGCGACTCTATTATTAAGCACGATGAGGGAGACCAAGCTGTTGCAAAGCCGGTAGAAGCACCGCTTAAAACCTTGCACCGGTTTATAAAAGAGCAGTGCGATATGCAGCTTAATGCTTTGCATATATTGCCATTTTACCCGTATAGCTCTGATGAAGGCTTTGCGGTAATGAACTACGTGCAAGTAAATGAATCGCTAGGGGATTGGCAAGATATAAAAAATATCGCCAAAGATGTAAAGCTAATGGCAGATTTAGTGATTAATCATTGCTCTAGCCGAAGTGTATGGTTTGAAAACTTTTTAAACGATTTAGACCCCGGCAAAGATTACTTTAAAACGGCAAGTTTAACCGATGATTTATCTAATGTAGTACGCCCACGTACCTCACCGTTATTAAATACGGTAACCACGCCAAGCGGCGAAAAACATGTATGGTGTACGTTTAGCCACGATCAAGTTGATTTTGATTTTGGTAACCCGGAAGTTTTAAAAGAGTTTATAAGTATTATTCGCCATTATTTAGATAACGGCGTACGCTTGTTTAGGCTAGATGCGGTTGCATTTTTATGGAAACAGCTTAATACAAATTGCATTAATTTACCGCAAACGCATGAAGCTGTTAGGCTTATTCGCACCCTTATAGAGCATACTGAGCCAAGCGTTGTCATAATTACCGAAACAAACATACCAAACCAAGAAAACCTCTCTTACTTTGGTAACGCCAACGAAGCCCACAGTATTTATAACTTTGCCTTACCGCCTTTATTACTGCATACATTACTCAGTGGAGATAGCACAGCCATAAAGCATTGGATGATGAGTATGCCGCCTGCGCAAAACGGCACCACATACTTTAACTTTATTGCCTCGCACGATGGCATTGGACTTAGGCCAATAGAAGGTTTGTTACAGCCAAGCGAAGTGGCGTCATTAGTGAGTACGTCTATGCAATTTGGTGGGCGTGTATCAATGCGCACCAGTAACGATGGTACGCACACACCGTATGAGCTAAATATTGCACTTTTTGATGCATTACAAGGCACGCACAATGGGCAAGATAAGTTTGGCCTTGAGCGGTTTATGTGTGCACACGCCATTATGTTTGCGCTTGAAGGGATCCCTGGGCTTTATATTCATAGCTTGCTTGGCACAACGAACGATTACGAACGCTTTGAAAACTCACAGCATAACCGTGCAATTAACCGTCATCGTTGGCAAGAGTCAAAACTATTATCGGCTTTAGGTGATAAATATAGCCATCATCACAAAGTGTTTAATGGTATTAAGCATTTATTAGGTATTCGAAAAAAACAAAGTGCATTTCATCCTAATGCCACGCAATTTACGCTGCACTTAGCGGGGGGATTATTTGGTTTTTGGCGGCAAAGTATAGACAGGCGCCAAAGTATATTTTGCGTTTATAACATAAGTGATAAACCACAAGTACTTACCCTTGCAGATTTAAACTTAATTAACACCCAGCAGTGGTTTGATTTAGTGGCTAATGAAACAATTACCGAGGATCAACTCACTATAGAGCTAGAGCCTTATCAAAGTGTATGGTTAAGTAATATTAAATAAAGTGCAGTAATACCAATTTGCAAAATAGATCACTTAATTAAGCGCATTGGTATAAAAAGGCTCGCAGTGCGAGCCTTTAACTTAATTAATAAACGTTGTTACTAATTATAAGCTGTAGCTTAAGTTAATGTAGCCAAAGCGGCCAATGTTATCGTAACTTGCGCTGTTTTCGCCTGTCCCGCGTGTACCATACGGAAGTTTACGATTAAATAGGTTATCAACACCTACTTTAACGCCTAAGCCGCTATCGAAGTTGTAACCCACTGTCATATCGGTAATAAAGTATTTACCGTAAGACATTTGGTTACTTGGGTTCGAGTTACTCGCAAGCTCTACATTTGTGTATAAATCAACTTCGCTGATAAAGCGTGTTTCAACCGTTGAATAAAAGTTATCCATTGCATAGCTAACCGATAGGTTAGTTTGCCATTTCGCTTCGCCGGTTGTCCCAGCGTACTCAATATATGAACTAGGATCATCCTGGAACGGGTAATCTTTGCGTTCAATAAGGTAAGTACCAATTAAACGTGTTTTAAAGCTACCTTCTAGCGCATCAAAGTCATAGCCTAGTTCAAAATCAACACCAGACGCCTTTTGACCAGCTACGTTAAGCACTGAGTTTTGAATCAGCGAAATTTCACCACTGGCATTACGTGTAATTAAATTACAGTACTGATTGTCTATACCTGTTGTGCTATCAACACAGCGGTCAAGAATTTCTTGCGCGTCGATTGTGTCAATTGCATTTTCTAGATCAATTTCCCAGTAATCTATAGTAAGCACAGCGTTTTCTAAAAACTCTGGTTGATAAACAATACCTACCGTTGTACTTGTAGACTCTTCACCTTTAACATCACGGTTACCGCTTGTTAAGCCATCTAAAGAGGCTGAGTCGTAACCTGAGTTAAAGTCACTTGCAACACCTAATGCAGCACAGTTTGCGGTGCGTGTTGCTGAATTTGATAAATTAGCTATGTTTTCAGCGCGGCACGGGTCTTCTACATTGTAGAAAGTTTGGCTTGCTGCACCAAATACTTCACTTATGTTAGGCGCACGAAGTGCTGCAGATTGCGTTACACGCACACGTAGTTCATCGTTAACAGTCCAATCAAGGCCTAGTTTCCAGCTAGTTGCTTCGCCAATTGTGCTGTAATCAGCATGACGTACTGCGGTATCAAATACTAAATCTTGAATAAGCGGTAAGTCAGTTAAAATAGGCATAGTTGCTTCAAAAAATACTTCACGCACATTAAACGAGCCTTTATCTTCGCCTAAAGCGTTAAAAAATGTACCTTCTGCGTTATCTGGCTCTTTTGTTTCGCTTTCTTCTTTACGGTATTCAGCACCAAATGCAACACCTACGTAACCTGCTGGTAATTCAAAAATAGCGCCATTGGCAAGTGAACCAGAAACCACGGTTTGCTTAATAGTTGATGTACCTACAGAGACCGTATTTATGTAATCAATCGCTTGTTGAGATGGTGCGCCAAAACCCATAATGTTAACCGGTACACAGCCATCAGCTTGTGCTGCAGCGCTGCGACATACGATGTTGCCATCTGCATCTTCATCGGCATCAAGGGCATTAAAGTAGTTGGCTAAAATCATATTAGCGCCATTTTCGCGCTCTAAGTCAGTTTGACCATACACAACTGATGTATCTAATTCCCAATCTTCAAACACAGTCCCTTTTAAGCCTGTAACAAAACGCGTTGTTTCACGGGTATTATTTTCAACGCGGCGGCCAAGGTCACTCATCATGCGGTTTATCATGATTGAATCAACGCCTTCCTCTTGCATACGCGCTTTGATATCTGGGTCTAGGTAAGGGTTATCAATTTTAATGCTGTTGTCGCTGTCAAAAAAGAAAAACGCAGGTTGACCTATGCTTTCGCCTTGGCTATTTACGTATTTTGCATCAAAGTAGACGTTTAAATCGTCGGTAACATCGTAGTTAACTTTAAAGTTTACGTTGTAACGCTCAAACTCAGGTTGTATTTCTTCAAATTGGCCTAGGTTAAAAAAGTCACATTCTGCACATGAATATGGATCTGCGTTATTGCCTATGTATAAGTCACGTGCGCTGCTATCCGGGTTAAAGCTATTAATAAATTTACTTGGATCTTCAAGTGCATAAACACCTGCATCATTGATGGCGAAATAACCCGCATTAGGTGTTAAAATATCATCAGGAAAGTCAGCACTATTTTTGTTCTCATCCGTTTGGGCTTGGTTAGGTAAGCTGCTAAAAGATGTGCTAGTCCAAGGGTGGTCAAGTGCATTTAATGAATCTTGGCCTGAGTACTCAATAGCAAAAGCGGCATTACCACGGTCGTTATCAAAATTAGAGCCGTACGAGAACGTTGCTTTTTCGTTGTTGTAGCTGTTTAAATCTGCAAAACCACGGGTAACGCTAAAATCCATACCTTCAATGTTGTCTTTTAATATAAAGTTGACAACACCTGTAACCGCATCAGCACCGTATACAGCTGATGCACCACCAGTAATAATTTCTACTCGCTCAACCCAGACGCTCGGAATAGTATTTGTATCAACAGCTTGAGAGCCCGCTGAGCTAGATACGTGGCGTTTACCGTTTACAAGTACTAAGGTACGGTCGGTACCCATGTTACGTAAATCAAGAATGTTTAAACCAGCTGTACCAATAAAGCGGCCTGAGTTAGCCATTGAATATGTATTGCCAAGTGCTGGTAAGTTGTTTAGCGCTTCACCAATGTTTACAGCGCCAGTATTAATTAGCTGCTCGCCGCTTATAACTGTTACTGGTGCCGGCGCAATAGCGCCTTCACGTAAAATACGCGAACCCGTTACTTCAACGCGTTCAATTTTTGTCGCTTGCTCATCTTGTGCAAGCACAGAATTACTCGCTGTTGCAGCAGCAGTAATCAATGCACATTTAATGCTAGTAGAAAGTAAATTATGACGTTTCATGTGTTTCCCAAAGGAGATTTTATAATAATTAAATACATTAACTTTTTAGCTAAATACACAGTGCATTTAGCCTAAGCCCTATAACTTTTGTTATAGGGCCGGCGATTATTGCATGCGTATTATTTTATTAAAAGCAACTAAAATAAGCCTAAATCACTAACATGAAATAAGTTACAGGTGAGCTGTTGTTAAATTAACAATAAAGCGAGGTAATGTTAGGAGTTTAAGCTTTATGGGTGTTTACGGTTTGTTTGTTAATTGCTGTCAATTAATTTACATTGGAATTGTATTGGTAATATCAAAGAGTTTATTTTGAGCATCTTGATTTGATAATGGCTTAAATATAACCATTGAGTGTATTTTAACCTTTAAATGAGGTGCTCTAATTATAGGCGGATTTGTAAGGTTTATGTGTTTAATTTAACTTGTTAAATGAGTTAACTTTTGAGAAATAGTAAGAATAAAAATTAAATTTGAAAATTTTTCACTATAAA
The DNA here is from genome assembly GCF_001399995.1 of Pseudoalteromonas sp. P1-11. Classification (NCBI taxonomy): domain Bacteria; kingdom Pseudomonadati; phylum Pseudomonadota; class Gammaproteobacteria; order Alteromonadales; family Pseudoalteromonadaceae; genus Pseudoalteromonas; species Pseudoalteromonas sp. P1-11. The sequence continues at coordinate 201,033 of NZ_LJSP01000004.1, forward strand.
ACTTGCCGTATCACAATTTTTGTAAAGCCCCTTTACAGTTATCTAGCTTCCTATGCGCCTTGAGTTACTTTATTACGTAAACTTGATACACTTACACTGTTTTTATAAATAGGTTTTACCATGAAGTTTTTAGTTTTAATTTTTACTTTTGTATTTAGTACTGCGGCCATTTCAGAGCAAGAAGTTGATCTCGAAGTTAATATGAAAAATACTGGCCTTGCTTATAAAAATGCGGTGCAAGCAGTAGGTATAGGTGGCTTTAATACCGCCATAGATAAGTTTATTACTTTGGTTGAAACCAGTAAAAAAGCGACCTTTCATAAAGAAGCACAAATGTCGCTACAAGGGCTAGATAAAGTTATTGCGCAAGCAAAGTTGGCAAAAAAATTAGCGAATGAGCGCGGGCTTGATGCAGCAAAGCCAGCCCTTAAAAATATAGATGATTTACGCAAGAAGTATCATGAGTTGCACGAGCCTCCGGGGTTTTTTGACTTATTGTTTGGTAATTAACCTCAGCTTTTTTGTAAATTAATGTCGAGCAGTTATTTCAGCGCTACCTACGCTAACTTTTTCGCAGTAGCGCATTATTGATGCGCAGATTTGTGATGTTTTAATAAAATGTATAGCTGCAAATTAAAAAGTTTGAATGCTCATTTTTCAATATTTTAGTAAAGCTCTTATATAGGGTGCAGATTAATTAAGGAGTAGTAATGGAAATTTCAGTGTCATTGTTAGAGGGTCAAAAACAAAGTGCAAAATTTGGCGACCTTGAAGTAATAAGCGATCAAAGTATTAATGCTGGTGGCGGTGCCGAACACCCAGAACCGTTTGACTACTTCTTAGTAAGCATGGTGCTATGTGCTGGGTTTTATGCACGTAAATTTTGTGAGCAACGCGATATCTCTACACAAGGGATGACGCTTACGCAAAATAATGAAAACGTAGATGAAGAAGGTAAAAAATTATTTTCTATCGAAATTAATTTACCAGATGGCTTTCCTCAAAAATATAAAAAAGCACTTATTGCTGCGGTTAATACGTGTACTGTTAAAAAAGTGATTCAGGCCCAACCTGAGTTTTCTGTAGTTGTTAAATAAAAAATACGGGTAAACATGGTTCGTTTACCCGTATACTTCACGGAATTAGTGTTACTTTTTCTTCATTCCTTGTACTGCTTTAAATCGTGGATTGTCTTTACATATTACAAAAACACGTCCTTTTCGCTTCACTATTTGACATCCTGGTCGTTGCTTAGCGCTTTTAAGCGAGCTTAATACTTTCATTACTCACCTTTTTTGGCAGTAGATAAGTTTTTAAAGCGACGGTTAAACTGCGCGACACGGCCGTCACTAGCCACTGTTTTTTGCTTACCAGTATAAAATGGGTGCGAGTCGCTAGACACATCAATAGGCACATACGGATACGTTTTCCCTTCAAGCTCAATAGTGCGGTCTGTTTTAATGGTAGAGCCAATAATGAAGTAGCTATCGGCAGCTGTATCGTGAAAAGCAACCATGTTGTAATCTGGATGGATATTAGGTTTCATAATACGCCTTAAGTTGTTATGTGATAGTATAACTATAGGTTATCGCGTTTACGGCATTTGTGCAAATGATTTTTACTCTCATTTACTGGTATTTTTGCTGGCTAATTGCGCAAACAATTCAAAAAATAACCACTTAAACCAAAAATACTGGCTATTAGTTTTTAGGCTGTTATAACTATATAAAAAGTGTTAACAAGAAAATTTTTACGGTTTAGAGGTAAGCTATGAGCGACGCAGCACAACAAGAACAAATAGACCAAGGGGTGATGGAAACCCTTAGAGAGCGCGATCACACAGTCTTATCTGAGCAAATTAATCCAATAGACTGTACACACAACGATATTATTGAGCTATTAGCACAATATATGGCGTTAAGTGAGCAAGATAACGACGAACTATTTGACGATTGGTTTGATAATCTAAATAAAGAACAGCACACTGTTTTAAAAGTGTTTGAGGTATACCGCGGCCAATACGAGCACCAAAATTAATACTTAGGCGCTGGTTAAACATTCACTTAGCTGCGCCTTATTAATTAACCACCAACCTGAGCTTTGGATAATAAAATCATCTCACGCTGCTAATTTGTTTTGTTTCACATAAAATTTTTAGCTAGCGAAAGCAAACTTAAATATTATAACCACAGCTCAGATTAATGAATGCAATTATAATCAGAGTGTTAAGGCGTTTTCATACAGTTTTTGTCTGCATAGGGCGGGGCTAAACTGACATCAGGGTTCCAAATTCTATCCCACACTTTACTTAGGCTACTTAAATTTGAGCGCTGATTTAGTTTTTCAAAGTTGCTTACCTGCACTCCTTTGTTGGTTTTTTTACCAACTGCAAAATTAAATACGTAATAACACTCCATGCCCATACGTAAGTCAGATAAAACAATTTTATTTTGCTGCTCTTTCACGCTATAAAAACCTTTAGTAAACCACTGCAAACGTTTTATGCCCCATTCATTTTTAATATCGTTTAGCAAAGCGGGGCTTGTGTTATAGCGGTTTATTGTAACCTCTTCAGGGGAGTCAAATACCGAGGCATAACTTATGTAATATTGCCCATCAGACATTGCAACAACTCGCCATAGCAAGGTTGTAAGTGGGGCGGGGGTGCTTACATAGTTATTAATGTGTATGTGTTTATGTGCAAACGCGGCGTCTATTTTATTGTTAATTATTACTTTTAAAATAAGAGAGCTACATAAATAAAGGCTACTGAGCACAAGCATAGCGGCGTTAATTTTATAAATGCGCGGTGTGTGTATTTTAGGTATTAAAGTGCACAGAAAGGCCAAGAATAACGGCAGGGTGTACAGGGGATCGATTATAAATATATTTGAAATAGCAAAAGGGTGCTCGCTAAGCGGCCAGATTAATTGCGTACCATATACTGTAAAGCTATCAAGTAATGCATGGGTCGATAAACATAAAAATACCAGCCAAAACCAGCGTGCTTTATGTATTTGCATGCCGGAGTGTATTTTTAAAATAAGCCAAACAATAAGGGGGCTAATTAATAAGTGCACAATAAACGAATGGCTAAAACCGCGATGATAAGTAAATGCCTCCACTGGCCCGCCATAAGGAATAAAAACATCTAAGTCGGGTAAAGTACCTAAAGTAGCACCCCATAAAGCGGCTTTTCGGCCAATTTTATTACCTAATACGGCGTAACCTACTGCGCTACCTAAAACTACCTGCGTTAACGAGTCCATTTTATTCCTTTTTATTTAGGGTGTTAGTTATGCTGCCCTTGGGCTTAAAACCAATCCACAATAATACTTAATCATATTGCGGGGCTAAACCTGTCGCTACCTGCGTTAAAAAATTTTCATTTACGATTATAAGGATGCAGGAGCAATTGCCGAGAACAACGAAATAGCCAATTTTTTGCCAAGCTATCAACACGTTTTTCCAGCCTCAGTACAGATTGCATAATTAAGCGTTTGGTATAAAAACGTCACTTACAATTTCAGCAGTGGTTTTATAAAATCTAAAAAAGCCATTATACGCGACGATACAGCACTGTTTTTGTAATACACCGCTTGCACAATTTCGCGGTTGTTTGGCGTGCTAATACTCCCTGGCAGTATTTCTATTAGCTTGCCTGATTTTAAATCATCACCAATCATAAAGTGCGAAAGCAGCGCCACCCCTTGGTTTGCCAAGCATAGCTGGCGTACAGTTTCGCCGCTACTTGCGGTTAGGCCAAAATTTAAAGCTGTGGGCGATTTTAGCGGCCAGTTATTAAGTTTAGGTGAGTCGGTAAAACCAATGAGTTTATGCTGGGTTAAGTCGCTGGTGTGCGAAATAGTCGGTGTATGTTTAAGGTAACTAGGGCTTGCAACTAAATGCAATTTACTTACGCCGAGCTTTTTTGCATGTAGGTTAGAGTCTTTTAACTCACCTATACGAATTGCTAAGTCGGTTTTATGTTCGAGCAAGTCAATAATGCTGTCGTGGGAGGTTATATCAAGCGTAATGTGAGGATATTGCGCATTAAATTCAGCAATTAAAGGTACCAATTGGTGCAGTACAAAGGGGCTGGCTGCATCAATACGTAATTTTCCACTAGGGGCTTGTTTTAAAAGCTTTATGGCTTCTTCGCCGGTTTGTAAGGTGTTTAAGCCATCGCGAGCATATTTAATAAAGGTATGGCCCTCTTCGGTTAGTTCTAATCGGCGAGTGGTCCTATTTAGTAATGTACATTGTAACGTGTTTTCAAGGCGAGACACGGCCCGCGACACTTTTGCTACTTGCTGATCAAGCAAATTAGCTGCTGCTGAAAAACTTCCGCTATCTACTACCGTTAAAAACATTTCTAAGTCTTCGGTTTTTGCATGCTGAGCCATACGTGAGCACCTTACTTTTGCATTAATTACAAAAGTATTTTGTCACTAATGCTATTTTTTGCAAACACATTTTTAGTCAAACTGTAAGTCTTAACTAATAATGAGGATTTAATTATGCCATTGGCTTTGTGGGCGCTCACCTTAAGCGCATTTGCAATAGGAACAACCGAGTTCGTAATAGTGGGGTTAGTGCCTACTATTGCAAACGATTTAGGCGTAAGCCTACCTTCAGCCGGTTTGCTAGTTAGTTTATATGCAGTAGGGGTTGCCATTGGTGCACCAGTACTGACCGCACTAACTGGGCGTTGGAACCGTAAAATTGTACTAATAAGCTTAATGGGCTTATTTGTTTTAGGTAACTTACTTGCATGGCAAGCGCCTAGTTACGAAACATTAATACTAGCGCGTATTTTAACAGGCTTGGCTCACGGGGTGTTTTTCTCAATTGGCTCAATGATTGCCACAAGCTTAGTAAGTAAAGATAAAGAAGCCAGTGCTATTGCTATTATGTTTACCGGACTTACTGTAGCGCTAGTGACGGGTGTGCCACTAGGCACTTGGATTGGCCAACACTTTGGCTGGCGAGCAACGTTTTTAGTGGTGTCGGTACTGGGTTTAATCGCTTTAATTGGCAGCGCTATTTTAGTACCAAAAAACTTAAAACAGTCTATTCCGGCAACGTTTAAAGAGCAGCTTCAGGTTATTGTTAAGCCGCGCTTATTACTCGTATATTTAATGACAATTTTAGGTTACGGCGGCACGTTCACTGCGTTTACTTACTTAGCACCTATTTTAGAGCAAGAAACAGGTTTTGCTCCTTCAGCGATTGGTTTAATTATGCTGGTTTACGGTGTATCGGTAGCCATTGGTAATATTTGGGGTGGAAAACTGGCTGATAAACGCGGCCCAATTAGCGCACTGAGTATTATATTTAGCGCGCTGACAATTATTTTATTGGCTTTTACTTTTACGATGGAGTCAAAAGTAGCGGCCGTACTGACTATTTTAGTATGGGGTGCATTTGCGTTTGGTAATGTACCAGGCTTACAGCTTTATGTCGTAAAACAGGCGCAAAAGCATACTCCTAATGCGGTAGACGTCGCATCGGGCTTAAACATAGCAGCGTTTAATATTGGTATCGCACTGGGCTCAATTATTGGTGGCAGTGTAGTAGAGGGCATGTCACTTCAAGATACCGCTTGGATTGGCGCAGCAATTTGTGCTCTAGCATTAGTAGTAACTCGTTACAGTGGCATGCTTGATAAGCGAGAAGTGAAACAAGCATAAAGTATTCTGTTAAGGTTGAAACTTAAATTTATGACCTCATTACCTGTATTGAGGTCATAATTTTTAGGTGACAACACAAAAGAAGTAAAAGGTGTATTTCGTAAAACTTTAAACAGTTTGTATTTTTAACCGATTATTTTATAAGGATAGAGCCATGACACAACGTGTAATAGAAATGCCTGATTTAGGCATGGGAACATTCCGTTTAGAAGGCGATACCGCCTACAATTCAGTAAAAATGGCGTTAGAAGTGGGGTTTCGTCATATTGATACTGCGCAAATTTATGGTAACGAAGAGCAAGTAGGCCAAGCCATAAAAGATAGTAATATTCCGCGCAGCGAAATATTTTTAACAACCAAAGTGTGGAACAACAAACTTAACAAAACTGACTTTATTGCCAGCGTTGAAAAGTCACTTGAGAAATTACAAGTAGACTCTGTCGATCTACTGCTTATTCATTGGCCTGCGCCTTCAAATGATGAGCCAATGAGTGAGTACCTAACGGAGCTTTTAAAAGCTAAGCAGCTTGGTTTAACAAAACATATTGGCGTATCTAATTTTACTATTGCCAACTTAAACGAAGCAATGCAAACACTTGATTCGCGAGAAATATTTACTAACCAAGTTGAGGTGCATCCGTATTTAACCAATACTAAGTTACGCGCTTTTTGTGCCCAGCACGACATTCACGTTACAGCGTATATGCCATTTGTAGTTGGTAAAGTACTTAAAGATCAAACTATTATTGATATTGCTAATAAGCATGAGGCATCGCCAGCGCAAGTAGTTATTGCATGGATTAATGCCAACGGCATGACCACCATTCCATCGTCAACTAAGCGTAAAAACTTAGAAGATAACTTTAATGACCATGTTAAATTAGACGCTGAAGACATTGCTCGTATTGACGGACTTGATTGTGGCGACCGCCAAGCAACGCCTGATTTTGCGCCGCAGTGGGATCAGTAATAAAATACGCAAAACAACATTAGGTGTAGCAAAGCTGCACCTTTATTTTTTTAAAAGGACTCCGTATGTTAACGGTAATTGCCACTATAGCGAGCAAAAATATCGACGCAGAGGTTGTTTTAACTGCGCTCGAAAATCTGCAAAAGTATTCACGTCAAGAAGTGGGTTGTTTGCGTTACGAGTTGTCGGTTAAACGAGACTCAGACAATACCGAGTACCTTGTAAGTGAGCAGTGGGCGTCGCAAGAACACTTTGAAGCTCATAAACAAGAGCCTCACTACAAAGCATTTGGTACCCAAGTTACCGGGCTTGTAACAAGCAGTAATATTGATGTGTACAACACCATCGGCTAGTAAAAGCACTCTTATTAGTTAATGAGTAAAATACAGTGGCGGCGTAAGCATACATCGCCATTTGCGTTACTTAGTCTTTTAAATACCCACCTCGTATTAAAACCTCAGCCATTTTATTTAATCGATAAATCGTACTTTAAAATAAGTGCATCTATGTAACGGGCACGTAATGTGTGTTGTTTTTCGTGATCGGCACCGTGGCCTAATGCTTTATTGAGTAATTTCATCGCGGGGTGAAGCTGCGTACGCTCTTGTTGATTTAAACTTCCTTTAGTGCGCAATTCAGTAATATCGTCTACCAGCAAGCGGCCTATATCCACACATACTATTTCGTCAATTAAACCGTTTTGTGTCAGTACGCCGTATTTGCTGCATAAAAACTGTTGCCACACTTGCTGTAAATGCTCGTCTATTTCGCAGCCAAATAATTCTTCATTAAAAATAAAACCTTGCTGGGCAAGTTTACTCAGGCTTGCCGTGTACTGCTGCGCAAAGTAATTAAAGGCATTGCTTGAGGATTCAATTTTTTGTTTTATTAGCCCTTGCCCCCAATTTACACAGCCGCGCGGGTAATAGTCATCGTACTCTTCACATTCATACAAACCAGAGTACGAGCTGCAACTTAATTGGCTTTTTATACAATAACTTGGTTTAGGGAAAATACTTTGCTGCTGCCATGTATCTAGTTGCTCGGCATCAATATTTAAAGCATGGCAAAGCTCATCGGTGTTATAAAAATGAGTGGCTAAGTAGTCAGATAAACGCATAATGGCTCGCTTAAAGTTAAAAATATAAATACTGTTTAAATGTACAGCATTTATATTTTGTATTATCAAACTAAATAACACAAGCCATTTTACGTTTATTATTCGCTTAGGCCTGCAAAAATGCGTGCAAGTATGTTACAAATAGCGCAAGTTTTATAAATAATGAATTTTTATGCGCACCCTAGAACAAATTAAACAAGCAAGCTTAATTACCGCCATTAAAACCCCATATTTAGCCAATGGTGAAATAGATTTAGCAAAGTACGATGAACTCGTTGAAATACAAATTGCAGCGGGTGTAGATGGCATTGTGGTTGGTGGTACAACCGGCGAAGGCCAGCTAATGAACTGGGAAGAGCATTTAATGCTTATCGCGCACAGTGCAAATAAATATGGCGATAAGCTCGTGATTGTAGGGAATACGGGTAGCAATAATACCCGCGAAGCTATTAAAGCCACTAAGTATGGCTTTGCAAGTGGTATGCATGCCGCGCTGCAAATTAACCCATATTATGGCCGCACTTCTATTGCTGGTGTTAACGAGCACTTTAAACGTGTACTGGATATTGGCCCTGCGTTTATTTACAACGTAGCAGGGCGCACAGGGCAAGATTTAACCCCTGATATTATTGAGCCATTAGCAAAACACCCTAATTTAATTGGTGTAAAAGAATGTGGTGGTAACGAGCGTATTGCTCATTACGAACAGCAAGGCATTGCGTGTTGGTCAGGTAACGATGACGAAGCACACGATGCACGCCACACACACAATGCACACGGTGTTATATCGGTCACATCTAATCTTATACCAGGGTTGTTCCGCCAGTTAATGGATACTAAAAATGATGCGTTAAATACCTCATTACAACCTTTAATGAACTGGCTATTCTGCGAGCCAAACCCGATTGCAATAAACACCGCAATGATGATGACAGGCGCGGTAAATCCCGTATTTAGATTACCGTATGTGCCACTGAGCGATGAGCAACAAGCACAAGGCGAGGCCTTAATAAACGAGCTTAACGTTGATGATATTGTGGGCAATAAAGCTAAGTGTATAAAACAAAGTGATATTGCTTTGCTTTCTTAGGTTATATGAGCCAGCGCTGAACAGTTAGTAAGTGCTGGCATTTATTTAATGAATATTTTACTTTTATTGCTAATATCGGTAAAATTCTCGCCCCCTTACTTACTAAATAACGTTTATTTGTGAAATTTGTTGTTGAACAACTCGCTACATGGATTAAGCCTGAACAGCGACAAAGCCCCTCTGAGAATTGGTACGACTCATCACCAATTACATTAAGTTGGGTACCTGCAATGCAGCGCAGAAGAATGACACCATTTGTAAAAATGGTTTTACATACTGCGCACCAGGTTACAAATGATAAAGGGTATGAAAACATGCCTGTTATTTTTTCATCACGCCATGGCGATTTCCATAAAACAGCTAATTTATTAGGAGAGCTTGGTGAGAAACAACCTCTATCTCCGACAGGCTTTGGTTTAAGTGTGCACAACGCTGCGATTGGTATGTATAGCATTATTAGCGGTAACACCCAACCTATGAACGCTATCGCAGCGGGTAAGGATAGCTTTGCTTGCGCTTTAATTGAAGCATATATAAAGTTGGTTGAGTATAAACAACCACATATATTACTTGTGCATACAGATGAGTCACTCCCAGAGCCGTACACAACATTTGTTGATGAGGCACAAATAACACATTCTATTGCGTTAGTTATACGTTTTGCTACAGAAAAAGAAGCTCATTTTAGTTTAACTAAACAAGCCACTAACAATAGCGAACAAACAACTACTCCTTTAAGTTTAGAGCTTGCTAAAGCAATGTTTAACAAACAAAGCGCCAGTGCTAATGGTTGGTTGTTAACACACTATGCTTAATACAATAATAAGAGTAATAGGCCTTGTTTGGCGCATTATAGCCACTGGCCTTTGTTTTAGTGTATTTGGTTTGGGTGGGCTATTTTTAGCCTTACTACTATTCCCCGTTCAACGTTTATTTCAACGCTGTCCTGTAAAGCAAAAAGAAGATGCGCGTACGGTAGTGCATTATAGCTTTAAATTTTTTGTCGCTTTAATGCATTATACTGGCGCTATCCGTTTTCATATTAAAGATAAAGCCCATTTAGCTAATTTGAAAGGCGAGCTTGTTTTGGCTAATCACCCATCACTTATTGATGTTGTGGTACTTATATCGGTTATTAAAAATGTTGATTGCGTTGTAAAAGCACACCTTTTTACAAACCCGTTTATGCGTGGTGTGATAAAAAGTACAGGTTATATAAGCAATGAAGACCCGCAAGAATTATTAAAAGAATGCGAGCAAACACTAAAAAGAGGGAATAACTTAATTGTTTTTCCTGAGGGAACACGTTCAGTACCTCATAATTCGCTTAAATTTAAAAGAGGGGCTGCAAATATAGCCCTTAGATGTCATGCCCCTATAACGACCGTATTGATTAAAATGAAACCTAATACGTTAACTAAAGGGACGCCTTGGTACAAAGTAGCCCCATACCAAGCGCATTTTTCTATGCAACTAGCACCACATTCTTTCAAAAGCGATATTATTTATACAAGCGACGTACCAGCAATACAGTCCCGCCAGCTTACGAAAGGCTTACAACAATACTTTACAAAAGAGCTTAGCTATATATGAGTGAATTAAAACAACAAATTAAACAATTGATTATTTCGAGCCTAGATCTTGAAGATATGACCACTGCCGATATAAAAGACGACGAGCCTTTATTTGTAGATGGTTTAGGGCTAGATAGCATTGATGCGCTAGAGCTCGGGCTTGCTATCAAAAAAGAATTTGACGTAAAAATTGATGCAAATTCAGAACAAACTAAAGCGCATTTTGCGAGCGTTAACTCTTTAGCGCAATTTATAGAACAATCACGTACTTAATTAACACACACTAGGAATAATAATGAAAACCGCTGCTGAAATTTATGATGTATTACACGGCATTTTAGAAAATGAATTTGAAATAGATGCTGAAGATATCTCTTTAGAAGCTAACCTGTACGAAGATTTAGACTTAGACAGTATTGACGCTGTAGATTTAGTTGTTAAGTTACGTGAAATTACAGGTAAGAAAATTGAGCCTGACGCATTTAAACAAGTTCGCACTGTGCAAGATGTTGTATCTGAAATAGAAAAGCTCGTTAAATAAGCATGTTTAAGGCATTTTTAACAGCGTTAATAATGATTTTTTTAACCTGTTACCCTTTCATTGTTTATATAGGGCTGACACGTTTCAACAGTTATTTAATCACTGTGATTTTATTAACACTGTTAATAATAAGGCTTTGGTTAAGCAAGCCTTTATTAGCTAAAATGCCATGGATAAAGCCAGCCTCATTACTTGGAATTTTAGCTATTGGCTTATCTAAAACGATGGGCAGTGATTTTGGTATTCGGCTTTATCCGGTTATTGTAAATACTGTTATGTTTTTTGTTTTTGCTTACTCGCTTTATAAAGGTCCAAGTATCATAGAAACGTTTGCGCGTATCACTGAGCCAAAGCTTGATAAAAGAGCCATTTCGTACACTAAAAATGTAACTAAAATATGGTGCGTTTTTTTTGTTTTTAACGCCAGTATAGCGTTATACACTAGTGTGTTTACAAGTCTTGATGTGTGGGCATTTTATAACGGTTTTATTGCATACATTATTATGGGTGTTTTATTTGCAGTAGAGTGGTTAGTAAGGAAAAAAGTAAAAAGGAATGCAGGTGTTTAATACTTTAGATAACGCAAGCATAAATATTCGATTTAATCATAATGGCTCAGCGTTATCTGAGCGTCAATTTGTTAATGATATTAATCAAGTTTTGGCTAAAATTCCGCAATCGCCTACTAAAGCATCGGCAGTGCTTTTCAACAGTAGTAGCTATGATTTTGCTGTAAACCTTTTTGCATTGGCGCATAAAGGCTGGACTATAATTTTACCGCCTAATGGTCAAAGCGAAACACTCAATGCGCTTTTAGAGCAAACCCCTTACTATTTGGGCGATAGTGATTTGGTCGAGCATGCGACTACGCCATTTGAAAATATTGGTAATTTAACAACGACACCTAACTACACACCGTTCAATAAAATTGCTTGGCCGAGTGAAGGTAACCTTGTTTTTTATACTTCTGGCTCTTCAGGTCAAGCTAAGCCTATTTTTAAATCGTGGCGAGTGCTTAATAAAGAGATAAAAACGCTCAACAGTACGTTTGCTTTAAAACGTAATCCTGTAATTATTGCCAGTGTTTCGCATCAGCATATTTACGGTTTGTTATTTAGAGTGTTATGGCCGCTTAGCAATAACCATATAATTGATACAGACTTGCTTAACTACCCCGAGCATATTGCTACTAAACTTAAAACAATTACACAGGCCGTGTTTATATCCAGTCCGGCACAGCTAAAGCGGCTGCATCAAGATAACGTTTTAATAGAAGAAAAGTCACATTTACAGTGGGTTTTCTCATCCGGTGGGCCGCTTCAAAATGAAGACGCTGTCACTTTAAATAAACAGCTAAATAAACCCATTACTCAAGTATTTGGCAGCACCGAAACTGGCGGAATTGCATATCGTCAGGTTGTGTCTTTAGAGAACGTTAGTCATTGGCAGCCATTTTTAGGGATCACATTACACAGTACCTCTGAACAACGATTAGTGTTGAATTCGCCTTTAGTTGAGCAAACAAACTATTTATTAGATGACCGAGGTACATTATTTCAAAATGGCCAATTTGAATTACTAGGACGTTTTGACCGTATTATAAAGCTTGAAGAAAAACGCTTAAGCCTTGACGAACTAGAGCTACATTTATGCAAAAGTGAGTGGGTACAGGAAGCTAAAGTAATAACACTAAATGGGAAACGTTTAGTATTAGGCGCTGTTATAGTGCTTACACAGAAAGGACAAGCATATTTAAATACAAATGGAAAGTTAGCGACTAATACGCTTTTAAAAGCACATACATTGAATCGTTTTGAAGGGATCTGTACGCCTAAAAAATGGCGTTTTCTAAATCAATTACCCTACAACACGCAAGCTAAAATAAATTTAAAGGTATTGGAGTCTCTTTTTGTCAAAGCTGATTAGCACAAAGCCTGAACTTGTTAACTGTGTATCGTCAACACAGAGTCATTGCCAAACGCTTTTTATACCGCCAAGTTTAGATTATTTTAAAGGTCACTTTAGTCAAGGCCCTATTTTAGCAGGTGTAGTGCAGCTCGATTGGGCCGTAAATGCCGTGCGAAAATACTTTAATGTTACACGTGAAGTAAAAGATATTGAAGTGCTTAAGTTTCAGGTTGTTATTACCCCTGGTCTAACAATTAAATTAACTGTAGAAGAAAAGCCTGGCGGTAAGTATGGCTTTTCGTATCAATCAGATAAAGGCCAACACGCCTCAGGGCGTATAGTGTTTAAAAGTGATACAGATGAATAATTTTTGTATTGTTATACCTAATTTTAATCATGTAAGTGTTATTGATGAAGTACTTGCAACGTTAACTGAGTATACGCTGCCAATAATAATGGTTGATGATGCCAGTAGTGTGCAGGCTAAATCTCTTTTTGCTACTCTTGAGAAAAAATATGCCCACCTCACTCTTATATCGCATGAGCAAAATGAAGGCAAAGGCGGTGCGGTACAAACAGGATTGCGCTGCGCGTATGAGCAAGGTTATAGCCATGCAATACAAGTAGATGCAGATGGGCAACATAATTTATCAGATATCAAAAAGTTGATTGAGCTTTCAAACACACACCCACAGGCATTAATTAGTTGTTGCCCAGTGTATGATGAATCGGTTCCTAAGCACCGTTACTTAGCACGTTATTTAACCCATGTGTGGGTATGGATAGAAACGCTCAGCTTTAAAATTGTGGACTCAATGTGTGGTTTTAGAGTCTACCCTTTAAATGTGACTAATAAGCTTATAAGTGAGGTTAATCTCGGTAAGCGTATGGACTTTGATCCAGAAATACTGGTTAGGTTATATTGGCGCAACGTTCCATTTGTTTTTTTACCAAGCCAGGTTATTTACCCAGAAAATGGCTTGTCACACTTCCAGCCACTCCAAGATAATGTGCGTATTTCGTGGTTACATACGCGTTTGTTTTTTGGCATGCTGCTTCGTTCACCTGTTTTACTATGGCATAAATATAAGAGACGTTATGGCCGTTAAACATTGGTCTAAAATGCAAGAGCGAGGTAACTTTTTAGGTATACAAATATTACTATTTGCCCATAAAGTACTTGGTCGTAAAGGGCTGTGGGTTATTTTGTTCCCGGTTGTTTGCTATTTGTTTATTACCGGTAAAGTTGCACGCGCGGCTTCTAAGCAGTTTTTAGTCCAAGTTAATAATTACAATAATGTTGGGCGTAAAGTAACTTTTAAACAACAGCTTATGCATTTTTGTAGTTTTGCCGATAGCGCCCTTGATAAAATTGATGGTTGGCTCGGTCGGATTTCAAAAAAGGATATCCAATATACTAATGAACAGCTGTTTATTGATTTAAATGAGCAACAGCAAGGGGCCATTTTTATTGGCTCTCACTTGGGTAACCTTGAGGTATGTAGAGCACTGAGCCAGCATCGCAGCAGTAAAAAAATTAATGTGCTTGTATTTACTCATCACGCTGTTGAATTTAATAAAATGCTTAAAAAAATTAATCCCGCGGTGTCGGTTAACTTAATTCAAGTGAGCGATATGGGGCCTGATCTAGCTATTTTATTAAAAGATAAAGTAGAACAGGGTGAAATAGTCGTTATTGTTGGTGATAGAACAAGCACTACAACGGGTGAGCGATCAACACGTGTTGAGTTTTTAGGTAAGCCAGCATCTTTTTCTCAAGGGCCTTTTATATTAGCTGCATTATTAGATTGCCCCGTTTACTTTTTATTTTGCTTAAAAGATAAAAAAACAAAAAAGTATCATGTGATTTTTGAACATTATAGCCAAACATTAAAAATACCCCGCTCACAACGGCAAGGTCTATTAACCACTGTAATTACAGATTTTTCTGCGCGTTTAGGCTTTTATGCCGCGCGGTATCCTTATCAGTGGTTTAATTTTTATGATTTTTGGCAAAACGATCAGCAAGTAGAACGCAGCAATGCAAAGGAGAAGTAGAGTGTCAGCTCAGGAAGTACAGCTTTTTGGAAACCAACAACTTTCTATTGAAGATATTGTTAATATTGCACATCAAAATACTCAGGTGCAATTAAGTGGCTGCGAGCAATTTAGCGCAAAGATTGATTGCGCGCTTAGCTTTTTAGACTCTCTACTCAAAGAAGATGGTGTGATTTATGGGGTAACTACAGGCTATGGTGACTCAGTCACGGTTCCTGTGCCACTTAACTTAGTTGATGAGCTGCCATTACATTTAACGCGCTTTCATGGTTGTGGACTAGGCGATGTGTTTAATAAAGTGCAAGGGCGTGCAATTTTAGCTACGCGCTTAGCATCACTTTCACAAGGCTATTCTGGCGTAAGCTGGGAAATGCTTAATCTTCTCAAAGACTATTTAAACCTTGATATAGTACCTGTTATTCCTCAAGAAGGCTCGGTAGGCGCTAGCGGTGATTTAACCCCACTGTCGTATGTAGCAGGTGCTATGGTTGGTGAACGTGATGTTTTTTACAAAGATAAAATACTTAACAGCGCACAGGTAATGCAAGCGGCTGGTTTAAAGCCTTTAACGCTTCGCCCAAAAGAGGGGCTTGCAGTTATGAATGGTACAGCTGTGATGACCGCACTGGCTTGTTTAGCGTTTGATAGAGCTAATTATTTAGCAAAACTTGCAAGTAGGATTACTGCATTGTCTAGCCTTGCTCTTAAAGGGAATAGTCATCATTTTGATGAAATTTTATTCTCTGTTAAGCCTCATCCTGGGCAGCAACAAGTTGCTAAATGGATACGAGATGATTTAAACCATCATGACCATCCTCGTAACGCTGATAGACTGCAAGATAGGTACTCTATTCGCTGTGCGCCGCATGTTATTGGTGTATTGCAAGATAGTTTGCCATTTTTCAGGCAGATGATAGAAAACGAGCTTAATTCTGCAAACGATAACCCTATTATTGATGGCGAGGGTGAGCATGTACTTCATGGTGGCCATTTTTATGGCGGCCACATTGCAATGGCAATGGATAGTATGAAAACGGCGATTGCAAATCTGGCAGATTTAGCTGACAGGCAAATCGCTTCATTGGTCGATACTAAATTTAATAATGGATTACCATCAAATTTATCAGACAGTGAGGCTGAACGTCGTTACATAAATCATGGCTTTAAAGCCGTGCAAATAGGCGCCAGTGCCTATACTGCTGAAGCGCTTAAGTTAACGATGCCTGCAAGTGTATTTTCTCGCTCTACTGAGTGCCATAATCAAGATAAAGTAAGTATGGGGACTATTGCCTCACGTGATTGTTTGCGTATTTTACAGCTTACAGAGCAGGTTGTTGCAAGTACGTTACTAGCAAGTATTCAAGGAGTGAGGCTGCGTATTAAACAAGGCGAACTTGAATTTTCAAGTTTAACTGCAGATATGCAAGCGATGTATACTGACATAACTCATTATTTCGAAAACCTAACTGAAGATAGGCCAATGGAAGCGGTACTTAGACAAACCATTAGTTATATTCAAGAAAAACGTTGGGCTTTATATGAATAGTAAAGGCGCTTTGCTAACTCATGAAGTGGAAATTGAAATTCCATTTCATGACTGCGATCCGATGAATGTTGTATGGCATGGTAATTACCCTCGCTACTTAGAGGTGGCTCGCTGTGAGTTACTGCGATTATTTGATTACGACTATCCTCAAATGATGGAGTCGGGTTATGCGTGGCCAATAGTGGATATGCAAATTAAGTACGTGGCATCCGCCATATTTACCCAAAAAATTAAAGTGACCGCGCATTTAAAAGAGTTCGAAAACCGATTAAAAATTGATTATATAATTACAGATGCCATAACGAATAAGCGTATTACTAAAGCGACTACTACTCAAGTTGCTGTTGAGATATCGACTAAAGAAATGCAGTTTGCCTCACCAGCGGTGATAGTTGATAAGCTTGCAAAAGTACTTAGCTAATATTGGATGATACTATGAATTATTTAAAAAATTGTGTGTTTGTAAGTTGTCTTTATTTTGTTTTTTTTAGTGCCAGTTTATTAGCTGCTACGACAGTTTCGGGTGAATTTAAGCAATTAAAGCATTTTGCCGGCTTCTCTAAACCATTCATCTCTAAAGGGGAGTTTACACTTGAAGGGGAAAAGCTGCTTTGGTATGTAAAAACACCAGTGCAAAGTACATTACTAATCGAGAATGGCCAAGTATTTGTGAAAAATAAAGAGGGTGAGCTTACTCCTCAGCCTGGCAGCGAGCAGTTTGTAGGCTTATTAACTGACTTACTCGCATTAGATATGAAAGCCTTATATGCGCGTTTTGATGTAACAAATCAAACAGGCTGTTTATTATTAAAGCCAAAAGATACGCTATTAAAACAGCTGTTTAGCCATTTTATTCTTTGTGAAAATAACCAGCGTGTACAAAGTATAACCTTAAATGAGCACTCGGGTAGCAACACAGTAATAGAGTTTTCTTATGCAAATACACCTAATAATTAATAAGTGTAAGTAACCTTCGGAAAAGTGACGTGATTAAACGTATTAGTGTACTTATTACATGGTTTGGTTTTTTAGCTGTTTTACTTTGTGCTGCTTTGTATATCACTATGCCTGTATTAAATGCTGATATGTTTAGTTTATTACCAAAATCACATTCTCAATTGGCGTACGGCGAAGAGGTCTTTTTTAAAAAAAATGCAAACCGTATTATGTTTTCATTTACTGGTGATGGTAAAAACTTAGCACATGACGAGCTTAAATCATGGCTGTTAAAACGTGATATAAAAAATAGCTTTGAACTGCCAAGCATTGAGCAGTTATCTTCAGTGTTCTCTGCGTATCAACATGCGCTGCTTAGCGACAATTATAAAAATAGTATGGTTGATAAAGCACAGTTTGAGTCATTTTACCTTACTCAATTAAATCAATTAGGAAACCCTTTTGTAAGTGCCACACTAAAAGCCGATATTAGTTTAAGTCTTGCTGCATTTATAGGTGATAATTTAAAACAAAGTCAGTTATTCTCTTTAAGAAATGAGCGGTTAACACGCCGTTTAAAGCATACTGATTATGCTGTTATATTGGCTACCATTCCTAACAATAGCCTCCCAATTGATGAGTCTATTAAGCTTGCGAGCAGCATTAAAAATAAGCTTGAAAGTTTAAATGATACTTACCCACAGACCACTATTCGCTATTCAGGTGCTCTTTTTCATACAGCTGAAAACGCTCAGCAAGCTAAGTATGAAATGAGCTTATTTGGTGGCCTTAGTGTAATCGCATTACTTTTAATGGTGTTTTGGGTATTTAGGCAAGTCAGTAGCATTTTGCTTGCAAGCTTAACCGTACTTAGTGCACTGGCTGGTGGTGCTACGGCTATGGTATTTGTGTTTAATTCGATTCATTTGTTAACACTAGTTTTTGCTGTAACCCTAATTGGTATAGCTATTGATTATGCATTTCATGCGATGACTGATTTAGCGTATGGCAACAGTTTTTACCAAAGTAGTGGGTTAAGTAAAGGCACAAAAACAGCTTTGCTTTTATCTTTTATTACAACAGGCCTCGGCTATAGCTGTTTATTAGGTGCGCCAATTTCACTTTTATCGCAAGTAGCAGTGTTTGTAATTGCTGGGCTTGCGAGCGCCTGGTTATTCACATTAATTATATTACCTATCTGGCAATCTAAGCTTGTGCTCTCTGAGCGAAGTTTGATTAAAAGTCAGCAGTTATTAGGTTTAATGGTGCGCTTTAACCGTTGTAAGCAATCGGTTTTACTCGTATTGGGGCTGGTGTTAATGTTTTTGTTTTATCTTAAACCCATTTCATTTAACAACGATGTACGTTTACTAAATGCAAGCCCACAGCAACTAATACTTAATGAGCAAAAGCATTTAACTTTAATGGGACAGTTAGATGCCCACATTGTATTTTTATTTGCATCAAATGCTGAACAACTACTGCAAAAGCAAGAGCAACTAATAGATGATTTAAAGCGTATTAACCCACATCTTAAACACAATGCTATTAAGCGTTGGTTACCTAGTAAGCGCACGCAAAAAAATAATTTAGCGCTCTTTAACGGGGCTGTTAAAAACGATGTGTTAATTATCACTGAAAAATATACAGGGTTAAAAGTTGAGTCAGCTAACACAGAACTTTTGAGTTACGACGCTTTAGCAAATAGTCATTTTTCAGCACTTTTAAATGCACAAATGTTTGTTGAGCCTAATAAGGCTGTTACTTGGTTTTCTGTATCGGGAATATCCACGCAAGCGCTAATTTCTAACGTTAATGCTTTTGAAGATGCGTTTATATATAACAAGCCTGAGCAAATCAGTAGCCTACTCGAAAACTACAGCCAGTATTTATTGCTTACATTGGGCGTGGCCATTGTTATTTGCTTTGTTTTATTTAGCTATAAATTTGGCCTTCGGATTGGCACTGTGCAGGTGATAACATTAAGTGCCAGCCTGTT
This sequence comes from Pseudoalteromonas sp. P1-11, assembly GCF_001399995.1. Classification (NCBI taxonomy): domain Bacteria; kingdom Pseudomonadati; phylum Pseudomonadota; class Gammaproteobacteria; order Alteromonadales; family Pseudoalteromonadaceae; genus Pseudoalteromonas; species Pseudoalteromonas sp. P1-11. The sequence continues at coordinate 220,468 of NZ_LJSP01000004.1, forward strand.
GACTATGCTTTGGGTATGTAATGCAGCGCAAGGAAGTATCTCAATTTTTAATCTGCTAGGTGGCTTACTCATTATTGGCCTAGCCATAGATTATTTAGTGTTTTACCAAATTAACAACTTAACGGCGGTAAATGTATTGGCCATTAGCTTGTCGGCCGCCTCTTCGATGTGTGTATTTGGTATGCTCGCCTTTTCAAATACCCCCGCCATTTTTAGTTTTGGCCTTACTGTTATGGTAGGGATTTTAGCCGTATATATTTTATCTCCATTAAGTGTATTAAAGTCTCAAAAGGAATAATAATTTGAACAAACTCGAGCAGTATGATGTCGTGGTTATAGGAGCTGGGCCTTCAGGTGCACTTGTAAGTAGCTTATTAGTACAAAAAGGCTGGAAAGTGCTGGTGCTAGAGCAACAAGTGTTTCCTCGTTTTTCAATTGGCGAAAGCTTATTACCTCAATGTATGGAATATTTAGCGGATGCTGGGCTAGTTAACACAATACATGAATATGCGGATGAGCTTGGCTTTCAATTTAAAGATGGTGCTGCGTTTCATCGTAATGGCCAAAATACAGCTATAAATTTTACTGAAAAATTTAGCCCAGGCCCGGGTACTACTTTTCAAGTTAAACGGGCTGATTTTGATAAGCTGATTGCTGATAGAGTGCAGCATCAAGGCGTTGAAATTCGCTATCAGCATAGTGTTATTGGTTTTACTGATGAAGCTGCTAGTGCGACGCTGCAAGTGCAAAATAATAAAAATCAAACGTATGATGTAAGGGCTAAGTTTGTACTTGATGCGAGTGGTTTCGGCCGAGTTTTACCAAAACTTTTAAATTTAGAAAAACCTTCTACTTTTCCTGTGCGTAGTGCTTATTTCAGTCACTTTAATGATGGCATTACTGACGAGCTGTTTGATAGAAATAAAATTTTAATAACCGTTCACCCTAAATTTAATGATGTTTGGTATTGGCTCATCCCCTTTAGTGATGGCACGTCCAGCATTGGGGTTGTTGCAAAGCAAACACGCTTTAATGAGAGTAGTGAAGCTGACACCTTAAAACAGTTTATAGAGCAAGACCCTTACTTAAAAAAACTTTTAGCTAATCGCGTACCTATAACACAAGCGCGTAGCATTAGTGGTTACTCTGCTAATGTATGTACGCTACATGGAAAGCATTTTGCTTTACTAGGCAATGCGGGTGAATTTTTAGATCCGGTGTTTTCATCTGGGGTGACTATTGCTTTAAAGTCTGCACACTTGATTGCCCCCCTTATTGATGATTATTTAAATGGAGAAGTGATTGATTTTGAGGAATCTTACGCCGAGCCATTGCAGGCAGGAGTTGATTGTTTTAAAACCTTTGTTAAAGGTTGGTACGATACCCGATTTCAAGACGTTATTTTTTATTCAGAACAAAACTCGCAGGTTCGTGAAATGATCAGTGCTATTTTAGCGGGTTACGCATGGGATAAAAATAATCCATTTGTTGCTCAAAGTGAGCGTCGTTTAAATGTATTAGCGCAGCTATGTCAAAATTAATCCCAGTTATTGAGGCTCATACCAGACACTTTTTAAAATGTACTTTTATAGCTTTAGTGTGTGTTTGCATAACAGCATGTAGTAGCACATATAAAAGCAGTGAGCGTGTTGATATTTCTGCAGCCACTACACTTGATATTTCGCATGTGCCTGTACAAATGTTTGAGCAAAATTGGCAGCATGTTTTATATATTCAAAACAATGAGAAAGAGCATACATTATTAGCACAATTAGAAATAAACAAGCAGGGTACTATCAACTTATTGTTAATGACTACACAAGGCTTACCTATTTTAAAGCTTGAGAAACTAAATAACCAACCACCTAATGTTACTAAAATGATAGTCGGTGTTGATTTAGACCCAGCTTATATATTGGCAGATATTGCCTTAGTGCATTGGCCTGTATTATTTCTTAATGAGAAAATATCTGGGGCGATTATAAAGCAGATAGCCACACAAAGGCGTGTAGTAAAAAATAACCGCTCGATTATTACAATAAATTATAGCGATAATAAAACAGTACTAAATAATAGTGAGCGACATTATCAAATTACATTTGAGAAGGTAAACTAGTGACTTTTTGGTTAAATGATTTAGGCATTGTAAGTGCAATGGGCAAAGGCGTTGAAGATACAATTATTAGCCTAAATAACTTACAAAATAATGAAGCACCACAGCTTTTAAAGACAAAAGATTTAAGCACAGAGGGTTTGCCATTTTATGTTGGGCACGTGGACTGCGTTCCTCTAAATCAAAAGCACCGTATTGATACGCTAATTGATATAGCCCTTGAGCAAATATCCCCAACACTTAAGCGTTTTTCACATATTGATAAATCACGAATTGCTGTTGTGGTAGGTACAAGTACATCTGGGGTGCATGATGGCGAACAAGCTCGAGCTGAACACGACAGTTCAGGTGCTTGGCCAAGTGACTTTTTATATGCTGATCAAGAACTTGCTACTCCTTCGCATTACATAGCCGAAAAAGTAGGGGCGTTAGGTCCTTGTTATAGTATTTCAACGGCATGTACCTCAAGTGCTAAAGCTCTCATTAGCGCAAAAGCTTTAATAACTGCTGATTTAGCAGACGTTGTAATTTGTGGTGGCGTAGACAGCCTTTGCAAACTTACCATTAATGGATTTAATGCCTTGGCATCAATGAGCACAGGAATGTGTAAGCCTTTTTGCGATGACAGAGATGGTATTAATATTGGTGAGGGTGCTGCGTTATTTGTCATGAGTAAAGAAGCACCGTTAGAAAATGGCGTCATGTTTTTAGGTGGTGGGGAAAGCTCTGATGCTCATCACATTTCGGCGCCAGACCCTAGCGGTAATGGTGCAAAATCGGCAATGAAAGCAGCTCTGGCCGTTGCTGACTTATTACCTAGTGATATTGACTATATAAATGCACACGGCACAGCAACAATTAAAAATGACGAAATGGAAGCCCTTGCAATTAATAGTGTGTTTGGCAACAATACACCGCTGAGCTCCAGTAAGTACTTAACTGGGCACACTTTAGGTGCAGCTGGTGCAATTGAAGCAGGTATTTGTTGGCTGTTGCTCAGAGGGAGAGGAAATATTACTTTGCCTTTTAATAAATGCACACACAGAAATAAGCTCGCAGATATCAACGTTATTGAGCAAGCTAGCACGGTTAAATTAAATTACTGTCTATCTAATTCATTTGCGTTTGGTGGTAATAATGCCAGTTTGATTTTAGGTACTCATAATGAATAATTATTCTATAGAGCAGGTTGTACCCCACGATGCTCCTATGATTTTAATAGATCAGTTAGTTGAATACAGCGATGAAAGTGCAGCCTGCTCTGTGACTATTACACCCCAAAGCCCTTTTTATAATGAGCAAATTGAGGGAGTGCCAAGTTATATAGGTGTTGAATATATGGCCCAGTCTATAGCTGCCTATGCTGGAGCATTAGCTAACGATATTAATGAAGCGGTTAAAATTGGCTTTTTGATCGGCACGCGAAAATATAAAACACATCAGGCCATGTTTTATAAAAACAGCACCTTAACTATTTATGTTCACAAGCTTTACCAAGAAGAATCTGGTTTAAGTGTGTTTGAATGCCAAATAAGTGAAAATAAAAAAATACTGTGTGATGCAAAAATAAATGTATTTCAGCCAGAAGAACCGCTGGAATTTATAAGAGAAAACCAATGAATAAAAGAATTTTAGTGACCGGCTCTAGCCGGGGTATAGGTAAGGCTATTGCACTTAAACTTGCAGCTCAAGGCTATGACATTACTGTTCATTGCAGAACTGGTTTAGAGCAAGCTCAGCAAACATGTGCAGAAATACACGCACTTGGACAAAGCACTACACTACTACAATTTGACGTATGCGATAGAGCAGCGGCAAAGCAACAAATTGAGCAAGATATTACAAACAATGGTGCTTACTATGGTGTGGTGTGTAATGCGGGCATTACCAACGATATGGCTTTTCCGGCAATGCAGGGCGATGATTGGGATAGCGTAATTAGAACTGGGTTAGATGGCTTTTATAATGTTGTGCACCCAACAGTTATGCCCATGGTACAAACTCGTAAAGGTGGGCGCATTATTACTATGGCTTCAGTGTCGGGTATTGCGGGCAACAGAGGGCAAGTAAATTACAGCGCAGCGAAAGCAGGTATTATTGGCGCTACCAAATCCCTATCGCTGGAACTAGCTAAGCGAAAAATTACTGTAAATTGTGTAGCGCCTGGTTTAATTGAAACAGCAATGACGGATGAGCTTCCGGTTGCTGAAATGATGAAAATGATTCCACTTAAACGTATGGGAACAGTGAACGAAGTGGCTGGTACAGTTGCATTTTTAATGTCTGATGATGCTGCTTACATCACTCGCCAAGTTATTTCGGTTAACGGCGGGATGGTTTAATGAAACGTGTTGTTGTTACAGGGATGTCGGTTATAACCGCATTGGGCGATGATTGGGATGAATTTAAAAGCGCCTTGATTAAAGGTGAAAATGCAGTTGTAACAATGCGTGAATGGGATAAAGCTGATGGGCTTAATACACGCTTAGCTGCCCCTGTCACCCATTTTGAAAAACCTAACCATTATAAACGTAAGCAAATACGCTCAATGGGGCGAGTGGCACTTATGTCCACACGTGCAACTGAGCGTGCGCTTGAGCAAGCTGATTTACTTGAACATAAAAGTCTTACAGATGGCTCTACCGGTGTAGCATATGGCTCATCCACCGGCTCAACACCGCCGCTTCTCGCATTTGCAAATATGTTGGAAAGTGGCTCAATGTCTGGAGTCACAGCTACAAGCTATATTCAAATGATGGCACATACAGCACCAGTAAATGTAGGCGTATTTTTTGGCTTAAAAGGACGAGTGATCACTACAAGTTCGGCATGTACGTCTGGCTCGCAGGGTATTGGCTACGCCTATGAGGCAATTAAATTTGGTCGTCAAAAAATAATGGTAGCAGGGGGGGCAGAAGAACTTTGTATTACCGAAGCAGCTGTATTTGATACGCTGTATGCTACAAGTATTAAAAATGACACCCCTAAAAATACGCCTCGCCCATTTGATAAAAACCGTGATGGCTTGGTTATAGGAGAAGGTGCCGGTACTTTAATACTTGAAGAGTATGAGCATGCTAAAGCTAGAGGGGCAAATATATTGGCTGAGGTTGTCGGTTTTGGCTGTAACTCTGATGGACAACATGTTACTCAACCATCTTCAGATACCATGCAAATAGCTATTGAAATGGCATTGCAAGATGCCAATTTATCACCTGATAAAGTAGGTTATGTCAATGCGCATGGTACCTCAACCGATAGAGGTGATATTGCTGAGTCTCATGCTACTTTTAATGCGCTGGGAGTTAAACCTATTAGTTCTTTAAAAAGCTATTTAGGGCATACTTTAGGGGCGTGTGGTGCAATAGAAGCATGGGCTACTATTAATATGATGAGCGATAATTGGTTTGCACCTACAATAAATTTAACCGATATAGATAATGATTGCGCTGAGCTTGATTATATTAAGACACAAGGGCGAGAAATTAACACCGATTATGTCATGAGTAATAACTTTGCATTTGGTGGGATTAATACATCTCTTATTTTTAAACGGTATAAGCAAGATTAATCAAGTTTATAAACACTAATCACTAACTGTTGACTCGTTTTTGCTGTATAATTTGCGACCCTTGATAAATGTGGCCGCAGGTTATACAGCATGAATTTTAAATCTTTTAGTTTTTCCCCTGAACTTATTCAGGCGTTAGACGAACTTAATTACCACACCCTTACGCCCATTCAGCGTTCAGCTATTCCGGCTGTTCGTAAAGGTAAAGACGTTTTAGCAAGTGCCCAAACAGGCACAGGTAAAACGGCTGCGTTTGCTTTACCTATCATCCAAAAATTAACTGAATCTGAGCTAAGCACAAGCAATGCTCCGCACGCGTTAGTGCTTGCGCCAACTCGTGAGCTTGCAGAGCAAGTAGCAAATAACTTTAAAGCCTATGCAAAACATACCGCTTTAAAAGTAGTGAGTCTATTTGGCGGTGTTAATACCGCAGGCCAAGCAAATGCACTTAAAGACGGCGTAGATGTTGTAGTTGCAACTCCAGGGCGTTTACTTGATCATATTCGTTTAGGTAATTTAAGCCTAGCAAGTGTTAAACACTTAGTACTTGATGAAGCTGACCGTATGCTTGATATGGGCTTTATTGAAGATATGCAAAGTGTTATTAAAAGTTGTGACGAGCAGCGCCAAATTTTACTTTTCTCAGCCACTTTTCCAGCGGCTATTAAGCAGTTTGCAGCAAAAGTATTAAAACAGCCTGAAATTGTTCGCGTAGATCAAACTAATAGTACTGCAAGTACGGTACAGCATGTTGTGTACCCAGTTGAAGAGCGCCGTAAACAAGAGCTGCTTTCTGAGCTGATAGGTAAAAAGAACTGGCAACAAGTACTTGTGTTTGTAAACATGAAAGAAACGGCGGATGAGCTGGTTAAAGAGCTTAACCTTGATGGTATTCCTGCCACTGTATGTCATGGTGATAAATCGCAAGGTAACCGCCGACGTGCACTTCGTGAATTTAAAGAAGGCAAAGTACGTGTTTTAGTGGCTACTGAAGTTGCAGCGCGTGGTATTGATATTGAAGGCCTACCACGAGTAATTAATATTGATTTACCATGGCTTGCAGAAGATTACGTACACCGCATTGGCCGTACAGGTCGTGCTGGTAACCAAGGCCAAGCTATTTCGTTTGTAAGCCGCGAAGAAGAAAACACCTTATTTGAAATAGAGTCGTTAATTGGCCAAAAAATCAAACGTGTTTACTTAGAGGGTTATGAAGTAAGTAGCCGTGAAGTACTTATTGATAAAATAGGTAAAAAACCAGCGCATTTACGTCGTAGCCGTACGAATAAGCCAACAGGCCAAGCAACAGGCGAAGCACGTGCGGTAAATCGCTCACGTATTTCAAATGTGCGTAAAAGCTTAAAAGGCGCCAAGCTTACCCTTAAAAAGTAAGCATAAAAATTTAGCATTTATAAAAAACCTGAGGTTTACTCAGGTTTTTTTGTGCCTCAATTTAGCTCAAGGTGTAAACAAAAAAGCCTCACAAAGCGAGGCTTTTCGGTAAATAACTTAAAAAACCGGTTTAAGCGTTTTCTAACATTGAGAGTGCAACTGCTTCAGCCGCTTTAATACCATCAATACCTGCAGATAAAATACCACCTGCGTAACCGGCGCCTTCACCCGCTGGGTATAAACCTTTAGTATTTATGCTTTGGAAGCTTTTATCGCGCTTGATACTAATAGGTGATGATGTACGGGTTTCTACCCCTGTTAATAATCCGTCGTTTGTAGAAAAACCACGAATTTGCTTATTAAAGGCTGGAATGGCTTCGCGTATTGCATCGATAGCAAACTGCGGGAGTACATTTGCTAAATCGGTGAGTTTTATTCCTGGTGTAAACGACGGTTGTACATCACCTAAATCGCCCGATGCTTTTCCTTTTAAAAAGTCGCCAATTAACTGTGCTGGTGCATCGTAGTTGCTACCGCCTAATGCATAGGCTTGCTCTTCTAGTTTACGTTGCAAATCAATGCCGGCAAGCGGGTGACCAGGGAAGTCTTTTTCAGGTGTAATACCTACTACAATGGCACTATTTGCATTGCGCTCACTACGAGAGTATTGGCTCATACCGTTTGTTACTACGCGGCCTTCTTCAGAGGTGGCGGCTACAACAGTCCCTCCTGGGCACATACAAAAGCTGTAAACTGTGCGGCCATTATCACAATGGTGAACGAGTTTATAATCAGCAGAGCCTAAAATGGGGTTACCCGCGTTAGGCCCAAAACGACACTCATCAATCATCGATTGCTTGTGCTCGATTCTAAAGCCCACAGAAAACGGTTTAGCTTCTACATAAATGCCTTTATCGTGAATCATTTTAAAGGTATCACGGGCGCTATGTCCCACAGCAAGTACTACATGGCGGGTATTGAGCTTTTCACCGTTTGAAAGCGTTAAGCCAGTTACTTGTCCATCATCTATATGAATGTCGTCTACGCGGGTGCTAAAGCGGATTTCGCCGCCAAGTTCAATAATACGTGCGCGCATTTTTTCAATCATAGTAACAAGTTTAAACGTACCAATGTGCGGCTTACTTACGTATAAAATTTCATCTGGTGCGCCGGCTTCTACAAATTCGGTGATAACTTTACGCCCGTAATGTTTTGGATCTTTCACTTGGCTGTATAGTTTACCGTCTGAAAATGTACCTGCGCCACCCTCGCCAAACTGCACATTAGACTCTGTATTAAGGGTACGTTTACGCCAAAAGCCAAAGGTGTCTTTGGTGCGTTCGCGTACTTCTTTACCGCGCTCTAAAATAATAGGGTTAAAACCCATTTGAGCCAGCACTAAGCCCGCAAATAATCCACACGGGCCAAAGCCAATTACTACAGGGCGCTCAGTAAGGTTAGCGGGGGCTTGGGCAACAAATTTGTATGAGGTATCAGGGGCAGGTTTTACGTGCTGATCTTTTGCAAATGCGTTTAACAGCGCTTCTTCGTTATCTACTTCAATATCGAGGGTATAAATAAGTAAAATAGCCGTTTTTTTACGTGCATCGTACCCACGTTTAAACACATTGTAGCTGTGTAGCTGCGCTGGCTGTATTTTTAGTTTATCAACTATGGCTTGGCCTATAGCGTCTTCGTTATGATCAAGCGGCAGCTTTATTTCGGTTAAACGTATCATTGTTATCTCTTTTAGGTGTCTTAGCGGTAATATTATCCGCTCACAATAAGAAGTGTAGGGCACGTAATGGCTATACATTAAGGGCGCATATATTACGTTAAATTGACCGCAGATGGCACATATTTATTGTGTTTTTAATGGGGTTGGGTATGATCCTCGCTTTAGATAATTAATTACTAGGTTTAAACTATTATGGCGTTTGTGGTCACCGAAAACTGTATTAAGTGTAAATACACAGATTGTGTGGCAGTGTGCCCTGCAGATGCCTTTTACGAAGGCCCTAACTTTTTAGCAATAAGCCCTATTGATTGCATAGATTGTGGATTATGCGTACCTGAGTGCCCAGCTGAAGCAATTTACCAAGAAGACGAGCTGCCAGAAGAGCAAAAAGAGTTTACAGAGCTTAATGCTGAGCTTGCATTGGTGTGGCCACGCATTGTTGAGGTAAAACCAGCGCCTGCTGATGCCGATAGTTGGAATGGCGTGGCTAATAAGCTTAAATTAATTGAAACCTAGCTTTTAAATTAAGCCTTTAATATTAATTAGTTAAAAAAGCTATTGTTTTTAGTATCAAACTATTAACAAATGTACTGACTTAAATTACACTGCATAAATAAGTTTACCTTTTAAGGGTAAACACGTCTAAATGGATGTTTATGCAGTACTTAATAATTATAAAAAAACAATGCAGTGCTTTATTCCCCTTCTTATTAGCACTTTTATTTTCTAACTACCTTTATGCCAGTGAAAAACAGCAGCATTCTCTTGTACATTTAAATGCAGATATTACTGTAGATGGCGTACTTGATGAGCCCCACTGGCAAAATGCCACTTTAGTTCCTATAGCATTTCAAGATGAGCCTAACGAAAAGGGCGCCCCACCGGTTAAAACTGATGCTTACATGTATGAAGATGGCAGCAACTTATATGTTGCTTTTGTAGCCGAAGATCCACAGCCGAGCGAAATAACAGCTTCTCTACGTGACAGAGATACGCTTTGGCAAGATGATACGGTTATTTTAATTATTGACACTTTTAACGACGAACGTTCAGCTTACGAATTTTATGTAAACCCATTGGGTGCGCAAGGTGATACGCGGATGAGTGACACCGATGGCTGGCAATCAGACCCGTCTTGGGATGCAATATGGGATAGCGCAGGGCAAATTACCGACCAAGGGTTTGTGGTTGAAATGCGTATACCTTTTAAAGCGCTAAGATTTCCTGAAAATAAAACAGATTTAACATGGGGCTTTGCCCTTATGCGAAATTACCAACGTGATGTACTGTATCAGCTTTCAAATATGGGATTTGACCGAGATATAAAATGCAGTTTATGTCAGTTTGATAAATTAAATGGCTTTAAAAATATAAAAGCCAGCAAAAATCTGCAACTAACGCCCACACTTACGGCGCTCAGAAATGATTCAAAAGCTACCTTGCCAGGGCAGTGGGATAATGGCGATATAAACACCGAAGCTGGCCTTGATTTACGCTGGGGGGTTACACAAGATGCGGTAATTAATGCCACTATAAACCCAGATTTTTCGCAAATAGAAAGTGATGCGTTAGCCCTTGATGTAAATACCACGTACTCAATTTATTATGCAGAAAAACGACCATTTTTTTTAGATGGCGCATCCTACTTTAAAAGCAGTTTATTTGAACTATTGTATACCCGCACTATTGCAGAGCCTGAAGTAGGGGCGAAATTAACAGGTAAAACAGGGCAACATAGCTATGCATTTATGTATGCCGATGACAATAATAGCAATATTTTATTGCCTACAAATCAAGGCTCTGGTTTTGCAATTTTAGAGGATAAAACCCATGCAGCAGCGGCGCGTTATCAATACGATATTGGCCAACAAGGAACTATAGGGCTAAGTACGACTCACCGCGAAAGCGATGATTACTATAATACGGTGCTTTCTGTCGATGGCAGCTATTGGTTTAATCAATCAGATCTACTGACCTACCAGGTAGCTACAACAGATTCTAAAAACTCTGATTTTTTAACAAGTAACTATAACTTATCTAAAACTCAATCTGATGAAGCGTACGCTATAGAGTTTACCCGTGATAAACGTGGCTACAATTTGTTTGCCAGCTACGAAAACATAGGTAAAGACTATCGCACTGACTTAGGTTATCAAGAAAAAGTAGATTATGAGAACGTAGGCTTTGGGGGCGGACAAACCTGGTATGCAGATGAATCTGGCTTATTAACGTCATGGTCTTATGAGGCTGATTGGGATAAAACATGGGCGCAAAATGGCGACCTACTTGAAGAAGAATACCAAGGGTTTATAACATTAAAAGGGCAAAAGCAGTCTATTTTTGAAATTGGCTTACTGCATCGTTATGAAAACTATAATGATGCTTTTTATAATCAAAATATTGGCTTTGTTTATACGGGCTTTAAACCTAAAAATAATATATGGCTTTCGTTTTACGGTGAGTATGGCAGCCGCATTGATTACGCCAATGAGCAAATTGGCGATTCGTATGCTACGCAAACGCAAGTTACGTGGGATATAAACGATCATTGGCAAGTAGACGCTACACATAACTACAGCGTTTTAGATAACCCTGAAGGGGAGCGAGTTTATACTGCGAACTTATTAGATTTTAGGCTTTATTATAAATTTAGCATGCGCGCTATGCTCAAGCTTATATTGCAATTTGAAGACATTGATAGAAATAAAGATGCCTACTACTACCAAGTTAGCCACATTAATAAAGACTATGGCAGCCAATTAGTTTACTCGTACAAAATTAATGCTCAAACATTATTTTATTTAGGCTACTCAGATAAAAGCTATCAAGACGATTCTCTAAAACACGTTGAAAGAGATCAACGTACATTTTTTACAAAAGTGAGCTATGCATGGCAACTTTAAATAACCATTAAAAGGATGAATATGAAAACAATAAAAATAACTATCGCAGCTGCAATGGTAGCAACCCTAGCGGGTTGTGCTGCTAAGCAAGATATAACTCGCTTTGACACTGTGAAACCAGAAGTAGTATGTATAGCTGAACATAAGGCAGTTAAAGAAGGCGTTGTCACAGCAATGGAAGAAGGGTTTGCAAAACATAACGTCAAAACACGTGTAATTGCTGCTAACTATGTATTGAAACATCAGGAGTATCAAACTGAATTACCTAATGCTGACATCGCAGGGTGTAATGCCGTTGCTTATTACGTGGCTAACTGGCATTGGGATTTAGCGTTGTACATGTCATACGCGAATATTTGGGTTACAGACGCTCAAACCAATAAAAAAATTGCGCAAGCATCTTATCGCACCGGCGGTGGTTTGGATAAGTTTATAGACGCGAAAGAAAAAATTATCGAACTAATCGATGGTATGTATTAAATACTTGTAATATTAGTTTTTTCAAACATTTTAAGCTTAAGGTTTATTTTTATTCATCACTCTCTATAATTAGTTAATTATTAAGCATTAATTTATTCTTTTTGAGTACAGTTCTAAAAATTCAATGAATAAGGACTGTGCTATGGCTTGCTTAGTACTAAAAATAGGCGATATAATCGTCATTTAGTAACGGGTTTATAGGATAAGTAATTTAGATGGATTTTGTTGATGAATAAATTTAAACCCTTAGGCGGCATTTTTTTTGTATTTATCTTGTTTTGCTTTTGTTTAAACATCGAACTAACAAACCAAATTAACCGCATTAATTTATTCAACCCTGATATAGATTTACGCCACTTTGATATTGTAGATACAACGCTCGAAATGGCGCCTTGGTATAACCCTATGCTCAATGGGCACTATTTAATACACCAGCCTTCTGCCGATTTTTTGTTAGTTAAAACTACCGACACGGAATTTATTGCTGCAAACGCAACAAAGCTTATTTTAATGACGCTAACGTCGCCAATAAACTTTATATTGGTGTGTATGGTATTGTTTGTTGGCTTTACAATTATTCGTAAAGAGCGTAAAAAAATCTCTTATCAGCATCAAATTGCACAACTGAATAACAACGCTAATCAATTGCTTGTAGCCTTTAACCTACAACCGCAACACGACAACCCGTCAGGGCTGGGTAATTTAAGCCAGTCAATAAACAATTTAAATACCCATGTTGCTAATTATTTAAAGCAAACACAAACAAGTATCTGCCAAGATAAGCTAACTTTGCTCATTGACCGCCATGCTTATATTGAGCATATAGATAGGCAAATAAATTTTACTGAAGAAGAGCAGCTTAAATGCGCCTTATTGTTTATTGACCTAGATGGGTTTAAACAGGTAAATGACTCGTTTGGCCACAGCTTTGGTGATGAAATTTTGGTACAGGTTGCTACGCGCTTAGCCAACGTATTACGCCATCATAAGTTAAGTAATATTAACGAGGCGAATCAGTTAGAGCAAAATTTATCACGTTTAGGCGGTGACGAATTTTCAATTTTTATTGAGTCGGTAGATACCGATAATAAAGTAGTCGATATTGCTAAGCACGTACTCAGTGAACTTGAAAAAGACTTTGTACTGGGTAATAAAATAATAAAAATTAGCGCCAGTATTGGTATAGCGGCGTACCCAGAGAGCGCATCAACACCACAAGCATTATTGCAATTGGCCGATGTGGCAATGTACCGTGCAAAAAGCGATGGTAAAGGCATTTTTAAAGTGTACTCCCCAGAGATGGGTAATAAAATGCGCCGCTATCACTATTTATTAGAAGAGCTGCGTTTGGCGGTTGCGTGTAAAGACTTTTACTTATCTTTTCAACCTATCGTGCATGTAGAAGATTGCATGATAGATTATTTTGAAGCGCTTACACGCTGGGATCACCCTATAGAAGGGATGATTTCACCGGCGGAGTTTATACCTATTGCCGAAGAGTCTAACCTTATTTTAGAGCTCGGCGATTGGATTATGCATGAGTCGTGTAGGCAAATGGCGGCATGGCATAATGCCGGTATGCGCAAAGTGAAAATTTCGGTTAATGTATCGGGTGTGCAACTAAAACACCGCTCAGTGTACGATTGGATAATGAAAAACCTAAAAAACACAGGGCTGCCATCGCATTCTTTAATGCTAGAAATAACAGAGTCTACGTTTATTAAAGCCAGTAAAAGTATGATTGAAGAGCTTGAGCGGCTTCGTGCAGAAGGTGTGACAATTGCTATTGACGATTTTGGTACCGGCTTTAGTTCATTAAGTACATTGGCTGATTTGCCCATTGATGTAATAAAAATAGATCGCTCGTTTATCTCTCAAGCCGATAAAAGTCCAAAGTACAATGACATCCTTAATACGATTAGCGAATTAGGTCAAAAGTTAGGACTTAAAATAGTGGCAGAGGGCGTAGAAGAAATCGAGCAGTTTGAACTTGTAAAACGCATGGGAGTAAGCTCTGTGCAAGGTTATTTGGTTAGTCGCCCTCAATCATCCATCAATGTGGGTAACAAAGTTTTGCGTAAAAATACCGCTAACTTATCTGCAGCGGGCACCAGCGCGTGGGAAATAGAAGGTTAGAGCCTGTTTATTATAGGTAATTTAATAGCTTATGTAGGGTTTTAGGCTCAGGCTATGTTATGAAATTGCCCCTACCGATAGCGATTAACTTGAGCATTCACTGGCCCAGCTATTTAGGCCACGAAATGTTAAACCCTATATTGTGCTTAATTGCCTCTAAATAAAACTAAGTTCTTTAGGACTACAGCCTTAAAATTTAGTAAAAAAATGCCACTTTTAAAAGTGGCATTTTTGTTTGTAGAATCTAACAACTACAATTTTATAAATCGAATGTGCGTGATATAGCAAGTACTATACGCTCATCAGCGTAATCGTAATCTAGGCTTGTGTCTTCAGCAGCAATCTCAATACCAAAGCCTTCGTAGCTAGTTTGGTACGCTAGGCGGTAATGTTTGTATGATTTCTTTTGGTTTACATCCCATGCCCATTTTTCGCCATCAAGCGAATTAGAAATATCAAAGCTTGCACGAATGGCATGATTCGGGGCAATTTCAAAGGTGTGGGCAATCATAGAAATAACATGGCCAGCACCTGTACCAAAGTAATCCCAGCTATACCAAAAGTTTAGCTCTGTTTGACCATACTCACTTGCATAGCCAAATTTTGTGTAGGCTTCGGCGTAGTTACCATCGCTGTTATTACCTTGGTATGTGTAATAAGCAATACCGTAATCAGCGCTAACCTTATCAGTTAATTGCACGTATTTACCTAGGTAGGCATCAAGTTCAAAATCAGTGTCATCACCAAAATCTACATTAGATGCCCATGCACCCGCATAGACACCGCTGTCGAACGCGTAATCAAGGCTTGCTTGAATTGCAGGGTCGCTATCAGTTTGAGTTACACCGTTAAAAGTATAGTCAGATGCTGCTGTAATGGTTGTTGACCAGTTAGCTGACACCGTTGTTGATAAAAGTGCGAAAGGTAGCGCTACTGCTAGTTTTTTTAGTTTGTTATTCATTGTTGATCCCTAATGTACAGTTTCTATTTTTGTGTAATCTATTTTGTTTGCTTTTGGCGAACTGTCTATATTGTTAACCGTTTTAAATTTGCTGTAGCCAATAAACGCAGCACAGCCAAAAAACAGTGCAATTACTAACGCGCCAACCCATTGAATTTGTAAAAACTCAAGCTTAAACAATAGGGTTAGTAACGAAAGGGCAACAATATTGAGTATCATATAGTTCATTTTACCTAAACGTTTAACCGTTAAGTTAAGGTTATCTGTGTATAAGCGTATTAATGAATCAAGCGAATTAATAACAAACACTATCCCAACAAATACCATGGCAAAGTTTTTAATACCCGCTGTTGAAATACCCATCTCGTGGTAGTGATAAAGTACGCTAAACCAAATTGCAATCGGAATAGATGGAAATATCAACATTGCACCTAATACTTGGTATGTTTTAAGGCCGCCTACAAAGCGAGACGTAAATTGGCCAATCATAATGCTCCACGCAAACCACCAAAATAGATAAAATTCATGGTAGTCATTAAGCGGTAAAACAAACTGATTTATATTGGCAAAGTAAGTACCAATTTCAGCAAGGTTATTGGTAAATGCCGACATTTCGCTGTCACCAACGACAAAGGCACCTGCCCACATAAAGGCAATTAATGCGATAAATAACCACGTTGTAGAAATACTTAAAAAGCGCACGTATTTAATATCTGTACTTGAGTACACAGCAAAGCAAATAGCTGCAAATACAATAAAGTAGAAGGTAGGTATAACGCTCGAACCATCGCCTAGCTCTGGTAAGTACCACGGCAAGTTAGAAAGCAGTAGGTAAGCCGTAAAGGCACATGTGCCAATAATAACCACGTTATTAATGAACTTAACCCATGAAATTTCGAAAAATTTAACTTTGGGCTCTATTACACAGAAATAAAAGCACGTAAGAAAGTAAAATCCCCAGATCAAGAATCCCCAGTAGCCAAACTCAATAGCCAGTGGGTTTGCAAACGCGTATTCTGGGCTTGCTTTTATGTCTGCATAACCTGCAAATTCGGTTAATGGAAACATGATTAGGCCAACGTCTAGGCCTGAGGTAAATAAGATTGCGATAAAGGTAAACGTTCTCACTGGTGTTACGCCTACTACGCGTACGTTACCCCATTTAAATAAAATAGTGATAACTGCAAGTAGCGTAAATATAATGCCAGCACTAAGCCATATAGTCATTATCGCCCTCCCAAAATGAATAAAAGTAACTCATAAGTTCTCCGTTTTTGTTTTATTGCTTGCATAAACACCGCGTAACCAATTTACGCCGTGAGCCACTGCAAGTTGAACGTGCCCTACATAGTGTTAGGCACGTTATGGCTTAATTAAATCTCGCTATTACGTTGCGTTGTTTGCCAATTACTGCTCATGGCAACGTCCACAGATGCTTGCGGTAACGGTGTTTTACCTAAAATTAGATCAGCTGCTTTTTCTGCAACCATAATTGTAGGGGCATTTAAGTTACCATTTGGCACCGTAGGGAAGATTGACGAGTCAACAACACGCAGCCCTTCAATACCGTGAACTTGGGTATTAGAATTAACCACGGCCATATCATCTTCGCCCATTTTGCAAGAGCAAGACGGGTGATAGGCACTTTCTACTGCTTGGCGTACAAAAGCATCTATTTCTTCGTCGGTTTGAATGTGCTTACCTGGTTGAATTTCTTCATCGCGGTAGTCATCAAATGCGCTTTGTTCAATAATGTCGCGAGTTAGGCGCACACACGCTCTAAAGCCTTCAATATCGTCTTTATGCTGCAAGTAGTTAAATAAAATTTTCGGCGGTTGCTCAGGATTAGCTGATTGAATTGTGACACTACCCCGGCTTTTAGGTTTGTTATGACCTACATGCACCTGAAAACCATGACCCGCAAATGCACTGCGCCCATCGTAGCGCATCGCTGCTGGCAAAAAGTGGTACTGAATATCTGGCCATTCAACGTCTGGTTTTGAGCGAATAAACGCACACGACTCAAAGTGGTTTGTTGCACCTAAGCCTTTTCGGGTCAGTAGCCATTTAGCGCCAATTAAGCCTTTTGAAATAAGACCTAATTTACCGTTTAAGGTAATAGGTTGTTTACACTTGTACTGAAAGTAAAACTCAAGATGATCTTGTAAGTTTTGACCTACGCCTGGTAAGTGATGCTTTACCTCAACACCGGCTTCTTCAAGTATGGCTTTATCGCCAATACCCGAAAGCTGTAAAATATGGGGTGAGCCAATTGGACCTGCACTTAATACAACGTCTTTAGTCGCATGAACCGTTTTAAGAGTGCCATTTACTGTGTACTCAATGCCTGTGGCTTTTTTGCCTTCTAAAATCACTTTTTGTGCTAAAGCACCTGTAATAACTGTTAGGTTACTGCGTGATTTTACTGGGTCTAAATACTCGCGCGAGGCCGAACTGCGCACACCGTCTTTAACAGTCATGTGCATCGGGCCAAAGCCTTCTTGCTGAGCTGCGTTGTAGTCGTCTGTGTGTGCATACCCTGCTTCTACACCTGCTTTTATAAAGGTGGTGTAAAGCGGGTTTTGCATTTCGTTACCGTTATTAACGCCAAGCGGGCCTGTGCCACCACGGTGCGCATTTTCACCTAAATAAAAGCTTTCTGCTTTTTTAAAGTAAGGTAAGCACGACTGATAATCCCAGCCGTTAGCACCGTGTTGCTGCCACTCGTCAAAATCTTTCGCGTGGCCGCGAACATATACCATGCCATTAATTGATGACGAACCGCCTAACACTTTACCGCGTGGGCAGTGCATTTCTCGGTTATCTAAATACGGCTCTGGCTGAGTGTGAAATTGCCATGCGTATTTATCTGTATTCATAGGAATAGAGAGCGCCGTTGGCATTTTTATAAATATACTTTTATCGCTACCACCGGTTTCTAGCAATAGCACTTTATTGTTTGTATCTTCAGATAAGCGATTTGCAAGTACACAACCTGCAGAACCGGCGCCAACAATAATATAGTCGTAAGTGTTACTCATAGTTGCCACCTTAAAACGGACTTTCTATGTCGGCCATGCCCACATAAATAGACTTAGTTTGCGTATAATGATCAAGCGTTTCTATGCCATTTTCACGGCCAATACCTGATTGCTTGTAACCACCGACAGGCATTTCAGCAGGTGAATTACCATAAGCATTAATCCAACAAATACCGGCTTCTAATTGGTGAATAACACGGTGTGCACGTTTAATATCGCTAGTAAATACGCCTGCAGCTAAGCCAAGGTGTGTACCATTTGCACGGGCGATAACATCGTCTTCGTCTTCAAAAACAAGCACGCTCATAACTGGGCCAAAAATTTCCTCTTTAACAATAGTCATGTCATCGTTGCAATCGGTAAATACCGTAGGTGCTACAAAGTAGCCATTAGGCGCTGATTCAGGAGAAAGAGTTGTACCGCCAGTAAGTAGCGTTGCACCTTCGGCCAAGCCACTTTCTATGTAGCTCATTACCAATTCTTGATGCTTTTTAGAAATTAATGCCCCAAAGTTAGTATCTAAATCTTGTGGGTCGCCGGCAATAATATTTTGCTCAGTACGTGTTTTAAGCTCATCAATAAATTGTTGATATACATTTTTATGAACATAAATACGGGTACAGTTAGTACAAATTTCGCCTTGCGTATAAAAGTTACCTAACATGGCAGCACTGACTGCTTGCTCAATATTGGCATCTTCAAACACTAATAAAGGTGATTTACCACCTAACTCCATTGTTACGTCTTTTAATGTACCGGCAGCGCTTGCCACTACTTTTTTACCTGTGCCTACTTCACCAGTGAACGACACTTTGTCTATTTCACTGTGAGAGGTTAACCACTGACCTACATCACCGGCACCTTGCACAACGTTAAATACGCCGGCAGGTACGCCTGCTTCAACAAAAACTTCAGCTAGTTTAATAGCACCTAAAGGGGTTTCTTCAGAAGGTTTAAAAATAAACGCATTACCTGCAGCAAGGGCAGGGCCCGATTTCCAACATGCAATTTGCAGCGGGTAGTTCCATGCACCAATACCAGCACAAATGCCTAGTGGCTCTTTGCGGGTATAGTAAAAGTCTTCGCCAACCATTTGCTGCTGGCCAACTTGCGCTGGTGCTAGGCCTGCAAAGTATTCAATTACATCTGCGCCTGTTTCTATATCAACGCAGTTAGCTTCTTGCATTGGTTTACCTGTATCAAGCACTTCAACTAAGGCAAGCTCATCATTACGCTCACGCAATAAAGCAACCGCTTTTAATAAAATACGGCTACGTTCTATTGGGCTCATTTTTGACCATTGAGCAAAGCCTTGTTTTGCACTTTCGATAGCCGCGTTTTGAATAAATTCGTCGGCAACTTCTACCGAGTAAATAACTTCATCTGTGGCTGGGTTTTTTACATCAAAAGTTTCACCACTTTGGTTTGCAAGGAAGTGGCCGTTAATAAAGTTTTGATAGACAGGTGTAGTCACGCTAGGCTCCATATTGCTTGATGAGTGAATGTACATAGCTTTTTGCTAATATTTCACTGTGTTTAAATTGGTTTTCGTCAGATTGACTTAATACTGCTCTTAACCATAGGCCATCAATCATGGCGGCGCTAAGTTCTGCAGCTTGTTTTGCTTGCTTTACGGACATTAGTTGCTTAAAAGAAAATGCTAAATTACTTTGCAAGCGATTACTGTTTACATTTTGCAGCCTGTGCAGCTCTTGATCGTGCATTGACTGCGCCCAAAAACTTAACCACGTACGCGTGGTGTCATTGCGCTGTTGAACAAGTGCAAAGTTGGCCTCAACAATAAACATCAAACGCTCAATTGCGCTGGTGGTTGGCTCAACTTTTTCAATTAATTCATTTTTTAAATTCGATAACAAATACCTAACGGTTGCCTCTATTAACCCCTGCTTGCCACCAAAGTAATGGCTAATAATGCCAGATGATAAACCCGCATTTTTACTGATGGTGTTAATGGTTGTTCCTTGCAAACCGCGCTGTGCAACTGACTCAATGGTCGCGTCAATTAGCTGCTGACGCCTGACAGGTTCCATTCCGACTTTAGGCATAATTTTTATTAATTGAACGTTCAATAAAGATAAGCTTAATGTAATAGCTCTAACAATTCAAGGCGCAAGTAAACAACCAGATACCAAGATGTAGATGGATTATTAATAAAAACGGGTTAATTTGTAGTAGTACCATATGTAGGTCTTTGTTAATAAAATCAACTATATTCAGTGGGTTACACTTTTATTTTTAAACGCTAAAAATAGTAAGGATTTGTTTACGGGGTATGAGTAATAAAAAAGATAAATATTCGTTAGAATGGTAATAGTTAGAGTACGAAGGGTATTTTAAATAAGCAAACGAAACCATTTTACATGTTTAATTAGTGTACTAATTAAAAAAATAGCAGTGTGTAATGGTTATAAGAGGAGGCGTTAAGGTTAAAAAAGGCGTGTAAATTAGGCGCTATTAATAACGCCTTTAAATAATAGCGGGTAGCGTCTAAGGCGATTACCTATGTAATCATCGGCTAAGATTTGTTGGCATATAAAATTAACATCGTTACTGGCCTCAAACACCCAGTCAAAGCGTTCAATAGCCAGCAAAAAACCGCGTTTAAGGTGAGTCTGTTCGCGGTATTCATTTAGGTTTCGACGGATTATCTCCAGCTTTTCTGGGTGCGCTTGCAGCTCAGTAATTACCTGGTTTATAAACGAGGTGGTTTGCTTGTTTGTGGTGCGTTTACGAATGCGTCTTGGCTGCATTATTCCTCATTAGCAATGTTGTATAGTTTTTTTAAAAAGTCGTCTTTATGTTTGTCATGCTCATAATCTAGGTGATAAGCATTATGAAACCCAAAGCGCAATAATACGCCGCTACCTTCTAAGTAAATAGTGTAGCCGTCAATGTCAGAGTAAGCCGTAACACCTTGATAATGTTTACCAATATCATTTTGTTTACCGCGCTGCTGAATACGTTCGTACACAGAGAGGATCTGCTTGTTATCGAGTTCGTTTTTCATCATTAACCCTTTATTGTTTAAAGCTATTACGTTTTATATATGAGGGTCGATCACCGTAAAAACAATGGCTAAAAAGCGCTAAAATAATCTTGCTATTAACTGGTTTTACCTTATGCTCAAGCCTCATTTTTTGTTGAGCTTACACCATGATAGACAAGGCTTTACTCCTTAAAACTCGCGAACTGTCAGAGCAATTAATTGCTTTACAAACACCCATTAGAATACTCGATGCCATTAACTGGGATAAACAAATCAAAGAGGCGTTTTTTAGGCAAAAGTGCCAAAAAAATCCGCTAATCGATAGCGCCTATTACCAGCAACGAGATTTAGGATTTGTCCCCAGCGAATTACGCCAAGCGTTTTCTAACTTGCACCGCAATATTATTAACCAGCTAGGTCAGCTAAATCCTATTTCTCAATACATGGGTAAAATGTGTAGTGAGTATAAAACGGTGCTCAATATGCTTGAGTATAGAGGAACGCCTGAGTTTCATGATTTGTCGGTAGAGCTTTTTGGTCACCCAAAAGATTTATTTCATGCGGGTGAACCTTCACTGTTCGAACTTGCCAATATGCTAGAAAAACCACTGCAAAACTTATTAATAGCTGATATTTTGCCTGATGATCCTAAAAATATTAACGCAAGTGATGCCGTGCGTATTCTGTCTGGGCAAGTAAATAGCAGTATGGCGGGTATTAATGTAGAGGTTATGCTCAGCGATGGGATTGTCAGTGATGCTGCTGCAGGTGCAAATAACATTAAGCTAAATCAAGATGTTAAATTCTCACAGCGTGAGCTCGATATTTTAGAAGTGCACGAAGGGTGGATACACGTAGGTACAACGCAAAACGGGCTAGCTCAGCCTTATTTAACCTGTTTAAGTAAAGGGACGCCAAGCTCAACAGTGACTCAAGAAGGCTTAGCTGTTTTAACCGAAATAATTACCCTTAAATCAACACCTAGGCGTTTATCAAAGTTAGTAAATCGTATTCAAGCAGTTACTAAAGTGATTGATGGTGCAGAGTTTGTTGATATATACCGTGACTACTTAGCGCAAGGGCTTTCAAAAGATGAAAGCTATACGTTAGCACAACGTGTATTTAGAGGCAGCACGGCAACAGGCTTACCTTTTACTAAGGATATTGCTTACATTAAAGGATTTGTGCTGGTATATAACTTAATTCGTGTTGCTATACAGCTTGGGCGCATTGATCAGCTGCCATTATTGTTGGTCGGAAAAATATCGATTGATGATTTTAGACTTATATCGCAATTACATAGTTTAGGTGTAATAGAAAGCCCAAAGTTTGTACCACCACATTTTAAAGATTTACGAGGTTTAGCAACGTGGCTAAGCTTTGGCAAATTTATAGGTGACTTATCGTTTGAACAGTTAGAAAACGACTATAAACCATTATTTTTGTAATAAGTAGCGCAGGTTGCTTTTATTAGAGCCTGCTCTGTTGAGCAAAAAGGTAAACAAGCCCCAGTTATTTAACGCAATAAAAAAACGCAGTTGGAATGAGCAACTGCGTTGAAATGTATAGGTACAAGCCAGCGTACCTATAGCGAGGAACTTATTTTCTTAACCTGTTAATACTTGGCTGTGCATTTGCTCGTTTAATACAACGACCTCAGCACGTTTAAAAAAGTTAAAGTCGGTTGCTGTAGCAAGTGTGTAGGCACCCATCATACGGCTAATAATTAAATCGCCATTGTTTAGTTTTGGTAGCATAATTGAATCACTTATTACATCTATACTGTCGCATGTTGGGCCTGCAAGTACCGACTCAAAACGCTCGCCATCTTGTTTTGCACTATCGATAGGGTAGGCTGCTTCATCAAACATTAAACCGCTAAAAGAGCCATAAACGCCATCATCTAAGTAGTACCATGTTTTACCTTCGCGCGTGGCTTGCCCCATTATAGAGGCAACACTGGTTACACTACTTGCTACAATAAAACGGCCAGGTTCAGCAATAATTTGCATTGTTTCTGGTAATTGTGCCAACGCGATATTAATAGGCGCACAAAATACATCAATTGGTAGCACATCTGCGCTGTATGGCACAGGAAACCCACCACCAATATCGAGTGTACTAAGAGCTGGTAAGCCTAACTCAGCCACCTGTTTAACCACTTTTGCAGATGCATTTATCGCTTCAACGTATTTAGTTGGGTTAGGTGATTGCGAGCCAACATGAAACGATAACCCTTTAATACGAATACCAAGTTGCTGGGCAAGGCTAATAATGTCGATTGCCGCCTCTGGGCTGCAGCCAAACTTTTTAGATAAATCAGCAAATGCATCTTTATTACGAAAGCTTAAACGCACTAAAATTTCGGCTTGATCTTTATAGGCAATAAATTTTTCAAGCTCGTTAATGTTATCCACCACAAACACTGTACAGCCGTAGGCAAGTGCGTCGCGAATGTCACTGTCGCGCTTTATTGGGTGCGTGTGAATCGTACGCTCGCTTGGTACGCCTTGGCTTGCTACTAAGTCAACTTCGCCACTGGTTGCTAAATCAAAGCTTGCGCCTTCATCTAACAAAGTGCGCACAACAGCAGCATGCGGTAAAGGCTTTAAAGCAAAATGTAACACAACGCCAGGCAGTGCATGTTTAAGTGCACGGTATTGACGACGTATAGCGTCGCAGTCAAGCACCATTAGAGGTGCGCCAAATTGTGAAGCAAGTTGTTCAATGTGGGCAATACTCGGTTGCGCGTAATCAATTGCTTGATTTGCAGCAACCGCTGCTGCAGGTACTTTAGTTACGGTGTCTTGTTGTTGTGTTGATAAAGCCATTTTATTTTCCGAGTCAATTAAGCAACTGCTCGGGTATGGTGTATCCACGAGTCAGTTGAGTGAGATCAATAGTGCAAACGCACAGTCAAATTCACTCTTGGATAGTTGCTCTATCGCCTTGCTACAAACGGGGTTTGTAATGTACTCGGATTGGCTATCATCAAGAAGCGGCGAGATAATAATGTAGGTTTTTATACAGCGCAATAAAAATTTTAAATAAATTCAAAATAATTTATTTGTTATTAAAATCATGATCTTACATTGATTTGCAGTGTTTATCTTGACGATTAATTTTACTCATCAGAGGTTAAGTATACGTGCTCTTGAGAGTAAGCAAGCATCATAGCGCTAGATGTATCAGCACTATAGGCTTGTTGTAAACTTTTTTGTAAGCGCTCGTAAATTTCGGGGGTGTTCATTAAAATATTGATGGTTTTTATTACTTTTTCGCCAAGCTCTGACTTACTACATGCAAAGTAGCCATTAACAAATTCTGGAAATTCAGCTATTTCACGACTATCTATTTGTGTTAGTTGCTCACTGGTGAGTGCACCAAGTACGTTAACCTCGTAATCAACAATCATGTCTATTCTATTATGGATGAGAAGTTGAGGCAGTTGAGAGCTGGTATCTTCTGAGCTTATCGCTGCAATTTGCTCATTATACTTTGTTAAAACAGGCTCAAGTTTTTGATAACTCGTTCCTGAGTCTACGGCAAGGGTAAAGTCTTTTTCTAGTAGTTGAGCAACAGAGACTCGTTCAGGAAAGTTTTGTAAGGTGCGTTTAAATGCGTATATTTTTCGTTGCTCGTAAATAGAGGTTGGTATATTTGAGAACAAAATATGTTTTTCACGCTCGGGCGTTTTTATTATATCGTAGCTGCACACTGCTTCATTACCCATAAGCCGCTTGATTAAACGTGCTTGGTTGGTCCACTGCAATTTAGTATTAATTGTATGATTGAGCAGGCTTTCGAACGTTTTATCTGAGTTTAAAAAGCCATCACTAGACGCATTCGCTCTAGAGAGTAATGTAAGTGGTTCATTTGCATGGCTCAATGATGATATAAGCAGTACATGCAAGATAATCAAAAATTTAGTAAATACAGGCATAAAACTTAGTGTAAATGTTCTAAATATTTTTGTCATAAAAAAAAGCCCAAACGGGCTTTTTTTAAGTTAAAACATTAAGGCATGTTTTATTTTTAACGCGCGTTAGTGCTTTCAAAGATTTTATCAGCAGAGGCTGCAACAAACCCCGTGTAAAGCTCGCCATCGGCTTTAGGGTATCTAATGGCAAACTCATAAAAACAGCTAGGGATGCGCAGGTCACCGTCGCTGAAGGTGACAGCGTAATCATCAGCAAGCGTTGATGATTGCTCTAATAATACCTCTGGTGAGCCTTTTACTTCGCCGCCTGATGTATTTAGGGCGAAGCCTGCGTCTTTAAGTGCTTGGTTAACATCCTGAATATTATCAAACTTAGCAAGCATATTAATATTTACAGTAAAGTGGTTTGCACGGTAGCCCCATGCCGACATCCACGCTGCGTACTCACTTTCAGCAAGTAACTGCTGGTATGTGTCGCTACTTACTTGCCAATGGGTACCTGAGTATAAAAAGTTATCGGCAGTTACAGCACTTTCATCTATTTGCTCTACCATATCTGTGACAATAGCTTGTAACTCTGGCGAGCACTTTTCAACTAATAGCTCAGAAATAAATACTTTAGGTTGCTTAGGGTCGCTATGCTCGTAGTGTTTAGCATAGAGCTTTTTAGCTTCAAAGTGGTATTCACCACACTCTGTATAACCAAGTGCTAAAAAGTGCGCGGCTAGTTTTTCTAGGCCTACTTTTTCAATATTAAAGGTCCGCAGCGCAATATGGTCGTTAATAATGTCATCTTTTTGCGTTGAGCCTAATAAATCATGAATTTTATCTGCCGAGGGGGTAACGGCTAAATAGTTATCCCATAGGTTTTCAAATAATGTATTTACGTTAGTGTGCATGTTAAATCCTTAAATTGGGTTATTCACTTATTCAATTACTAAGCCTGGCGCTAAAGTTTGTGGCAGGTTTACCTTATCGGCCTCAACTGATGCTACAGGGTAGGCACAATAATCAGCGGCATAATACGCACTGGCTCTGTGGTTACCACTTGCGCCTATGCCACCAAACGGTGCTGCACTAGAGGCACCCGTAATAGGGCGGTTCCAATTGACGATGCCGGCACGAATGCGCTTTAAAAAGTGGCTGTAGTCATCTTCGTTATCGCCAAGTAAGCCTGCTGATAAACCAAAGCTGGTGTTATTAGCCTCTGCTATTGCGCTGTCAAAGTCGTTGTAGCGATACACTTTTATAAGCGGGCCAAAGTGTTCTTCATCGGCCATGTTGGTAATGTTAGTTACATCAATAATACCTGGGCTTACAAACCCAGTGCCTGCTTTTAGCTGCTTAAGCTCAACAAGTATTTCGCCACCACTTGCAACTAATTCATTTTGCGCTGCAACCATGCCTAAGGCGGCTTTTTCGCTGATCATGGCACCCATAAATGGTTGATCGCTTGCAAAGCTGTCATCAACAACAATGTTTTTAGTTGCGCTAATCAGTTTTTCTAAAATAGCATCGCCATTGAGCGATTTCTCAATAAACACGCGGCGTGCACAAGTACAGCGCTGGCCAGAAGTAATAAAGCCCGATTGAATAATATCGTGCACTGCAGCGCTTACATCGGCTACATTTTTAACGATTAATGGGTTATTACCGCCCATTTCAAGCGCTAATATTTTACCTGGGTGGCCTGCAAACTGTTTATGTAATAAATGGCCGGTGTTTGAGCTGCCGGTAAAAAATAAGCCGTCTATGTTTTGATGCGAAGCAAGAGCTTTACCTGTTTCTACTTCACCTTGCACTAGGTTAATAACACCTGCTGGTAAGCCTGCTTTTAACCAAAGTGATAAAGTAAATTCAGCAACGTGAGGAGTTAGCTCAGACGGTTTAAATACCACGGTGTTACCCGCTAAAATAGCCGGTACGATATGACCATTAGGTAAATGCCCAGGAAAGTTATACGGGCCAAATATAGCCACAACGCCGTGTGGTTTATGGCGTATAAAGGCTTTAGCACCCGGCATTGGGTTTTCAGTGGTGCCGGTACGCTCGTTGTACGCTTTAATCGAAATGGCCACTTTACCTGTCATAGCGCCTACTTCTGTGCGTGTTTCCCAAAGAGGCTTGCCGGTTTCGCGCGCTATAATGGCTGCAAATTCTTCGCTGTGCTCTTTTAATTGTGCTACAAAGTTTTCAAGTATGGTTATACGCGACTCAATTGGCCTCTCTGCCCATTGTACTTGTGCGGCTCTAGCTGCATTGATTGCAGCATCTACTTGCTCAGCTGTTGCGCTATTACCTTGCCATACAACTTTGCCGTTACTCGGATTAACAGAGCTAAAAGCGGGGCCTTGGCCTGAATGCCATTGGTTATTTATAAGGTGTGTGTTCATATTTGTTTTACAGGCGGAAAAAACGCGCTGCATCTCCTTGGGATAAATTAAGGGCATCAGCCACTTCTTGGCTTATTACTAATGTGTGCTTAGCGTGGTTATAGTGGGCGTGCTGGGTAAAGGTTGCTCTAAACCCACTTACACCTTGATTACAAACGGCTAAAGTATCTGAGCTGTGCTGGCTAATATGTTCCAGCTCGCCAATAGTAATAGGGCATACTTGAGATTCACGAATACTTCGAATATTACCAAGCTTGGCTTCTACCGTTGGGCCTGCATCAAACAAATCAACGTAGCCACGGTGCTCAAAACCTTCTTTTTCGAGCAGTTTAAGTGCGGGTTTAGTTTTTTCATGCACGTTGCCAATCACTGCTTGGGCTTTTTTACTGAGTAAGTTTACGTAAATAGGGTATTTAGGCATTAACTCACTAATAAACACTTTATCGCCAAGCCCCACTAAATGATCGGCCTTGGGAAACTCAATACTAAAAAAGTGCTCTTGCAGCCACTGCCAAAACGGTGAATGACCATCTTCGTCACTTACGCCGCGCATTTCAGCAATCACGGTATCGGCAAAGCGTTCGCTGTGCTGCGCCATAAATAAAAAGCGTGAGCGTGATAAAAAGCGCCCGGTTAAGCCTTTACGGCTGTTTTCGCGCAAAAACAAAGTACATATTTCAGAGCATCCGGTGTAATCGTTACACATGCTTAAAATATCAACGGTGTTATAAACATTAAGTGTAGGCGAGTGGTGTACTGTTTTACCTAAATGGTAATGATAAAGCGGCACCGATAAGCCAACAGCGGCTTCTATGGCGGTTGTGCCAATAACCTCACCTGTTTCACTGTCTTCTAAAACAAATAGGTAGCTTTCATCTAACGGCTGATTGATATTTTTAGCAAAGCTTTTTTCGGCGCGGTCTATTTTGTCTTTTAATAGCTGGTCGTCCACCGGAAGTGAGGTAAACCCATGGCCCGATTCAATCGCAATTTGCTTAAGTGCAGCAAAGTCTTCAGTGGTAATAGGACGTAATACTTGCATTTATTACTTGCTCCAACAGCGCGCCCTAAGGCGCGCTTAATTAAATTAGCCGTTTACTACGTCGCTTACTGCTTTTTCAAAGCGTGCTAGGCCTTCTTTAATATCTTCAAATGGAATAACTAAAGAAGGGGTAAAACGAATAACATTCATGCCTGCAACAAGGTTCATTAAACCATTGTTAGCACTGGCAACTAAAAAGTCACGTGCACGGCCTTCAAATTTATCGTTTAATACCGCACCAATAAGTAAACCTTTACCACGTACTTCGCTAAATACGTTGTATTTTTCGTTTATTGCATTTAAACCATCGCGAAATAGTTGTTCACGCTCTTTAACGCCGTTGAGTACATCCGGTGTGTTTACGGTGTCAAATGCAGCTTCTGCTACTGCACAAGCTAGTGGGTTACCACCGTACGTAGAGCCGTGCGTACCAACTTTTAAGTGCTCTGCGATATGAGTACGAGTGATCATAGCGCCAATAGGAAAACCACCGCCTAACGCTTTAGCTGTCGTTAAAATATCGGGCACTACACCTAAACCTTCGTAAGCGTATAAATCGCCAGTGCGGCCAACGCCTGTTTGTACTTCATCAAAAATTAGCAGTGCATTGTGCTTGGTACATAACTCGCGTACTTTTTTAGCAAATTCATCTGTTAGTGAAATAATGCCGCCTTCACCTTGTAGTGGCTCCATCATTACGGCACATGTTTTATCACTGATAAGTGCTTCAAATGCTGCAATATCGTTGTAATCACAATGCATAATGTCGCCAGGTTTAGGGCCAAAGCCATCAGAGTAAGCAGCTTGTCCGCCCACCGTTACAGTAAAAAATGTACGGCCGTGAAACCCTTTGTTAAAGGCAATAATTTGTGATTTTTCTTCGCCGTGTTCGTCAAGTGCAAAACGACGAGCAAGCTTAAGAGCCGCTTCGTTGGCTTCTGCGCCTGAGTTTGCAAAATACACTTTATCTGCAAATGTCGCTTCAACCATTTTTTGTGCTAAACGCAGGGCTGGCTCATTAGTCATCACATTTGATAAGTGCCAAATTTTCTCGCCTTGCTCTTTTAAAGCAGATACAAGCGCTGGGTGACAGTGGCCTAAACAGTTAACGGCAATACCGCCTGCAAAATCAATAAACTCATTGTTATTTTGATCCCACACACGTGAGCCTTCGCCGCGCACTGGAATAACTGCCGACGGATTGTAGTTTGGCACCATTACATCGTTAAATAAGTCTCTTGTTACTTGCATTATGTACACCTAAAAATTGTGAATATTGAATAAAGATTAGCAAAATAAAAACGTTAGCGTTTTCTTCGCTAGGTAATTTTTGTTATTAAGCACTATTATCGAAGGTTGTAGGTTAAATTTGCAGTGCTATTTTGTGAAAAATGATTACAATAAAAGTCAAAATAACGAAATTAATAAGCAATATGATAACTCCACAAGACGAAAAGCTACTTTCAATTTTAAAAACCAATGCAAGAGCCAGTATTTCTGACTTGGCACGCATGCTTAATTTATCGCGCTCTACAGTGCAAAGCCGTATGTTAAAACTTGAAGAAACAGGAGTTATAAAAGGCTATAGCGTAGATTACGGTGAAGACTATTTGACCAGTATGGTCTCGGCTCATGTATCTATAAAGGTGATGCAAAAACTCACCACTAAAACCAATTTAGAACTTAAACAAATTGATGCTATTTCCCAGCTTTATGCCATAAGTGGGGAGTTTGACTTAATTGCTGTAGTGCAAGCGCAAAACTTAGAAAAGCTAAGCCATTTACTTGATGATATAGGTAATTTAGACGGGGTAGAGCGCACAACATCCTCAGTGATTTTAGAAACAAAGTTTAAGCGTTAACACAATTTATTATAACGTTTCTGCGTTTGAACTATATAAAGGTACGCTTTGCTAAGATGACAAATGTTTAGATATATCCGCATTAATAAATATTAGCTAAACACGCTAAATAGAATTGTATTGGCTAATTTATGTGGTAAACTATTGAACGTTTAAATAGCATTATCAAATGCTTTTATAACAGGGATTTAACAAACAACGGAATGGATTGTAATACGCCTACCTTTGTAAATTTTTATAAACATTACTCATAAACTATCTGCTGCATACAAGATGGATGTCTTGCATTAAATGGAAGTAGCATAATCGCGTCATTAGGGACAAATGATGAAAAAAACTATATTACTGATCTTTTCAATTGTATTTATTGGTTACTACTTAACGGCTAAAGCTAGTCAGTATGCATTTAATAAGCATATAGAAGTTAAAACGTATAGTGATTTATATTATAAGCTTGAAACAGCTGAAGTTAGCATAAATGAAATTATAATCGGAGCTTCGGAGTTTTCGTTAACTATGTGCGGTGATAAAGTTTATCAAGAAGCTATGGGAAGCTCTACAGAAGGTTGTAATGACCAATTTCTATCTGCAAAAAATAAATGTGCCAAATATTTAATAAAAACATCTAAGCAGTACTATAAAAGCAAAGAAAAGGTTTCCTTACTTACAGAGCGATTTATTAACTGTGTAAGTTAGCATACCTGAAGATAAAGTCATTTCATGCAATCTTTTGCTTATTGACTATACTTGTTATAGTTCAAATAATTATTTAGCAATGGATTATGCCCACAACGTTATTTTTTGCACTTTTAACTTTAACTGAACCCTTAAAATTTGGTACCAATGTATCGCTTACAACACCAGATAATGCGGTTAACCAAGTGCAATGTATTTTACACAATATGGATATGCCATTTGAGTTGCAATCGTTACCTTGGCTGAGGGCTCGTCGCGAGGTAAAACTAGATAGGTTGGATGGGTATTTTACAACACATTTAACCTCTGAGATGAGCCAGTATGGTAAGTTGTCATCACCTATTTACCTAGAAAATTGGTACTGGTTTACTCATCCCGATAGCGTTAATAAAGACCCGAAAAAATTACGTTATGGTGTGGTCCATGGCAGTTATCAGGCTAATTGGTTTAAAACGCAAAATATTACCTCGTTAGTTGAAGTAAACTCGCTAGAAGAAATAGTAAACGTACTTCACCATCATAGAGTAGACAAAGTATTACTTGATTTAGATGATTTTAATAATGCTGCCGATCACTTAGGTATTGACGCATCTGCCTACCCGCGCTCATTTTATCGTTATGTGCCATTAGGGGTTTTTGCTGCTAATAAGCTTATTAATTCGCACCCTTCTTTTTTAGAAAAATTCGACGAAACGATTCCTCAATGTGCCCCTGCACCGTTTTATTTATCACAGGGCGAACAAGTACAAATACTAAATACGTTGTTAGAGCCAATAAAGGCGTTAATTTCACAGCCCATAATTATCGATGCCGTGGCGCAAAGTAACCATATAAAGCTGACTAACAAAGCGCTTAAACTCGCTGACGAGCTTTGGATAAAAGAAGTTAAAACACATCAACATGATTTAGCTAAAAATATGCTATTTACTGATGCTTCATTATATTTAAAACAATGGCAAAGGCAGTTCAAAGGCATAATTACCGAAATTATAGTGACAGATAAGCAAGGTAAAAATGTGGCTATAAGCAAAATCACCAGTGATTATTGGCAAGGGGATGAGAATAAATTTAGCCTCGTATACCAGCAGTCTTTAGTGTATCGCTTTGACAGTGTTGAATATGATGCTTCAACACATCATTTTCAGGTGCAATTAAGTCTACCGATAAAAAATGCCAAGGGCGATCATATTGGCGTTATTATTTTGGGAGTTGATGTAGAAAAAGCGCTGCACTCATTTAATAACAACGCATTAAATTAATAGCGTGAGCAGCGTCTTATTAAAGCCCGCGTGTATAGCAAAATTTTGTGTAGCTATTTATTTACGGCAGTCTTTGGCGCTTGTCTGATAACGGTTTTTTGTGCTTCGTTTAATTTAATAACGTAAGCATTTCCTCCTACCAGCCCTTTGAATTCTTCATCGGTAAAAATAAGCGTATTATCATCATAAAAGGTGATCGCTTCTTTTTGCGTAACAATACCTAAATCGATTCGAGACACATCACCAGAAAAAAACTTGTCGCCTTTAAAGTTTTCGAACAGCCAAATACTTGTAGAATCAAGTAACACAAGTTTAGTCCTATCAGGGCTAAGAGCAGCGGATGTGATCCAACAGAGTTTTTCTAAAGTTGTACATGTTTTAAATGAATCAATTAACTGTGCATCAAAATTGGCTGCATGATCGCCCACTTTATAAACATTGGTTATGCCATCGAAAGGTTCTGTTCTATTTTTGGTAAATAAATATAAATGGCGTTTGTACTCTACAAAGGCCTCTAAATCAAAGTTGCGTTTGTTAGGGGTAATGGGAGTGCCATCCATTTCAGGATAGGTAAACTTAATAATTTCGGCTTCGGTGGTCTCTGTTTTTATGTCTATTGGGTTTTCTATTTTATAGATAGTTAACCACTTTCTATCGTTTTTATTATTGCCAAAATCACCTAAGAAAAAATGACCAAATTTATTTTGCGTCATGTCTTCCCAGTCTATATTTTTAGCATTCGTAACAAGGATTTCTTTTTCAATAGCGCCATCTTCGCCTAGGCGATAAAGTTTTGGGTCGTCACCGCCATCATTAATCGCCCACAAGCACTTTTTTTTATCAAACTCAATGCCTGAAATTTCTTTTAATTTAGGGTCTACTGATAATTGCTTTTTACTATAAAGGGTATATACAGAAAGGCTTACAAAGGAGGCAAGTGCAATAAATACAATTACCGTAGTAAATAAAATGCTTTTTTTCAACATGAAATTTTTGGTATTTCAGAGACGTAAGATGCTGTGTATTATTACTTAAGCACACTGATAACGAAAGAATTTTATAGGTTAGTGTGAACCTTTATATGATTTTTTGCTCAATATATTAATAATGAAAAATGATTAAGTTGGTTTAATACTTGCTGTACATTAGTTTGTCATTAATAAGCGAAAATTTTTATCGTAATCGCACCTTATATGTGCAGCTAAAAACTTTTTTGCACTGTAATAATGCGTAAATAAAAATTTGTTTAAATTACCCGCGTTTAATGATGTTTAAATGCACCCCACATCGCCCTTTAAAGTGTTGTATCGGCCCTGTGGCAAAGATTAAGTACCCATTTTGGTTTAGTTGGAGCCTACTATGTTGAATAAACGTTTTTTCAAAACAAAAAATGAAGCTGAAGTTACCTTTGAGTTTACCCACCCTGATGCAGAGCAAGTAAGTTTACTTGGCGAATTTACCGATTGGCAGCCGGTGCCTATGAAGCTTAATAAAAAAGAAGGGGTCTTTAAATGTAAGCAACGCTTGCCAGTTGATCAGCAGTTTCATTTTCGTTATTTAATTAATGGTGATATTTGGGATAACGACCACCAAGCAGATGACTACCTACCTAATACATTTGGCACAGAAAATAGCATAGTGAACACTCAACGCATAAATTAAGGCGAGTAAATGGACGCACTTTCGCAGTTGTTTTATCTGCACGGTATCGGTTATGAGTTTACTAAATACACGGGCGAGAAGGTTATATTTAGCGAAGACACGCGCAAACGTGCCTTACAATGTTGTGGTGTAAATACCGAAGATGAACACCAAATAGCACAGCTTAATTATCAATTAGATGTTGCGCCTTGGTTAGAGTTAGCACCCGATACCAGCTTAGTGAATTTAACTGATAACCTTTTTTATATTCGTATAGATGAGCGTCAACGTGATTTATCTGTGGCGATAACGTTGCCAAAGTTAAACGTAACCTATGAGCGTGCTAACTTACATAATTTGGCTATTACGGGCGATTACTATGTACATGGCGTGCGTTATATTGAAGTAGCAGTGCCTTTAGGGGCTATTCCGGTAGGTTATCATCAGGCGTTGGTTAGTGTAGGGGAGCAAAGCAAAGAGATTCAATTGTGGGCCACCCCAGAAAAAGTTTTTCAAGTAGATGATACTAAGCGCACTGGGCTTTCGCTGCAGTTGTACACAGTTAAAAACAAAGCAGGCCTAGGTGTAGGGGATTTTAATGATTTACTAGAGCTATGTGATTTATGTGCACAGCAGCACATGGACTACATATTACTCAACCCGTTACATTTGCTGTTTGCACAGCAAAGTGAGCGAGCCAGCCCCTATAGCCCTAATAGCCGTGCGTTATTAAATCCTTTGTACATTTGTGTTGAACTATCAGCTGATGCTAAAAACAATCCACAATTAGATGCTTTGTTACACAGTGATGAGGTAAAAGCGCTTTTTAACAGCAATGAACAGTTTATAAATTATGAAAAAGTAAGCGCAGTTAAATATACATTATTTAAAGCGCTATTTAGTCATTTTGAAGCACATGCCAGTGCTTTACGACGCGATGAGTTTGCACAGTTTTGCAAACAAAACGCCCAGACCCTAACTACGCTGAATTCAGCCAATCCTACCTTTGATTACTACTTACAATGGCAGGCTAAATTACAATTAAGCCATTGTCAGCAGCACTGTTTAAATAAAGGCATGGCAATAGGTTTAATTAATGACCTTGCTGTTGGCTGTGCAGGTGATGGCGTTGAGTATCAATCTCAGCAATCACTTTTTAGTGATAATGCCAATGTTGGCGCGCCGCCAGACCCTTGGGCACAAGCGGGGCAAAATTGGGGGCTGCCTGCGCTTAACCCGCAACAATTAAAAAATGATCACTTTGCCTTTTATCGCTCACTTATTAGCGCAAACATGCAAGGCGTTGGCGGTTTGCGCATTGATCACGTTATGGCACTAAGGCGCTTATGGTGGTGCTTTGAAAGTAACCATACACAAGATGGCTGTTATGTTTATTACCCTTTTGAGCACTTATTGGCTATTTTAAAAATAGAGTCTCACCTTAATCAGTGCATAGTAATAGGTGAAGACTTAGGCATAGTCCCGCCCGAGGTAAAACACGCACTTGCTGTAAGTGGTATTTATTCAAATAGCTTATTTTATTTTGAAAAACAACATGATGGTGAGTTTTTACCGTTACAAGAATTACCTAAGCATTGTTTAATTATGATAGCGAATCATGACGTACCGCCATTTTGCGGCTGGTGGCAAACAGATGATTTAGATATTAAACGCCAGTATCAGCTTATTGATGATCAGCAGTACCAACAGCAATTGCACGAACGACAACAAGAAAAACAACGATTACTGCGTTTTATACAGTTACATAGCGCAGAGCAACTTAGCGAAACTAGCGATGCTATGTGCGTTTACGGTGAACTTGCCAAAGCACTTGCACACAGTGAGACCCGTTTATTTACACTTCAGCTTGATGATTTAGATAAACAAACGTATCCGGTGAATATACCCGGTACTAATACCGAATACCCAAATTGGCGCCGTGTTTTAACTCATTCAAGCAACGCTATTTTTAAAAATAATGCCAGTACCTTGGCTGCAGTTAATTCAATAAGGAAAGGATATGAGTAGTACCGCACCAAAGGATTCATTACAGACCCATTACGACGCACAGGTAACTGCACTACAAGGCGGCAGATTTAAAGACCCTTTTAGTTTTTTAGGGGCACATGCTTATAAAAATGGCTACGAAATACGCGTGTATTTACCCGAGGCTAAAAATGTAAATATTATTATTAATGATAAAAAAGTTATTGCTAAGCGTTATAACAGTAGTGATTTATTCATTGCAACAAGCAACGAAATGCCCACGCAACCTTATAAGTGTAACGTTGAATATGCAAACTCAGCATTATGTTTTTACGATGAATATAGCTTTGCAAGCAGCCTAGATACAGATGCAATGTATTTATTTAACGAAGGCAGTTTAGAGCATGCATATAAACATTTAGGCGCACACTTTATTAACCAACAAGGGGTTGATGGAGTGCGTTTTTGTGTGTGGGCGCCTAATGCAGCCAGTGTATCTGTTATTGGCGAATTTAACCTTTGGCAAGCTAATCGTCATTATATGCGTTTTCATCCTGCGTGTGGTGTATGGGAGCTTTTTATCGCAGGGCTTCAGCCCGATACCTGTTATAAATTTTCTATTGTGACACAGCAAGGCGATGTGCTTGAAAAAGCAGATCCGTTTGCCTTTAAAATGCAGCAAGCTCCGAGTACGGCCAGTGTGTTACAACAGCAAGCAACGCCTATTTCGCTCAGTGATAGCGAGCTTAAAAATCGTCAAAAGCGTAACCATATAGACGCGCCGGTAAGTATTTACGAAGTGCACTTAGGGTCATGGCAAAGGGCTGAAGAAAACCGCTATTTAAGCTATAGCGAACTTGCCGATAAACTGGTTAATTACACGCTTGAAATGGGCTTTACGCATATTCAATTAATGCCAATAAGTGAATATCCGTTTGATGGCTCTTGGGGCTACCAGCCAGTGGGATTGTTTGCACCAACTAGTCGCTTTGGTGATTACAGCAGTTTTAAATACTTTGTTCAGCAGTGCCACAAAGCAAACTTAGGCGTGCTACTTGATTGGGTGCCTGGGCATTTCCCTAGTGATCCGCATGGTTTACACCACTTTGATGGCACGCATTTATTTGAACATGCCGATATTCGACAGGGCTTTCATCCTGATTGGAATACCTATATTTATAATTACGACCGCCCGGAGGTTAAAAGCTTTTTAATCTCTAATGCGATGTATTGGCTAGAGCAATTTGGCCTTGATGGACTGCGCGTAGATGCGGTGGCTTCAATGCTTTATTTAGATTACAGCCGCAAAGAAGGTGAATGGGTAGCCAATTGTTATGGTGGGCGAGAAAACCTGGGCGCTATTGAGTGCTTAAAGCAGGTAAATTTGCGTAGTTATAAAAACAACCCGGGCATTATGATGGTGGCTGAAGAGTCGACCGCGTGGCCGGGAGTCACTCAAAGTGTTGATCACAATGGCTTAGGCTTTGGCTACAAGTGGAATATGGGGTGGATGAACGACAGCCTTCATTACATGCAACATGACCCGCTTTATAGGCAGCATCATCATCACGAAATGACCTTTTCTATGGTGTACGCATTTAGCGAAAATTACATTTTACCGCTCAGTCATGACGAAGTTGTACATGGAAAAGGTTCGCTAATTGAAAAAATGCCCGGTGATGATTGGCAAAAATTTGCCAATTTACGTGCGTATTACGCATTTATGTGGGCGCATCCAGGTAAAAAGCTGCTGTTTATGGGCGGCGAAATAGCACAGCGAAAAGAGTGGGATCACAATCATTCTATTGATTGGCATTTGCTAGAACATAAAAGCCACCGCGGTATACAAAACACTGTACAAGCGCTTAATACTGTTTATAAGCAGTCGCCTGCACTGTATGAACTCGACTCAAGCCCTGCGGGTTTTGAATGGATAGATAACAACAATAACGAGCAAAGTATATTTAGTTTTGTACGTTATGCTAAAAATGCCCACGACTTTATTGTAGTAGTGGCAAACTTTACGCCTGTTTCTTATCAAGAGTATGAAATTGGGGTACCCGCAGCGGGTAAATATAAGGTTATTTTAAACACCGATGATGACGCTTTTTTTGGCTCAGGTATTAAAGTAACAGCAAACAAAAACGCCACGGTTAGTAGCGTTAAGGCAAGCGTTCATGGCTTTTCGCATAGCATTAAAATTGCAATGGGCGGGTTAACGACTATTTATTTACAAAAGGTTGAAGATGAGTAATCGATTTGAGGTTTCACATGGGCAACCACAGCCACTTGGCGCAACTATTAGCAGTGGCGGCGTTAACTTTAGCTTGTACGCACCTAAAGCAACACAAGCTTATGTGTGCTTATTTGATAAAAGTGGGCACTCTGAAATATTAAAAGTAACCATGCATATCAACGAAGGCGGTATATGGACAGCCCATGTAGCGCCCTTAGCCGAAGGCGCATTATATGGTTATCGCGTAGAAGGGGAGTACAGTCCTGAAAAAGGCCTGCTGTTTAACGAGTACAAATTGCTGATTGACCCTTATGCAAAAGACTTATTTGGCGAATTTACATGGAGTGAGCGCCACTATGGGCAAATGCCTATTGGCACGAAAAGCACCGTTAATAATGCCATTGATATACCTAAATCACGGGTTATTAATAGCCTGCCTTATAAACAAAAAAAGCCGAATCATAGCTGGTCTAATACCGTTATTTATGAGTGCCATGTAAAAGGCGCCACGTGCCGACACCCTAATATCCCTAAAAATTTGCAAGGCAAGTTTTTAGGCTTAAGCCACCCTAGCTTTATTGAGCATTTGCATAATTTAGGGGTTACCGCGCTAGAGCTGCTCCCTGTACATGCTTTTATAAGTGAGCAGTTTTTAACAGCAAAAGGGCTGCAAAATTATTGGGGCTACAACACACTCAACTTTTTTACTCCGCATAAAGATTATTTAGTTGATGATGACATTAACGAATTTAAGCGCATGGTTAGCGAGCTTCATAAAGCGGATATAGAGGTTAT
Source organism: Pseudoalteromonas sp. P1-11 (assembly GCF_001399995.1). Classification (NCBI taxonomy): domain Bacteria; kingdom Pseudomonadati; phylum Pseudomonadota; class Gammaproteobacteria; order Alteromonadales; family Pseudoalteromonadaceae; genus Pseudoalteromonas; species Pseudoalteromonas sp. P1-11. The sequence goes on from NZ_LJSP01000004.1 coordinate 259,660, forward strand.
TTTAGATGTGGTTTATAACCACACCGCAGAAGCGGGCGCCGATGGGCCGATTTTATCGCTCAGAGGGCTAGATAACCTAGCTTATTACCGGACGGTGGCTGATAAGCCACAGGTGTATATAAACGATACCGGCTGTGGTAACACCATTAATATTGATCATCCTAAAACCTTAAAGCTGGTACTTGATAGCTTACGATATTGGGTGCAAGTAATGGGAGTAGACGGATTTAGGTTTGATTTAGCCACCATTTTAGGGCGAAATGCCCATGGTTTTAATAGCGCCCATGCGTTTTTTCAAGCCATTGAGCAAGACCCTGTATTAAGTCGTGTAAAGCTTATTAGTGAGCCCTGGGATATAGGGCCAGGTGGCTATCAACTGGGGGCTTTTGCTGCACCTTGGCGAGAGTGGAATGACCAATACCGAGATGTAATACGCCGATTTTGGCAAAGCGAAGAGGGCGTTATTGCAAATGTAGCAAAACGTATTCATGGCTCATTTGATATTTTTGAGCACAGCCAGCGCGGGCCGCTAAACAGTATTAATTTTATTACCAGCCATGATGGTTTTACGCTTGCCGATTTGGTGAGTTATGAGCACAAACATAATGAAGCGAATGGCGAGCAAAATCGCGATGGCCACAGCGCTAATCATTCCACCAATTGTGGTGTTGAAGGATTTACTAATGATGCCAAAATTATTGCCCTGAGGCTGCAGCAACAAAAGAACTTTTTACTTACGCTAATACTCTCAAAAGGGGTGCCTATGATTGCCTCAGGCAGTGAAATGGGTCACTCGCAAGGGGGCAATAATAATGCGTATTGTCAAAATAACCGCACCAGTTGGTTGGCATGGAAAGACTCGCAGCTAAATCATTCACTAACCCGATTTATTGACGATGCACTAAAAATAAGGCGTGGTCACAGTGCGTTTAAACACAGTGTGTTTTCAGAAGATATTGACGAGCGCTTTACGGTTAAATGGTTTACCGAGCAAGGCGTAAAAATGACCAACGAGCATTGGCACGAGCCACAGCGCCAGTTTTTAATGTATAGCTTGTTAGATAAGCAAAATAAATACGCCTTATTAATCATTTTAAATGCGAGTAAAAAAACAGTTTTTTGTAAGTTACCCCCATCGCCTATCGCGGCGCAATGGGAGATGGTTTTATCAAGTGTACATAACGCATCGCTAAGCAGTAAAGAGGATGCAATAGTCGAAATTTCAGCACAAAGCAGCTGGGTTTTTAGTGCAAATTTAGAGGACGAAGGTCATGTCTAAGCAAGACGAAAATGTGTGTGTGGTAAAAGGGTGGCAAGAAGGCCCTGTAATTGATGAAAGCACTTTAAAAGATGATTTAACTCGGCACTTTTATTACAGTTTAGGGCGTGACAAAGTTGGTGAGTCGCAACTGTATTTATATCATGCGCTTGCGCTGACAATCAGAGATCGGCTGGTTGCACGTTGCAGAGAAACCAAACAACAAATCAAGCAAGAAAAACGCCGTAAAACAGCTTACCTATCGCTAGAGTTTTTAATGGGTAGAGCACTTGGTAATGCAATTTTAAATCTCGACTTAGACGAGCAAGTCTCCAATGCACTGCAAGAGTATTGCACCACAATTGAAACCGTAGCCCAGGCAGAGCACGATGCAGGGCTAGGTAATGGTGGCCTTGGGCGTTTAGCTGCCTGCTTTTTAGATAGTTGTGCAAGCCTTGCGCTTCCCGTGGTTGGTTACGGTATTCGCTACGAATACGGTATGTTTAACCAATCATTAAAAAATGGCCACCAAGTTGAGCAACCCGATAACTGGCTTCGTGAGGGGCACCCGTGGGAGCTTGCCGCGCCTGAGCAATCACAACGAGTGAAGTTTTTTGGGCACGTACAAAGTTATACCGATAAACATGGGCGCGAACACCGTCAATGGGTTGGTTGTCACGACGTATTAGCTGTGCCATATGATGTGCCTATTCCTGGTTATAAAAACGACATTGTTAATACGCTAAGGCTATGGAAATCAGAAGCGACCGACGAATTTAACTTAACCGAGTTTAATGCGGGGAGTTATTCAGAAGCGGTAGCGCAAAAAAACCTAGCAGAACAAATCACAATGGTGCTTTACCCAAATGACAGCAGTGAAAATGGTAAAGAGCTTAGATTGCGCCAACAGTACTTTTTATCATCAGCGAGTATTCAAGATATCGTATCGCAATGGGTTGAACAATACGGCGAAGACTTTAGTGACTTTGCTGCACATCATGTATTTCAATTAAACGATACGCACCCAAGTATTGCCGTGGCAGAGTTAATGCGCATTTTAGTTGATGACTACGAGCTTGATTGGGATAACGCGTGGGAAATTACAACCAGCACAATGGCTTACACTAACCACACGCTATTGCCAGAGGCATTAGAAAAATGGTCAGTGCCGCTTTTTGCGAAACTATTGCCGCGAATTTTAGAAATTATTTATGAAATAAACGCCCGCTTTTTAGCGCAAGTGGCACAGCATTGGCCAGGCGATGCAAGTAAACAGCGCGCGCTTTCGTTAATTGAAGAAGGCGACGTGCCGCAAATACGTATGGCTTATTTAGCGATTGTGGGTAGCTATTCGGTAAATGGTGTGGCCGCACTACATACCGAACTTTTAAAAGAAGGGCTATTTAAAACCTTTTACGAGCTTTGGCCTAACAAGTTTAATAATAAAACCAACGGGGTTACGCCAAGGCGTTGGTTAGCACACTGCAACCCGGCCTTGAGTCATTTAATTACAGAAAAAATTGGCTCAAGATGGGTTAGCGATTTTGCAGATATAAGCCAATTACGCCGCTACTTCGACGACACCGCATTTCATCAGCAATGGCAAAATGTTAAACGCGAAAACAAACAACGTCTCGTCGATTTGGTGAAAGAGCGCTGTGGTGTTGATTTTGATGTAGAGATGATGTTTGACGTACAAGTTAAACGTATTCACGAATACAAACGCCAGTTATTAAATGTACTTCATGTTATTCATTTATATGACCGTATACGCCGAGGCGATACCACAAACTTAGTACCACGTTGTGTGCTTTTAGGGGGTAAAGCTGCCCCTGGTTATTACATGGCTAAAAAAATAATTAAGTTAATTAATAACGTAGCTGAGTTTATTAATAAAGACCCACTTGCAGCGCCTTATTTACGAGTTGCGTTTTTGCCAAATTATAATGTAACCGCCATGGAAACTATTTGCCCTGCAACCGATTTATCAGAGCAAGTATCGACCGCAGGTAAAGAAGCATCAGGCACTGGTAACATGAAGTTTATGATGAATGGTGCGCTTACTATTGGCACGTTAGATGGGGCGAATATTGAAATTAGAGACGCTGTTGGCGCTGATAACTTCTTTTTGTTTGGTGCCCAGGCTCATCAAATTGATGATATTAAATCGCGATATAACCCTTCACATTTAATAGAGCAAAACAGCGACCTAAGCCATGTAATGCAATTACTCGAAAGCGGGCAATTTAACCTGTTTGAGCCTAATTTATTTGACGACATTATTAATGCTATTAAAAGCCCTCACGATCCGTGGTTGGTTGCACATGACTTTGAAAGCTATGTGGCAGCGCAAAAGCAGGTAGAGGCTGCGTATCAAGACCAAACGCATTGGACGCAAATGAGTATTTTAAATACGGCCGCAAGCGGCATATTTTCAAGCGATAGAACCATAAGCCAATACAGTGAAGATATTTGGCACCTAACCCCCCTAACTATTAGTGAAACAGACTTACACGCAACTACGAGCCATGCCACTAAGAGCACAGACTAAACGGAGAGAGTATTATGCCTAGTTATGCAAATCGTTACATAAGTAGCTTAACCCGAGATACGTACGCGTTAATACTGGCTGGTGGACGCGGCTCACGCTTACACGAATTGACAGATTGGCGCGCAAAGCCCGCTGTTTATTTTGGCGGTAAGCACCGTATTATCGATTTTCCATTATCAAATTGTATCAATTCGGGTGTGAGGCGTGTAGGCATAGCCACACAATATAAATCGCACTCTTTGATTCGCCATGTTAATCGCGCCTGGGGCCATTTTAAAAAGGAGCTGGGGGAGTCGGTTGAAATTTTACCCGCATCTCAGCGTAATGGTGATGAGTGGTATTGTGGGACTGCCGATGCGGTTTTTCAAAACATGGATATTATTCGCCACGAACTGCCAAAATATGTGATGATTTTGTCAGGCGATCACGTTTATCGAATGGATTACGGCGCTTTATTAGCCGAGCATGTGCAAAAAGGCGCCGACATGACAGTATGTTGCCTTGAAGTACCTGTTAAAGAGGCTGCAGATACCTTTGGGGTAATGACCGTTGATGAAAAAAATCGGGTATGTCGCTTTGATGAAAAGCCTTCGATCCCCAGCTCTGTCCCTGGTAAGCCAGGTACCTGCTTAGCCTCTATGGGCAACTATGTGTTTAATACTGAGTTTTTATTTGAGCAGCTAAAAAAAGATGCTGAAAATGAAGGTTCTGGCCGCGACTTTGGGCACGATATTATTCCGGCAATTATAGAAGAGCACAGTGTGTATGCGTTTCCGTTTAGAGATACCATGCAAGAAGGGCAACCTTATTGGCGCGATGTAGGAACGTTAGACTCGTTTTGGGAAGCCAATATGGAATTGGTAATGCCAGAGCCACAGCTAGATCTATACGATCCAACCTGGCCTATTTGGACCTATCAAGAGCAGTTGCCACCGGCTAAGTTTATTTTTGATGATGAAGATAGACGAGGTATGGCGGTAGACTCAACGGTATCAGGAGGGTGTATTGTATCGGGCTCAGTGGTTAGAAAATCACTGTTGTTTTCAAACGTGCACGTGCGTTCATTTTGCGAAATAGAGCAATCAGTAATTTTACCCGGAGCTCTCATTAATCGTCATTGTAAAATTAAGCGAGCCATAATTGATCGAAGCTGTGAAATACCCGCAGGGCTTGAAATTGGCTACGATAGAAAAGCCGATGAAGAAAATGGCTTTAGGGTATCTAAAAAAGGCATCGTATTAGTCACCCGTGATATGCTCACGGAACTTGCTAAAAAGCTTGAACGTCAAGCACACGAAAATAAAAAGTTCGCTTAAAATCGGATGCGAATAACAAAGGTTAAGGAAGTAGTAAATAAATGCATGTATTAATGGTTGCCGCAGAAAACGATGCTCTACCAAACGCTAAAGTGGGTGGGGTAGCAGATGTAGTCAGAGATGCCCCAAAAGCACTAGCAGCACAAGGCGTGAGCGTAGATGTTGTTATTCCTGATTATGGGTTTGAGCAACTGCAACGTGAATATATAGGTGATGTCACTGTTATATTTAGAGCGCAGCCACAGGTATTATCTTTATTTAAAATAAGTGATGACAACACACACATTAATCAATTTGTTATTTCGCACCCACTGTTTAGCCAATCGGGTTCGGTGTATTGCAATGACGAACCCGGGCGACCTTTTGCTACTGATGCAACAAAATATGCATTATTTAGTGCCGCTCTATGTGAAGCGCTGCTACAGGGTTTAATAACGCGCCCTCAAGCACTGCATTTACACGATTGGCATAGCGCGTGTGTCGCCGTATTATTAAAATTTGATAAACGCTACGATACCCTCGCTAATTTACATATTGCCTATACAGTTCATAATTTAGCACTGCAAGGGATCAGGCCTTTTAAACACGACGACTCGAGTTTAGAGGCTTGGTTTCCTTCGTTAGGTTATAACGGGCAACATTTGTGTGACCCTCGTTACCCACACTGTTTTAATCCTATGCGCAGTGCTATAAATTTGGCAGATAAAGTTCATTTAGTCTCACCTACTTACAGTACCGAGGTACTAAAGCCGAGTAATTATCAGCAAGGTTTTTTTGGTGGAGAAGGCTTAGAGCTTGATTTACAAAATCAATCGGCTCAAGGCAAGGTGGTGGGAATATTAAATGGCTGTGAATACCCTGAGAAAAACCCTGAGCAGGTTACTTTATCGCTCTTGTATGAGCGTATTGAACATACTTTATTTAACTGGATGGCAAAACATGAGCAGCTTGAAACGAGCTACTATGTGGCGCATCAGCGCATGCTGCAGTTTAAAAACACGCCAATAGATGGGCCCCTCGTAACAAGTGTTGGCAGGCTGACCGAGCAAAAGGTATTATTACATTGCCAACAATACGGTAATGCATTAGCGCTTGATAACGTGTGTGAAATAATTAACCGTTTTAATGGTCGTCTTATTATTTTAGGCTCTGGTGACAAAGCCCTTGAAAGCATTTTCACCAAGGCCATGGCACGCAATGCAAACTTATTGTTTTTAAAAGGTTATGGGCAAGGTATTGGCGATAGCCTATATGAGCTTGGGGATTTATTTTTAATGCCAAGCTCGTTTGAACCATGCGGAATTAGTCAAATGCTTGCTATGCGCGCAGGGCAACCTTGTTTAGTACACAGTGTTGGCGGTTTAAAAGACACCGTAAGCCACAACAACAATGGCTTTGCATTTTCTGGCGGCTCGTTGAATGAACAAGTTGATGGGTTAATGACATGCTTGACTGAAACCCTTACGCTAAAACAGCAAAATCCTAAGCAATGGAGTAACATTACAGCTAATGCTAAAGGAGCACGTTTTTCGTGGGAAACGGTCGCTGCTGATTATATTTCAAGCATGTATTGCTAAATCATTAAAATTAAACGCAGTAGAAGTGACATTTATACCTATTTACGCTATTAATTACTTAGTTTGAGTATATAAATAAGAAGTAGGTAATGTGTCTGTATTTGTTGCAAGGCAAGCAATATTCAATCGTAAGCAAAATGTAGTTGCTTACGAGCTTTTATTTCGTAATAGTGGTGAAAACTTTTTTCCCGATATAGAAGAAGGTCAAGCAACTGCTCGCCTAATAATGGAAAACCAGCTTAATTTAGGCACACGCCACATCACCTCAGGTAAAACGGCACTGATAAATATAGGCCCAGACTCTTTAAAGCACAATTTATGTGACTTTTTACCCTGTAAAGATGTGGTCATTGAGCTGTTAGAAACCATTGAACCCACCGATGATAACTATCAGCTTTGCAGAGAGCTTTTTCATAAAAACTATAAACTCGCATTAGATGATTTTGTTTATAACGAGCAATGGGAGCGATTTTTAAAGTTTATTAAGCTAGTAAAGTTTGATATTGCGCAAACGCCTTTATCAGATATTGCTGAGATTGTAGAAAAACTAAAACAGCATAAAAAAATAAAAATATTAGCAGAAAAAATAGAAACCCAAGCCGATTATCACCAAGCACATAAAATGGGGTTTGATTACTTTCAAGGCTACTTTTTTGCCAAGCCCACAATACACGAACAGCAAGACATTGATTATAACTATGCGTTAGTTGTGGCTATTTACGCGCAAGTAATGAAACCAAGCCCAGATATAAAGCAAATTAGTGCGTTATTTGAAGCCGATGCGGCCTTGGCTTATAAGCTTATGCGGCTAATTAACAGCGGTGTTTTTCCTATTCAGAGTAAAATTTCATCTATTAAGCAGGCGTTAGTGTATTTAGGGCATGAGCGTTTAAAAAAGTTTGTTAGTTTAATTGTTACCGCGCACACCGCGGGTAAAAAGCCAGCAGAACTAATGCAAGTGTGTGTAGTTAGAGCACGCTTTTGTGAGCTAATAGCAAAGCAGGTGTCTAAATCGTTGGCGGGTGAGGCGTTTTTAACCGGCTTGTTTTCGTTACTAGATGCCATACTCGATCAACCTATGAGTTTATTAGTCGAAAAATTACCTTTTCCTGATGATATTAAAGCGGCATTATTAAACGAAAAAAACACCCTATATTATATTTTAAATGTAGTACAAGCGTACGAAACAGGTAGCTGGTGGACATTAGAAAAAGCCGTTATATTACTTAATGTTAAAAGTGATGTGCTGCCAGGGTTATATAATCAAGCCGTAGATTGGGCAGATAATTATAAAAATAATAGTTAAAGGACAGTAACCGCTCATTATGCGAAATTATAATATGGACTTTATTCGCGGCATTGCTGTGCTTTGCTTAGTGTATATGAATGGCTATGCGTTTGGCTTAGTGGATTATAGCTATATTCCTTTATCTACCCCGCCTTTTAGCGACACCCTTATCCATGCTGTGAGTACTTTTTTTGTTGATGGCCGATTTAGAACACTGTTTAGCTTACTGTTTGGGGCAGGGCTTTATATTCAATGGCAAAAAGTTAAATCAACAGCGCCTTTAAAAGCGCGATTGCATTGGCTTATCATTTTTGGTTTGGTACATGGTTTTTTACTTTGGGCTGGCGACATTTTATTTTTGTACGGTGTATCTGGCTGGTTTGTTCTAAAATATTTGCAAAGTAATAATCAACTGCTTGTAAAAAGGGCAGGGGAGTTTCTTTTAATTGGTTGTGTAGCCACGGGGTTGGTGCTCTTTAGTGCGCCAGATGAGGTCGTCTATCGTGATTCAGCACAGTATATCGATTTATATAGCCCGTATTACAGCGATTACTTTTTGAGTAATCTAGGTATGAATGTATTAATGCTGGTAGCTGTTCCTATCATGATCATGTGGTTGTGCGTAGGGCTAATGCTGATTGGCATATATTTATATAAAAATGAGGTTTTTAGTAAAGGTTTAACTAAGCCGCACCTTATTGTTTGTATAGCTGGCGCCTTTATTTTTTCAGGCATGAGGCTTTATGCGTCAAAGTTCACAGGGGGAGCAGGGTTCGCCATACAAGAGTTTATAAATACCTTTGCCGCATTGTTCATGGCTGTATTTTATATTCATCTCATCGTTAAATTTTGTAATAACCGTGCCCATGTGGGTCGGCTTATTCAGCAAGCTGGGCGTTTAGCCTTTACCTTATATATATGCCAAACACTTATGCAGCTGTTGCTTTATAAAGTGTTGTATCCGCAGTGGGTATTAAGTTTTAACCGAATAGACTATTGGATAATCGCGACTGGCCTAGTTAGCGTGCAGCTATTGTTTACTGCTTTATATTGTCGCTATTATGAGCAAGGGCCACTGGAATATGTTTGGCGCAGGTTAACTCAAGCAAAAATTGCAAAAATTAATGCGTAAAGGTTTAAATTAGGGGCGAAAAATAATGGCGTGTGGTTTACACTAGTCGCCTTTAAAATTAGGACCATTAAGTGCCATGACCGAATTAAAACGTTTAAATAAATTTATTAGTGAAACAGGTTTTTGTTCACGCCGTGAAGCCGATAAATATATTGAGCAAGGTCGTGTAACAGTTAATGGTAATACGCCTGAAATGGGCGTAAAAGTGGCTGATACCGATACTGTTTTAGTAGATGGAAAACCGCTGCGCGAAAAACCAAAACGCGTGTACATTGCGTATAATAAGCCAGTGGGTATTACCTGTACCACCGAGAGTAAAATTCAAAGTAATATTGTCAAAGCCGTTAATTATCCCACCCGTATATTTCCTATCGGCCGTTTAGATAGACCTTCAGAAGGATTGATTTTTTTAACTAACGAAGGCGATATCGTTAATAAAATTTTGCGAGCGGGTAATAACCACGAAAAAGAATACGTGGTGACAGTTGATAAACCACTCAATCGCCAATTTGTGAGCAAAATGGCCAACGGTATTCCTATTTTAGATACCGTTACAAAAAAATGTAAAGTGACACAAACAGCTCCGCAAGAATTCAAAATTGTGCTTACGCAGGGGTTAAACCGCCAAATTCGTCGTATGTGTGAATACCTAGGTTATGAAGTTGTGACCCTTAAACGTACCCGCATTATGAATGTAACGTTAAAGGGCTTAAAAGTAGGCCAGTGGCGACATTTAACCGACGTAGAAATGGCGCAAATTAATGACTCCATTGCTGATTCGGGTAAAACGCAAGAGCACTCGGTTGATACCAATAAGCAAAATGCCAATAACAAAGGCGAGCCTAAAAAGCGTGATTTTCAGGGTGAAAACCCACGTGCCTTTAATAATGAGCGAGGCACTCGCACTCAAAGAAGTAACACGCCTTTTCAAAAGCGCTCAACCACCTATGTAGGTAAAGAGGGAGCTAGCAAAAATACGCAAGGCGATAGCAAAAGTGCAAACAACAAAAAGCCAGCAAACGGTAAAGCGCGTTCATCTGGCACTTTAAGTTAAAAAAAATAGCGTGCGCACTTACCATTGTATTTGATGTACAACGTTACCGAGTGGGCTTTTAACGCCCACGATGTTTATTTTCTCATTTTTTAACCGCTTTAATGCTGGTTTATCTAAATACCACCTAAAAGAGCGCTTTCTGTAAGTTTGTAAATCAAGCACAACCAGTTTTGCGCAGCTGTATTCGTAATCACTCGGACACGCCTCTACAGCCAGTAGCTGGTACTCTTGCTGCCAGCTATTGTCGCTATAATAATACGTCCATAACTTTACTGAAATACAAAAACTAGCCCACAGCCATAAATAAACTAAAACCGGTATAAACAAAATACCCAGCCAGCCCCTAAGCTTCCCATCATCCTCTAAGTAGTCTTTAAAATTTGATTTAAATGTTATGCATGCGTTGTACTTTTTGTATCCGTACATCCCCCCTGCAATACTAATTATTACTGACAAAACAGGAAGCAGCTTATGTGTTAAAAAATCATAAGCGGTATTGGCAATAAAGGGGGGATCGAGATTTTCATCCCAAGCAATAAAAAATAGGGGTGGGAATAGTAAACTAGCGGTAATTATTATTCTAAAAAGTTGTTTTGCTGTCATTTGAGAGGTTATTTATAAAACACAACGCCAATATAAAGTAAAAAAAAGCCCTAAATAAATGGCTAATGCAGATACGCTGTTTTTAGAGCGCAGTCGTTTAATTAAATCGTAAGTACCGTCAAACATGCCTGTTATTACCAGTGCAATACCGCCCGTGAAACGGTAGTTGTTTAAATCTACATTGCCATTTTCGTCGGTTATAAAGCTAAAATAGCCAAAGAGAATACAAATACAACCTAGTTTATTATGTCCATCTTTAACCTCGGTTTAAATAATAAAAAACGCAGCTACTGTGAGGTAAGCTGCGTTTTAAACGTGCTGTAAGGCTTTTAAATTACTTTCTAGGCTCGTAGTCTATTCTAAATACAACAGTATAAAGCACAGGTACTACGATAAGCGTAAGTATGGTTGCAAAACCTAAACCAAACATAATAGTTACCGCCATTGACTGGAAGAACACGTCAAACAACAGCGGGATCATACCTAAAATGGTGGTAATAGCCGCCATGGCTACAGGGCGTACACGGCTAACGCCAGATTCAAACACAGCTTGATAAGGCGATTTACCATCGCGAAGCTCAAGATTTATTTGATCGACCAACACTATGCCGTTTTTAATCAGCATCCCGCTTAAACTTAGTAATCCAAGTAGTGCCATAAAGCTAAATGGCGCATTCATTATTAACATGCCCGCACTCACACCAATAATGGCAAGTGGCACTGTAGCCCAAATAACTAAAGGCTGTTTAAGTGAATTGAACAGCAGTACGGTTACCGCAAACATCGCTAAATAACCCAGCGGTAATGAACCAAATATAGCGGCTTGTGCATCCGATGACGACTCATACTCGCCGCCCCATTCTAATTTATAGCCACGCGGTAACTCTATTGCTTCTACGGGTCCGCGCACGCGTGCAAATAACTTAGCGGCAGTTTCATCGCCTAATACGTTGTGATCGGCCATTACCGTTATTGTGCGCTTTCGGTCGCGGCGCATAATTAGGCTGTCTTCCCATTCAACCACAAATTCGTCAACCACTTGTGTTACTGGCACAAATACACCCAATACAGGGCTGTATATTTGTAAATCGTGAACGCTTTCAACATTTAGGCGCTCATTTGCCGGTGAGCGAGCAATAATTGGCAGAAGTTGCGTACCATCACGATATACACCCACTTGCTTGCCCGAAAGGCTAGTAAGCAGTACATCATCAAGGTCTGACTTACTAATACCTAAGCGGCGCGCTTTTTGTTCGTTAAATTGTGGGCGAATCATTTTAGTGCGTGCGCGCCAATCATCACGAATATTATAAGCGCCGTCGTCCTGTGCGATAACTTCTTCAGCTTGGGCTGCTAATCGTCTAAGTATTACCGGATCGGGGCCTGTAAAGCGTGCTTCAATTTTAGCATCGGTTGAGGGGCCAATTTCCATGGGCTTAATTTTAAGCTCAGCTGAAAGCGGTGTATTTTGCGAGTATTCACGCACTTTTTTCATTACTACAGCCACCGCCTCGCGATTTTTTACTCTTATAATGAGCTGCCCGTATGACGAGTACGACTTTTGCGGTGCATAAGTAAGCATAAAGCGTGGAGCACCTTGGCCTGTAGTACTGGTTATTTCTTCAACTAGCTCTTCTTTTTGAAGGTAGTTTTCAAGCTTTTTAATTCCCTCTAGCGTTGCTCTTATGTCGGAGCCTTGTTGCTGCCAGTAATCTACATAAAACATAGGCGTGTTAGAGGCTGGGAAAAACGATTGTTTAACCGCACCAAAACCAACCACAGCCGAGCAAAGAAGCACGACCATAAGCACAAGCGTGGTTTTACGATAATGCATAGACACATCTAAAAGTGCTTTATAGCCGGTAAAAATAAAGCCTTGATATGGGTCGTCATCTTCCTCTTCGCCCTCAGCATTTTTAGCTTTTTTAAACTCATCTTGTTTAAACATTAAATTTGCAAAAAATGGCGTAAGCGTAATGGCGGTGATCCAACTTAGTAAAAGCGATATAAACAATACCCAAAATAAGCTACCCGCAAATTCACCGGTCGCATCAGAGCTTAAGCCAATAGGGGCAAACGCAGTAATACCAATAACTGTAGCGCCTAGTAGCGGCCATTTAGTTTGCTCTACAATATTAACTGCAGCTTTTAACTTAGTTTGGCCACGCTTTAAATTTATTAATATGCCTTCGGTTACTACTATGGCGTTATCTACCAGCATACCAAGGGCAATAATAAGCGCACCTAGAGAAATACGTTGCAAGTCTATGGCGAACAACTTCATAAATATAAAGGTGCCTAAAACGGTGAGTAATAAAATACCGCCAATTAAAATACCACTTTTTAACCCCATAAATATAAGCAGTACCACGATTACAATGGCAATCGCCTCTACTAGGCTGACAATAAAACCATCTACCGATTTTTCTACTTCTTTAGGTTGGTTATACACCGATTCTACATGTATGCCATGTGGGCGCTGGTACTCAAGCTCTGCTAAGTGCTCGTCAATACGTTTACCTACATCTACTACGTTCACGCTGTTCATAAATGAGACGCCAATTAAAAGCGCTTGTTCTGAGTTGTAGCGAATAACATTGCTGGGTACTTCTGCGTATTCTCTAAATACTTTGGCTACATCACCTAAGTAAATAAGCTCGCTAGCACCGGGTTTAGATATAAGCAGGGTTTCGAGCTCTTTAACATCTTTAAATTCGCCGGTTGGGTGAAAGCGTATAGACTCATCACCCACTCTAATTTTACCTGCGTTAGAGACTGTATTTTGCGATTGCAGTAAACCAAAAATATGGCTTGGGGCAATACCCAGTTGTGCTAATTTACGGGTAGACACTTCAACCATTACTTGAGGCTGTTGCTCACCAGCAATGGTCACTTTACTCACACCTTTAACGAGTACGAGTTCACGCTTTAAGTAATCGGTGTAATCTTTAAGTTCATCATAAGAGTAGCCATCGCCGGTAACCGCATACATAACGCCGTATACATCACCAAAGTCATCTAAAATGGTGCTTGGGTAAACGCCACTCGGGAGTGAAGGCGCTAAATCGTTAATTTTACGGCGCATTTCATCCCAAATTTGGCGCAGCTGCTCTTTTCGGTAGGTACTTTTCATTTCTACCGATATTTGCGACTTACCATTTGATGAAATAGAGGTCACATAATCTACGTAGGGGAGTTGCTGAATCGCATTTTCGATAGGAAAGGTGACTTCTTCCTCTACTTGTTGTGGCGATGCACCCGGATACATAGTTATAACCATGGCGGTTTTAAGCGTAAACTCTGGGTCTTCTAGTTGGCCTAAATCAAAGTACGACACACTCCCGCCAATTAACAGCAGTAGTGCAAACATCCAGCTAATTACTTTTTTCTCTATGGAGAGTTGCGCAAAGCTCATAATTATAAGCCTCGCTCTTTATTCCATGGACGTACTTTCATGCCTTCATCTAATGAGTGCACGCCAGCAGAGACGACAATTTGGCCTTCTTTAATACCGCTTAGCACTTCAATACCGTCACGGTGTACTTGGCCCACTTTAACGGCTTGTTTATTAACAACACCAGTTTCTGGGTTATATATCCACACATAGGCGTTATCCGACACGCTTTCTTTAGCTTCAGAAAAAACCGACTCTACCGGTAAAATAGTGTAAGCCACTTGCGAGCTGGTTACTTTTGATAAATCGATAAATACACGGCCCGTCATCCCTGCAAGTAAGTTAAAGTCTTTAGGTACTGGCAGCGAAAAAACAACTTTGTAGGTAAGCGTAGTAGGATCGGCCTGCGTGTCCCACTCTTTTAAATCAAGGGTGTACTCTTTATTATCATAACCGTCAAACACAACGGTAGGGTGGTAGTCGCTGCCTTTTTTAATGCGCGCTATTATTTTTTCAGGAACTTGGATTTCTACATCCATTAAATCGCGGGTTTCTAGGCGTAGAATGTTTTGCTTGGCTTGAATGTTTTCAAAGTTTTTAACAAATACTTTGGCTACAGTCCCTGCAAATGGGGCGCGCAGTTCGCTGTATTCTAGGTTGGTTTCGGCAATTTTAAAGGCAGACTCTGCCACTTGCATATTAGCCAATGCTTCATCGTACTCTGATTGACTCGCGATTCTTTTTTCAAGTAATTGTTCAATGCGGCTAAGTTGTGATTTAGCAAGCTCATAACGGGCTTTTCTATCATCGTACTGTAATTGAAAGTCCTCTGGGTCCAGCTTTGCTAAAAGTTGTCCTTTTTCAACTTCTTCACCTGCTAATACCGGAAACTCTACCAGTTCACCATTGACTCTAAATGCTAAGTACGAGCCTTGGTTAGCAACCACCTCAGCAGGAAAGCTGCGCACATTTGTTTGCGAATCATGTCCTATATTGAATAACTTTACAGGCCTAATGGGCTCTTCTTTTACTTGCTTTTCTGGCTCTGAACAGGCCATTAAGGTAAGTAGAGTCGTAGTAAGTATACATAGACGAAAGAGTTTCATGTCTTCTCCGTGGCAATGATGGGCAAAATAATTAAGTGCAGGATACGCCGCAACCATATAAAATAAAATTCATTAAATTTTAGAAACATAATAAGTTTTATTTATGATCATGTTGAGCGCAGTATGAAGCTGAATCAATTACAAATTTTAGATGCCATTGTACAAAGTGCAAGTTTAAGTGGCGCGGCGCTTAAATTACATAAAACTCAACCTGCGCTTACCTTAGCAATTAAAAACTTAGAGGCAAAAATTGGCTTTGAACTACTCGATAGAAGTAAGTACCGATTACAGTTAACTGAAAAAGGGCGTGTTTTTCATCGCGAAGCACAACAATTATTGCATGCAAATGATGAGCTAGCACAGCTTGCTAAAGAGCTTGCACTGGGTAACGAGCCACAATATCGAATTTGCTACGAGCAAATTTGTCAAAAAGACAGTTATAACGAGATCATAAGTAATACTTTTAGACTATTTAAGCGTACAGAGTTTAATTTAACCAGTGGCAAACGCTTTGTCTCTTTAGAGCAAGTAAATAGTGGGCAAGTGGAGTTAGGCATCGGCCCCTGGTTTGACTTATTTCATGCAACAGGGCACTTAGAAAGCCTACCAATTGGTAAATTAAACATTGGAATTATTGCATCTACTAAAGCGTTTCCTAAGTACATGACCTTTAATGAGCTACAAAATTACCCGTGTTTGGCCATGTTTGAAAGTGACTTAAGCATAGACAGTGACAAGCTTTCTTACTCAAAAGGCTCTGCCTTAATGAAGATTGACGATGTAACCAATTTAAAGTCGTTTTTGCTTGCTGGTGCCGGCTGGGCAATGATGAACATAGACTATTGCGCCCCTGAAATAGAAGCAGGGCTGTTGCAGCAAATACAGATAAACGACAGAGAAGATGAGTTTGGTATAGAAGTACGTGCATTTAGGCGTGATGCAATACACCATGGTCCTGTTGCGCGCTCTATTTGGGAGCAATTTAAAGTACTCAGTGAGGCGTACGTTAATGGCCGATAATATTGATAAAGAAACCCTCATCTACACCATTATTGCAAATATACCTGCAGGTTTTGTTGCAAGCTACGGGCAAGTAGCAACGCTTGCCGGTTATCCGCAAAATTCACGCTTAGTAGGGCGCCTTTTAAAGCAAATGCCAGATGATTCTGTTATACCGTGGCACAGAGTAGTAAACAGCCAAGGTAAAATATCATTTCCTGCAGGCAGTGATAAATACCAAGAGCAGCGCCAAAAGCTATTATTAGAAGGGGTTAGCTTTAAAAACGACAAAGTAAATATGCGCGAGTATAGATGGCAGTAGTGAAGGTATTATCGTAAAAGAGCTTTAAAGGCTGCTTTATTACAAGTGTGCGGCTTACTTTTTTTAGCTAGCGTAAATCTACAACAAATAGGGTTTTTCAGCTTGTAGTTTTACCTTTACCACAACTTCCTTATCTAGCTTTGTGAATGAAAAACTTACAATGAAAAGCGATATATTTTCTATTTTTTACACAATAAAAATATATACGGCAAAGTAAAAACACCTCCACACCTACCTATAGCTAAAATGGCATTAAATCAATTAAGCGTCGAGATTTGGCATAACACTTGAACTACTTATTTGTTGTAAATAGATATTGAGCATACCAAATGTTGGCTCAAGGGCGCGTTTAAAATGGTATCTCATTTGCAAAAAGGTAAAAGAGTAAAAGCGTAAAAACGTAAGTAATCCTCAAGCCATCTTAAAAGTGACTGATAAATTATTGGAAAAATATGGTTTTTCACATCGCTAGTGATGAATGAAGAAGCTGATGAAGTGTAAATGTTTAGTTTTAAGCATGAGGGTTATTAAAACCAAATATTAAGGACTAACAAACTATGACTGACCCAACTTTATTGATTTTAATGTACTTTGCGATCCCTGTGTGGCTTGCTGCTGGTATTGCTGATTGGTTTTGTCATCGACGTAGTAATATTTCTACAACCAGCGGTGCTAAAGAGTCACTTATTCATTTATTAATGTTTGCCGAAGTGGGCATTCCGTTAATCCTCGTTTTAATTTTTGAAGTTAATAGTTTGATTATTGCCCTTTGTATTGTGTTGTTTTTTCTGCATGAGCTTACAGCAATGTGGGATGTAAGTTATGCGGTAAGTAAGCGAAGGGTAGGGCCGGTAGAGCAACATATACACAGTTTTTTAGAAATGATACCCCTGTTAGCTTTGGTATTAATTATTGCGCGCCATTGGGAGCAATTTACCGCTTTATTTACTCCAGGCGGCTTTCCTCCTGACTTTACGCTGCAATTAAAAGCCTCTCCTTTACCAATAACTTACTTGGCAACGGTGCTATTTATAGCACTTGCGCTAGAGTTTACGCCTTATTTAGAAGAGTTCATTCGCGGTATACGTGCTAAAAAAGATAACACTTAATCTGCTTAAGTTATTTAAGCAGTTAATTTATGCGTGTCTAAATAGGCACGCTCTTGCTCACACTGTGCTAAATGGTGCTGCGTGAGCACAGGTTTTAGTGGCAAGCTCAGGTGCTGTCTAAGGTATTGTTAACCAGAGCCTCACCAATACTTAGTGGGGCTTATTTAGGTATAATTGAAAAAAGGCTAGGTAATAATAGCGGCGTATATACGCCGCTATTATTTTATAAAATCAATAAGCTGAGATTAACTAATATAAGTGAACCAGCATGATTAAGGTAGATGCTGCCCACCTGTAACACCCATTATTTCCGCGGTAATGTAACTTGACTCTTGCGATGCTAAGTATACATAGGTGGGTGCTAGTTCAGCAGGTTGGCCTGGTCTACCTATTGGCACGTTATCACCAAATTCAGGCAATTTTTTAGCCGGCTGGCCGCCACTTTGTTGAAGCGGGGTCCAAATTGGCCCAGGAGCAACCCCATTAACCCGAATGCCTTTATCAATCACCATTTTAGCTAAGCTTTTAGTAAAGCTTGTAATTGCGCCCTTAGTAGATGCGTAATCAAGAAGCCCAGCTGAGGGTTGATAGCATTGGATAGAGGTTGTATTAATAATACTAGCGCCCGGTGGCATATGTTTTACCGCCGCCTTTGTTATCCAAAACATAGCAAATACATTTGTTGCATATGTTTGGCAAAATTGCTCGGTAGATAAATCGTCTAACTCGGCAACAAACTGTTGTTTACCCGCATTATTCACTAATATATCGATTGAGCCTAAGTTTTCAACGCTTTGCGCCACAAGGTCGTTACAAAAACTCTCATCGGAGATATCGCCTGCAATTCCCCAAGCTTTGCTACCGCTGGCTTTTAATATATCGAGTGTTTCTTTCGCATCGGCTTCTTCGCTGGCTAAGTAATTGATAACCACATCGGCACCTTCTCTGGCAAATGCAATGGCAACCGCTCTGCCAATGCCCGAGTCGCCCCCGGTGATCAACGCCTTGCGACCCTTTAATCTGTCGCTACCTACATAGGTATCTTCGCCGTGATCTGCTTTAGGTTTTAAAATTTCATCTAGGCCTGGGTCTGGTTGATCACTGTCTTTTTCGGTCCGTCCCATTTGATATTGGCTTCTAGGGTCTTGCATCGTAAATTGGTTAGTTGGCATATCAACGTCTCCTTTAATGTAAAGTTTAAGTTGGATTAACTGCATGTAATCGCAAAGAGCCTAATGGTAGATAACGCAGCAATGCGTGTTACCTATCTCTTTGCTTGGCGGGAATAGACGTAAAAGTGAGTGTGGTTGTAAAATATTGAGTATAAGTAGCAACTTACTAATCTAGCACTTGCCTCACTTATAGAGTCAGCTTGTAATGCGCCCACTTTGTATCTCCTTTAACGTATTTGCTTGGCCAAGGTTTTACTGACCATTTATATTGAAGGAGCAATAGATATGCCATAGCGTTACATTCAAAATATGAAGCTATCTCACTTATTTTAATGCATTTATTTTTAAACTAGGAAAAGAGTAAGTGAATAAAATGGGTAAAAAATGGATAAGAGTACCGAAAATGTTACACGCTGTTTATCGAGCTAGTTAATTAGGCGAGTAAGGACAGTGATAGGCTTATAGTCAAAGCCGTAAATAACAGCGTCTTAAATTAAGGCGGTGATATCGCTTAAGCTACAACGCGCTTTTATCGCGCTTTTATATAGAAGGGTAGCCAAATTATTGCGGTTTATGTGCGTGGCAGTAAATTACTAATTACATGTATTAATACACGTAATTAGTAATTGAAATGTAGTGGCACACACACCCAGCTATTACAAAGAGGTGCCAAATTGCGTGGCTAAATTGAGTGCTTTTAGCGCTATAAAATAATGTACCTAAGCTATAAAAAATGCCACCGGCCAGTAACCAGTACAGTGCTTTTACATCAATATTTAAATAAAGTGGGTATACAATCGCAAGGGCAAACCAGCCCATAAGTAAGTAGGTAGCCAGCGAGACTTTTTTATTACCATTTTTAACCAGCACTTTATAAGCAACGCCACCAAGCGCGACTGCCCAAATAAAGCTCAGTGTGCCCCAAGACCACAGTCCATTAAGAGATAGCAACAAAAATGGGGTGTACGTACCCGCTATTAATACGTAAATAGCGCAGTGATCGCATTTTTTATAAAAAGCGCGTAATTTGGGCTGTACACTGGCGTGATAAAGTGTGGATGATAAAAACAATACAAATAAACTAGCCCCATATACAGCGGTGCTAATATAAGCTTTTACGCTGGTGGCTTGTTTAAATAAATCCCACATTACAAACACAGCAAAAAATATTCCCAGTGCATGGCTTAATACATTGAGTTTTTCTTCTTTGCGAGAATAGGGTGCACCTATAGTCATACTAGTCCTACCACTTATTAATTAAACTTGAGTGTACAGGTGTACGCTCAATGTTTCAATGTCAGCATTGTTACTGTAAATTAGTCACCGTACTTTTATTGATTTTAAAGGGAATTAATCGGGTATAGTGTGGTCGTATAGTCTCAATTAATTAAGGCACGTTTATCATGAAAAAAGAGCTCAAAGCCGTTTTACTTACTGCCATTGTGTATCCTGGGGCAGGGCATTTTTCGCTTAAAAAGCATTTAATAGGCTGTATTTTTGCAGGTGTATTTACGCTACTTTTGTTTATGACATTAGGTGATATTTTGGCTATAGCGCAATGTAGCGCAAATGAAATTTTAGCAGGTAAAATTCCGATGACGGCTTCAGGCATTTTACAAGCCGCCCGTAATCCATCAGGTGAATGTGCTCAGCTTGGGGAATATAAATATCTTCCTTTAATGGTGGTCATTTGGTTACTAAGTATGGTTGATGCTTATCGGTTAGGTAAAAAAGTTAAACCCGATACACAAAATAAAAAGTAATGGTAGTCGTTGTTTTAAACTGCAAATAGTGAACTAAAAATATTTACTAATAGTTAGTCAAAAAATTAAAAAGGTTAGTTAAATTAACCAAGCCTGAATGCTGCGTTGCTATATGGATTTTGATATAGTCTTTAAATATCAATCATTTAATTTTTATTTTTCTGTTGGCACAACCCTTGATTATGTTATTGCGTCTAAACAATATACACAACAAGGAATACCATTATGAAACATTCAATTAAAATCGCTATGGCAAGTTTATTAGTATTAGGTTCTTCGCAAGTACATGCGAGTGAAGTGGACCTAGATGTAACTGATATTATAACGCAAAACGTAACAAGCTATATTAATCAAGCAACGGCAGAACTTGAACAATCAATTTCGCAGAGCCTTAGTTTTGATGCCCAGGCAGTACTTGAGCAATTTGTAAATCAAGCGCAAGAACAAGCTGACGTTACCACGCAGTCTTCAATGCCGGTAACTACGCAAGTTAAAGCTAAATAAGTGTAAAAGGATAAGACGATGAGTAACGAATTAGGATTATTTGCACTTATGTTGGCGCCTGTTGTAAGCATGATTAGTGTTTACTATATGGTTCAAGTAATAAAAAGTATGGGAAGTTGGATCAACTTTTAATTAATAGCTAAATAATTCGATTTGAGTAAGCTGATCGACTTAGTAAAAGCGCACGTAAATAAAGGCAGTGTAATTTAAAGAAGTAGACTTTATGAAACGTGCGATTTTCCCATTACCAATATTTGTCTTACCAGAAGGCTATACGCGTTTGCGTATATTTGAGCCTAGGTATTTAAACATGGTAAAAACCGCACTACAAAATAATGTCGGTTTTGTACTGTGCACCTATCAGCACGACACGCCATTTAATATTAGCGCTCAGGGCTGTTTGGTCGATATTATCGACTTTGATCAAGACCCTAGCAATATGCTACTCATTGATGTGTACGCTGCTAAAAGCGTGCAAATAAATGACGTATACCAAGATGAAAGTGAATTGCGCCATGGCTTATTAAGCGATTGCAATACGCCGTATTGGTACAATGACTCACACAGTGAAATTTCGGCTGATAATCAACGCTTGTCTGATTCTTTACAGGACATATTTTTAAACAATAAAGAGCTTTCTAGTTTATATAGGCAAACCAAGTTTGATAATTTAGCCTGGGTAGCTGCCCGCTGGCTTGAACTATTACCTATATCTATCGATAAAAAACAGCAACTTGCGTTCGAAAGTAACTTTGCTAACTTACTAAACTTCCTCCATACTGTGATCAACAATGAATTTGCCTAAAATAATGTGATCTGCGTTTAATTGCTTGGCGTATAGATATGTACAAAAGCATACACGGGATTAATTATTATGGTAAGTCAACAACCCTCACCACGTTGTGAACCTAATACAGGTAAATATACTGCCATGCCAGAAACGCCAAGTGCAGATCTTATGCAAGCTCTGCTTGATGTAGCTACTTCGCGAGACAAAAGAGCGTTTGCTTACTTATTTGAATACTTTTCGCCAAAAATCAAACGCTTTGGAATTAAGCAATTTGGCTCTGAGGCACAAGCAATGGAGCTTGTACAAGAAACATTAACCTCAGTGTGGCGTAAAGCGCATTTGTATCACAGCGATAAAGGGGCTGCGACGACCTGGGTATATACCGTAATGCGTAATGCCTCATTTGATATGCTTCGTAAAATGAAAAGTAATAAAGAAGAAAATATAAGCGAAGATATTTGGCCACTTATTAACGAATCTCAAGATACAACACTTGAATTTAGCGACCACTTGGAAGATAAACAAATTAAACGTTACCTAGACAAACTACCAACCGCACAGCGAGAGGTCGTCCGAGGCGTTTATTTCCAAGATATGTCGCAAGAGCAACTTGCTCAACAATTAAATATTCCTGTAGGCACGGTAAAATCACGATTGCGTTTAGCCTTGCAAAAATTACGTAATGAAATGGGAGATCAGCATGATTAAACATCACCCTAGTGAATCTTTACTAGCACAATATTGTTCAGCGCAGTTACCTGCATCGTTAAGCGTTGCGGTATCTATACACGTTGATATGTGCCCAGTTTGCCAAACAAAAGTGGCAAAACTTGAAGCCGCTAATGCAAAGGATGTATTTAGCGATGCGTCATACGCCCCTGATACATTAAATTTAAGTAATGATTTACAAGCGCCAGATTTTGACGCTGACCTGCTAGATTTGATAACCGCCGATGCTAGCATTGATGAAGTTTACGAAGTTGAGCCGGTAACCGTACAAGTTAATGAGCATAACTACGAATTACCACGCGCCTTAACACGTATTTCGCATGGGCGTTTTACGCAAGTGGGTAAGCTTGCTCGCTCTCGCGTTGCTATTGATGATGGCCCATTGCGCTCAAGCCTTTTACATATTGGCGCAGGGGGCGAAATCCCCGAGCATACTCATACTGGTTTTGAAGTAACATTGCTACTTGATGGTGAGTTTAGTGATGAAGAGGGTAGTTACGTGCCAGGAGACTTTATTTGGCAAGATGGCTCTCATCAGCACACTCCACTCACAAAAGATGGTTGTTTATGCTTTACAGTAGTCAGTAGTGCGCTACATTTTAATAAAGGGCTCAGTAAGTTACTTAATCCTATAGGTAACTTGATTTATTAAGAGAATTTATGCAAACAGACACAATAAAAATAGGTATTAGCGCCTGCTTAGCAGGCGAAAAAGTACGTTTTGATACAGGCCATAAAAAGTCTAACTTTTGTATGGATGAGCTTGGAAAACATGTAGAGTACACGCGTTTTTGCCCAGAGGTAGCCGTAGGGTTACCTATTCCTCGGCCAACCATACGCCAAGTACGTGTGGGCGATACAATAAAAGTGTGTCGCCCAGATGGCACTGGCGATGTTGGGCCTAAGTTAACTGAATACGGTAAAAAAGTAGCCACAGAGCAAGCTAAAAACCTAAGTGGTTTTGTTTTTTGTGCGAAAAGCCCAAGCTGCGGTATGGAAAGAATTAAAATTTATAACGAAGCGGGCACCGGCAATACCTCTGAAGGCGTTGGTTTTTTTGCTGAGCAAATAATGAAGCACAATCCATTATTGCCATGTGAAGAAAACGGCCGCTTAAACGACATGCACTTACGCGAAAATTTTGTAATGCGCGTGTACGCCTACAAACAGTGGCAGTTACTAGCATCTGAGCCGCTAACAGTGCATAAGCTTACCCAGTTTCATTCGCAATATAAGTACTTATTAATGGCTCATAATTATCAAGCTTACCGCGACTTAGGTAATTTACTTGGTACTTATAATGGTGATGATATTAACGCTTTAGCAGATGAGTACATTCTTGGGTTAATGAACGGCCTTAAAAAGCCTGCATCACGCAGGAATAATTGCAACACGTTAATGCACTTGCAGGGCTACTTTAAAAAAGACTTATCTAAGGTTGAAAAGCAAGAGCTACGCGATGCCATCGATGAATACCGTCAAGGTTTAGTGCCTTTGTACGTACCGCTTACTTTGTTAAAACATCATCTGAAAGTACACCCTAATGAATACCTAGAAAAGCAGGTGTTTTTTAATCCTTACCCTAATGAACTAAAATTACGTTACGGCATATAATGAATACACTTTTTTGGTTTAGGCGCGATTTGCGCCTTTTTTCTAACGAAGCGCTTATTGAAGCGCTAAATAATGGCGCTAAACAGGCCATTTTTTTTATCTGCGAAAAGCAATGGCAACAACACAACGCCGCTCCCATTCAAATAGATTTACTAAAAAGACGCCTCAATTATATACGCGAGCAGCTAGCACAGTACGCAATAGAGCTGCATATTATTGATGCTCCTTACTTTGACGATTGTGAAAGTGCGCTTTTATCATTTTGTGATAAACATAAGGTAAAACATGTAATTGCCAATAAAGAGTATGAGTTAAATGAAGTAAATCGTGATGCGCAAATACTTGCAAAGTGTGATGATAAAAATATTACGTTTACCCTCTATGAGGGAGATGTAATAGCGCCTGTAGGCAGTGTTAAAAACCAAAGTAACGAAATGTACAAAGTGTTTACGCCATTTAAAAAACAGTGGCTTAAACAACACCAAGATACTCACTTTAGCTTATTACCGTGGCCTTTAAAAAAACAGCCGATAAATAACAACGCACAGGCAATTAAAAGTGATGGCAGCTCAGAAAAATGGCCAGTTGATGATGAAAGCTTAGCAACCATTGTTGATAATTTTATTTGCGACAAATTAAGTAGCTACGACGATCAGCGTGATATACCCAGCATTAAAGGCACATCGGGTTTAAGCCCTTATCTAGCTCTGGGTATTATAAGCCCTAAGCAGTTACTGGTTAATATTCAAAACCGCTACCCAGATATTTTAACAACATCTAAAAGTAAAACGTTTACTTGGGTAAACGAGCTTATTTGGCGCGAATTTTATCGTCATTTAATTGCGCAATTTCCTAAGCTTTCTCGTGGTTATAACTTTAACGAAAAGTACAATGGCGTTAAATGGCGTAAAAACGAGGCTGAGTTTAAAGCCTGGTGCGAGGGAAAAACAGGTTACCCACTCGTTGATGCAGCGATGAGACAGTTAGTTCAAACCGGCTGGATGCATAACCGTTTAAGAATGGTGGTCGCCAGCTTTTTGACCAAACATTTATTAATTGATTGGCGTGAAGGCGAGCAGTTTTTTATGCAGCACCTTATTGATGGCGATTTAGCCTCTAATAATGGCGGTTGGCAGTGGGCTGCAAGCACTGGCTGTGACGCGCAGCCTTATTTTCGCGTATTTAATCCTATCACTCAAAGTGAGCGCTTTGATCCTAATGGTAAATTTATACGTAAATATTTACCAGAGCTTGAAAAAGTGCCAGATAAACATATTCATTTTCCTCATGCTTATTTAGCGTCAATAGGGGCTGATAAGCAATGTTACTGGCCGTCAATCGTAGATCATAAAGCAGCTCGCGAGCGTGCAATAGCTGCATTTAAGGGGTGATATGGAAACAGCATTACCGGTAGCAAAATTTGTAGAAATATATCAACAACTCGATAAATCAAACCTGCATTTGCTTAATGATATTTACAGCGAGCAAATTAAATTTAAAGACCCAATGCACGAAATACACGGGCTAAGCGAGCTTACCCGATATTTTTCTAATCTATATAGTAATGTTAAGCATTGTCAGTTTGATATTAGCGACACCTACGAGCGTGATGACAAAGCATTTTTGTATTGGACTATGCATTACGCCCACCCAAAACTGGCTTCTGGCAAAACTATATCGGTAGAAGGGCACAGTAAGCTGGTTTTTAAAGAAGGTAAAATTATTAACCACCGCGACTATTTTAATGTCGGTGAAATGCTATACAAGCATATTCCTATTTTAGGTGGCGTTATAAATTACATAGATAAACGAGCAGGGTAGCGATGAATATTTTAATTACAGGTGCAACCTCAGGTATTGGCGAGCAGCTTGCAATAAAGTACGCAAAGCAAGGCAATACCGTGATTGCTTGCGGTAGAAACCTTGAAAAGTTAGCTGAGCTTGAAAAACACACCAATATTAAAACGTGTCAGTTTGATGCCACAGACCTCAAAGACATAAAGCAAGCAACCCTGGGGTTTAGTGCTTTTGATAAGGTTATTCTTAACGCTGGTAACTGTGAGTATGTAGATGATGCCCGTAACTTTGACAGCGCTTTGTTTGAGCGAGTTATTTCAGTAAACCTGCTGGCCATGGGCTACTGCCTAGAGGCACTATTACCAAAAATTAGTGCGGGCGGACAACTTGTACTTGTTAGCTCAAGCGTTACGTATTTACCTCTGCCACGCTCTGAGGCGTATGGCGCATCTAAAGCCGGAGTAAGCTATTTAGCGAAAAGCTTAGCAATCGACTTAAACGATGTTGATGTTACGTTGGTGCACCCTGGTTTTGTTAAAACCCCCCTTACTGATAAAAACGATTTCCCAATGCCTATGGCCGTCACTGCAACAGAGGCCGCCGATTATATGATTAAGGGGATCAATAAACGCCGTAAAGAAGTTCATTTTCCTTATCGGTTTACGCTTATTTTAAAAGCATTACGTATTTTACCGTTACCACTTTGGTTACGTTTAGCAAAAGGATTAGCCCGTTGAAAAAAATAGCAATAATAGGTTCTGGCGTATCGGGTTTAACCTGTGCTCATTTACTGCATAAGCATTACGATATTACTGTATTTGAAAAAAACGATTACATTGGTGGTCATACCGCGACAGTAGAGATATCTGATGCTGGGGTTAAACGCGCAATAGACACGGGCTTTATCGTATTTAATGACCGCACTTACCCGTACTTTGAAAAACTACTCGCGCGCATTGGCGTAGACAGACAAGAAACACAAATGAGCTTTAGTGTTCATAATCAAGCAAGTGGTTTTGAGTACAACGGACACACCTTTGCCAGCTTATTCGCTCAAAAAAGAAATATATTTAGGCCTAAGTTTTGGCGCTTGTTAAGCGATATAGTTAAGTTTAATAAATTATGTAAAGCAATGCACAGCGAGCAAAACTACCCTAAAGATCAAACGCTGGGTCAGTTATTAGATACGCACGGCTTTAATGACTTTTTTAAATACCATTACATTTTACCTATGGGGGCGGCTATTTGGTCAACCAGCATCAAAGAGATGCAAAATGTAGGGGTTGAGTTTTTTGTAAACTTTTTTTACAACCATGGCTTACTTGATGTTACAAACAGGCCGCAGTGGTATGTAATCCCTGGTGGGTCTAAGCAATACATTAAGCCGCTTATTAAAGGTTTTGCAGAGCGGATAAAACTAAATACCGACATTGAGACGGTTACACGTGTAGATAATAAAGTAATTATTACCCTTGAAAATGGCGAACAAGCAGAATTTGATAAAGTGGTATTTGCGTGTCACTCAGATCAAGCCCTTGCATTACTTGGTGATGCTACTGAGCAAGAACACGCTGTATTAGGTGCAATTCCTTATACCGAAAACTCGGTAGTATTGCATACAGATACTAGTTTACTGCCAGATAGAAAAGCCGCCTGGGCTAGCTGGAATTACTTACTAAACGAAAACACCGACAAAGCAGCGGTTGTTACATACCAAATGAATATACTGCAAGGTATAGACTCAGATACACAATTTTGTGTAACCCTTAATCACTTAGAAGGGATTAACAAAGCAAATATATTACGTGAGTTCACTTATCATCACCCTGTTTTTAACGAATCATCCATTGCCGCACAAAAACTCAAGCACACTGTTGATGGCCAAAATAATAGCTATTTTTGTGGTGCTTATTGGTATAACGGTTTCCATGAAGATGGTGTTCGCAGTGGAGTAGATGTGGCTAAGCAATTAGGTGTTGAATTTGAATAGCGCTGTATACTTAGGCGATGTAAGGCACAGGCGCTTTGCGGTAAAAAACCATCAGTTTAAATACCCACTTTATATGATGTGGGTAGATTTAAAAAATCCGTTATTACTTAATAACATTCACCCTATGCTAGGTACTTTTGGGTTTAAAGCACTGCGTTTTAATCAATCCGATTATTTAAACACACTGCCAAACTCAGAGCCATTAAGTATTATCGAACGTGCACAGTGCCAAATAGAAAGGCTAGGTGTTAAAGAGACGTTTTCGCATATTTATATGCTTGGCCAACTTAGGTGTATGGGCATTTATTTCAGCCCTGTAAATTTTTACTTTTACGGTAATAGCACCGATAACTTTAAATATATGGTGGCTGAGGTAAGCAATACGCCGTGGAATGAGCGCCATTATTATTTGGTGCCCTTACAAAAAAAAGTGAACTTTAAGAAGGCTTTCTCCGTATCACCCTTTATGAATTTAGATATGGACTACCATTGGCAAGTACAACATACAGCCGATAACACATTAATTCATATAGAAAATAAACGTGGGGATGAGTTGTTATTCGACGCGTCTTTACGATTAAAGCGAAGTCAGTTAACGAAGCAAGAAGTTAATAAATTATTAAAAAAATTTCCTGCGATGACTTTATCTATTTTCAAAGGTATTTATGTGCAAGCACTTAAGTTGTTTATTAAAAGGGTTCCTTTTTTAGGTCATTCAGGAAAACTTTAGTATAGTTAAACAGGCTTAGTTGCGGGTAGCGATACAATTATAAAGGGTTTAAGATGGAAAAAGTCTCGAGTATAAACTGCCAAGAGCAAACTGGTTGGTTTACAAACTTATATAAAAAGCTAGTCACCAAAGCCTTTGCAAGTATTGAAACAGGCCAAATAGTGTTAGTTGAGAACAGTCGCTCAACAGTATTTGGTCAACAACATTCAGACTTAAAAACCACGATTACCGTTAACGACACTGCCATGTATAAAGCATTTGCACTATCTGGCAGTGTGGGTGCAGGTGAGTCTTACATTCTTGGGCAATGGTCGTGCGATAACTTGACCAAACTCATCGAAATTTTTGCCATAAACCAAAAACAATTAGATGCTTTTGAAAAAAAATTCTCGTTTTTTAGTGGCTTAGCCCACCGTTTTAACCATCTTAAAAACAGCAACTCAGAATCTGGGTCGAAAAAGAATATCGTTGCACATTATGATTTAGGTAACGATTTATACGAGTCATTTTTAAGCGAGGAAATGCTTTACTCTTGCGCTGTTTATCCATCAAAAGACGCCTCTCTTGAGGACGCTCAACAAAACAAGCTGAAACAAATTTGTGAGCAGGTAGAGATAAACGAAGGCGATTCAGTTATTGAAATTGGCACAGGCTGGGGGGCGTTTGCGATTTACGCGGCCACACATTACAACTGCCATGTCACCACAACAACGATTTCTGATGAGCAATATGCCTATGTTGAAAACAAGGTTAAACAGTTAGGACTTGAAAATAATATAACTTTGCTCAAGCTTGATTATCGTTTATTAGAAGGGCAATACGACAAGCTTGTATCAATAGAGATGATAGAAGCAGTAGGGCATGAATACCTACCAAGCTTTTTTAAGCAATGTAATAGCTTGCTTAAAGAAGACGGTGCAATGCTTATCCAAGCGATCACTATTGGCGATCAACGTTATCAACATTATTTAAAAAACTCTGACTTTATTCAGCAGTATATTTTCCCCGGTGGTTGTTTGCCTTCAATTAATGAGATGAGCGAGCAAATTAAGAACAATACCGATATGGTTATTCATACTGTAAGCGACATAGGCGCGCATTATGCTAGAACACTAGCCGATTGGCGCACACGCTTTATTGATAACTGGCACACCCTAGACAGTGACAAGTTTGATGAGCGTTTTTACAGATTATGGTTATTTTATTTTGCTTATTGCGAAGGCGCTTTTAGAACGCGAGCAACAAGTACCGTTCATTTAACGGCGCGTAAACCACGTTTTACTAGTCAAAATGACGAAATTGCCCTTAATTATTAATTTTGTGCTTTTTCAAACAGTGTGGTTTTTATCACTGTTTTTAGAAGCTCAATCTGTTTTATACACCTCTGGTATTGTTGTGCTTATGTTTGTTTTATCAAAGCAGCATAAGCTCGACGCGTTGCTTTTAGTCAAAGCTTTACCAATTGCGCTGTTATGTGAATACCTTGCTGTGCAGCTAAACCTTTTGGAATTTAAAGTATCCCCTTTTCCGCTTTGGTTAGCCTTGCTATGGGCAGCATTATTGCTTTGCTTAAACACATCAATGGCGTTTATTACTAATCTAAAACTTTGGCAAGCCTATTTAGTGTGCTTAGCCTTGGCGCCAATTAGTTATTATTCAGGCGCTCAATTTGGCGTGCTTAGTATTTATTCACCTGTGTGGATGTTTTGGCTTCTGTACGGCGCACTGTGGGCTGCTGCCTTTACATTAATTCTTATTATTAACCAAAAAATTAAAGCGATTATAAATTTTAGCAAGCAATAACAGGAGCTTGTATGAATATCACCGCAAAAATATGTGCAATAACGGCCACAATGATTATGGCTACTTTTTTTACCCCATTGAGCTTTAGCGAAGAGCAAACTGACTTTAAAAAAGTGGGCGAGGCGCGCATGGAATATTTATTTTGGGATGTTTACGATGCAACGTTATATACCCGCTCAGGGAGTTACAAACAGGGGGCGCACCCAGTTAAATTTACGCTCACCTATTTGCGAGACTTTGCAGCAAAAGACATTGTTAAAGCCACTAAAGAGCAATGGCAGCATTTAGGTAAAAGTGACTTATCTGCTAAGTATGCTGATAAATTGCTCGCTCTTTGGCCAGACATTAAAAAAGGCGAGTCGTTAAGCTTACAAACATCACCAAGCGGTCAGGCTACTTTTTACCATAATGATAAAAAGTTAGGTGAAATTAGTGACTCGCAATTTGCCAATCAGTTTTTAGCTATTTGGCTAAGCCCAAACACCTCAGAGCCAGCACTTAGAAAACAATTATTAGGGATTTAACATGCGCAATATAAATAAATTTAAACAGCTATGTATTTTAATGGCCGCATTATTTTTAGTGAGCTGCTCCGCGCCAAAAGTAGAGCACTACAATAGCAGCAACCCAGAATTTGATTTTAAAGCGTTTTTTAGTGGCGATTTGAAAGCATACGGCGTTGTGCAAGATTATAAAGGCGAACTCACACGTAAACTTGTTGTCACTATGAATGCGCGCTGGAAAGGGAACGAGGGCGTTATAGAGGAAGACTTTGTGTATGACGATGGTGAAACACAAAAGCGTATTTGGTATGTCACCCTTAATGACGATAATAGCTTAGTGGGACGTGCTGATGATGTGCTTGGCATTGCAACTGGTAAAAGCGCAGGCAGTGTGTTTCATTGGAACTACAATGTGGCCTTACCCTATGACGGCAGTACGCTTGAGGTGAATTTTGATGATTGGATGTACCTGGTTACACAATCGCGCTTGATAAACCGAACGTCTATTGTTAAGTTTGGTGTCGAGGTTGGGGAAGTGACCTTAGTTATCGAAAAAATATAGAGCAGTGTGTTATTTAAAGTGTGCCTTTTGTGTACTTAAATTAAGTTTTAGTTAACCCAACACGCTGTATTTTACCGAGAATTATTAAAATTTTACGCATTTTCGAAGTATTTAAGCAAAAAATGCAATTTGCTGTTGCTAACTCCTTAAAAATGCATAAAGATAGGTTTTGCGAAGGCAAAATAATAACGAATAGGAATCTAACAATGAATAAAGCTCAATTAGTTGAAAAAATCGCTACTGATGCAGAAATCTCTAAAGCTGCTGCTACACGTGCACTTGACGCGTTTACTGGCGCTGTAACTTCTTCTTTAAAAGAAGGTAATTCAGTTGCATTAGTAGGTTTTGGTACTTTCTCAGTTAAAGAACGTGCAGCACGTACTGGCCGTAACCCACAAACGGGTGCTGAGATCCAAATCGCAGCGGCAACTATCCCAAGCTTTAAAGCAGGTAAAGGTCTTAAAGACCAAGTAAACCCTTAATTGGCGCTTTACAGAATTTTTTAAAAAAGAGCTATTAAGCTCTTTTTTTTTTGCCTGTATTAAAGTAGCGAGCTTACCTAAGTTAAGCTTATTCCCACATGCCTAATTAGGTATTAATGCAGAGCGTTGTAAGGCAAGGCTTAACATAAAAAATCCCTGCTAATTGCTTAGCAGGGATTTAATATTAAACGCTTAAGCTTTAATTAATTACGCTTTTAACGCTTTGTCACCACGGCCGATCCCTACAGCACCAGAGCGCACCACTTCAATAATGTCGGTTTCATGGCGTAGGGTGTCTAAAAACGATTCTATTTTGTCTGTGCTGCTTACCAGTTGTAAGCTGTAGCTTTGGCGTCCCATATCTAAAATAGCACCTTGGAACACATCTACAACGCGTGTAACCGCTGCACGTGTGGTTTCGTCTTGGGCAAATACTTTAACAAGTAATAATTCACGTTCGATGTGACTCATTTCGGTCAAATCAATAATTTTAAGTACATCAACTAATTTATTAACTTGTTTAGTAATTTGCTCAACGATTCTATCATCACCCATAGTGGTAATTGTGATACGTGACAGTGACTCATCATCAGTGGTGCCCACTGTTAAGCTATCGATGTTGTAGGCGCGCTGTGAAAAAAGCCCAACAATGCGAGATAAGGCTCCCGGTTCGTTTTCTAATAAAATAGATAATATACGACGCATTATGCTTTTACTCCTTTACGTAACCACATCTCATCAATGCCACCTAGTTTAATTTGCATTGGATATACATGTTCTTTTTCATCAACGTTAATATCTAAAAATACTAAACGGTCGTTAATGCTCATGGCTTTATCTATAGCAGGTTGTAGCTCATCTAAAGTATCTACCTTTATGCCTACATGGCCATAGCTTTCAACAAGTTTTACAAAGTCAGGTAATGAGTCCATATATGAAGATGAATGGCGACCGCCGTAAATCATATCTTGCCATTGGCGTACCATGCCTAATGAGCGGTTATTTAGCGAAACCACTTTTACAGCCAAGTTGTACTGTAAGCATGTTGATAGCTCTTGAATATTCATTTGGATTGAGCCATCGCCGGTTACACACACTGACTCTTTATCAGGAAAGGCAAGCTTAACCCCCATCGCTGCTGGTAAGCCAAAGCCCATGGTGCCTAAGCCCCCTGAATTGATCCATTGGCGAGGGTTTTTAAATGGATAATATTGCGCTGCAAACATTTGGTGCTGACCTACATCAGAGCTTACATATGCGTCACCATTAGTGGCTTTATACACTGCTTCTATAACAGCTTGAGGCTTTATTTTATCGCCATCGGTGTTGTAGCTTAAGCACTTTTGCTCGCGCCAGCTAATAATTTGTCGCCACCAATCCTCTTGTGCACTGCGATCAATTTGAATACTACTTTTATCTATGCCGGCTTGCAGTTGCTCCATCACAGTGGCTAAACAGCCCACAACCGGAATGTGTGCTTTAATCGTTTTAGAAATAGAGGTTGGGTCTACATCTACGTGAACGATGGTTGCATTAGGGCAAAACTTTTTAACATTATTGGTTACACGATCATCAAAACGTGCTCCCAATGCTAAAATTACATCGGCATTTGCCATGGCTTTATTGGCTTCAAGCGTACCGTGCATACCCAGCATACCCACGTAATTTGGGTGAATACCCGAAATACCGCCTAAGCCCATTAATGTATTAGTGATAGGTGCATTTAGCGATTCAACTAAGCGGGTTAATTGCTCAGAGGTGTTAGATAAAATAATACCGCCGCCTGAGTATATAACCAGTTTTTTTGCTTCTAAAATTGCGGTAACCGCTTTGCGAATTTGTTTAGAGTGGCCCTTTGTATTTGGGCTGTAGGTTCTAAGCTCTGTTGTTTTAGGGAAGTTGTACTCAAACTTAATAGCAGGGTTAAGCATATCTTTTGGTAGCTCAACAACAACGGGTCCTGGGCGGCCAGTACTTGCAATATAAAACGCTTTTGCCAAAATAGCCGGAATTTCTTCAGCGCTTCTGCAGTTAAAACTATGTTTTACAACCGGGCGAGAACAGCCAACAATGTCAGTTTCTTGGAATGCATCGTCACCAATTAAGCTAGTAGGTACTTGCCCCGATAATACCACCATCGGAATTGAGTCCATATAAGCGGTAGCAATACCTGTAATACAGTTAGTTGCGCCAGGGCCTGAGGTAGCAAGTACAACACCAACTTCGCCAGTAGCTCGGGCATAACCGTCAGCCATATGGGTTGCGGCTTGTTCGTGACGTACTAAAATATGTTCAATATCTTCTTGTTGAAAAAGTGCATCGTATAAATCTAAAACCGACCCACCTGGGTAGCCAAATATATACTTAACCTTCAACTCTTTTAATGCCTGAACAACTAGTTCAGAACCATTATATTCTTGTTTGCTCATCCTCATTCCTCTGTGCGCTGTTTATGCATAAAAAAACCCCCGCGTAGTGCGAGGGTTTTTAAAAAGCAATTTCACTTTTTAATACATCCCCGCTGGGCTTATCACTAAGACCACTACGAGTAAGATTAAAAGGTGAAGTTGTTTTTTCATAATTGTCACTTTATAAAAAGCAAAATGCTGCTTTAGATTAAAAATTCTATATGGGGTTATTTTTAAGGGTTTTACGTGCTTATGTCAACCTTGAAAGGGCTGTTTTGGATTAAAATTTCAAATTAATTTGTTTTCATACTAAAAAGTTGCACGCTATTTGTAGTTATATAAAAAATATGAAGAAATTATGCTAATTTTACCGAGTAACCATAATGGGTAAATAGGTGATTTGAGCGCTGTGCTTAATGCATATATTAGGTATGATAGAGCAATAGTTTATCTGGGGAAGATACAGTGAAAAAAATAATATGGCTTGGCTTATTTCTTTGCAGCCTAAACCTTAACGCAGCAAATACCAGCGCGCATGACCCAGGTATTATTAACAAACAAAGAATAGAGTATTGGTTAAATAAACGCGCTGATACCCAACAAACCACTAACAAGCCAACGGTTGAAAGCTACTTAGCGAATACTGCACGGCTTAACCCTTCGCAGTTAAAACCTGTTTCTACCATGAAAGCCCGCTTAAGCGCTAAGCAAGCCAATAAGCAGCTGCAATATGCAAGTGCGGCTAGCCCCAGTAGCGCGCTAAATGAGGTTAAAGTACTGGCTATCTTAATTGATTTTCCTGATTTAAAGCACGATGACAATCAGCTAGTTGATGATGATACCGATATGTATTACGAAAATTATACAAAAGAG
This sequence comes from Pseudoalteromonas sp. P1-11, assembly GCF_001399995.1. NCBI lineage: Bacteria > Pseudomonadati > Pseudomonadota > Gammaproteobacteria > Alteromonadales > Pseudoalteromonadaceae > Pseudoalteromonas > Pseudoalteromonas sp. P1-11. Next base: position 295,089 of record NZ_LJSP01000004.1, read on the forward strand.
CATTACCAACAATTGCTTTTTAATGAGGGTGGGTTTGTAGGCCCTAATAATGAAACACTTAGCAGCGTATACGATTATTATTACGACGCATCAGGCGCTAGCTTAACTTTTAGCGGGCAAGTATATGGGTGGGTTAGGGCAGATAGTAATGCAAAAACCTATGGTGAGCGCGTAGGTAACACACGCGATATAAATGCCCCCGCACTGATAAAAGAAGCAGTCGAAAAAGCCACTGCACAATTTGATATTGATTTAACGCAATATGATTTAACAGATTTAGATGATATTGACGGCGATGGCATTATCAACGAGCCAAACGGCATTATCGACCATGTTATGGTTTTTCATTCCAGTATTGGTGAAGAATCCGGTGGAGGCTATTTAGGCGTTGATGCAATTTGGTCTCACCGCTACTACGTATTTGATGAAAACAGTGAACCTGTCAGTATTGCGGGTAGTAGCGTTAAGTTATCGGGTTATACGATAAATCCAATAGATGCCAGCATAGGTGTCGTTGCGCATGAATTTGGTCACGACTTAGGTTTAGCAGATGAGTACGATTTACAGTCAAATACCGTAGGTGAGCCTGTATCGTCTTGGTCAATAATGTCTACTGGTAGCTGGGCTGGTGGGCCTAGAGGTTCACAGCCCGTTATGTTTAGTGCACAGGCGCTTGAGTATTTACAAAACAGATACCAAGGCAATTGGGTGAACCAGCTTAATTTAACCATGGAGGAAGTGAGCAGTCAGCCTCAGCAGTCGCTAGTTTATACTAGCTCACTTTCTCAGCAGCAAAGCCAAATTAAAGTGACACTTGCGCAGCAGCTAGAAAAATTTAAAACCCCGGTTGAAGGTGATTTTCAATTTTACTCTGGTACAGGTAACAACCTAACACACACGCTCTCACAAACCGTGACCTTACCTGAGGCGGCTACACCACTGACTCTTAGCTTTTTAGCTTACTACAGTATTGAGCGCGATTATGACCTTGTACAAGTAAAGGTAAATCAAACTCCTTTAGCTGGTAATTATACAATCGAGACAAATCCTTATTATGGCGATATAGGCCCGTATATAACTGGTGATTCGTTTTTACATGCAGATGCGCAGCAACCTAATGGTTTTTTAATGCATGAGTTTGATTTAACACAATATGCAGGACAAACCATTACATTAAGTATTGAGTATATTACCGATACAAACACACAGTATTATGGTTTTGTAGCCGATGATTTAAAAATAACAAACAACAATACTGTGATTTGGCAAAATAACGCAGAGCAGCCAAGTATTAACTTAGCGTTAAATGGTTTTAGCCGCGTGAGTAGTTATATTTATGCTAAACCAGCCCACTACTATATACAGCTACGTGCGCACAGAGGTGTGGATGCCGGCTTACAAGCAGAGCAATATTCACCGGGAGCTTTATTGTGGTATAGCAATAGTGCATTTGATAACAACAACACAACTGATCACCCAGGGGGTGGTTTTAATTTAGTGGTTGATGCGGATCAAAAGCCAATTTATCGCGGTACAAGTAGCACCACACTTGCAGATACACCTATACAAGTACGCGATGCTGCATTTAGTTTATATCAGCAAAGTGCAGGTTTAGGCGATCAAGACTTAGCTGCCATTAGTGAGTTTAATGATCATTTTGATTACAGCTTTACGCAGCAGGCTGAATCAGGTGTGGTGCTTACTCCCCAAGGGTTTAACTTTGAAATAGTCAGCCAACACCCTGAAAGTGAAACAGCAGAGCTTTTGCTTAGCTATGATGCGCTACAACAAATAACCACAACAGTAAACGAGGCAACCGTTAGCTTTAATGTAGCCGGTTTAAAGTTAACCCCCACAGATACATTTTTATGGGACTTTGGTGATGGGCAATCGAGTACTGAGCTAAGTCCTACACATACCTATGCCGATTACGGCACATACAGCGTTACCTTTTCGGCAATGGGTGAGACGACTACGCAAACACAAACTAAACAAATTACCATCACAAAACCGCTAGAAATTGAAAATTTAACGTATCAGTTAAACGGTGCGACTTTATCTGCTCAAGCAATCGTAACTGGCGGTAAAGCACCTTACAACATGAGTTGGCTTATAGATGGTGAACCCGTATCGCAAACTGAAAACCTAGATTACCAATTTAGCTACTCTGGAGATTATACCCTCGCGTTAATAGTAACTGATACGCAAGGAATAAGTGTTAGCCAACAGCATGCTTTGAGTGTTAATGCACCGCTGCAATTAAGTACACGCCATACGGCAAATAACTTAGCGGTACAATTTAATAGCTCACCATTAGGTGGATCTGGTAATTATACATATAGCTGGGATTATGGCGATAGCAGCCCACTAGGTATAACGCAAAACCCAAGTCATAATTACCAAGGTGCAGGTAGTTATACAGTAAAACTTGTACTCACAGACAGTCAAACCAATGAAGTTATAAGTAGTGAGCTAACAGTCTCGGTACAAGAAGCGCAAAGTGAATCGTCATCAAGTGGTGGGGCAATAGGTTATTTAATTGCGCTATTAGTGATAAGTGGATTTTACCGGCGTACCAGCAATAAAGTTTAATGATTTTGTGAAGTAATACCAATCGACTTAAATGTCTAATAACTTAACACCAGTGGTATAAAAGGTGATGCTCGCTGCATTAAAAATTCTATTTAAAATAAATAGCGTAGTTATGCCAAGTGATGTTATCAGCAAAGGTTAAAATACAAAAAAGCCAGCAATATGCTGGCTTTTTAGGCTTAAAACAAGATTAACCTTGTTAAATTATAAACGGTCGATTACTGATTGAGTGAAATCAGTTGTACCGTGGCTGCCGCCTAAGTCACGTGTTGTGCGATCGCCAGATTTAATTACATCAGCTACTGCGCTACGAATACGCTCAGCCGTGTCGCCCATATCTAAGTGCTCAAGCATTTGGATAGACGCTAAAATTACTGAAGTAGGGTTTGCTAGGTTTTTGCCAGCAATATCTGGTGCACTTCCGTGAACGGCTTCAAAAATAGCAGCATCTTCACCAATGTTTGCACCTGGTGCCATACCTAAACCGCCAACTAAGCCAGCACAAAGGTCAGATAAAATGTCGCCAAATAAGTTAGTTGTTACTACAACGTCAAACTCTTCTGGTGTCATTACTAGCTTCATACATGTTGCGTCAACAATCATTTCAGTTGATTCAATTTGCGGGTAACGCTCAGCAACTTCACGTGCAACTTTTAAAAATAAGCCAGAGGTAGATTTTAAGATATTTGCTTTGTGTACTGCGGTTACTTTTTTACGGCCTTCACGTACTGCTAACTCGTAGGCAAAAGTGATGATTTTCTCAGCGCCTTCGCGAGTAATTACAGATTTAGCTTCTGCTTCGTTACCGTCTTCGCTTACTACTTGGCCTAAACCTGAGTACATACCTTGGGTATTTTCACGAATAGTAATGATATCGATATCATCGTAACGTGCTTTAGTACCAACAAAAGATTTAACAGGGCGTACGTTTGCGTATAAACCAAACTGCTTACGTAATGTTACGTTAATAGACGTAAAACCTTCACCTACCGGCGTCGTTAGTGGACCTTTAAGAGTGATTTTGTTTTTAGCGATTGTATCAATTGTTTCTTGAGGAAGTAGCTCGCCAGTTTTTTCTAGTGCAGCTAGGCCTGCATCAACAAATTCATAATCAAAATCGCAACCTGCGGCTTTTAATATTTCAAGTGCTGAGTCGATAATGCTCGGACCGATGCCGTCGCCTTTGATCACTGTGATGGTTTGTTTGGCCATTGACTTTTCCTTTAAAAGAATAAAAAACGCACATAAATTATTACTAATAATAGTAACTGCTTGTTAGGTCATTTATGTGACGTATGTGGATATATTTTGAGGGCGCATTTATACCAACTTATCGCCCATTTTGCCAGTTTATACTATAAATACAGGGTATAACCTGTGCTTATAGTCAGCATAAGTGACTTAAATGCTGTTATATAGCGATAAGCCTTGCAGTTGCGCAAAAAAATCATCCTCAGATTTAAAGCCTTGTGCTTTTAGCTGCGCATTTAAAGTTTGTTTTTGCCAAGGCGTTAAAGGCAGAGCGGGTTTAAAAATAGTTTGCGCCACGACCTTTAAACTAATCCATAATTTATGCTGCTCGTTTAGCTCTTTTTTAGGTTGTTGTTCAGCATCGAGTAGGGGCTTGGTCCATGGATTATCACTCAGTAGTTGTGTTAATTCTGTATTTAAATGTTCATTATTAATCGTTTCCACCCCAAAAAAGGCTGCTAATGGGGCACTATAGGTTTGGTTAGGCACGCTACTTATGGTTACTTTTGCACAGAGCTGTGCACTGCAATGGGTTAATAAATAATGCACGTAACCATAGATGGGCAAGGCTATATGTTCAAATTGCTGTTTTGGGTTATTACTTACCATTAAAGCTAAAATACTAATAAAGCTATTAAGTTTATTCAGTACGATGTGTTTGTGCGGATGATGTGATGTATCCACTAATTGCTCAAATATAACCCGCTGAATAATCGCCGGTGCATTATCGTAGCCGACCATCGACAAGCTATGGCGTAAGTCTTTGGCGGCTTGGTGCTGATTGTTATAGGGCCTGACTGCTTGGCAGAGCTTTTGTGTTATTTCACTAAAAGGGGAAAGTAATTTATCTAAGCCTTTAAAACTATATTCATGCGCTACTTTTATATGACTCACTAACGCTATTAATTCGGCCTTAGAACTTATCTGCGCCGGGGCTTTACGTACCAGGTGCTCATTGTTCCAGGCTAAAAATAATACCCGTTTATCAGTACATAGCCATTGCATTGGTTGATCTTTAAGTGAGGTTTTAACCTTGTACCACGCCAGTTTTTTCTCATTATTGGCATTAATTAGTATATGCTTATTAGCCTCATCACTTGCTAGGTAAACCATTGCTTGGTCGCTGTAAACAATTTTACTGCCTGGCAGGTGTGGGCCTATATGCGCTATTAAATCCTTAATTAACCTTTGCGCAAATGGGTTAGCTGTTTTGACATACAACTCACCCAAAGCTTTGTAAAAATTTAATGGGTTCTTTTTCGATGTATAGGTGATGTTCATCGCGATAATATTACTTAATGCACACAAGGTTATGGCATTGTCATATAGCATTATGTCGCTAGTACTTAGTAACGCTTGCTTATACTTATTTAGTTTAGCCAACATACGCACGCTATTTTGAGTAGGGTGCTGTGCACTGAGCAACACTTTTGCTGCTAGCTGATGGCGAAAACGCCATATTTTTTTATCGCTCAGTGTAAGCATTTGCTGCTGCGCAATTTTATTATGCTGCGCTACAACGCAGCAATGCTCTACCAATGCAACACCAATATAAAGCTCGGTTAGTTCGTCATCAAATTGCTGGCTAGCGCACAGTGCGGTGCTAATAACACATTGGTTAATAACGAGGTTTGTAGCAAAGTCGTAGTGGCTGGTGTACAAGCTTAAACGCGCTTGTAAAGCGTGCGGGTGTTGCTGATACAAAACGCGATAGTGCTGGGCTGTTTGTACAACAAGCGGATAAAGATGTTGCCACTGCGTTTTGTCACTATAAATTGTTAGTATTTGATGTGTGTTATGCAGTAACCGCACTAACTGTTTTGAAATAGGCTCATCCATTGGCCATCACCTGATCTTTTCCTGATAAGTTGTATAGGCGCTGGGGCCCCATAAAAATAACTCACCATTTTTAAATAATAAGCCGGTGCATTCATCCATCGTGGTTATGCCATCTGAAGTTTGGTGCTGAGTACGGTAAAAAACAATCTGCCATACTTGGTCTTTATTACGTTTGGCATAGGTTAAATCGGGGCTTCCTAAATAATCGAGTACACTGTTTAAAGTAACCGCCTCATCAATTGACAGCTTTCTTATGTATCGCTCGTTAAAGGCCTCACGGTCTTGCCAAATCATTGCTTGCGGGTCATCTTTATAAAAGGTGATCACTAAAGTCGCAATGAGTGCATACAAGCCTAACCCTAATATTAAGTATCTTATAAACTTTTTAATCATTTTTAACTCACACTCGCAACAATAAAGTGAGTATATGTTGTACGCTTAAACAGTGCTATCAACATGCGACTAATGCAACCTTAACTGCTTTAAACTAAAACCTAGCTGTATATCTGTACGTAAAGTTACTAATTGTTTAGAAATAACATACATGTCTTTTTGCTCAACTAGCTTTTTTTGAATACTGCTTGATAGGGCATCATCTTCTATGGCGCTATCAATGCTTTCGTAGGTATTTACAATAAGCTGAGCCGATTTAGTCCCTATGCCTTTAACGCCGGGTACATCGTTAGTTTTATCACCCGCTAAGGCCCAAAAATCAATAAGTTTACTTTGCTCAATACCAAAACGTTGCTCAATGCTGTCGCAATCTAGGTAGGTCTTTTTAAAGTAATCGTACACACAAATATAGTCGTTCAAAAAAGGTAAAAAACCCTTATCGGTAGAAACAATGGTACTGTTTATCTTATTTTTTGCAGCTTTGTCGGCTAAGGTGGCTATGATATCGTCGGCTTCATCGTTGATCGGTTCAAATACAACGATGCCCGTTTGCTCTATAGCTTCTTTAAAGTAGTGCAGCGCATTTTTAAGCGTGTCGGGCATGGGGGCCCTAGAATGTTTATATTGCTTATAAAAGTGGTAGCGCCAGCTTTTGTCGCCATCAAAAACAGCTATAGCGTGAGTGGCATTTGTTGACTGTAAAAGCTTTTTGCAAGCATGTGCTACGCGCGCGCAACTGGCCTTTAGCATCTGCTCTTCACTATGGTGTGTTTGGTTAGCGTCAACTGCGTAAATGCGCCTAATTAAATTAAGCGCATCAATTAAAAGTAAATGGGGTTTCAAATAGTCAAACTCATGCTTTTATTTCATAACAAGGGATATACTTACTACCGGGTAACTTCATACGACCTTGGTCTACAAAGGCTTGTAATAGTTTATCCATATCTTTCATTAAATCAGGCTCACCACTTAACACATAAGGTCCATGTGCTTTTATAGCGCGTAGGCCTTCATCTTTGACATTGCCAGCAACAATCCCCGAAAACGCTCTACGTAGGTTAGCTGCTAATTGCTGCTTGGGCTGTTCTAGGTGCAAATCTAAACTTGCCATGTTTTCGTGCGTAGGTGCAAAAGGTTGCTGAAAATCGTTATCGATTTTAAGTGTCCAGTTAAAGTAGTAGGCATCGCCTTGGCTTTTACGATAATTACGTACATTTGCCATAGCTGATTTTAATTTTTGCCCTACTAGCGCTGGATCATCAATGATTACTTCAAACTTATCAAGGGCTTCTTTGCCTAATGTCAGCTCTACAAACTTACATAACTCGCTAAAGTACGCTTCGCTTTCTTTAGGGCCGGTTAAAATAACAGGCATACACTGTTTTTCGTTATCTGGGTGCAGCAAAATACCTAATAAATAAAGTAATTCTTCTGCAGTACCTGCACCACCTGGGAATATTATAATTGCATGCGCCGTTCTAATAAATGCTTCAAGGCGCTTTTCAATGTCGGGTAAAATCACCAGCTCATTTACAATAGGGTTTGGCGGCTCTGCGGCAATTATACTAGGCTCGGTCAAACCAAGATAACGGTTTTCGCTAATACGTTGTTTAGCATGGCCAATAGTGGCACCTTTCATCGGGCCTTTCATTGCCCCCGGGCCGCAGCCAGTGCATATATTTAAACCACGTAAGCCAAGCTCGTAACCTACTTGTTTTGTATATTTATATTCTATTTCGTTAATTGAATGCCCACCCCAACACACAATCATATTTGGTTCGCTGTTAACGCGCAGCGCCCCGGCGTTTCTAAGCATATCAAATACCATGTGGGTAATGGCTTTTTGTTCTTTAAGATCTTTTTCGTATTTTTGGCAAATAAATAAAATATCGCGGATCACCGAAAAAATATGCTCGTGAATACCGGTAATTATTTCGCCATCAACAAAGGCGGTTTCGGGAGGGTTTTCTAACTCAATTTTAATGCCGCGCTCGCGACTGACTAAACGAATATCAAAGTCTTGGTATTTGTCGTAAATTTCATTACTTGCGTCTGTGTGGCTGCCTACGTTAAGGACGGCTAAGGCACAGTTTCTAAAAAGTCGATAACGTTCACTGGCTGAAGATTGCTCTAATAAATCAACTTCCAATTGTGACAGTAAATCTAAAACCCCAGTCGGGTTTAACTGTATTAACATCGGCATTCTCCTTGCTGCTTAAAATGTAAAAACTGCATGTCATCTACTTTAGCACTCAAACTAATTGAGAATTATGACATTATTTACTCATACAAAGGCGATCCCGACCCGTTTTCTTTGCTTCATAGAGGGCGTCATCTGCTCTGTCGAATGCTTTGAGCGGTGTATCGCCTTTTTTAAATTGTGTAGCGCCTAACGAAATGGTGATTTCTATTTCTTTTTCTCTAAATTTAAAAGGAATATTTTTAATCACTTTTCTAAGTTTTTCAAGCGGCTGCGCTGCGTTCAACAACGAAAGCCCAGGCATTAGTAAAACAAACTCTTCTCCGCCGTAGCGGGCTATAAAATCAGACTGCCTTACTGATTTTTGCAGCGCCTTTGCAATAACTTGTAAGGTTATATCGCCTGCAGTATGACCAAATCTATCATTAATTGACTTAAAGTGATCCACATCAATAACCACTAGGGTAACATCCGAGGCTTGGACATTAAATAAGTGAAGCTCGTGATTGTAACGTTCATCAAAAGCCGCTCTGTTAGGAAGTTTTGTAAGGCTGTCGAGTAAACTTTTAAAGCGTTGCTCGTTTAGGCGTTTTTTATATTTGGTTAGTTTGCCTTCTAAGCTGCCGATTCGCTCGTTAATTTCATCAAAGCTGGCAATCAGCGTTTCGCGGTCTTTTCTTTCTAGCTGCTCTTTAGCAATAAAGTCTTGGCTGAGTGATTTTAGCTCGTTATCAACTAATTCTTTTAAAGAGGAAATAGACGTAGCAGATTGGGTTTGCTCGTTTAAATGCTTTATTTTTCCTTCAATACGTTTATTTAGTGTATCGAACTCTTCCCCCATTGATTTAGAGTGCTGGCTGGTAGATACAATTGATGAGTGCAACTCTTCTAATGTTTGGTTAAGCGAGACTAAAAAGCTTTGTGCCGATTGGCGCTCTTTACTGATATTTTTGACCACGACGCTTATTATATTTAAAGCAGCTTGCAGCAGGGCTTCTACATTATCGTTTTCGGTAATTGTATTTTTTATTTGTTTAATTTGTTCAGTCGATTCATCCTCTAACACCAGCTCATTAGCAAGCTCTAACAGCTTTTTAGCCATACGAGGAGAAGCATTGGTACTTGTTTCATCCGTGGTTGAAAGCTTGCTATGCAAAGCATGGTGATAAAAGTTAATAAGCTGATTTAATATCGGGATGTAGTCGTGCGTAGACTGTACATTATTAATTTCGTGGTCGAGTAAATGTCTTAAGGTGCGGCGGGTATCGTCTGGTAACCCTTTGGTTTTTTGTAAAAGCTTACCGGCTGTTTGTACGCTCGAAAACAGCTCTCGCTGATGGGCTGTTTGTAACGCCTCTTGGTTTTGAAGTAACAATAAAATGTCATCAATTAAAGGGGATAATATTTCAAACCCGACACCTTTATTTAGCGAACTTCTAAATTTGGCGAGTTTATTATCAAGCTCAATATCAAGCCCTTTACAGCTTAAAGACAGTTTTGCAGTTAGATTTGATAAAGTATCAACTTGGAGCTTACGCGCATTTTCAATGGCTATCCTTGCTTCAATTGCTTGCTTTAACTTTTTATCTACAGCGTTAGAGTTTTCAGACACCTAAGCATACCGCCATCGTATTAATTACATTACCTTCAGTTTACAACAAAATCATATTAAGTGTAGTTATCTAATTAAAAACTTAGCATTTTTACTTAGACCCTGCATGTAAACTGAGCTATTAGGTTGTTTGTCGTTTTTAATTCACTTTTAATTTATGCCTTGTTAGGCTTATTTCAAATAATAAGTAACCTTGAGCCATTATGAAAAAGCGTTTAGTCCTGTCAATGTTAGCGGCCTGTTGTGCAGCCCCTGCGTTAGCCGATGTAAATTATTCTTTAAGTATTACACAGCCACAACATCATTTAGGTAATGTAAGTGTAGAGTTTCCAAAGTCGGCGCAATCGCATATCGATGTTAAATTGCCTGCATGGCGTACTGGTCGCTACGAAATATTAAACTTAGCCAATGGGGTACGTTACTTTGCGGCCACAGACGACAATGGCAATGCATTAAAATGGGAAAAAATTAATCACAGCATATGGCGAGTGCATTTAGCTGAGCCAACACACGTGAATATTGATTACCAAGTATATGCAAACGAGTTAGGTAAACGTGCACGCCACATAGACGATAGCCATGCGTTTATTGATGCATCTGGCTTTTTTATGTTTAGTGAATCGTTTCGCCAAGAACCAGTTACCGTAGATTTAAAGGTGCCAAAAGCGTGGCGCTCTGTATCAGGTATGGAAAATGCGAGTAATAAACACAGTTTTAAAGCCGCAGACTACGATGTACTGGTAGACTCACCAATAGAGACAGGAATTAACAAACTTCATAAATTTGAAGTAGATGGCCGCCAATACGAGTTAGTTATATGGGGCGAAGGCAACTACGATGAGCAACTAATGCTTACTGATTTAAAAAAATTAGTGACCACAGGTAATGTTATTTGGAATAGCTACCCGTATGAGCGTTATGTATTTATGGTGCATGCTACATCGGGTGCTGGCGGGGCAACTGAGCATTTAAACTCAACCATTATACAGCGCCCACGGAATCGTTTTGGTAGCCGCGAAGACTACTTAGGCTTTATAAGTACCGCCGCGCATGAATTTATTCATACTTGGAATGTAAAAGCTTACCGCCCTAAAGGGCTGGCGCCTTATGATTACACCAACATGAACTACTCAAATTTATTATGGATTTCGGAAGGTTCTACTAGCTACTTTGAAGATCATCTATTAGTGCGATCAGGCATAGAAACCACCGATGAGTTTTTTAAAGTGATGAGTAAAACAATTAATCGCCACTTACAAACACCAGGTCGAGAAGTACAAAGTGCCAGCGAAACAAGCTTTGATAAATGGATAAACCAAGGCGGCGACCACGCGCGTAATTACAGCACCAATATATATTTAGAAGGCTCATTGCTTTCTATGTTGTTAGATATACATTTATTAGAAACAACCCAGGCAAAAGTTAATTACCGCCAAGTACACAATGCTTTATACAACAAGCACACGTTACCACAAGGGTTTACTGAGCAAGATGTACTGGCAATATTAAAAGACCTAACAGGTGAAGACTACACAACGTGGTGGCACGATAACGTGAGCACCCCAGCTAATATAGATTTTGATGCTTTATTAGGTAAAGTTGGCTTAAAGCTTACTCGCCCTGAGAGCGCTAAGCCATTAGCAAGCATTGATGCAACTGCAAAAAATAGCGGTGAGTTATTAACGCTCACCCACGTTCGCAGAGGCGGAGCAGCATGGCAGGCGGGCCTCACAACAGACGATAAAATTGTGGCGGTTAACAAGCAGCATGTTGGAAAAGATTTAAAATCGAGCTTAGAAGTATTTAAAGCGGGAGAAAAAGTCACTATCGATTTTATTCGTCGCGATGCGCTCCAATCGACAACCCTCGTTTTATCGCAAGATTATGATAAACCTAAAAAGGTGGTTGCTGATAAAAATGCAACTTTATCTCAACGGGCCTTATTTAAAGCATGGATGGGGGTAGAGCACCCCATTAATGTGCAAGCTGATTAACATAATAGCGTTTTATTAAAGGAGCTTTGGCTCCTTTTTTATATCTTATGCAAAGGTATATCACTTAAAAACCAACCTAAAAGTGCTAATTTTAAGAGTACGTCCTATTATTGTGTTAATAACGACTCTAGGTTGCGTATAAATGAAGTCATTAAAAACCACTCAAATCCTCTCACATCAATTTGTGCTTAACGATCCGCTGCATCAGTTATTTGATGCGATACACAGTATTTCTGTGCAAGGATACGATGAGCAGCGCCGCGTTATTTATTGGAATAAAGGCAGTGAGCTGCTTTATGGCTATACAAAAGAGTACGCAACCGGAAAAAAACTAGAAGATTTAATTATTCCGCCCCCAATGCAAGATGCGGTTATAGATGCTCATCGTGAGTGGCTCATAAACGATATCGAAATACCCGCGGCTGAGCTTACATTACAGCATCAAAATGGCAGCAATGTTACTGTGTTTTCAAGCCATGTTATGTTTACAAATCAGCATGGGGTAAAACAGATGTACTGCATAGACATAGACTTGAGCGATGTAAAACAAGCACAAGCGCAAGCTATGGATAAACAGCAGATGCTCGAAAAAGTATTTGAAGCCATTCCTGATTTGTACTTTTTACTCAAACCGGATGGCACCATAGTTGATTACCATGCAAATGATTTGAGCAACTTACATTTACAGCCTGAGCAATTTTTAAATAAATCGATGTTTAGCGTATTGCCCTATACTGTAGCCAAAATGTTTAAAGACAATATTCAAGAGCTGTTAATTCACAAAGGTAATGTATGTTTTGAATACGAACTTTTAGTACCCAAAGGCGTGTTGTATTTCGAAGCGCGAGTGAGTTATTTACATCATTCAGACCAAGTAATGGTGATAATTCGCGACATAACAGAGCAGCATGAGTCAAACAAACTTATACGTAAACAAGCCTATTACGATAGCTTAACGCTACTCCCTAATCGTTTTAATTCTTTAAAACGACTTACTCAGCTAATTAACACTGCGAGCGAAAAAAACACTTTAGCCGCTGTTATTTTTATCGACTTAGATGACTTTAAAAAAGTAAACGACACACTCGGGCATGAAATTGGCGATTCATTACTTATCAGCGCCGCTAATAAATTGAGCCAAATAGTTAATGAAAACGCGACCGTAGGCAGGTTGGGGGGCGATGAATTCATTATTTTACAACCAGAGCTACACAGTAAAAAACAGCTAGATGCGATTGTTACACGCTTACTTAAAAGCTTTAGAACTCCCTTTGAAATAGATGGCCGCGAATTGTTATTAACGTTAAGTATTGGCGTGGCTTTGTACCCTGATAATGGGGTAACAGCCTCTGATTTATTACGCCATGCAGACACAGCAATGTACCAAGCAAAAGCGCTTGGCAGAAACACCTACGCCTGCTTTACCAGCGAAATGAATACCGCCATAAAGAGGCGGTTAGCAATAGAAGAGCAGATGCATGTTGCTCTTGAAAAAAATGAATTTGAATTGTATTTCCAACCTAAATGCGATGCTAAAACACTTAAAATAATTGGGGCTGAGGCGCTATTACGCTGGAACAATAGTGTGCTTGGTAAGGTTATGCCCGATGAGTTTATTCCATTAGCAGAGCAAACAGGTTTAATTATTCCTATTGGAAAGTTTGTTATTGAGCAGGCATTAGCATTTTTAACGCAGTGGCAGGCAAGCTCTCAACAAAACTACAGCATGGCAATTAATTTATCACCAAGCCAATTTAGAGATTCAGAGCTGCTAAGTTTTATAGCAAGCACGTTAGAAAAAACCGGAGTAAGTTCTAAAAATGTCGAGCTTGAAATAACCGAAGGCGTGTTAATGAGCGTACAAACCAATATAACAGAGTCATTGCATGCACTTAATAAGCTCGGTATTAAACTATCCATGGATGACTTTGGCACAGGCTACTCATCGCTTCGCTATTTAAGGCAATATCCGTTTGAGGTATTAAAAATAGATCGCAGCTTTATTTGTGGTATTACCGAAAACCAAGAAGACTACAGCTTAGTTAAAGCCACAATTGCAATGTCGCATAGCTTAGGCTTAAGTGTGGTAGCTGAAGGCGTAGAAACATCAGCACAACAAAAATTACTAGCCGAGCTAAATTGCGATTTGATTCAAGGTTACTACTTTAGTAAACCGCTGCCTGCGTTGCAGTTACTTGATTTTAAAGCGTTATAAGTACATTTATTATAAGTGTTAACCTTAAAAGCCAGTGAGCTTTAAATAGCGTAAATTGAGCCGCCCACCGCATTTAGTATTTAAACCCTTTAGCCAAATAACGCTACACATTAATATTAAAGGCTTTACTGCTACTGCTTTGGTATTTAGATAAAACAAAACCTACGTAGTGAAATAAAACACCCACTAGATTGAGTAAAACTCATCCCGCAAACTTTAATACCCCTGACACTCATAATTCATTAATTTAATTCATGTGCATTTTATAAGCTAATAATGCTAGGTTTAATCATCACAATATTGAAGGAAATAATTATGAAATTAGAGTCATTAGCACTGCACCATGGTTACGAGTCTGAAGAAACCACAAAATCAGCAGCAGTGCCTATTTATAATACCTCATCTTACACGTTTGATAACACGCAACACGGCGCTGATTTATTCGACTTAAAAGTACCAGGCAATATTTATACTCGTATTATGAACCCAACCAATGCGGTGCTTGAACAGCGTATTGCTGCAATGGAAGGGGGCATTGGTGCGCTAGCGGTAGCCTCGGGCATGGCAGCTATTACCTATGCTATTCAATGCTTGTGTGAAGTAGGCACTAATATTGTGAGCACCAGCCAAGTATATGGCGGTACATATAACTTATTTGCCCATACGTTACCGCGCCAAGGTATTGAAGCACGCATGATTAAAGCTGATGATTTTAGCGCCTTTGAAGACGCAATTGATGATAATACCCGCGCAGTATTTTGTGAGTCCATTGGTAACCCGGCAGGTAATATTGTCGATATTGAGCGTTTAGCTAACATTGCTCATAGTAAAGGGGTGCCACTTATTGTTGATAATACTGTAGCTACACCGTATTTATGCCGCCCATTTGAGTTAGGTGCCGATATAGTGGTTCATTCACTGACAAAGTATATAAACGGACACGGTACAGCTATTGGCGGTATGATTGTTGATTCAGGTAAATTTGATTGGAAAGCCAATGCCACACGCTTTGCAATGATGAATGAGCCCGATCCGTCTTATCACAATGTGGTCTATACCGATGCCTTTGCAGAAGCAGCCTTTATTGGTCGTTGTAGAGTAGTGCCACTTAGAAATACCGGTGCAGCACTTGCGCCCAAAAACGCATCTGACATTTTAATTGGCCTAGAAACCTTAGGTTTACGAATGGATCGTCACTGCGAAAACGCGCAGCAACTGGCTGAATACTTAGAAAATCACCCTAAAGTACTTTGGGTTAACTACGCTGGTTTAACATCAAGCCCATATAATGCAATGAGCCAAAAAATCACCAGTGGTAAAGCCTCAGGCATTTTAAGCTTTGGTATCGCGGGCGGCCTTGAAGCAGGCACGCGCTTTATTGATGCGCTTAATATGATCTTGCGTTTAGTTAATATTGGCGATGCTAAATCGCTGGCTTGTCACCCAGCGTCAACCACGCACCGCCAATTAAATGATGAAGAGCTTGCAAACGCAGGTGTGAGCCGTGATTTAATTCGCCTATCAGTCGGTATTGAAAACATTGCCGATATTATTGCCGATGTAAGCCAAGCGCTCGATAAAGCATAGTTATAAAATTAAGAACCTTGCGTAAGTAAAGAAGGTGCTTTTGTAGCGCCTTTTTTATTAGGTTTAATTTGCTTGGTTTGTTTTATAAATGCATTTGTATAAAGTTTATTTAAAACGCCGCTGTGTAATTGTTGAAACTTACGTTTAAAAAAAGCTTTTTTAACCTTGGTTTTAGTAGCGCAGCTTGCAATATCGCTCTGTATGTCTGTATTTTGCGAAACAGGGTATGGCATAAGCGAAAAACCATTTACGTGGGTTTCCCAAATATGCTGTAAGTCGCAATCTACAGGGCGGCCAAATTGAGCTGTGGCTTTAAGTAATTGCTTAGCCCCTTCATAGCTTATTGCCGTAGCACAACAGCCAGTCATTAGCTTTTTATGTATGACTAATTGCTGGTGGTTATTTAGGTTTTGCTGATAGGCAATAGGGCGAGTTCGGTTTTCATAAGCGGCGAGTTTAATAAGCTGCCAGGGCTGCTGTAGCTGCTCAATATTTTTTATCGCATTATGAATGCTGTCATCAATATAAAAGTCATCCTCGAGCACAATCGCGTAATCTAGTTTTTCATCAACTATTTTTTGCCATGCTTTACGGTGGCTTAAATAGCAGCCAATTTGGCCATTACTTAGCGGATAGTGATACTGCTGTTTATTCAATTGCGGGCTGTAATGTAGGAACTTTTGTTGTGTACTCAATTGTGAGCCATCTACGGCGTCAATCCGTTCAAATGGCAAGTTAACACGTGCCAGTTGCGTTTGAGTATTTGCGAGTCGCTGCGCGGAGCGCGCTAAGTTTATTACAAATAATGCTGCCATGATGTTCACCCCCTACCGTTTTTAGCAATACTAAAGGGGGGCTGTTACACGCAAGTGGCAAATTTATGGCTTTTTTAAGTCAGCTCGCGGCTGCGCTAAAATGGCGTTTTTTTCTTCTTGGCTGAGGATGATCCAATCAAATATTTCTTCATTAGTTCGCCCGCAGCCAGTGCAATAACCGCTGCGGCGCTCACATATGCCTAAACAGTCTGTTTTTAACTTAGTGTTTGAGTGTGTGGGTTTTTGCATTTAATTTCCTAGCGGTGGAGCAATTTCAAAACGGGTAATATAGCGCATTCTGCTTTGAGAGGTAAATAAGGTGATAACTGGGTGAGCTTCATCCAAAACAAAGTTACTACTCATTGAGGTTGCTGACTCTTTCGTATTTTCGTACCAGCCTTGTGACGCTACGCATTGACGTATTTTATCCACTGTTTGTATATGTAGATTTGTGGCATCGGCTTGTTTGTTTTCACTCGTGCATTGATAACTAAACTGCTTATTATGTTGAGTAATGGTGCAGGTATTACCTATAAAATGAGTATTAGCATGCCACTGGTTTATAAAATCATTTCCCACTTTATTTGCTTTTACTGCATTAAAGCCGTTAGTGTGCGCACTAAGTAATGTGTTTAGTGGGCTACATGCGTTTTGCGTTTTTACTATTTTAGGCGCAGGGGCTTTTTGGCTTACACAGCCTGTTAGTACCAATAAGGATAAGGCTGTGATAATTGATTTATTCATAAGCAACGCTAAAAGAATTAGATAAGCTGCACCATACGCAACCTATGTAAAAAAATAAATACCATAACGTAAAAAGGCCCATAAAATATGGGCCTGTAAATGCGCTAAAATAAAGCAGCTGTATTATTTATGACGACCTTGTAGGCATTTTACAACGTCTTCAAGAGCTAAGCCTTGGCGTTGTAGCAATACAGTAAGATGATAAATTAAATCAGCCGATTCATTAGTAAGCTCATCGTTATCGTGTTTCATTGCAGCAAGCGCTACTTCTACGCCTTCTTCACCTACTTTTTGACAGCTACGGCTTAAGTCTTTAGCAAACAATGAAGCTGTGTAGCTTTTTGTTGGGTCGTCGTTTTTACGCTCAACAATCACATCTTCTAATTGCGCTAAAAAGCTTAGGCTAGGTTTTGCATCATCACCAAAGCAGCTTTGTGTGCCTAAGTGACATGTTGGGCCTTCTGGATTAGCCAGTACTAAAATTGAGTCGTAGTCACAATCGGTATGAACAGATACTACGTTTAAGTAGTTTTCTGATGACTCACCTTTGGTCCATAAACGTGACTTTGAACGCGAGTAAAAGGTTACTTTATTACTTTCAAGCGTTACCTTTAGTGCTTCGCTGTTCATAAAGCCTTGCATTAAAATAACACCAGAGCGAGCATCTTGAACAATCGCAGGGATCATTTCGCTTTTAGCAAAATCTACTTGAGTTTGGTTTTGTTGTGTTACTTGCATAGTCTTGCTGCCACTTGGTTATCGGTTAAAAATTGTTTTAATTCGCTAATGTTAATCACATTTTTGTGAAAAACGCTTGCTGCCAATGCGCCATCGACTTCGCTTTGTTTAAACACATCAACAAAATCTTGCATACTGCCTGCACCGCCTGATGCGATTAAAGGAATATTACATAATGCGCGCATTTTACTCAGCTGCTCATTGTCGTACCCATTACGTACGCCATCTTGGTTCATACAGTTTAAAACAATTTCGCCTGCGCCTAAGTCTTGTACGCGTTTAACCCATTCTTCGGTTTTGTAACGTGTTCGGCTTGATGCATTAGGATCGCCGGTTAATTGATACACTAAGTATTCACCGGTCACTTCATCGTAAAAGCTATCAATACCTACAACAACACATTGCTTACCAAATTCATCGTGTAGCTCTTTTATAAGCTCAGGGCGGGCAATAGCGGGGCTGTTAATACTTATTTTGTCAGCGCCACGCTCTAGTACACGTGCTGCATCGGCTACCGATTTAATACCGCCAGCCACACAAAATGGAATATCGATGTGGCGGGCAATGCTCTCTACCCAATTTACATCAAGTAGGCGTTTTTCAACGCTTGCGCTTATTTCATAAAAAACCAGTTCATCGGCGCCGGCATCGCTGTAGGCTTTTGCCATTGTTAAAATATCGCCAACTATTTCGTGGCCTTTGAATTTAACGCCTTTTACTACTTGGCCGTCTTTTACATCTAAACACGGGATTATGCGTTTTGATAACATGCCAACGCCTCCTCAACACTAAATGCGCCATCAAGTAGTGACTTACCTAAAATAACGCCACCTACGCCCAGCTCTTTAAGCTTTTTAATGTCATCAAGTGAGCTTACGCCACCCGAAGCTTGCACTTTAATGCTGCTGTTATGGCGACTTAAATCTTCGTAAAGCTCAAACGATGGGCCAGTCATGGTGCCATCTTTACTGATGTCCGTACATAAAAAGTCAATAACGCCCAAGCTTACATAAAAATCTACAAGCTCAAGTAAACCAAACTCAGATTCGCTCAACCAACCGTGCGTAGCAGGAGCCCAGCCCGTGGCTGTTTTATTTACATCAAGGGCAATAACAAAGTGCTCGGCGCCAAATTGTTCAATCCAGGCTTTTACTTGCTCGCGTTTTTCTACCGCCATAGAACCAATAACAACTTGGTTAGCACCGGCTTTTAGCCAATCGCTTACATCTTGCTCTGAGCGAATACCGCCGCCCACTTGATACGGTACGTTAAGCGCTTTAGTTGCGGCTTGAATATGTTGCCACTGTTTTTTACTTGGATCGCGTGCGCCTTCTAAATCTACAAGGTGCAATTTACCTGCGCCGCTGTCGGCGTATTCTTTTAACCGTGCGCCAAGCTCAAAAGGGTAAAACTGAGCGGTGTCGTACTTACCTTGGTATAAACGAACAATTTGATTTTGTAATACGTCTAATGCTGGAATAATCACAAATAATCTCTTTATTGTTGGTTAATGGGCCGTTTATAACTGCCAATCAACAAAATTTTGTAATAAACGTGTGCCTACTTTTGCACTGCGCTCTGGGTGAAATTGCATGCCAGCGTAGTTGTCTTTTGCAACAATGGCTGAAAAGGTTTGGCCGTATTCGCCGCTTACAAGTGTTGCATCGTTTACGGTGTGCGCAAAGCTATGTACAAAGTACACTTGCTCGTCTTGTGTTAAGCCTTTGGTGAGTGCATGTTCTTTATTTACGCTTAAGTTATTCCAACCCATATGCGGCGATGTTAAATTGCCAACATCAAGGGCTTTTACTTGGCCTGGTATTTTACCTAAGCATTGTACGTTACCTTCTTCGGTGCTTTCGCACAGTAACTGCATACCTAAGCAAATACCCATAAGTGGGCGCTGGTATTCGTTTATAGCTTGTTGCCAGCCGTTATCTACTAAACGCTTCATGGCAACAGATGCATGTCCAACGCCTGGTAATATAGCACGCTCAAAGCCGGCTAATTGCTCTGGCGAGGTAATGACTGTTGGCGTTTGACCTAAGCGTTCAAAGGCAAAACGAACTGAATTTATATTGGCACACCCGGTATTAATTATGGCAATCATAAACATCCCTTAGAGCTGGCTGTTTGTTGGGTCGTGTCTTGTGCTACTGCCATACGAAGGGCACGTGAAAACGCTTTAAATAAGCCTTCTACTTGGTGATGACAGTTACCGTCGCTCACCGATAAAATAAGGCTAATAGCGGCATTATCGCTTAAGCTTTTGAAAAAGTGCTCAACCATTTGTACGTCTAAATCGCCGGCTTTTTCACGGCTAAAGTTAGCGTTTAATACAAATGAAGCGCGGCCCGATAAGTCAATTTGTGCCTCTGCTTTACACTCATCCATTGGCAGTGCAAAACCATAGCGCGCTATTTGCGATTTAGTGCCAAGCGCTTGTTTAAGCGCGACACCTAGGGCAATACCTATGTCTTCAACAAGGTGGTGCTCATCTATGTGTAAATCGCCTTTCGCTTTAATGTTTAAACCAATGTTGGCGTGGGTGCGAATTTGATCAAGCATATGATCAAAAAAGCCAAGGCCTGTTTCAATGCTACCGTTTTTAGTTTGATCTAGGTTTATGGCTACATCAATTTGGGTTTCTTTGGTGTTACGCGTAACACGGCCTTCACGGTTGGCAGTTGTAAGCTTTGTAACAATGGCAGGCCAGCTGCCATCATACAAAATGCCTTCACAACATAAGTTTTGAGCAAGGCCAATATCGGTTTGGCGATCGCCAATTACATATGAACGTGCTAAATCAACTTTGCCTGAGCGCATAAGTTCAGTTAATAAACCTGTTTTAGGTTTACGGCAATCACAGTTTTGCTCGTCAAAGTGTGGACAAATCAATACTTCGTCAAAGCTAATGCCTTGGCTTTGCAGTATGTCCATCATTTTATCTTGTGCTATATCAAAGTCAGCAGTCGGGAAGCTGTCTGTGCCTAAGCCATCTTGGTTAGATACCATTACTAAGCGGTACCCTGCGGCTTGTAATTGTAATAAAGCCGGGATAACACCAGGTAAAAACGCTAATTTTTCTAGGCTGTCTACCTGTTTGTCGGTGATTGGCTCTTCAATTATGGTGCCGTCACGGTCAATAAATAAATAGGGGTTACTCATGATACTTCTTGTCCTGATAAAAGAGGTGAGGTTGCTGGCTTATCAAGGCCATCTAACCAAATTTTTACTTGCTCAAGTTCTTGCTCATTACCAATGGAGATACGTAGCCAATCGTCTTCACCGTATAGGGTAAACGCGCGCATCACTAAACCTTGTTCAAGTGCTACTTTAAAGTAGTTTTTGTCGGCTAATTTTAAGGTAACAAAGTTACCTTCACCAGTGAGAATTTTTAATGCAGCTGGGGATGCGTTTAACCACTGTACAAGCTTAGCTTTTAAACTATTTAAAATAGTCACTTGTCGGCGCATTGATGTTATTGCATCAGGCGCTATGGCTTGTGCTGCAATACTTGCTACCACACCCGATACCGGATACGGCGCAATCACTTTACGAATAGGTGCAAGTACACTTTCTTGTGCAAGTGTAAAACCGGTTCTTAGCCCTGCAAGCGCAAACGCTTTAGATAAAGTGCGCAGTACCACTACATTACTATATTCGTTAATCAGCGCTGTAGCACTTTGCTCAGGGCAAAACTCAATGTAGGCTTCATCAACAATAACTAAAGCTTTACCGGCAAGCGCTGTTGCAATTGCTTTTACTTTTTCAAGGGGGGTTATGCTACCGGTTGGGTTATTTGGATTACAAATAAACACCAATTTTGAGCTGCCCACTGCCTCAACTATTTCATCAACACTGCCATCAAGTAATAACGCTTGGGTTAAGCCATTGATTGCAACGTTGTGCGTATCAGCGGTTACTTTGTACATACCGTAGGTTGGCAAAAATAACGCGATACTGTCTTTTGCAGGTTCGCAGTAGGTACGTACTAAAAGCTCAATGCCTTCATCGGCGCCGCGCGTCATTAATACGTTTTCGCTTTCAAGCTCTGCATACGCAGCATAGCGGTCAATAACCAGTTGCGGTTGTGGATCTGGGTAGCGATTTAAATCTTCAATACTCAGTTCAATATTTTTAGCGTACGGGCTTTCATTGGCATTTAACCACGTTGACCCTGTTAGCTTTTCACTTTTAGCAGAGCTATAGGCAGCAAGTGCTGCAATATTTTGTGGTAATAAGCTAGTCGCTTGTGCGCTCTCATTGCTCATTTTTAATTGCCTCTAAACGAATTGAAACCGCATTTGCGTGTGCATCAAGGCCTTCTGCATCTGCTAGTGGCAAAATAGCTTTTGACAGCTGTGTTAGGCCACTTTTACTTATAGTTTGTACTGTGTAAGTGCGGAAAAAATCAAGCAAGTTTAAGCTTGAATAGGTTGCGCTGTAACCGTAGGTAGGTAACACGTGGTTAGTACCCGATGCGTAATCGCCCGCTGATTCTGGCGTGTAGTCGCCAACAAATACCGAGCCTGCATTTTTTACTTTATCTAAGTAAGGTGTTGAATCTGCTAATTGCAAAATTAAGTGCTCAGGGCCATATTGCGCTGATACGTCAAATGCTTGCTCAACAGAGTCGACTAAAATAAGTGATGAATTAGCCAGAGCTTGCTCGGCTGTATCTTTGCGGCTTAACTTAGCAAGCTGGCGTGTAAGTGCCTGCTGTGTTTGCTCAATGATACTTTCGCTGTTACACAATAAAATAACTTGCGAGTCTGCGCCGTGCTCAGCTTGCGAGAGTAAATCTGCCGCTATAAATTCTGGGTTTGCACGCTCATCTGCAATCACTAATACTTCAGAGGGGCCTGCTGGCATATCGATTGCCATTCCAGGAATTGTTTGCGCAACAAGCTGCTTTGCCATCGTTACAAAGCTATTACCTGGGCCAAAAATTTTGTTCACTTTAGGCACTGATTCGGTGCCGTAAGCCATTGCGGCTATAGCACCTGCGCCACCACTTTCAATTAAAGTTGTAATGCCACATAACTTAGCCGCATATAATATCGCAGGGTTAATGCTTTCATCACCTTGTACAGGGGTGGCAAGTACGACGGTTTTAGCACCACTTAATTGTGCAAGTACACCTTGCATAATAACCGATGATGGCAGTGGAGCACTGCCACCTGGTACATAAATACCCACAGCTTCGATGGCCTGATATTTCAGTTCACATTCAACGCCAGGTTGGGTTGATAACTTAATATCTTTAGGCAATTGCGCTTCGTGAAAACGTTTAACGTTTGCATAAGCGGTGTCAATTGCGTATTTAAGCTCTGCGCTTAGTGCTTGCTCTGATGCGTTTATTTCATCAAGCGGTACACGTAAACGAGGGTTAGCTCTATTATCAAACTTTTTAGCCATATCAAGTAAGGCTTTATCACCTTGCTCTTTCACATCGCTCATAATTGTTTGGCATATAGCTTCAACCTTTGCGCTGGCAGAAACCGCAGGGCGCATTAGCGCCGCTGCTTGTACTTGTGAAGATTCCTCATTCCAACGAAGCATGGTACTTACTCCATCATTTTTTCAATTGGCATTACTAAAATAGAGTTAGCGCCTAGGGCTTTAAGCTGCTCCATTGTTTCCCAAAATAATGTTTCGCTGCTTACCATGTGAAGTGCTACGTACTCTTCGTTACCAGCAAGTGCAAGTAGAGTAGGTTGGCCAGAGCCTGGTAAAATTTCGCAAATTTCATCAAGTTT
The DNA here is from genome assembly GCF_001399995.1 of Pseudoalteromonas sp. P1-11. Lineage (NCBI taxonomy): Bacteria > Pseudomonadati > Pseudomonadota > Gammaproteobacteria > Alteromonadales > Pseudoalteromonadaceae > Pseudoalteromonas > Pseudoalteromonas sp. P1-11. The sequence goes on from NZ_LJSP01000004.1 coordinate 318,831, forward strand.
AGTTTTTGGCGCGTGTAGCATAATGTATTTGCTTTCTTTAGCTTGTTTAACACCACGAAGGCGCGGCATAAGCTTATTGATTAGCGCTAGTTTATCTTCATCTTGCAGGTCTTTATTTTGAATTAAACACGCGTTTGATTCTAAAATTGTATCACCTTGAATCAAGCCGTTCGCTTCAAGCGTTGCACCGGTAGAAACTAAATCACAAATTGCATCTGAAAGACCGGCACGAGGTGCAACTTCTACTGAACCTGTAAGCATTACAGTGCTTGCATTAATGCCTTCGCGCTTTAACCACTGCGTTAAAATTTCTGGGTAGGTTGTTGCAATACGTTTGCCTTCAAACCAGCTTTTATCACGTGGGCCAAGCTCTTGTGGCCATGCAAGTGCAAGGCGGCAGTAACCAAAGTCTAGTTTTGCTAGTTTGCTAACTTCGCTTGGTACACCTTGGCGTTCACGTTCGGCTTGTACTTCTACTAGTACGTTTTCGCCAACAATACCTAAATCACAAACACCGTCCATTACTAAGCCCGGAATATCGTCATCGCGCACACGAAGTACGTCAATTGGCATATTGGTTGAATGTGCAATTAAGCGTTGCTCACGTAGGTTTAATTTAACACCTAGCTGCTTTAGTAAATCTTGACAATCTTTAGACAGGCGACCGCCTTTTTGGATGGCGATACGTAGACGATTTGTGTTACTCATTATTCATTTTCCTTTAATTTAAAAACTAAAAACCCCGAGGGGAACCTCAGGGCGAAAATGAATCAATGTGTTTTGAATCGCCAGAGGTTCCTTTTAGGAATAACCTCTCAGCGAAAGACCTGACAGGTTATTCCGGTGAATGGTGGTGATGATGTACTGTTGTCAGGTTTAAGCGCATGTTTGTATCCTATTTTGCTTACCGCTATTTAGTGAGCGTTAAGCTTTAATCTGTTTCAATAAATTTCGCACTCATAAAAACATAAACCGCCTAGCTAAGGCAAGTTTTTTTTTACCAAATTAAAGCATATCTTATAACTGCCGATAATATTGAGAGCTAATCAGTATTTTTAGTTGTTTTAATGTTTAAATTGTAGGCAAATTGGGCTTTGTTGGTCAATTTATCTAATTTTTAATAAACAGGTTAAGGAGGGGAGTATGGATATAATGATCCCTTTTTTAGGGAAAATTTCGCGGTTAGAGCTTGAGCCAAAAAGTACATTTCATATTGCAGGTGTGCAAAATATGCCGCAAGCGCAAAAAATTAAGCTTGAAAATGAAAAAAAGCAGACGCTCAACAAAAAAAGATTAGCGCAGGCGCAGGGCAAAAAAAGTGCAAGTGCAGCTAATGAAAAAGCGATTACCGTAGATGACGAAGGGAATAAACATTTAGATACATGGGCATGATCTAAACCCTTAATAGTAAAAAGCCACGTACAACTTTTTACTATTAAGGATGTGTTTGCTAGTGTTTTTTAGCTTTAATAATGTAAAAGCTAAATATAACAGCTACGGCAAGTTGCGCTATAAAGCCTTGCCACGTAGATTTTAAACCCAGTAGTGCAATATCAAAGTTTATCGGCATTACACTAATCGCGACTAAATCAGCCTCTTGTAATGCAATGACAGCTTTACCCATTAATACAAAGGCAAGTGCAAATAATAAATAAGTTGTATACGCAAAAAACTTAGCAATAGGTAACTTAATCGAATATTTAACTAACACCCATGCAATAAGCGCTAATAAAACCACACCCAATGCAAAGCCCATCGCAACCGATGAATACTGTGCTTGCGAGCTTTGTGTTAATAACGACTGATAAAATAATACCGTCTCGAACACTTCACGATATACCGCTATAAACGAGAGGCCCGCGAGCCCCCACAGTGTGCCAGACTCTAAACGCGTATTAATATTTTGCTGAATATATGCCTGCCACTGCTGAGCACTGGTTTTACTGTGCATCCATACCCCAACATATAGCAAAATAATAGCTGCAAATAGGGCGCCTATCCCTTCCATTACTTCGCGGCTTGCACCACTTATTTGTATTAATGTTTGCGCTGCTGCCCATGTTAAGCCACCTGCTATGAGGGCCATTACCCAGCCAATATGAACGTATTTAAGCGCATCTTGGCGTTTGGTTTTTATAAGCACCGTCATTAGCGCAATAACAACTAATAGTGCCTCTAGGCCTTCGCGCAGCAAAATAAGTAAACTGGCTGATAGCAAGGCGCCATCACTAAGTGTGGTGTCATTAAGTAGGTTGTTTGCTTCTGCTAATTGTGCAAGTACAGCATTAACTTGCGCACTGACAAGCTCGGTGTTTTTTTCATTTTTGAATGTGTTACGTAAGTTCATCAATTGTACTTCAATGCTTTTACGCAAGCTTTCATCGTATGCATTTAAATTATTTTCTATCAGCTCAAAACCATCTAAATAGGCACTGATAGCCAGTTCGCTGGCTTTTGCATACTCACCATTAGCATGTGCATTTTGCGCTGCAATAAGTTGCGAGCGTGCAACGCTAAGTGGCTCCGCTTTGTTTTTAAATAAGTGTTCAGGATTACCGCGCAGCCACTTAATAAATTGAACTTGGGCAGGGGATTGATTTTGTGAAAGCTGCGCAGGGTTAAGATTAATGATGTCTGAAGTGCTGATCGTCTGGTTATTGTGTTGCGGCTTAGTTATATCTTGAAAAGCTAAACTGCCTACATAAAAGGCGAGTGACCAACGTTGTTGCTCATTAAATTGGCTAAAAGCAACCATTGGCGTATCGTCTATGCCATTGGATACAGCTTCATATAATCCCATAATTGTGCGATTTGTGGCTCGCTCTTTATCCGTAAAGTTGGTGGGCTGTGGTGTTAAACCTTTAGCAAGTGGGCCATCACCTTGTCCATTTATGCCATGGCACATAGAGCAATTTTCTGCAAAAAGTGCTTTTGTTTGTTTTAGGGGTAATAAAGATGTAGGCAAAGAAAGCTGTGGCATAAATTCAAGCAAAGACTCCCTAAGCTTTGAGCTGGCAGCACGAACACTTTGTACGCTTTGTTTATTTATAATGGCGTTATGTAAGGCGCCAGCTTGTATTTTTATATGACTGTATTGATTATTAGCACTGCTTAACTGTGTGGCTAGCGTGCTTATTAAATTTGCAAACTCAGACATTTCTTGAAATTCGTCTTTACTGACTACCTCGCCTTTTTGCACCGCGCCAACGTAATCAACCCCTACGTACTCTGCAAGTTGTGATATTTGTTTAGTCTTAGCTTGCTCAGCAGGCGTTGAGGCAAAAGCAGAAAAACATAAAAAAGTGAGTAAGAACAAAGGAAAGAGAAAAACGTGGCGACGTGTAATGCCATAAAATAACGAAAAAACACTGGTATACTTACTGGACATAATTAGCCCCATAAAAAACATTTAAAATTAAAACTATTTTTATTACGCTTAAAATAAATAAAACCGTGCTAAAAATAATCCCCCATAAATAACTAACCCGCAGTGAATAGACTGCGGGTTTAATAAAGAAAACTTAGTGACTTTGCTCGGCAGATTTAATACTACTTTGAATGAGAGGAGAGATAGTTAAACCTTGCACAATAATAGAAAATATAACCACAACATAGGTCACAATAACGATTAAATCATGCAGATCACTGCCTGATATAAATACTTGATCACGAGGAATAGCTGCAGCCATAGCTAATGCTAAACCGCCACGTAAACCACCCCAAGTTAAAATTTTAACGCTGTGTTTGTCGTAGTTTTTAAAGCGCTTAAATATTACAAATGGTGCACCAACACTAATAAAACGTGCTAATAAAATAGCAGGGATCATAACAAGGCCTAAGCCAATTTCACCCATTGTTACTGGCATAGTGACAATCAGCATACCAATAATCAAAAACAATAAAGCGTTTAAAAAGCTGTCGGTGGCGTGCCAAAAGTCTTTAATATAGCGCGTGTTTTCAGGCCCTGTGCGCTCGGTTGCTTTTGCGCGAGTAATATTACCTAAAATAATACCACTGGTTACCATGGCAAGCGCACCAGATATTTCCCATACATTGGCAGCGGCAAAACCCGCAGTTGGAATGGTTAAGGTTATTAATAGGCGTATATTTACATCTTTACAGTTAATAATTAAAAAGTGACCCACAAGGGCCATTGCTAAGCCAAACACGATTCCACCTATGGCATCAACAAAAAACAGCTCTGCAATGTCGGCTGGGTTGGCATCGGTGCCAAAAAATGCAACAGAAAACAGCGTAGTAAAAATTACCAAACCAATACCATCGTTAAATAAAGACTCGCCTTCTACCTGTACCGAAATACCTTCAGGGGCGCGTAATTGTTTAATAATTGCCAGTACAGCAATTGGATCGGTTGGGCTTATTAAGGCGCCAAAAAGTAAACAATAAATAAAAGGGACGGGCCAGCCAAGAGCGGCAAAAATATAAAAACTTAAATAGCCAATTAAAAAAGTAGAGACTACGGTAGAGAACAAAACTAAAGCGGTTATTTCCCATCGTTGTTTACGCAGTGCCAACAGGTTAATTTCTAAAGCACCTGCAAATAACAAAAATCCAAGCATGCCTTTTAAAAGCAATTCATTAAAATTAATACTGGCTACAATTTGCGTCATTTCTAATGCAGTTGTATCGCCTAATAACTTAACTGAAATAATTAATAACAACGATATAACAACCGAGCCTGTTGTTATAGCAATCGTTGTTTGCATTTTAAGAACATACTGGTTTGCATAAGCAATAAAAATTGCGATAGCAGAGAGAAAACAAATGAGATACCAAGCATTCATTGGCTAACCTTAAATTTATTTTAGAGAACAAAAAAGAGCGAATTAAACGAGCCGTATATTACTCCTGTGACTAGGCTGTGTCACAGTATTTATGGGGCTTTTAGCACTTTTTTTATGTCTTTAGGAGACATATAGTTAATGCAAATTTACTGGTGTTATTGCTTGTAATGAGGAGATTAATACAAAGTTGCCTAGGCAACATAATGACTGATTACTGCCGTTAATTTAATAAAGTAAACGCGGCTATTTTGCGGGTGTAATAGTGTAATTTAGTGTAAATATATGTATACAATTTGTATGGTTGGTTTTTTCTTCATTTTTTAAGACACTCTAATTTCAATTGGCTTGCCCTTATAGCCAGGCTTACGTAAAATCTTGCTATTATTTTTTGTAAAGTGACTGGTATTATCAAACAGCTGTTTAGTGCAACCGGGCCGTTAGCGTTATCTTTAGATGGATACACGCCTCGCCAACCTCAAATTGATATGGCCGTTGCCGTTAACGATGCATTAAAAAATAGCACGCAGTTAGTGGTTGAAGCGGGGACTGGTACAGGTAAAACGTTTGCCTATTTAGCGCCTGCCCTTAAATCTAAGGGTAAAACAATTATCTCAACAGGCTCTAAGGCCTTGCAAGAGCAGTTATACCACCGCGATTTACCTCAGCTAGTAAAAGCACTTAATGCATCTAAAAAAACCGCATTGTTAAAAGGGCGCGCTAATTATCTGTGTACTTATAGGCTAAACCAACATGTAGCCCATGTACCAACAGACGATCCTGATGTAATGCATCAACTTGCTATGGTTGCAAAATTTGCCAGTGAAACACACTCGGGTGATTTAGCCGATTGTATTGGTATTGAAGAAGACGCCAAGGTACTGCCCTATGTTAATTCGACAGCCGATAATTGTTTAGGCAAAGAGTGTCCAGACTTTCAATCATGTTATATACGCAAAGCGCGTTTAAATGCAGCCGAAGCGGATGTAGTGGTTATAAACCATCATTTATTTTTTGCTGATATGGCAGTAAAAGACTCCGGTTTTGCCGAACTTATGCCTACTGCCGACGCTTATATTTTTGACGAAGCACACCAGCTTAGCGAAATTGCCAGTGACTACTTTGGTGAAAGTATTAGCACTAAAAAGCTGGTGGATTTAATTAACGATTTACGCGCTATTTACCGTGCAGAAATTCCCGATATGCTGCAACTTGGAAAAAGCCTTAATAAGCTAGAAACCAGTGTGGCTGATTTACGTTTACAGTTTGGTGTAGATGGTAGCCGAGGAGATTGGCGCGAAAAGCTCAGTGATAAATTAATTTGCGCAGCGCTGCATCGGGTAATTAGCGATTTAGACTTTGTTTATCAGGTATTAAAACTGTGCCTAGAGCGAAGTGATAAAATAGAGCATCCGTTTGAGCGTACATTAGCGTTTAAAGGTCAGTTAGAGCGTGTTTTTGATACCGCACAAACGGGCTTTAGCTATTGGTACGAAACCACGCGGCGCTATTTAACGGTTAATATTACGCCCCTTAATGTCTCTGCTAAATTTGCTCAAATGATGAAAGACGCCGGCGCAGGGTTTGTATTTACCTCAGCCACGTTATCGGTTGATAATAAGCTCGATCACTTTAATGCAAGCTTAGGTATTACTCCTGCGCAAAGTATGATGGTTGATAGCCCCTTTGATTATCCTAATCAGGCGCTTTTATGCTTACCACGATATTTGCCTGAATCGCACGCAGAGAACATGCCTCATGCAATTATAAAATTAACCCTAGAGCTGATTAAATCGGCTAAAGGGCGTTGCTTTGTGCTGTTTACAAGTTACCGAATGATGCATTTGGTGGCTGAGGGGTTAACCACACAAATGGACTACCCAGTTTATATGCAAGGGCAAATGTCTAAGCGTATAATACTGGAAAAATTTACGCGCCATGGTAATGCGGTATTGTTAGGCACTGCCTCGTTCTGGGAAGGGGTTGATGTACGTGGTAGCACGCTAAGCTGTGTTATTATTGACAAGTTACCTTTTGCAGCACCGGATGACCCATTACTGCAAGCCAAAATGCAAGATTGCCAAATGCAAGGCAAAGACCCGTTTGCTCATATACAGTTACCGCAAGCTGTTATAGCGCTCAAGCAGGGCGTGGGGCGTTTAATACGAGATAACAAAGATAAAGGCGTGCTGGTTATTTGCGACAACCGATTAGTAACGCGCCAATATGGCCAAGTATTTTTAAAAAGCTTACCGCCGATGCGCCGCACGCGAAGCTTAGAAGATGCAAACACATTTTTAAAACACATTAACTAGAGTACTAAAATGATTAAAAGTAATATTCTTGCCCTAGACGCCTCAACCGAAGCGTTATCTTTAGTTTTACACTTTGAGGGCCAAACATTTCATCATTTTGAAGAATGCCCACAGCAACATAGTCAAAAAATACTCCCTTTAGTTGATGAGCTTCTTAATAAAGCACAGTGTAAATTAAAAGACTTAGACGTTATTGGCTTTGGCCAAGGGCCAGGTAGCTTTACCGGTGTACGCATTAGTGTTGCTATTGCACAAGGGTTAGCTTATTCAGCCAATTTACCATTAGTGGGCGTATCAACCTTGGCAATTATGGCCCAGCAAGCGTACGAACAAACGCAGGCACCAGTAGTGTATTCAGCTATAGATGCGCGTATGGGAGAAATTTATTTTGCCCAATACCGAGTAAATAACGCACGCATGGAGTTAGTAAATGAAGAGTGTGTTATAAAACCTGATTTATTAAGCAAAGAGCACATAAGCAGTGAAGAGTTACACGCGATTGCCGTTGGCACGGGATTTAAAAGTTACCCTGATGCACTTAAAAACGTTAGCAATATAACCATAAATACAGCCATTACTTTGCCAGATGCTCGCTATATGCTTAGCCATGTAGACACGGCCTTTTTAAAGGGCGAGGTTGTTAAAGCAAGTGATGCGCAACCTAAATATGTGCGCGATACAGTAACATGGAAAAAACTACCGGGTCGCGAATAAGCACAAGAGTTGCAAATTGGGTGTTTTTAAATCATAATTTTTAATATGTTTATTGTTGGAAGTTATCTATGACTTTGCCAATTGGCGCTGGTTTTTTTACTGGAGATATTCCTGCAAAGGTTACCTCTACAAAAATTTTACCCTCTAAACCACAAGGTTTAGCGGATGATAGCGCCAGTCAAAAAACAAACACAGATTATGTAAAAACTAGTAAAGCGGGTGTAGAGCTTGCTAATCAATACTTTAGTCAAAACACTAGTAACGCAAAGTACAGCCAAACTATTTATGACCAACCAAGCCCAACGGTGAGTAAAGCAATTTCAACATATACTGAATTTGCAAATTTAGAGCGTCGCGCCGAAGTACAAGATTTAATAGGCGTCGATATATACGCTTAGCCCCAGTAACAGTAAAAAATAAAAAGCCCGAACACAGGTTCGGGCTTTTTGCGTAAGCTTATGGCTACTGTTTAATAAAGCCAATTAGTTTATCGGCAATATCTGTATTATTTTGAGCACCGTTAAAGTGTTCACTGCCTTTACCGTAGGCAAATACTTGTACATCTACAGCGGTGTGTCCGCCTGTTGTCCAACCAGTAAAGCTGGCGTCACTAATAATACTTTTAATGGCTAAATTAAGCGCTGTTTCGCCCATTTTTTTCGCTTGTTCAAGTTTTACTTTATTAGCCGGTGTATATTCAATACCTGTGTTGGCGCGCCAAATAGGCTCTAGGTCATCAGCAGCGAGTAATTGCTTTGTCAGCTCAACGGCTGTTGCTTTAACGCCTTTAATAACTTCTGTATCCCACTTATATTGCCCGTGCGCACCGAGGGTTAACCCACCAGTTGAATGATCTGCAGTAACCACTAATAAAGTATCAGGGTTTTTATCAATATAGGCTTTTGCTTTTTCAATCGACTGAGCAAAGTCATCCATTTCGGCCATGGCACAGGCTACATCGTTAGCATGTCCACACCAATCAATTTGGCTGCCTTCAATCATGACAAAAAAGCCGTCTTTATTTTGGCCGTCGAGTAAATCAAATGCTTTAGCTGTTAGTTGCGTTAAGTGGTTTGAATTAGCATCAAGCGCAAACGGCAGGCCCATTGGGGCGTATAAGCCAAGTGCCGGTACTTGTGTGATCTGACCAAGGTTTTTTATATCATCGCTATATTGATAACCAGCTGCTTTAAATTCATCAACGAGGTTACGGTCTTCTCTAATAAAATACTGCGTACCGCCGCCTAGCATTAAATCAACAGGGAGTTTACCGGCAATTTTGTTATCTATGTACTCATTAGCAATGGCATCGTAATTTCGACGTGATTCGTTATGTGTAGCAAAACTTGCTGGGGTGGCATGGTTAATTTGCGAGGTAGCGACTAATGCTGTTGTCATACCGCGTTCTTTTGCTATTTCTAGCATGGTTTTAACGGGCTTTTTGTCTGTATCGACTGCAATAGCACCATTATAACTTTTGTGGCCGCTACTCAGTGCGGTTGCACCTGCAGCACTGTCGGTAACATAAGTGTGATCGTCAGGGTAAGTACGCGCCATGCCTGTTAAAATAGTATCAAATACGGTTGTTTCAATCTGCTTGGTGGTTGGATCATCTTTAAAATAACGATAAGCGGTTGTATAGGCAGGACCCATTCCGTCACCAATCATATAAATTACATTTTTAGGTGCATCGCTTGCATAAACACTGGTAGATGCACATAAAAGCGCTAATAAGCTAAGTTGGTTTTTCATTTTTATCCCTATGAATGTGCTGTTTAAATAGCACCACAATTGTATATGGTTACGGCGTGTTGAATTTGCAGCATAAATACCAAACATGCGCTGCCCAAAAATTCTTTCTAAGGCGATTAAGTTTTTTGCTAGGTTGTTACTCAGCCCACAAGGTTACAAACCTCGTACCAGGATTTAACCGCCCGTAGATTGAACAAGTTTCAATCCACAAAGTTCAATACGCACGCGTATAATAATGAAATGAAGTAAGAATAAAAAGCAAAGTATATAAACAGGTTTAGCTAATTGTCACTAAAACAATACAGCCATTTTTTTAGGTTATGTTAATTATAGTGTACTGAATATAGTGGTATACATTACTTACCTGAAGAGTATTTGAGCTCTGTTTGTAATTATTTATTGAATTAATGAAACTTAAAACAGTTTAAGTTATTGAAATTAAATACATAATTGAAACTCAAAAGTTAACCTTAAAATTCAAGTGGTCTTTATAAGTATAAAAAATATAAAAACTTTTGGTATTAGAGGTCTGACAACTAGTATGTTATAAATAATGTCGCACGTTAAAAAGAGGTGTCTGTTGCAGCCATTTGAAATAAAAACAAGAAATATAACATTGCGAGGCTTACAAAAAGGCACTGGCGATGAGCTGGTTATAGCCTTGCATGGGTGGCTAGATAACAGTAATAGTTTTACACCTATGTTGGATCAGGTTAATCCGCAGCATACTTGGTATTGTGTTGACTTTGTTGGGCATGGGCTATCTGATTGGCGTGCACAGGACGCTCATTATTATTTTGTTGATTATATTGACGATGTGTACCAACTTATAAAGAGCTTAGGGGCAAAAAAGGTACATTTAGTCGGTCATTCAATGGGCGCAATGGTGGCAGGTTTATTTGCAAGTTGTTTTAGTGAGTATGTGTATTCAGTTACCTTTATTGAAGGGATTGGCTGTGTTACAACCCCCAGTGATGAAGTATGTGAGCAATTAAAAGGGGCGATACTGAACAGAGAGCGCGCCTACAATAAAAAAAAGCGCGTTTATAAATCGCAATCAGCGATTATCGAAGCGCGTGCAAATACAACAGATTTAAATAACGAACTGATCACCTTATTGATGAGTCGTAATATTAAGCAAAGTGAACTAGGGTATGAGTTAACAACAGACCCTAAGCTTAAAAATCACTCAGGTTTTAGGTTTGATGAAGCGCAATGTATTGGTGCAATAAAACAATTAATTGCACCAAGCCAATTAATTTTAGGTAACCAAGGTTATTCGTTTGTAAAACAAAATTTGGCCAAGTATATTAGCTATTACAACAACTTGAAGGTAATTAATGTAGATGGCGGGCATCATTGCCATATGCAAAGCAGTGGGTTATGTTTTGAGCATATTCAAGCCTTTATGCTGCAAAATGGTGCATGTTAATTGTAAATTAGCGCCAAATGTGGGATTATTCCTGCATTAGAGTATTTGCTCAATTGTTAAAGTGCCTTACTTAGATTAAGGTTAATAAAAATATAATTATAAACAGGGGCTAAGAGTGGAAAAAATCTGGCTTAAGCGCTACCCAGAAGGTATGCCTGAAACAATCGATCCTGAGCATTACAACTCGTTACTCGAAGTGTTCGAAAAAAGTTTTACCGATTACAAAGATTTACCTGCATTTACGAATATGGGTAAAACATTATCGTATGATGAAATAGATACAGCGACACAACGTGTTGCCTCGTATATTCAAAATGATTTAGGTCTTAAAAAAGGCGACAAAGTTGCCGTAATGATGCCTAACTTGTTACAAACGCCTATCGCTATTTTAGGTATTTTACGTGCAGGTTGTGTGGTGGTTAACGTAAACCCACTTTACACAGTACGAGAGCTTGAGCATCAATTAAAAGACTCTGACGCGTCAGCTATTTTTATATTGGCTAACTTTGCAGACACGCTTGAAAAAGCACTTGCAAAAACGGATGTAAAACACATTGTTGTTACCCAAGTGGGCGACATGGTGGGTGGTATTAAAAAGCATATCGTTAATTTTGTGGTTAAATACATAAAAAAAATGGTACCTAGCTACAGCCTACCAAATACAATTAAGTTTTCAGATGTGCTAGCAGGTGACCCTGCAAAGTATACGCGCCCAGAAATGAGCTTATCTGATCTGGCCTTTTTACAATACACAGGTGGTACAACCGGCGTATCTAAAGGGGCGATGTTAAGTCATGGCAACATGGTTGGTAACCTTGAGCAAGTATCGGGCTGTTTAGATAAAGTATTAGACCGTGGTACTGAAGTTGTTGTTACTGCATTACCGCTTTACCATATATTTGCGTTAACGGCTAACTGCTTAACGTTTATGAAATACGGTGGTTTGAATGTATTAATTACAAACCCACGTGATATGCCAGCATTTGTTAAAGAGCTTAATCAGCATAAATTTACTGCTATTACCGGTGTAAATACCCTGTTTAACGGGCTACTTAATACACCAGGGTTTGCAGAGCTTGATTTTAGTCATTTAAAAATGTCATTAGGTGGCGGTATGGCGGTACAACGTCCTGTAGCTGAAAAATGGCAAAAAGTGACTAATTCTAAATTAATGGAAGGTTACGGTTTAACTGAGTGTGCACCGCTTGTAACTGTAAGCCCGTACGATTTAGAAGCTTATAATGGCTCTATTGGTTTACCTGCTCCTAATACCGAAATTAAGCTAATGCTTGAAAACGGAGAAGAAGCGGCAAAAGGTGAACCCGGTGAGCTATGGGTTAAAGGCCCACAAGTTATGCTAGGTTACTATAACCGCCCAGATGCAACTGCAGAATGTTTGCAAGATGGCTGGTTTGCTACCGGCGATATTGCCACATACGACGATGAAGGCTTCTTCTATATTGTTGATCGCAAAAAAGACATGATCATTGTATCGGGCTTTAATGTGTTCCCAAATGAGATAGAAGAAGTGGTTGCCATGCACGACGGCGTACTAGAAGTAGCGGCTATTGGTATTCCGCACGATGTAAGTGGCGAACAAGTTAAAGTTTTTGTTGTTAAAAAAGACCCTTCTTTAACTGAAAAAGATATAATAAATCACTGTCGTGATAATTTAACTAACTATAAGGTGCCTAAACTCGTTGAGTTTAAGGATGAGTTACCTAAAACAAATGTAGGTAAAATTCTCAGAAGAGCCCTAAAAGATTAGTAAACTATAAAAAAGCCGGCATTAGCCGGCTTTTTTATTGTAGGAGATTAAGTGCAATACCAATTGATCGAAACACAAAATCAACTCAACACCTTTGTTGAGCAAATAAAAAACAAGCCTATTTTAGCCATAGACACAGAGTTTATGCGCCGCCGTACTTTGTACCCTGAAGTTGCACTTATTCAAGTATATGATGGCGAGCATCTTGCCCTTATAGATCCACTTGCCGAACTCTCGTTATTTGAATTTTGGCAAATATTACAAGATCCATCAGTACTGAAAGTGTTGCATTCACCCTCAGAAGATATTGAAGTATTTCAAAAATATGCAGGCTTTGTACCCGCTCCATTGTTTGATACACAATTTGCTCTTCAGCTTTTAGGCGAAGGCAACTGTATGGGCTTTGCGCTAATGGTAAAAGAGCTATTAGGCATAGAAATAGACAAAAGTGAATCGCGAACTAATTGGCTACAGCGCCCATTAACTAAAAAGCAGCTCGATTATGCAGCCGCTGATACGTTTCATTTACTTCCTTGTTTTGAACTAATAATTGAGCGTATAAATAAAGCTGAGTTATTTGATATTGTCATAAATGAGAGCGAGTTAATTGCAAATAAACGCGCCTTTCAAACCCCAGATGAGCTGCTTTACAAAGATATAAAAAACGCATGGCAACTAAAACCGCACGAGCTCGCAGTATTAAAAGAATTAGCTGTATGGCGTCGTAATAAAGCTATTCGTAAAAATTTAGCGCTTAACTTTGTGCTTAAAGAGCACAATATGACGGAAATTGCTAAACGTGGGCCTTCGAGTTTAAATACGCTAAGACAAATTCCGGGTGTTGAGTCAATGGAAGTAAACCGCTCTGGAGTCGAAATACTAAAGTGTATTGAAAAGGCCAAAGTACTCCCGGTTGATGAGCATCCGCCAGTGCTTAAGCGTTTAATTGATTTTCCGTCTTATAAAAAAGTAGCTAAAGATATTAAGCAAAAAATCACTAAAGTGGCAAAAGAGCAGGGTATACCAGAGGATGTAATGGCCTCTAAAAAGCAAATTAATCAGCTTATTAGCTGGAATTGGAAACTCACCGATGAGCAAAAGCTAACTCATATTAAACCTGATTTACTTAATTCTTGGCGCTATAGTTTTGTTAAAGACGCTCTTAAAGAGTGGGATAATTAAACCCACTTTTTAAGCTAACAGGCTATGTTATACCAATTCGCAATAATATTTAATCATTTTTAGGGGCTAAACGTGTCGCTATCTGCGTTAAAAAATTCTAGCGATTTTTTTGCCTTGCTATCAACACGTTTTTCCATCCTCAAAATAGATCACTTAATTATGCGAATTGGTATTAAAAATCGGGCGCTACGCTGAACGTTAAACGCTTATGTGTAATGGGGTGATCTAGCGCCAAATACTCGGCATGTAAGTGTAACCTGTTGGCTTTTTTACCGTAATGTGTGTCACCAATAATAGGCATATTCAGCCCTAAGTGATGAGCGCAGTGTACCCTTAATTGGTGAGTGCGGCCCGTTTTAGGGTAGAGCTGTAGGCGTGTAATATTGTTTTTACGTTCAAGCACCTGCCATGTAGTAAGTGCGGGTTTGCCGTTTTTATAACAAACAAGCTGGCGTGGCTTATCGTCAAAATCAAGTCTCAAGGGCAGCTCTATCTTGCCACTGTCCTTGGGCACAATACCATCAACCAGCGCAATGTAACGTTTATCAATGGTGCGGGCAATAAATTGCTTTTGTAGTGCTTTGTGGGCTCGTTTATTGAGCGCCACCACTAATAAACCTGATGTAGACATATCTAGTCTGTGCACAATTAACGGGCCTGTAGCGTGCGGAAATTGCGTTTGAATACGTAAATACACAGAATCTTCAATATTGACACCTGGTACAGATAAAAACTCGCTGGGCTTGTTTATAATAACAATATCATCGTCTTGATAGACAATCGGCAGCGTTTTACCTTCAGCAGGGTTAACGAGTAGCGGGTTATCTTCTATGCTGAGGCCTTTTAACATGTGCGATAAAATAGGTTGGCACTTACTGTAGCAAGAAGGGTAATAGTTTTTATGTTGGCGTATTGCCGATTTAGGTGCGGCCCCCCACCAAAACTCAGCCATAGCCACTGGCTTTAAATTATTAAGGTAAGCGTATTGTAATAGCTTGGGCGCAGCGCAATCTCCAGCACCTGATGGCGGAGTATGCTCTGGCAATGCTGCAAATATGGCATTGAGATCTTTAACTTCATGCTCTGCATTTAAAAACTGGTACTGTGCAAACACTTGCTTTTGTAGGTTTTTAGATAAAACCTTACGTCGTTTTTTTAACTGTTTTATTTCGTCGTGTAGGGCATTAAGCGCCTGCTCTTGCTGAGTTATTTTATCGTGCCAGTGATCTTTTATGCTTTGATAGTGTTTTTTATCTTCTATGCTTTGTTTGGCCAATTCATTCAAGTTTGCTTGTTGCTCAGGCGTTATCGCTTGGCTTTGCTCAATTTCAAGTGCACTGCGCGCCTTTTTACGTGCTTTTCTATTGGCTTGCATTACGCTTTGTTGAGCGTGTAACTGCTGATCAAACGCGGCTTTATCCGCATTTAATGACGCTGTTAATTTATTCAATGTACTTGCATTTTCTAGGGCATGTATTTGCGCATTTATGTCGTTAATTATTTTACTTTCTTTTAAATAACTCACATCTTCCAGTGCCATTGTAGATACATTAGGCACGCATTTTATATCGGTATTTAAATTTTCAAGCTGGCCTGAATACGCCGCTAAAAAGCCAAGTTGTTGTTGCTGGTTTTGTACAACCAGTACACCAAACATTTTGCCATCATTCGTTGCTGTATTACTGCTGTCATTTTCGTTATACGGTAAATGCGTTTCAAGTTGCTGCTGCAATTGTGTTGCGGCTAAAACAGATAACGGATGAGGCTGGTAGTAAAACGGAAACGTAAATTTATCTGGAAGCGCTATAGAATCTACAGAGCAATCAAATAAAGTAAAACAAGAAGCGTGATTTAACATAGCAAAGTAATAGCAGGCATAAAGCAAAGTAATGGGCCCATAATAACATATTCACTTAAGGGGTACTTGCTTAATCCTCTGCGGTTATTAAACCGCGCTTAGCTAAAAAGCGCACTAATAATAGTGTTAGGTTTTCTCTGCGTGCATTATTTGGCCATACCGCATAGTAACCAAGCGGCTTGAGTTGCCAGTTAGGTAAAATGTGAATGAACTCTTCTCGTGCTAATTGTTTTTTTACTAGGTTTTTGGGCAATATGCCAAGGCCCAAGTTTTCAGATACAAAGTGACTTATTGCAAGCGCACTATTTACATTTACGCGCGACTTTTCACAAATACACACCACTTCGCCATTTGGGGATGTAAAATCTACAGTGCTGCCGCGCATACTAAAATGAACCCAATCCCACTGTTTTAAATCGTTTGGGTGCGTAGGGGGTTGATGCTTACTCGCGTACTTACTTGAGGCAACTAAAAAGCGTTTACTCTCTCCAATTTTACGCGCCATGAGTGAGCTGTCTTCTAGCCAGCCAACTCGAATACTTAAATCGAGTCCTTCATCCATTATATTTATTACTTGGTCTGTGTAATTAAGAGACAAGTTCACTTTTGGGTAGGTTTGCACAAATTCTGCTATCGCGGCTAAAATTTCGGAGCTTGCTAAAAAGGCGGGTAGCGATATTTTTAAAGACCCTATAGGCTCATCACCCACAGAGTTAATTTCGTTCAAACCTGCCTCTGCGTGTTTTGTTATGTTTTCTACGTGGGCGTAAAATTTTTCACCTTCAGGGGTAAGCGACAATTTACGGGTTGTTCTATGTAATAAAGTGACGCCTAAAAACTGTTCTAAGTCAGAAACACTATGGCTAACACGTGAAGGTGCTATGCCAAGCTCCTTAGCTGCAATACGAAATGAACCGCCAGCAACCACTTTGGCAAAAATAGCCATGTGTCGTAAATAGTTAATCATTGTTCTGAAAGTCGGAATTGTATTGTGCCGTTATTGTATCTATTCGCTTGTGTATCTAAAAGTTATATTAGCTGCGAATTAAACATTAGCCTTACAGCCCAATAATTTGGTTGTTAAAAAGATCAGGAATGACAATGAACACATTACAAAAAACTATAGTTGCAGCAATTGCTTTAGCGTGTACCGCGCCTACTTTAGCTAGTGCAGAGGGGTTTTATGGAACTGCACATGTAGGCTATAGTTCGCAAGCAAATGACTCTCAAGCCATTGGTAACAATATTGCCGAAGATGCCGATTTTCCATCTGAATTTGATGCCGGTGAGGGCAGTGTAGGCAGTATTGGTTTAGGTTATCAGTTCAATCCTCAATTTAGAGTAGAGGCGCGTATTAGCTATCATGATACTGACTATAGCGATACAAAAGTTGGCGTGGGTGCACGTGAAGGTGAGTAGTATGTATTAAAGGGGGATTTAAAGACCACCACTTATACAATTGAAGGCTTTTACGATTTTGATAACAGCACCGCGTTTACGCCTTATATTAAAGCGGGGTTAGGGGTTGCTGATAACAGCTATTCTGCAAATTAGGTGGTGCAGGCATTAGCGCCTTTGACGCATTCGATGGAAATGTTGATGGCTATTACGATGCGTATGCTGATGACGATTCAACCGAATTTACATGGAATATTGGTGCAGGGGTTAACTATCAAATAACTAAAACTATGTCGTTATACACTGAGTATCAATACATTGAATTTGGTGATGTGCAAACGGGGCAAGATGCATTTACCGATGGCTTTAAAATTGACAGTGCAGCAAGCCATGAGTTTTTACTTGGTTTACGTGTAAACTTTTAAATTTAAAACACAACACAATGCACCACATACGTGTAGTGAGTGTGCAAAGCAAAAAGCGGCATTTAAAATGCCGCTTTTAGTTGTGCTACTTTTTTTCTTCGTCAGGTAATGTCACGTTGAGTTCAAGTACCGCTAAATCATCTTCGTTTTGATCAAACTGTACCTGCACTGCATCAGTGTTTACATTTACGTACTTACGGATCACATCTAAAATATCTTGTTTTAATTGTGGTAAGTAATCCGGTGTTCCGCGTTGCGAACGCTCGTGCGCGACAATGATCTGCAATCGCTCTTTTGCTAATGACGCGCTATTTTTCTTTTCTGAGCGGAAGTAGTCAAGTAAAGACACATTAACCTCCAAAAATCCGTTTAAATAAGCCTTTTTTCTCAACATCTAAGAAGCGAAAATCGACTGTTTCACCGAGTAAGCGATTGATTGCATCAGCGTATGCTTGCCCTGCATCTGAATCACCATCAAGTATTACTGGTTGGCCTGAATTAGACGCACTTAATACCGCTTGCGACTCAGGAATAACACCAAGTAAAGGAATCGACAGAATATCTTTAACATCTTCTACCGATAACATTTCACCTTTTTCAACTCGCTCAGGGTTGTAGCGTGTTAATAATAGGTGTTCTTTAATATTTTCTAGGCCTTCTTCAGCACGTTTCGATTTGCTGTGTAAAATACCTAAAATTCTGTCTGAATCTCGAACCGAAGATACTTCAGGGTTTGTTGTTACAATTGCTTCATCAGCAAAGTACATCGCCATCATTGCGCCGGCTTCAATACCTGCAGGTGAATCACACACAATGTAGTCAAAGTCTTCTTTTAGTTCGTTTAAAACGCGCTCTACGCCTTCGCGGGTAAGGGCGTCTTTATCACGTGTTTGTGATGCGGGTAGTAAAAATAATTTTTCAACGCGTTTATCTTTAATAAGCGCTTGATTTAGGTTGGCTTCGCCGTTTATTACGTTTACAAAATCGTATACTACGCGGCGCTCACACCCCATAATTAAATCTAGATTACGTAAGCCAATATCAAAATCGATAATAACTGTTTTATAGCCTTTTAAAGCTAAACCGGTGCCTATTGCAGCACTTGATGTTGTTTTACCAACACCGCCTTTACCAGAGGTAACGACAATTACTTTTGCCATGAGATTTATCCTTTAACCAAAGCTGAAATTTCTAATGATTCGTTTTTTTGTTGTATTTGTACTGCATTGCCCCAGTGCTCACCTTGTAATGAGTCGCTGATCCAGTAATTGCCATCAATTGAAACCAATTCGGCTTCGAGCTTTTGGCAATAAATGCAGGCGTCTTTAATCCCTTTTGCACCTGCAATTGCACGCCCGCGTAAGGTGCCATAAATATGCACATTACCATCGGCTATTACTTCTGCACCATGGCTAACTGCACCAAGTACAATTAAGTCTCTGTCTTTTGCATAAACTTGCTGCCCTGAGCGTACCGTGCCATTAATTACTTGCGCAGGTAAGTACACGTTTTTTTCAACAATAGAGGTATTAGGCGCCTCTTGTTTAACGGGTGCACTTTTAGCATCTTGCGAGTAATTTAGTACAGAAAGGCCAGCGGCTTTAGCTTGCGTGTGTTGCTCATCTGAGCCATTACAAACACCTACAGCATTAAAGCTCATACGCTCAATGAGAGATTTTAAATGTACAAAATCAAGTGAGCTGTTTTTAATTTCTTCTAAATTAACAACAATAGGCGCTCCTTCAAAAAAACGAGGAGCTTGGGCTATTTTTACATACAACTGTTCTGCTAGAAGGGCGATATCAGTGCTATAAAGATGCAATACTGACAACGTGAAAAGGTTCCCTTTTAGCTCAAAAATTTGTTCCGACATACACGCTCAATTGATTTGTCTGATTAGAAATTAATTTTAGATAAACGTAGGCTGAATAAGGCCTTTAATGAAATTTCTAATCTAATTTTTCTAACTTATTATTACTCTCATGTTATAGTGTGCGGCAATGTTAAGCAAGATTAAATAGGGCCATTATGCTCACTGCGGTATATAAAAGTAAGAAAAAAGCGGATACCTTCTTATTTGTTGAAAAAAGAGATGATTTTAGTAAAGTGCCTGAACCTTTACTGGCTATGTTTGGTCAACCTATTTATGTAATGATTATCAATTTAGCAAAGCGTGATCATTTAGGCGGTGCCGACCTTGAAACAGTAAAAGCAGCGTTAGCTGACCCAGACAAGGGTTACTATTTGCAAATTCCACCGCCGGAAGAAAATTTACTTAGCCAATTACGAAAAGAAAACGGAGTTGATAGTGATTAAAAAGTTAGCCGTAATTTTATGCTCAGTGTGTTTAAGTGGCTCTGTAGTTGCTAAAACGCAGGCCGAATTTCAAACTTATTTAAGTGATTTAAAACAAGAGGCCATTGCTAAAGGGTACGATAGCAAGTTAATAGACGATGCATTTGCGACTGCCTCATACAAAGAAAAAGTAGTATCGGCTGATAAAAACCAGCCAGAGGTTAAAGAAACCCTCGAAACCTACTTACCAAAACGTGTACCGCAATGGAAAATTGATCGTGCACGTAAACTCTACGCAGAAAATAAAGATGTACTTGAACAAGTTGCAAAAGAGTTTGGCGTACAAGCACGCTTTATAGTGGCATTATGGGGTCTTGAAAGTAACTTTGGCACAATACAAGGTGGCCATAATGTTATTTCATCGCTAGTGACGCTTGCCTTTGATGGTCGTCGTGAAGCACTTTATAAGCGCCAGCTTTGGGCAGCATTAGATATTTTAAAGTCAGGCCATATTACGCTTGATAAATTTAAAGGCTCTTGGGCTGGAGCAATGGGCCAAACTCAGTTTATGCCTACCTCTTTTAACGCCTACGCTGTTGATTACAATAACGACGGCCGTAAAGATATTTGGACCACAAAAGAGGATGCATTTGCATCGATTGCCAATTATTTAAAACAAGAAGGTTGGAATGACTCACTAACTTGGGGTCGCCAGGTAAAATTACCTGAAAATTTTGACAGTAAATACGTGCTAAAACGCGGCACTAAAACACGTAAGCAATGGTTAGAATATTGGAACGACTCAGAGCGCTCGCTTGCAGACTGGCAAGCTCTGGGTGTACGCAAAGCTGACGGCTCTGACTTACCTAATGTTGATGTACGCGCTGCACTGGTAATGCCCGATGACATTAATGGGCGTATGTACTTAGCGTACGATAATTACAAAGTGTTTATGCACTGGAACCGCTCATATTACTTTGCTACCAGCGTGGGCTATCTATCAGATAGAATTGGTTATCCAAAAATATAATTTATACGCAGTTGTATAATAAAAAAAAGCCGCTATGCGGCTTTTTTTATTTGTTTAATCATGTTCTTTTTTAAATATTTTATCTTTTAAATCGATAACCTTGCCAATTCCTGAACCAAGCTTCATTAACTTATTAAGTTGCTCTGGGCTTAAGCGTTGTAACTCTGAAGACCACTTAGTAACCGTTTCGAGTAGGTTGTGGATTTCGCCCATTTGCTTTTGTGCATAGCGCTCTTCTTCGTTGTTTGCTTCGTCTAAAAGGTTATCACGTAGCAAACTTAGGGTAGGGTCTATTTCACGCTTTTTACGTTCTTCAAATACGCGATTAGCCATATCCCAAATTTCACCCGCTGGGGCGTAATATTCTTTACGATCACCAGGGATATGATGCACTTTAATTAATTGCCATGACTGGAGCTCTTTAATTCCCATGCTTACATTGCCACGCGAGATACTTAGCGCATCGGCAATCTCATTTGCGGTCATGGGCTCTTTGGTGATGATCAGTAAACCGCACATTTGGCCAATCGTACGATTGAAACCCCAACGGCTGCCCATTTCACCACAGTGCATAACAAAGGCTAAGTTTTTTTCAGATAGACTCATAGCTTTTTAAGTTTCAGTAAATTCAGAAAGTAATGCTAGCACGCTTATAAATTATAGCAACGTTTAGCCTGGTATCTTTTGTAGAGTATTAAATCAAGATTAAGTTTAATTTACTCCTACTTTTAGTAGGAGTAAATTAATTGCTTAGGCAGGGTTAAAGTGTGTAGCTAAAACTTAGTTTTGCATTACGCTCTTCGCCTGGCATACCACCTAAAAACATGGCTTTAGAGTAGTACTTTTTATTAAACAAATTGTTTAAATTAAGCTGCATGTGCCACTTATCGGTGGTGTACGAAACTGCTGCGTCGTACACCGTGTAGCTTGGTACATAGCCATCAGGAATACTAAATGAGCTTGAGTTAGTGCTTCTGTTATCAACAAAAGTAATACCGCCACTTACATTAACAGCCTCAGGTAGGTTAAACATATCGGCGTAGTAGGTAACCCACGTACTTGCCGTTACATACGGTACGCCTTTTTGGCGCGTATCGTAACTGCTGCTATTTGGATTAGATTTATCGCGGGCATCTTGGTATACGCCGTTTACATTTACTTTCCATTGCTCGTTTAAGTGCGCATTTAAATCGAGTTCAACGCCTTTGGTTTGCTCTTCACCATCGTAGTAGCTCTCTACTACATCAGGCCCAGACACACCGGCTTCATAAAGTGGGTTTGTGTATTCAAGGTTTGTACGCGCGCTTTCAAATACCACCAGTGATGCTAAAAGCTGATCATCAAATGCTTTAAATCTAAAGCCTAAATCGTTACTGATAGACTCAGAGTCTTCACGGTCGGCCTCCGTACCTGCTACTGAGCCTAATACACTGTAGGCAGTACGGCCTTTAGCGTGGTTAATAAACACGGAAAAGTTTTCAGTAGGTTGATAGGTTGCGCCTAAGTTATAAGTTAAGCCACTGTCTGATGTGTTTGCTTCAGGCGTTGGCTCAGCGCGGCTTGAGCTATAACGCTCATCTACACCATAGTGCTCATATGTTTGCTTAATGCGATTATAAGCAACACCAACTCGAGTTGTAAGCTGCTCAGTAATGTAGCCTACGTGCTGAATACCTAAGCCCCACGCTTGTACTTTTTTATTGTAGTCACTGGTTTTTAGTGGGTCGTAGTCATCAAAACTGCCTGTTGGCCAATTTGGTGAGCGCATATCATAAATATATGGCAGGGTGCCTTGGTAAAGTACATTTCCTTCGCTGTCGTAAATAACTTTGTCAGCATCGTAAATAGAATACTGTTTAAAGCGAATGTCTCTGTCTTCGTAGTTTGCATTAACCAGTAATTCGTTATCTACGTCGCCTAACATAAAGTCATAGCGTAAATCTAAGAAATACTGCCATGACTTTTCATCAGCTTCGACTTGGCGGTATTCTTGGCGTCGCGCTGCAAACGGGTAAAGCACACCGTCTTCAACTAACGGGGCACGCGGGTCGTTATTTATAATGCCATCGCGTGTTGAATACACGTAATTAAACGCGCCAGTTTGACGAGCAAAGCTTGATGTGTAGTTACGGTACTGTAACTGCTGATTTAAAAATAAATCATCTGTAATAAAGTAATTATGGGTTAGCTTAAAGCGAAGCTCTTCACCTTCATTATCATCCGCCATAGGAGAGATAATACCGTTAGTACCAAAATCGTACGGGGTAAGGCCATCGGTTGATGAAAGCGACTGTGCCAATTGTGTTTGTTGAGCCGCAGTTAATTGAACACCATTACCAGATGGGTCATTTACTAAATCTGCGCCAGTTACTTCACCTGCAGTTAAACCATTGGCGGTTTCTGCATTATAAATTCGAATAGGGTGGCCAATAGAATCTACTGCAATTGAGTCTTTAATATAGGCAGCAGAGAGCATGATATCTTGCTTGTCGCTTAGTATGTATTTAAGCGAGGTATAAATTTCGTCGCGGTCTTCTTTTAAATCACGAAAGCCATCGCTTGAGGCTGTTTTAGCCATTACGCGATACGCTAGGTCATCGGTAATCGCATTGGTGCTATCAAAGGCAAGTGAATAACTATCCCACTGGCCAAGTTCGGCAGATATTTTATGTTTTTCTTCAAACTCAGGCTTTTTTTCAATTAGATTTATAACACCACCAGCACTACCTATGCCATATAAACCGGTAGCAGGGCCTTTAAGTACTTCAACCGACTCAACATTAGTGAGTGAACGAGTTGGGTTAAATGTATTACCTAAGCCTGCACCACCATACATACCATCGTAAGTGTAATTAGCATCAAGACCACGAATGACTAAATTGTCGCCTATACCGTAGTTATTACCGGCTTGAGTTAAACCACTTACATTACGTACAAGTTCTTGTAGGCTATCTACACCTTGTGACTCTATAAGTTCACGGTCAATAATAACAACTGGTGCCGGTGTTTCCATTAACGACATGTCTGATTTAGTTGCAAGGCCTGAGCTCATTACAACTTGGTTTTGCTTTTCGTAAACGCTGATGCGCTCAATGTCTTTTTCAGCCGTTGTTGCAGCAACCGCTAATGATGCGTTTAAACACGCAAGTGTAACAAGAGAGTATTTGAACTTTTTCATATTGATAATTATTCGCATTCCATAGAGTGTGCGAATAATAATAGTTATTATTCGTTAAGTGAATAAAAAATTCTAAAAAAGTGAAATTAATTGCGTAGTAGGTGAGTTATTGTTCTAAAAAGTAAATTTAAGGTTAAATTAATGCGGTTAATAAAAAAGCATGAAAGTGTAAGCTTTCATGCTTTTGTAAAATAATACATTAATTAATGACTATTTTTTATAAACAACGCCTGCTTTCATAACAAAAGGAATGCGCTCAAGCACAGAGATATTTTTAAGTGGATTACCTTTTACGGCAATAATGTCGGCTGCAAACCCTGATTTTAGCTGACCCAGTTTATTATCCATTTTTAATAGCTTTGCACTGTTAATGGTGGCAGCTTGTATTGCTTGTAGTTCGCTCATGCCAAATTTAACCATACGGCTAAATTGTTTGGCGTTATCGCCATGAGGGTAAATAGCAGCATCGGTACCAAATACCATATTTACACCGGCTTTTACTGCGCGGTTAAAGCTGTCGCGCTGCTTTTTAGACACTTGACGTTCTTTATTGAGGTTTTCTTCATCTACCCCATTTTGCTCACCAAAGCTCAGTGTGTATTCTGTATTATAAATGTCCATTGATAACCACGTGCCATGTTTTTTAGCAAGTGCGATGGCTTCATCATCTAAAAAGCTGGCATGTTCAATACTATCTACGCCGGCTTTTATAGCTGTTTTAATACCACTTGTGCCATGTGCGTGAGCGGCTACAGGTAAATCACGCATGTGGGCTTCATCTACAATGGCTTTCATTTCTTCAAATGAATACTGCTGTACACCCACTTTTGTACCTTTAGAAAAAACGCCCCCCGTGGCGCAAAACTTAATGGCATTAGCGCCATACTTTATGTTTTCTCGTACTTTTACACGTGCAGCCCATGGGCCATCGGCTACCCCTGTTGAAGTGTATTTTAGCTCTGGTGGTAAACGGTTATTATCGCAATGTCCGCCTGTGATCCCAAGCGAAGGGCCAGCTGCCCAAATACGCGGGCCTACAATATCTCCGGCGTTAATACCATCACGCACTGCAATAACGCTATAGCCCTCGGCTCCTACATTTCTGAGGGTAGTAAAACCTGCAAGCAATGTTTTTTTAGCAAAGTGCGCGGCTTTAATGGCCATGCGCGGTACCGACTGACTTAAACGCTCACTTCGAGATACCGTAGGGTCGCTGGTCAAATGTACATGCATATCCATAAGGCCCGGCATTAAAGTGAGCTCGGGTAAATCAATATGCTGATCGTTTTTGCTCATGCTCGGCTTTTTGTTTTGTGTAACATCAGTGATCACCCCATTATCAATGGTGATCAGCGGCGATTGAATAACCTCGCCTGTTTGTACATCTACCATTGCTTTAGCAGATATATAAGTAAGGGCTTGCGCGTTAAAGCTTCCTAAACACATAAGTGCAACGGAGGCGCTGAGTAGCTTTTTTTTCATTGTTTTTTCTTCTGGTGGCGGTTCAATTAATTGAAATGTAACAACCTAATATAAAAGTGTAAATATAATAGGTTAATCGCCACTTATCGTAATTTCTTTATTAACGCAGGTTAAATGCGCATAATCGACTGACGATACTAAAAAGGATTACCATGAAATCAATTAAATTAGCCTTAGTTGCCAGTGGCGTTATGTTTGCTTTAAGTGGCTGTATGAACACACAAACCAGTAATAACACTGGCAATAGTGCACAGCTAAACACGTCAAACGCACCTGCAGCTATTGTTTCAGAGCTCTCTTATGAGCAGCAATTAGATGTACTTGTAGCACAGTACTACAACGAGTTACTCAGCTTTAAACCTATTAATGCAACTTATAGTGGGCGCAGTGAATTTAATGATAAGTTTACCCCCGCTATTACTCAAAAAAATCGG
The DNA here is from genome assembly GCF_001399995.1 of Pseudoalteromonas sp. P1-11. NCBI lineage: Bacteria > Pseudomonadati > Pseudomonadota > Gammaproteobacteria > Alteromonadales > Pseudoalteromonadaceae > Pseudoalteromonas > Pseudoalteromonas sp. P1-11. Next base: position 344,896 of record NZ_LJSP01000004.1, read on the forward strand.
GCAAAAAAAGCCGCGTTTTACAAAAAGTATCAACAACGTTTAACACTTATTGATAAGTCGCAATTAACAGGGCAAGCGTTACTCAGCTATGAAATATTACAAAGAGACCTAGCACTTAATTTAGAGGGAATGCAATTTCCAAGCTATATGCTGCCTATTAACCAAATGGCGGGAGCGCATAATACCTTTGCAGGTTTTGGCTCGGGACAAAGTGCGCAGCCATTTAATACCGTAGAAGATTACAATAATTTTATAAAACGAAGCGAAGGCTTTATTACGTGGCTCAGCAGTGTAGAGCGCGCGATGGCGAAAGGGATTAAAGCGGGCATTACCTTACCAAAACCATTAGCTAAAAAGCTTCAGCCACAATTTGCTGCGCATGTGGTTAAAAATGCAGAGGATTCGTTATTTTGGGGGCCAATTAAAAACTTACCAGCCTCATTTACTGCACAGCAAAAGCAGCAAATAACGGCGCAATATAAAGCACTTATTATGCAGCAATTAGTGCCTGCATATAAAAGTATGAGCGACTTTTTAGCCAATCAATACATTCCTCAAAGCCGAGAAACGGTAGGTTATAGTGACTTGCCTAATGGTAAAGCTTGGTATGAATATCAAATTAAAAAAAATACCACGTTGAGCCTTTCTGCAGATGAAATACATGATATTGGTTTAAGTGAAGTTTCGCGTATTTTAAGTCAGATGAAAAAAGTAAAACACGAGGTAGGTTTTAACGGCACCTTGGATGAATTTTTTCAGCACTTACGTGATTCGGACCAATTTTATTACGATACGCCAGAGGCATTAATTGCAGCGTATGAAGATATAAAACAAAAAATAGATGCGCGCGTCCCTTTACTGTTTGATGTTGCGCCTAAAGCCCCTTATGTTGTAAAAGCGGTTGAACCTTATCGAGCTCAATCTGCAGCGGGTGCATCTTATGCAGCGCCGGCACCTGATGGCTCTCGACCAGGTATTTTTTACATCAATACTTATAACTTAAAAGCGCAGCCAAAATTTTTATTAGAAACACTCTCTATACACGAAGCCGCGCCAGGCCATCACTTTCAAATTGCTTTACAGCAAGAAATAGATGGCCTACCAGATTTTAGAAAGTTTGGCGGCTACACGGTATTTGCAGAGGGCTGGGCGTTGTACGCAGAAAGCCTAGGAAAAGAGCTGGGCTTATTTACCGACCCTTATATGTGGTACGGGCGTTTGGCCGATGAGCAACTTAGAGCAATGCGCTTAGTGCTTGATACAGGCTTTCATGCAAAAGGCTGGACTCGACAGCAAGGTATCGATTACATGCTGGCAAATTCGTCAATGGCTAAAAGCGATGTGATAGCAGAAGTTGAGCGTTATATTGCATGGCCTGGCCAAGCACTGTCGTACAAATTGGGCCAATTTAAAATTCAACAATTACGTGACTACTCTAAAAAAGAGTTAGGTGATAAGTTTGATATTAAAGCGTTTCATACGCAAATATTGATTGATGGCGCCTTGCCGATGCCTATTTTAGAGGAAAAAATTAAACGTTGGGTTACTGCCAGTAAATAGCAAAATGCGCAAAGCCCGTACAAATAAAGGCACGGGCTTTGCGCGCGCTGTAGCAATACGTTAGAATGCGCGCTCTTTAGGGGCGCGAGTAAATTATGTTTGATCAAGAGTTAGCAAATACACAGTTTTGGCTTAAAAAAAGCTTAGCCGATATGAACCAAAACGAATGGGAAGCGATTTGTGATGGTTGCGGAAAATGCTGTTTAAATACCTTTATTGACAGTGAAGATGAAGACGAATTTACCGCCACCGATCAACTACGTGAAGGTGAAGAGCTTATTTTCACCAACATTGTTTGCCAATACCTTGATAACAATACCTGTGGTTGTAGCGAATACGAAAACCGCCAAACGCTGGTCCCTTCTTGCGTTAAACTGACCAAAGCCAACCTTAAAGATATCTTTTTTATGCCGCAAAGCTGTAGTTATCGCCGTCTCCACGAGGGGCGAGGTTTAGCCTCTTGGCATCCGCTATTAAATCAGGGTGACAAAACCCAAATGCATGCGCTTGGTATTTCTGTTAAAGATAAAACCGTAAAAGACTGTGACGTAAAGCTCGATGACTTTGATTTATACATTGCTGAGTGGCCAACAAAGGATTGCGACTAATGAGCGAGCTTAAGGCTGTAATAGGTTTAATTAATCCTAAAAGCCCTACAAATGTTGGCGGCGTTTTACGTGCCGCGGGTTGCTATGACGCTAAACAAGTATTTTTTACCGGTAGTCGCTACTTAAATGCTAAAAAGTTTCATACCGACACTAAAAATGTTGTTGAGCGTATTGCGCTTACGGGCACTGATAACCTACTCAGTGTAAAACCTGAAGGCGCAAAGGTTGTGGTTATTGAGCTGATTGAAGGCGCCACTGCGTTACCTGATTTTAAACACCCTGAAAACGCATTTTATGTATTTGGGCCAGAAGACGGCTCAGTACCAAAAGAGGTTTTAAAATGGTGCGATGAAGTGGTTTACGTACCTACAATTGGTTGTATGAATCTTGCGGCCACCTGCAATGTGGTACTTTACGACCGTTTAGCCAAACTTGGCGGGGTGGAGAGCAGCGACTCAACTATTATTAATTCTCGCGATACCAATAATAAAATGAAGTGGGTAAAAGCTTAAGCACCCACTGCTGTAATTTTAATTAAAATTTCTTTTACTTTATGTACTAAGTTCTACACTTTAGGAACATATTGTAAATGAAATTTAATTATGCGTTTATTTTTAATCCTCATACTCTTTTCATCTTATTGTTTTGCTGAGGTTCCTGTGACCTACATGCAAGATGATACTCGTCACACTGTAATAGGTGAGCGCTATAAATCGGGTTACTTATTTAGCGCGCCTAACAGTAAAGGCACTATCCATGTGGTAACCGAAGATTGGCCGCCTTACATTGGGAACAAACTTTGTAACAAAGGGTGGGTATACCAATTTGCGGTATCTACATTTAACAGTGCTGGCTATAATATTTATATTGAATTTGTACCCTGGGCTAGAGCTGTTAGAGCCGTTGAACTTGGCAAAGCGGATATTTTATTGCCAGAGTACTTTATTGAAGATACAGCCCCTTCTGATTACGTACCAAATCATACTCGTCGAAAATTACTTGGCCTTTCAAATTCGTTTTCGGGCGGCAATATCGGTTTTTTAAAACGCAAAGGCGAGCCCAACAGGTTCAATGGCAATTTAAAGTCGCTTAAAGGCTCGCGTATTGGTGTTGTAAGAGGGTACCAAAACACCCCTGAGTTTGATGCTATGATGGATAATAATGAGTTTATTATTATTCATGCCGTAGACGATTTACAACTTGTAAAATTACTCGCTGCAGGACGTGTAGATTTAATTATAGGTGACCCTGAAGTGCTAACTTACTCTGTAAAGTATGCCTCTTTAGCGGAAAATGAAAAACGCGCTTTGCTCAGTGCCGTAGAGCCAGAAAGCAAGGTAATTCAACATAACCCTTTATATTTTGCGATAAGTAAAAAAACACCAAACTGGCTCACTGTATTAGAAGATATTAATACAGCTTTATACAAATTTAAAAATAGCGGCGAAACCCAAAGGATGAAACAGGCCTTATTAAATGAATGCGATTAATTGTAACGTTCCAATTATTTTGTACTTATATTATGTCGCAAACGTGTAAAATCATTTTCAACTTGTTAATGGAGTGAAAATGACGTGAGTGAAATAAATACCAATCAATCATTTGCGGTCAAAGAGCAACAAAATAAAAATTACCTGTTACCGCTGACTGCAATGACCACACTGTTTTTTTTATGGGGTTTTATTACCGTTTTAAACGACGTACTAATCCCTCGTCTGAAAGGCGTTTTTGACCTAACTTACTTTGAAGCAATGCTCGTACAGTTTTGCTTTTTTGGCGCCTATTTTATTGTCTCTATTCCAGCTGGAATTTTGGTTAAACAATTAGGTTATAAAAAAGGCATACTAACCGGCCTAGTAGTTGCCTCAATTGGCTGTATGTTGTTCTACCCTGCGGTAGTGGTGCATGAATACTGGTTGTTTTTAGGTGCTTTATTTGTACTGGCTGCTGGTGTAACTGTTTTGCAGGTTTCTGCAAACCCGTATGTTGCTGCTTTAGGGCCAGAAAAAACCGCCTCATCTAGGCTAAATTTAGCGCAAGCACTTAATGCCTTAGGGACAACCGTAGGCCCGTATGTTGGAGGTATCCTGTTTTTTGGTACCGCAGGTACATTAGCGGCAAGTGCTGCTACTGCTGAGTCTGTAAAAGTACCTTATTTAATGTTAGCAGCGGCCTTACTTATTATTGCTATCGTATTTGCCTTTATTAAGCTTCCTGAAATAGAAGGCCATAAAGAAGAAAATAACCCGGTTAATGAAACTCGCTCACTAACACAGGCACCTCATTTAACAATGGGCGTATTTGCTATATTTTGTTATGTTGGTGGTGAAGTGGCTATTGGTAGTTTTTTAGTTAACTTTTTTGGTGAAGCACATATAGCTGGGCTTGAAGAGCACGCTGCTGCTGCACTGATCAGTTACTATTGGGGCGGAGCAATGGTTGGCCGTTTTATTGGCTCTGCTGCGCTACAAAAAATAGCGCCATCTAAAGCATTGGCATTTAATGCCTGCATGGTAATTGCCTTATTACTTGTGACTATATTTACGCAAGGCAATGTAGCCCTGTACGCGGTACTGGCCATTGGTTTATTTAACTCAATTATGTTCCCGACTATATTTTCTGTAGCGATAGAGCGCTTAGGCTCATTAACCAGTAAAGGCTCTGGTTGGTTGTGTTTGGCAATAGTAGGGGGCGCCTTGGTGCCTTTATTACAAGGTTACATTGCTGATGTTGTTAATATTCAGCAAAGCTTTTTTGTTCCGCTAGTATGTTATGTATTTATTGCTTGGTATGGCTTAAACGTGGTTCGTTTAGCTAAAAAGTGGTAAATACCCCCCGATGAAAGAGCGACTGAATACGTATTCAGTCGCTTTTTTATTGCCATTTTATAGGAACGTTCCAAGTGTGGGGTTGTTTTTAAAAAAATAGAGTTGTTACAACTATATACCGAATAGAGCTGGTTCTTTATTCTTATTTTAAGTACATAACCTGCTTATCTACCTCATTAACGACGACATACCTTTAAATTTTTGCTAAAAATATAATTAATAACAAAAAAATAAAAAAGGGCAGTCATGCTTAACTCACTTAAATTCACCTCAAAAGTGACTATTGCAGCATCTATGGTACTGGTTATTGTACTGGGTTTATTTGCTATAAATAATTACATCGCCATGCGTAACCAAACGCAACAGCAGCTCGATTTAGTCCTTAAGCAAAATTCAGAATCTACCTCACAAAACATTGCAAGCTGGCTTAATGCCAAACTCACCATAGTAAAATCGATTGCGCAAACTCACCAAAATAGTGATCCAAAACAGTTAACCCTTGCCCAGCTTAATACTGCTAAATACGCTGGTGGCTTTAAAAACACGTATATAGGTAAACCAAGTGGTTTATTTATACTTAACGATCAAAGCATTGTGTTACCTTCTGATTTTGATGCCACCTCGCGCCCTTGGTATAAGTTAGTCGAAAATAAAAGCTATACCGCATTTACCACCCCGTATATTGATGTAACCACTAACGAGCTTACTATATCTGCAGTTGTGCCCATTCAAAGCAATGGCCGCTTTAGTGGCGTAGCGGGTGCAGATATAGACATGCACACAGTGACTGAAATAATTAACGATATTGATTTTTTAGGGTTAGGGTATGCTTTTTTAGTAGATAAAAATGGCCAAGTGCTAAGCCATCCTAATAGCGAACTTAATTTAAAAAACACTTCCGAATTATTTGGCCAACCTACCGCGCTTAATAGCGAATTTACACAATATGATATAGCGGGTGAGCCGCGGTTGATATCGTTTACTAAAATACGTGGCATAGATAATGTTGACTGGTATTTAGGTGTCGTTATTAATAAAAACCAAGCCTATGCAGAGGTGTCTCGCTTTGGTGTTAACGCGCTTATTTATATGTTAGTGGGAATTGTGGCCATTATTGTGTTTATGCAATTTTTACTGCGTTACTTAATGCAACCTATGGCGCGCCTAAATGATGCACTAGAAGATATTGCAAAAGGCGAAGGCGATTTAACCAAACGTTTAAAGGTTGAAAGCAATGATGAGTTTGGCCAAATTAGTCACTCGTTTAACATTTTTATTGAAAAAATTCAGCACTCTATAGAACACGTTAAATTAACGACTGAACAACTCGATAGCGTAATAGCCAGCGTGGTGTCGCAAACACATTCTTCATTAGCCATGCACCATGACCAAACAAAACGTACTGATAGTGTGGCCATGGCGGTTAATAATTTTTCACAATCGGCTATGGCTATTGCTAATAACGCCAGTGACGCTTCTGTAATTGCTAAAAATGCAGATGAGCATTCAACACAAAACCAGCAAACCTTATTGCACAGCGTTAATAGTATTCATCAGTTATCAGCCAATATGGAACAAGCGCAACACACTATTAATAGCCTTAACGCGCATACAATTAGCATTGGGCAAGTGCTTGAGGTGATAAAAGGTGTGAGCGAGCAAACCAACTTACTTGCATTAAATGCGGCAATTGAAGCTGCAAGAGCAGGCGAAGCTGGGCGCGGTTTTGCTGTTGTTGCTGATGAGGTACGCCAGTTAGCTCATCGTACTCAGCAATCAACCCAAGAGATTGAAGATACCGTAGGGCAACTACAAAGAGGCTCAAACCAAGCGGTAGAGCTGATGAAAACAAGTATTCAAGACAGTGAAAAAAGCGTAGAGCACGCTGAAGGTGTGAGCGTGTTAATGGGCCAAATAATAGAGTCAATAAAACAAATTAGCAGTGCTAATCATAGTGTTGCCAATGCCACTGTTGAGCAAAACGACCTTGTTAAAGTGCTCGACGCAGATATTACAAGCATGAGTGAGTTATCGGTACAAAGCCAAGAAAACTTAAAAAACACCCTCAATGAATGTACTAAACTTAAACAACAATTTAGTGATTTAGAGCAAATGGTTCAAAAGTTTAGAGTTTAAAATATGCCAAAAAAATCGGTTACAGGACAAAGTTGGTTAAGCCTTATTAACATAGATAAGGTGTATAGCTCGGATAAACAGCGCCAAGCATTTTCACTATTCACCATGATAGCCATTGCTATTATTGTTATCTCTATGTTGGTGGTGTTTAACTACAAGGTGTATTCACCTATTCTTACCACGTCGTTAATAGCGGTTAATATTACGCTTATTAGCGGCACTTTTTATTTTATAAAAACAGCCAAGCTTGAAATGGTTGCACTTATAAGTATGTGTATAGTGTTTATTATGTGTGTAGCCCTTACGTATACAGGCGGAAAAGAAAATACCGCGCTTTATTGGCTAATGTTTTACCCTGTAGTGTGTTTTGCCTCTTTAGGTGTAAAGCATGGCTGCAGGCTTGGCTTAGGCTTATTACTGTGTTGCAGTGTTATTTTATACGGGCCTGATTTTGGCCAAGTTAACTATGGCGGTATTGAAAAGTCTCGCTTTTTAGCCTCTTTTACACTGGTGTTTATTTTTTCGTTTATAGGTGAATATTTCAGGCATAAAAGTCACCTGGCAATTGCTGATATAACCCTTGCGCAAACGCAAGATGCCTATACAGATCAGTTAACGGGTGGCGCGAACAGGCGTTTCATCACCGCTCACTTTTTAAAATTAGCCGCTAAAACGCCCGAAAACTACCTGCCGTTTTCTATTTTATTACTTGATTTAGATAATTTTAAACGACTAAACGACACCTATGGTCATGATTTTGGCGATACAGTGTTGATAGAATTTACCAAATTACTTGATTCACAATTTCCAAACTCCGCAGTTAAAGCCCGTTATGGAGGCGAAGAGTTTGTGGTGATTTTACCTAAAGAAACAGCCCCAGTGGCTACAAAATTAGCCGATGATTTTAGGCAATGTGTCGCAAAACAAGCTATTTTAACCAGCGATAATAAACGGGTATTTATTACCTGTAGTATTGGGGTGGCACAGGTTGATAATGTGGATCATTACAGCCGTGCACTTAAACAAGCAGATGAATACCTGTACCTAGCTAAAGAGCAAGGGCGTAACAAAGTTGTATCAAATCACACAGGAACACTATGACTCAAACTAAACTTATATATGTACACGACCCTATGTGCAGTTGGTGCTGGGGATATAAACCGACGTGGTTAAAACTAAAAGCCGCATTAGCTTCGCAGCTGACTATAGAATACAAAGTAGGGGGGCTTGCCCCAGATAGCCAAGAACCCATGCCAGAAAATATGCGCGCTATGCTCCAAAGCACGTGGCATAAAATTAGTGCGATGTTGGGCACACAGTTTAATTTTGATTTTTGGCAGGTTTGTCAGCCAAGGCGCTCTACCTACCCAGCCTGCAGAGCGGCGATTATTGCCAGAGCGCATAATAAAGAGCCACAAATGATAGAGGCAATTCAACATGCTTATTATCTACATGCCCAAAACCCATCTGATGAAAGTATTCTAATTAACTTAGCTGAAAAAATCGGGCTAGATAAACAACAGTTTACCGAGGAACTTTGCTCAGAGGCTTTGAATCAAAAATTACACGAGGAGTTAGCATTTAGTGCAAGCTTGCCTATACAAGGCTTTCCTTCGTTAGTATTAATAACTGATAATAAAGCCATTGCAATTAAAATAAATTACACCGATCACCAGCAAACACTAAACACAATTAACGCTTTATTAGCTTAACAACTAGCCAAAATGCGTGTATTTGCTCCTTTAATACACGCTTTGCATATAAACACTCCGATATAAGACGCAAATGTTACAGCTGTAACAAAATAGACTTTTTTGCGCAACATGCCTGTCATTATTCATCTATACAATTTCACTCATTGAAAATCTTTAGCCTAAAACAAGTCAGTTTAGGCTAAAACAACAAACTAGCAAATCCGCTAATTAACGAGTAAAGGTGTATGCGATGAAAGGCGTTAAACCATTGATCTTAGCTGGTATTGTAGCAGCAAGTGCTGCAGTACATGCCAATGATTTAGAAAAGGTTATCGATAAAAGCAGTGAAATAAATAAATCAGCTGCGCAATCACAAACAAAAATAGACAAGATTGCTGATTCAATGCAAGGACGTCTTCAACAGTTTAAAACCCTTAATAAAGAAATTGATGGTTTAACTGTTTATAACGCGCAATTAACTAAACAGTTAAATAACCAAATTGAAGAAATGGAGTCACTTAACCTTTCAATGGATCAGGTCTCTATTATTGAGCGTCAGATAACACCACTAATGCTGCGCATGATTGAAGGGCTTGAGCAATTTGTAGCACTTGATGTGCCATTTTTGCAAGAAGAGCGCACTAAGCGTATTAGCTCTTTAAACGCCATGATGGACCGTGCAGATATTAACTCAAGCGAAAAATTCCGCCGCGTATTAGAAGCATACCAAGTTGAAGTTGATTACGGACGCACTATTGAAGCCTACACCTCACTGCTAACGGTAGACGGTAAAGAGCGTGAAGTAGACTTTTTACGCATTGGCCGCTTAGAGCTTATTTATTTAACACGTGATGGTAAGCAAGCTGGTAGCTGGGATGAAGAAACAAAGTCGTTTGTTACTTTACCAGACTCAACAATTAGCCAAATCAACAAAGGTTTACGTATCGCACGTAAGCAACTTGCCCCAGATATGTTAACTCTGCCAGTACACGCAGCAGAATAAGAGGTTGAAGATGAAACTGTTTACTCAAATGACAAAAATGGCCCTTTTTGCTGCAGGCCTAAGCTTTGCAGGCGCTAGTGTGGCAGCTGAGCCTATGGACTTAGACTCACTATTAAAAACACTTGAAGAAGGCAAATCGGCTCAAAGCGCGCAAAACAAGCAACGCGAACAAGAATTTATGGCGCGCCAAAACGAACAAGTGCAAATGCTTAACAACACACAAGCAAAACGTAATCAAATGCTTGCTGAGTCTGAGCGCTTAGAAACACAGTTTGAAGAAAACGAAATTAAACTTGCTAACTTAACAGAAACACTGTCTAAACGAATGGGTTCTTTAAAAGAGCTATTTGGTGTGCTTCAGCAAGTTGCAGGTGATTCTAGCAATAAGTTCGCTACTTCTGTGGTATCAGCTGAAATTGCGGGTCGTAGCACATTTATGGATGAGCTAGCACAAAAAATGGGCTCTACTTCAAAGCTTGCCTCTATCGAAGATATTGAAAAAGTATGGTTTGAGCTACAACGCGAAATGACAGAGCAAGGTAAAGTAAGCCGCTTTACTACCGATGTAATTGTACAAGGTGGTGAAAAAGCACAGCAAGAAGTGGTACGTGTAGGTGCTTTTAACTTAATCTCTAACGGTAAATACCTAGAATTTAACCCAGTAACAAATACCTTAAGCGAGTTAAATCGCCAGCCTGTAGCACGTTTTACTGCAACTGCAGAAGAGTTACAAAATGCAAAAAATGGTGTTGTGCAGTTTGCACTTGACCCAACGGGTGGCTCAATTTTAGGTTTATTAGTGCAAGCACCAGATACCGAAGAGCGCGTACACCAAGGTGGCACAGTCGGTTACGTTATTTTAGGTGTAGGTGTTATTGCTTTACTTATCTCACTTGAACGTTTTTTCTCATTACTGATTATGGGCGGTAAAATTCGTCGTCAACTTAAAGATGATGTAGCACGCGATGACAACCCACTTGGCCGCGTAATGAAAGTTAAAGATCAATTCCCTGATGTTGCCCACGACACATTAGAGCTTAAATTAAGCGAAGCTATTTTACGTGAAATGCCAAAAGTAACGCGTAATTTAACGCTTATTAAAATCATCTCGGTGGTGGCACCACTGCTAGGTTTACTAGGTACAGTAACCGGTATGATTAACACCTTCCAAGCAATCACATTATTTGGTACAGGTGACCCTAAACTAATGGCTGGTGGTATTTCGCAAGCATTGGTAACAACGGTGCTAGGCTTAGTTGTGGCAATTCCTACGGTATTTTTATACACCCTACTTAATACACGCGCTAAAAATATTTTGCTTACTATTCAAGAGCAAAGCGCAGGTATTATCGCACAGCGAAGCGAGAAGGGAGCATAAACCATGGTGCTATTGATTGACTCAATCAATGCTATCCGTGATTTTCTCGACACTGGTGGCCAAGTCCTCTTGGTCATCGGGGTGTTAATCTTCGCGATGTGGTTATTGATACTCGAGCGATTTATTTATTTTTTCAAAGGTTTTCGTAGTTACAAACAAAACGTAAAAGCGCAGTGGAAAAACCGTGCAGAGCGCAATAGCTGGAATGCTGAGCAAATACGCCAGGCGATGATTTCACGTGCTTCAATGCGTTTAGACACCAACTTAGCACTGATAAATGTAATGGTTGCATTGTGTCCGCTACTTGGGCTGTTAGGCACAGTAACGGGAATGATTGAAGTATTTGATGTAATGGCAATTACCGGAACAGGTAGTGCGCGCTCTATGGCATCAGGTGTTTCTAAAGCAACTATTCCAACCATGGCAGGTATGGTTGGTGCACTTTCGGGTGTATTTGCCTCTACGTTTTTACAGCGCAGAGCCAAGCGCGAAGTTGAACTACTTGAAGACAGCATGGTTTTAGACCATTAAGTAACATTTTGATAAGCGGCTTATAGAGTCGCTCATCCTAGGAGAATAAAAATGAGAGCCCCGTTAGGAAATCTATTACAAGAAGACGAAGCTGAAGAAATTAACATGACCCCAATGTTAGACGTTGTATTTATCATGCTTATTTTCTTCATCGTTACCGCCTCGTTTGTTAAAGAAGCCGGTATTGATGTAAACCGCCCAGAAGCCGCAACAGCGGTTAAAAAAGAACGCGCTAATATTTTAGTGGCTATTTCTGATACAGGCGAGATTTGGATTAATAAACGTCAAATCGATGTACGTGCAGTGCAAGCCAATATCGAACGCTTAAAAGCAGAAAACCCACAAGGGAGCGTGGTTATTCAAGCTGATAAAAAAGCCACCACTGATATGTTAATTAAAGTAATGGATGCGTCGCGTGCTGCAGGTGCGTTTGATGTTTCGATTGCTGCACAAGATGCGTCTTAAGGGTTAGCCATGTTGCGATATTTAGTAGCATTAATAGTAGCAGGTGTAGTGACCTTTATGCTGTTTTTAGGCATGCAGGCTCTGATCACCGGTGGTGAAGGTGCCATGTCGGAGCCAGTAAAAGGAAACGTTTTAGACTTTGTACGTTTGAAAAAAGAAGAAACGGTACAAAAGAAAGAGCGTAAACCGCAAAAGCCACCTACACCAAAAGAGCCACCACCTCCTATGGAGTCGCCGCAAATGCAAAATAATGATGCAAACGCGGCCAGCAATAATTTTGATTTTGGTGCGGATGTAGGCAGCGACGTTGATCTAGCGGGTGGCTTAGCGCTTGAAACAAGTGATGGTGAATACCTACCCATTGTAAAAGTAGCTCCAGTGTATCCACGTCGTGCTTTGTCGCGTGGTATTGAAGGCTATGTAATTGTTGAATTTACAGTAACTAAGCAAGGTACTGTACGTGACCCGCAAGTAGTAAAAGCGGTTCCTGAGTCACTGTTTGATAGAGCAGCGATGGATGCCGCACTTAAATTTAAATATAAACCGCGCGTAGTAAATGGTGAAGCCGTTGAAGTGGCGGGTGTTCAAAACAAAATATCTTTCCAAATTAATGGTTAACTTATCTTAATTGGATGAAATAGCGAGGCGATTATGAAATTACTACCTACAGCTAAAAATTTAAAACTGGCATTATTTTGCACTGCCGCGATCAGTGCAAGTATTGTTGTGCCAAGTACGCTAAGCCTTGTGCCGGGGCTAAACGTAGCAACTGCCCATGCAGAGCAAGAGCAAAAAACAAAGCGTGTACCCGCACTGCGCGAAAAGGTTTATAGCCAGCTTGCTCGTGCGCAAAAGCTCGCTGATGATGGCGATGTAAAAGGCGGCCTTGAAGCACTTGATAGCATTCAAGAGCGAGCTTCAAGTATGAACTCGTATGAAATTGCGATGATGCATAACTTTTATGGCTTTATTTATTACAACGAAAATGATTTACCAAAAGCCATAGCCTCGTTTGAAAAAGTGGTAGCCGAGGAGGCTATTCCTGAATCATTACGTTTAAGTACCACGTTTAGCCTAGCGCAGCTTGCAATGGCCAACGGCGAGTATAAAAAAGTTATCGCGTTTTTAGATAAGTGGGATGAAATAAATACCAAACCTATTACAGAAGGGTATTACTTACTTAGAGCGCAAACTTACTACCAGTTAAAAGAATACCCAAAGGGGCTTGAGTACATTAATCAAGTTATTGCTCTTAGCGACAGCGAAGGTAAAACCCCTAAAGAAAACTGGCTGGTACTACAGCGCGCTATGTATTACTCACTTAATCAAACAGATAAAGTAGTTGCAGTGCTTGAGCGCATGGTTAAACTTTACAATAAACCAGAGTATTGGGTTCAGCTAGCTGGTATGTACGGAGAAACCGGCAAAGAAAAAGAGCAACTAGCAGTAATCGAAGCGGCGTATCAACAAGGCTTTTTAAAAACCAAGTCTGATTTAAGACAATTATCGCAAACTTACCTTTATAACGGCCTGGCATACAAAGCAGCTAAAACAATGAGTGATGCGATAGAAAAAGGCATTGTAGAAAAATCAGCGAAAAACTATGCCTTTATTGCAGAGGCCATGATTCAAGCTAAAGAAGATGAAAAATCGATTAGCTACTTTGCAAAAGCGGCTGACCTATCAGAGCATGGTAATTACGATCAACGCCTAGCAGAAGTGTTTGTTAACACTGAGCAATACGAAGAAGCGGCTGATGCTGCGCGTAAGGCGCTTGATAAAGGCGGCCTTGATTTTGAATCAAGCGCTTACGTTGCGCTAGGTATGGCACAGTACAATATGCAAAATTTTGATGCGTCTATTTTAGCGTTTGAACAAGCCCAAAAGCATGATAAATCACAACGTTTAGCAAAGCAGTGGATTAAATATGTTAAGCGTGAAAAAGTGCATGCGCAAACACTTAAAGCTGCGTTACTTTAACTTTATACCCTAACGCTATTTTACAAATAATAAAGCGTTTACCTATTTCATAATCGCAACACCAAAACCGCCTTAGGGCGGTTTTTTTCGTTGCTAAAAAATTTAAGTTGTTGAATTTAAATTAATTACTATTGTCATCTTATGGTTACTAAACTGTAACTGGTTTGTCATATCTCTACAGTATCTTATTTGCATCCGATAACTCAGGTCACCTTAATGCATGAGTATCGTGCCTTAAAGTGACTTAAGTTTTTACTTAATGCACTAACAAAATAATTAAATACTTTAACGGAGTGAACAATGAAATTATCTGATTTATTTAAGGTCAGCCTAGTAGCAACTGCAATGACACTAGCTGGCTGTGGCGGCGATATCGAAATTACACCTACTGTAAACGATAACAGCTCGTCAACAGATAACAGTGTTAATAATTCAAACAATACAACTGGTTCAACAACTGAAGAAGAAGCTGTTTGTGCAAGCTACGAATCAGATGCAGGTACGGTAACAGGCGTAGTAAGTGGCATTGATTGTTTATACAACGACTCGTTTGCAAGCAAAACAATTTCTATCACAAGTAACATTACTTTCGCTGAGCTACCTGATGGCGGTGTTCACGTTTTTGAAGATGCATTACAAATTGGCGAAGATGGCAGCACTGTAGATGGCTTTGAAGTACCAGCAAATGGTCCAACAATGACTGTTGAACCAGGTGCCGTTTTAGCATTTGGCTCAGGTGAAGCAATTGTACGTATTGCACGTGGTGCAAAAATTCAAGCGGTAGGTACTGAAGAAAAGCCGGTTGTATTTACTTCTGCAAACGCGTTTGACCGTTTTGATACAGCAGGCGAAGGCGCACGCTACGCAGATTGGGGCGGTATCATTATTAATGGTAACGGCATTACTGACCAATGTACTGATGCAGAGCGTGACGGTGGTACGTGTAACGTAGCCTCTGAAGGTATAACAAGCTACTTTGGTGGTAACGATAATGCAGACTCTAGCGGTAATATTAAATGGGCTAAAATTTGGTACGCAGGTTCAGGCCCTCGCGTTGGTGGTGAAGGCGATGATTTGAATTCACTAACACTAAATGCAGTTGGCTCTGGTTCTGAGTTTGATTACCTACACATTCACCAAGGTTTTGATGACGGTATTGAAATTTTTGGTGGTGCTACAACGCTTAAACACGTAGCGGTAACAGATACACAAGATGATTCGTTTGACTTTGACGCAGGTTGGCAAGGTAAAGCTCAGTACTTATTTATTCAACACGGTACTGTGACACTAAACGACGGCACTGTAGTTAACATGGGTAACAATGGCTTTGAGTCTGATGGTGTTAAAGGTTCTTCTACCGAGCAAGTGTCTCCATCTAACCCAACGGTTGCCAATGTAACGGTTGTAACTACCGATGGTAACTCGGTACGTGATGACGACCCTTCACAAGCTTACAAGTTTGATGACCAATTTAATTCAAGCATTTACAACACTGTTATCGTTAAGCAAAACGCAACTAACACGCAATGTATTGAGTTCTCAGGCGACGGTGAAGCACAAGCAGATAAAATCTCATTCACAAGCTCTGTAATGGCGTGTTCTGCAAACTTTACAGATACAGATACGTTTGCAAGCGGCCCATTAGAAGGTCAAACAAAAACAGCGTGGTTTGAAAATGACGGTGCTAACCAAATCTTAACTGATGATGTTGCAGTACTTGCAGATAACGGTTTTGCAACGAACACAGCAGCTGCAGAAGTAACGGTTACTGCAACAGATTTAAGCACAAGCGATTCATTTTTTGAAAGCGTAAACTACATTGGTGCGGTATCGGATCAGGATACAGACTCTAGCTGGTATAAATGGGTTGAAGCGGCTGTTACAGCAGCAAATGCTGACTAAATAGCACACCATTATAACCTCTGATTAAAGGCGCCTTGTGGCTTGTTATTTAAGCGTCAGGCGCCTCTTTTGTATAACCTGATTAGGATTATCTCATGTCTAAAAAGCATAGACTCAATCAAATTACCTGGGCAATTGGTTTAGGTTTAGTCGCTCATTCGACTAGCTTAATTGCTGCACAAGCCGATGAACAGTTAACAAACGAACAAGAAATAGAAGAAGTTGTTGCTGTAGGTACGCGTTTACAAGGGAGCGCTGCGGCAGTTGTAGAAGAACGTAAAAACCAAGCCTTTGTTGCCGATATTTTAGGCTCTGAACAATTATCACGCACGGGCGACAGCGATGCAGCATCTGCGCTTCGTCGAGTAACAGGCCTAACGCTTGTTGATGGTAAGTTTATTTACGTTAGGGGCCTTGGAGAGCGTTACTCTAGTGCGCGTTTAAATGGCGCTTACATCCCAAGCCCAGATTTAACCCGTAACGTTATTCCGCTGGATATTTTCCCTGCAAGTATAATTGAAAGTATGGCTGTTCAAAAAGCTTACTCTCCAGACATGCCAGCAGCGTTTGGTGGCGGTAATATAGATATTAGAACTAAAACCGCACCGAGTGAATTTACAGCAGGCATTGAAGTGGGGGCAGGTTACGATACGGCATCAAGTGATGGCTTTACCTACAATCGTAACGAAAATGGCATTCCAAGTGAGTTATCACAAGCTATTTCAACATACCGTGGTGATTTTAGTATTGGCAATATTGTTAGTAGTGAAGGCTTTGAAGATGGCGATTTAACGCGTGCAGAGCAAGCAACTGCTGTTAATAACGCACTTTTAAAGTCGCTTCCTCGCGATTATGAGTTAAAAGAAGAGTCGTTAGACCCGCGTTATAATATTAAAGCCCACTATGGTGATAGTTTTGAAGAGAGCTATTTTGGCGGCAAGGTTGGGTTTTTACTGGCAGGTGCTTACAAAAACGAATGGGATTTTGAAGAACGTTTTAGCTCAGTTATCACCCAAGATTTAGAAAACGAAGAAGGTAATGTTGATTGTACAACGTCGTTAGCGACCAGTGAAGATGTGAGTAACTCGTGTTACAACACAGTCAAAAATTCGCAAGTGACCACTGAAACCGAAAGTTATAACGGTTCATTAAGCTTGTCATACCGTTTAGGTACGCACAGTATTTCTGCTCAACAGCTTTACATTATTGATAATGAAGATGAGTCTGAAATTGCTATTTCGCAAAGCCCTGCGGGGAGTTCTACGTTTAGTATTGCGGGTGATGGGATTGCAAACCGTAATCATGAGTTTAATTACGAAGAACGCCAATTAAACATTACTCAAGTTATGGGCCAACATACCTTTTTAGATTATTTTGGTATTGGTGCCGATTGGCAGTACACCGAAGCTAAAGCAACGACTGATATACCTACCAGTGCCGACTTTGAGTTTCGTGACACCTATAATAGTGATGGCAGCTATGCCGGCTCAACTATTACAGGGGATGATAACCGTGTAATTATGTCATACACCAATATGGAAGAACGTGTTAAATCGTACGGTGGTAACTTAACGCTGCCGCTTAGCTTTGAGTCTATGGAAGTTGAGTTTAAAGTTGGTTACGATTTTTCTGACAGAGCTCGAATATTTAATACCTCAAGCTTTGCTATAAACAACAGTGGCGGCTCAGGTATTTCAATAAACGACGGTAGCACTGATGCGCTTAATAATAGTGGTTTTTTAACTGACGACTTTATTGATAATAACGCTGTGTTAGTTGACTTTAATGAGCCAACAGCCCCTGATGCCGATGATTACATTGCTGCGCAAAAGGTGGATGCAGGTTATGCGTCTTTCGATGTGTTTTATGATCAATGGATAAGAATAAGCGGTGGTATTCGTTATGAGGAATTTAAACAATCTTCTATCGGTACATCGAGCCTTATTTTTGATGAAGACGATTTAAATACCTTTTACGATCCAGATAAAATTCAAGCAGGCTCTGTTATTACCGATGATTGGTACCCGGCACTGTCTGTTACCTATGTAGGTGGCGATGATTACCAAGTGCGCTTAGGTTATGGTGAAACAGTAGTACGCCCTGATTTTCGTGAAGTAGTGCCTGTTACGTATTACGACCCTTTGACCGACATTAGAACGTTTGGTCGTACAGGTATAAAAAGTAGCCCAATTAAAAACTACGACTTACGTTATGAATATTACGGACAAGCCGGTAATTCATTTAGCGTAGCGGCGTTTTATAAAGATATTACAGCGCCAATCGAAACGGTTTTAAACATTGGTGATGAAGATTACTCAGCATCGTTTATAAATGGTGAAACAGCAGAAGTTTATGGTATTGAAGCTGAATGGCTACAAGACTTAACATTTGTAAGTGAAGGCCTATTTACTAGCGGTAATATCACATTAAGTGATTCTGAAGCGTCTATTGACCCAGCACTTGCTGGGACATTAACTAATCCTAAAAAACGTATGACAGGCCACTCTGAGTATGTAGTTAATTTACAATTAAACTACGATTCGTTAGATGGCATGCACAGCAGTTCATTAGTTTATAACGTATTTGGTGAGCGAATTTTAGCAGCGGGTGTTGCTAATAGAGATGACGCGTATGAGCAACCATTTCACTCACTTGATTTAGTTTATACTTATTACCCTGACTTTAATTCTAAGATTAAGTTTAAAGTTAAAAACTTACTCGACGAAGATCAAGAGGTAACACAATCAGACATTATAGTGCGCTCAAAAGAGCAAGGTGTAACGTTTGATTTAAGTTACAGCTACGAGTTTTAATTTTCTTCCCAAGGAAGGGGGATATAATAAAACCTAACTACCGATTAGCCCTGTATTTAATACAGGGCTTTTTTATGACTATGAAAAATATTTAAGTTTCGCTTTATTCACTAGTTTTAGGGCGCTTGGGGTGTTAGGTTAGCTTTATACTAATCGACTTAAATAACTAGTCATTCTAGTGTGCTAAATAAAGCGCGAACGGCGTAATAAATTTTTGATGCAGAACAGCTACATATAAAAATTTATGGCTTGTTATCTCGCTATTAATTTGCCGCTATAAATGATTAATAACTTAATATGATTGGTTTTAATAAAAATTAATTCTCACGCAATGAATTTTAATTTTTAATGTATTAAGGCATCTTTTATGAATCAAACAGTGGAAAAAACAATGAAAAAAGTAGGATTGGTCGGTTGGCGTGGCATGGTTGGCTCTGTGTTATTAGAACGTATGCAACAGCAAAGTGATTTTGCTCATATCGACACCACCTTTTTCACCACCTCACAAGCTGGGCAACTCGGCCCTGATATTGCTGGCGACGCAAAACCGTTATTAGATGCAAGTGATGTAAATGAACTTGCTAAAATGGATATTATTGTTACCTGTCAAGGTGGTGATTATACCAAAGCGGTTTACCCTAAATTACGCGAATCGGGTTGGGATGGTTACTGGATTGATGCAGCTTCTGCACTCCGTATGGTTGATGACAGCATTATTGTACTTGACCCTGTAAATAAAGATGTCATTGAACAAGGTTTAGAGCAAGGCGTAAAAACTTTTGTAGGCGGTAACTGTACCGTATCGTTAATGCTACTTGCTTTAGGTGGTTTGTTTGAGCAAGACCTGATTGAGTGGGTAAGCCCAATGACTTACCAAGCGGCCTCTGGTGCCGGCGCTCGTAATATGAAAGAGCTTATTGCACAAATGGGCGCTATTCATTCAAGTGTTGCCGAGCAACTAGATAATCCAAGTTCAGCTATTTTAGAAATTGATAAAATAGTGAGCGAAAAAATGGCTTCAAGCGATTTACCACAAGACCAATTTGGCGTGCCGCTAGCCGGTAGCTTAATTCCTTGGATTGACGTACCAATGCCAAGTGGCCAATCTAAAGAAGAGTGGAAAGCTCAGGTTGAAGCGAACAAAATTTTAGGCTCTTCTAAACAGCCTGTGCCAATTGATGGTTTATGTGTACGTATTGGTGCAATGCGTTGTCATAGCCAAGCGATGACCATTAAATTACGTGAAGACATTAGCGTAGAAAAAATTGAAGAAATTTTAGCTTCGCATAACGAGTGGGTTAAAGTTATCCCTAATGAGCGCGAAATTAGTGCGACTGACTTAACCCCAGTTAAAGTAACAGGTACTTTAAGTATTCCTGTTGGTCGTATTCGTAAATTAGCCATGGGTCCTAAATACATTAGCGCATTTACCGTGGGCGATCAGCTGTTATGGGGCGCTGCAGAGCCACTTCGTCGTATGCTTCGCATCATTGTAGACGGTGAATAATTTCTGCATTTAAAAGTGTATATTAAAAAGGGGTTAGCGTATTGCTAACCCCTTTTTTAGTTATTTTAGTTAAGTGACATTGCATACTACTTTATTTTTTCCTTCGTGTTTTGCTTTCGTTTTTGCTATTTACAACGCTTTATCTATGGTGCTGCAACGCGCTGTATATAAAAGCACTATATGAACGCGCTGTATATAAAGCGTATAAGTTTGTGCTTCATTAATACCTAGGAAAAACGTAATAAATATTAATATTGCCATCCCCTATGCTCTGTTGGAGCAGTCATAAAATTAATGAGTATATGAAAGGCTCACTAAGCTTGCTTAACTCGGCTCATTGCATTTTTTGGTATAGCTTTTGCTCGTAATAACCTATTACAGCTTTATTCGCTCGGTTTTCGCTGCTTTGTGGGTACTTAATTCACTTATGCAGGTATTTTTTACTTATGCCGAGATACTAAGCCTTCACATAAGGATAGATAATGGCTTCTATTTTTAAAAATACACGCAAAAAATGGTTTTATGCTTTAATAGTTACAGCCTTGGGGTTAATTTTACTCAGAGCTTTAGCCCCTTATGCGGTTCAATATTATGTAAATCAGCAGCTTGAACAAACCCAAGGCATAACAGGGCATGTGGGTGATGTTGATTTGTACTTATATCGAGGCGCTTACGCTGTTGATGAGGTAGAAATTTACGCGGTAGATGCCACGCAGGTGCCTAAGCCGTTACTGTCTATTGATACACTTGATTTTTCGCTTGCGTGGTCTGCTTTATTAAACGGTAATTTTGTCACCAACATGGCTTTTACCCGCCCAGAAATTGTTATTTACGATAAAGACCCAACTACCGCTGAACAAAATCAACAGGTGAAAGATGAAACCACCTGGGTAGGCCTTGCTAATGATCTCGTGCCTTTTTCAATCGATACGCTACGTATAGACAATGGTAAAGTAACCTTAGTTAACGCCACCAGCGAAGGAGAGCAGCCTACTTACGTATCAAATATAAACGCTAACATTAACAATATTACCAATGCACAAAACCTCTCTAAAACACTAGTCACAAGTTTAAAAGTAGAAGGGCAGCTAATGGGCGAAGCTAAGCTGTCTTTAAATGGTAAATTGGACCCTTTTAGTGATGAAGCTAATTTTGATTTTAATGTTGAAGTGCAGCGCTTTTCGGTTAAAAATCTCGAAACTGTTTTTAAAGTGTATACCCCATTTGACATTGAAGCCGGCGGAATAGATGGCGCAATGGAATTGGCCGCTAACAATAATAACTTAAATGGATATGTAAAAGCGGGTGTGCACGATTTAAGTGTTTTTTCGTGGCGCGAAGATATAGAAAAAGATGATGACGGTCTATTTACCGCTATTTTTGAAGGCAGTATTGATTTACTCAGCTCGTTATTAGAAAACGACGAGTCAAAGCTGGTGGCTGCTCGGGTGCCCATAGACGGGCAGTTAGATAACGCTGATGTATCTACTTTTGAAGCCGTGGTTTCGGTATTAAAAAATGCGTTTTTTGAAGCATTTAAAATGAAGGTTGATAATGTTATTTCGTTTGAAAGCACGCAAGAACAACAAGGTGAGTAACTAAAAGCCCTTTTTATTAACTCAATACAAAGGGCTTTTTAAGTTTTAGCAAGTAAAATAGATCAGCTATTTATTGGAGTTGGTAATATCTGAGGTTTTACTTAATAACGTTTTTAGCTCAGCTATTTGCGCTTGTAGTTCAACCACTTGTCCTTGCGTTGCAGGAAGTGAGTTATTATCCGCTTTTAGCTCACGGGCATTTCGATGCTCCTCGCTCATTACTTCTAAAATGGCACCTACCATCATGTTTAAAAACACAAACGCGGTTAAAAAGATAAACGTGAGGTAGTAAATCCAGCTCAGCTCGTACACCGCCATGGTTTCGTACATAATGTCGGTCCAATCTTCAAAGGTGGCTATCCTAAATAGCGTTAACATTGAAATGGATACATCTTGCCAAAGCACCGGGTTAATATCGGCAAACATCATACTGCCCATGGCTGCGTAAATATAAAAAATAACAAACATAAGCAGTGCTATATAGCCCATTTGCGGAATGGCTTTAAGTAACGAATTTACAAGCAAACGCAGCTCTGGGATCATAGATACTAAACGCAGTACCCTAAATATACGCAGCAATCGGGCAAGTAACATAGTTGAGCCTGCAGCTGGGTATAAGCTGCCAAGTACAATAATGGTATCGAATATATTCCAGCCCTTTGAAAAGAAGTCTTTTATTCCTTTACTTGCAATAAAGCGAATAATGAGTTCGATTAAAAAGAAAGCTGTGATCCCTACATCCATCCAATTTAGAATGAATTCTACAGTGGGGTGAAGAGAATATGTATGAGCACCTACGGTGAGGGCAGAAACAACAATGACAGCTATAACAAATGATTGAAATATCTTGCTTTTGTCTATACGCTGAAACAGCTTTTGTAACTGCGACATCATAATTATGGGTCCTATGCAAAGTCAGGTTTTTATGACGCTAATATACAATAATATTGTTGCTTTCGATAACGAAAGTGTAAGGAATTCTAATGTTAATCAGTCAAATAACTAAAAGCGCATTGCTGTTTGTGGGATTTTCGGTACTTGCAGGGTGTAGCTCCGACGCTCGCTTTCACGAAATTCAATCAGCACGTTTAGATGAATGTAATTATAAAGCCGATAAAGAGTATTACGAGTGCCTTGAAAATCAAGATAAAAATTTTGAAGAGTATCAAAAACAGCAAAGTGAACAAACACAATAATTTATGACTAAAACACAAAAATTGCGTGATAAACAAATACGCCAAGCCCTCACCAACGCCTGTGAGAAAATAAAAGCGACTCATTATGGTTTTGCTTATTTAACTCACACCATTGATTTAAAAAATGAAGCAAAGTCACTAAAAATAAGCTGCTATTTTGAAGATGATATAGCCTATAACGACACCGAAGCGCATTTTTGTCAGTTGGTCGATATTATTAACGCTGAGCTTAGCAAAATAAGCTTACCGGTAGCGGCTAAGCAAATAGCGTTTTTAGTTGATTAACATTGGTTTGCCTAGCTATGGACGTTATAATTACCAAAATCATTTTTAGGATATAAAGCATGGCTGTTCCATCGCGTTCGCAAATCACACCAGGCACAACCGTAAATATTGTATTAAAAGAAGATCAACGCAGCGGCACATTGACTCAAGGTGTAGTTGAGCGTTTATTAACTAAATCACCTAATCACCCGCATGGTATTAAAGTACGCCTAGAAGATGGTCAAGTCGGCCGAGTAAAAGAGATTTTATAATGACAGCGTTAACAGAGCAGGAATTTTGGGATTTAGTGACCACGCCTGAGTTAGGGCTCGACCCACAAAGCGTAAGCGACAACTTAAAAGCTAAATTGAGCGAGTTAACCGACGAGCAGCTCATTGCTTTTGATAAATTCTTTGGTATTCACATGCGCA
Source organism: Pseudoalteromonas sp. P1-11 (assembly GCF_001399995.1). Lineage (NCBI taxonomy): Bacteria > Pseudomonadati > Pseudomonadota > Gammaproteobacteria > Alteromonadales > Pseudoalteromonadaceae > Pseudoalteromonas > Pseudoalteromonas sp. P1-11. The sequence continues at coordinate 368,790 of NZ_LJSP01000004.1, forward strand.
AATGTTTTACCTGGGATTTATTTGGTGCTGCATTTGTTATGGCTGGCTGTAACGACGAATACGGTTTTAGCGAATTTAGGTGCTGGCTCATCTCCCGCGGGGAGACGGTATTTAATAACGCATTAAGCAATGCCGACTCACTTGCACAGTGCTCCCCTGTGTATTATTTAAATGAGCAACCTTATCCTTATATTGATGAATACGACTTAATAGCCGGTTTATTATTTGAAGAGCGCAATGACGACGAATTACCTTTTGTACCCTCAGGCGAGCAACCTGCAGGTAAACGCTTTAAAGACAAACCCAAGTTTTTAAAACAAAGCTATCCGCAATTATTTGCAAAATACTGGCAGTAAAGTCACTCTTAGTGGTTTATTTATTAAGTAAATAAACCACTTTGTTTTATTACTCGTAAAACATAACTACAACACTGCATTACATAATGCTAAGTGCTGCGTCCTTTTTTTAGATTAAATCTCTGTTATAGTTATAAAAATTAGCGCGCACGTTACTTATTACGAGGATACGCCCACTTAATGAAAACCTTACTTTGTTTTTTAATTTCGACAACCTTTATTAGTTCATCTGCATTGGCTGCGCCGAGTAATAAAAGCCGTTTTATACCGTTATTAAAAACAATGCTTGGTGATTACCAGGTGGTAACTGCTAACTCCCCACTGTGTGTGGATAGTCAGTTGAGTTTAATTAACCCAGTTTACCCAGACGCGGGTTTTAAATTAGGCGAGCATATTGCGTTTGAAAGTTTACACAACGGCACCCGTACAACTAAAAAGCCAAATTTTTGTTTTGTAACTAGCTCGTATAAATACAAAAGTGATGGTGTCGATAACAGCTTAAAAATGAGCCGCTGTATTGACCCCAATAATGAAAAAACCATCAGACAAAGCATTAAGTTTACCAGTGTTACAACGCTCAAATATACGCAGAATACCCCCGCAGTAGAGTGCACATTTACAAGGCAGGTTGATTAACTTACTTACAATGAATTTGCGGTATATCGTGCCAGCGCGTTGTGTATTGGGGCGATAAGTAATCTCTGTTCATATGCCAGCCTTGGTTTAGTTTGCTGCTGGCTAGGGTGAGTATACCTTTTCCGTAGCGGTTGTTTATTGTATCAAGACACTGCATTAATTTAGGGTTATCGGCTCTTTGGCTAAATAAATCAGTTTGCTGATACTGCACCGAGGTAAGCTCTAAAGCGCCTACACCACATTTATAAAACCGTACACCTGGCTGGTAAATATGAGTAAATACTTCTGAGACTGCATTTGCCATTACGCAGGTATCGTTAGTGGGGGTGGCAAATTTATATATAAACGACTTTTTACAATAGCGGTCTTCGTGTTTGCCAGTGGCGGCAAATATATAAAGCTGTTTTGCTAATGAGCGCTGCCCTCGTAGTTTACTGGCAACCGTGGTTACGTGGTTTATAAGGGCGGTTTTAAGTGCAGTTGGCTCACTGATCCGCTCACCAAAGCTGCGAGTAGAATATATTTCTCGCTTATCTTGGCGTACATCGTCCCATGTTAAGCACGCTACACCATTTAGCTCACTTACGGTACGCTCTACCACCACACTAAACGCGCGGCGCATGGTTTTAGGGTTTTGTTGTGCCAGATCCCACGCGGTATGTATGTTCATTATATTAAGCTTTTTAGCTAGGCGCTTACCTATGCCCCATACATCGGCGCAGCTCATTCTTTGTAAAATTGCTTGGCGGCTTTGCTCGTTATTTATAACGGCCACCCCATCAAACCCGCTTAGCTTTTTAGCTGCATGGTTAGCGGCTTTTGCCAAAGTAGGGGTTGGGCCAAAACCAACACCCACAGGGAGTTTAGTTTCGCGCCAAACGGTACGCCTTATTGTATGCCCGTACTCGTGCCAGTTTTGTATAAGGGGTGTATAGCCATTAAAGTGCAAAAACGATTCATCAATACTGTATATGTATTGTGTGTCGCAAAAGCGGCCAATTACGTTCATCATTTTGGCGCTTAAATCGGCGTACAACTCATAGTTACTCGAACGTACAACCACCTTGTGTTGTTCAAGCAGGTGCTTAACTTTAAAGTAAGGGCCAAATTTAGGAATGTTTAAGCGCCGAGCTATCGGGCATACCGCACATACGCAGCCATCGTTATTAGTTAAAACCACCACAGGTTTAGAGCGAATAGCGGGGTCGAACACTTTTTCGGCACTGGCATAAAATGCAACGGCATCGACTAAGGCGTACATTTTAATAGCTCAGGGCTTGGGCGGTGCATTCTCATCGATAGTGTAACCACTCCCTCTAACTGAAACTCATCAGCTGAGGTTAGTTGTACCGGCTTATGTAAAGGCGATGCAGAGAGTAACCGTGCATTGGTTTTATCTAATAGCTTACACACAAATAAGCCATTTAAGTTAGCAACAATAACATCGCCGTTATCGGCTTGCTCAGCACGGTCTACAAGCAGTAAGTCGCCTTCAAAAATCCCCACCTCTTGCATGGAATTACCCGAGGCAATACCAATAAAGGTGGCGTCGGGGTGCTTTATTAATAGCTCATCAAGAGAAACACCGAGCTCGGCGTATTGCGCCGCGGGCGATTCAAACCCACACACACCGGCTTCTATATAAACGGGAATAACAAACATAACACAACCTAAAACGCATATACTGTATAAGTGTACAGTATATGCGTTTTGTGTAAGTTATGCCAAGAAATGAAAGACAGATCACGCCATGTTTTTGATCATTTGTTGCGCGGTATCTAAAAAGTCTTTGATTTGCTGCGGGTTTAAGTTTTTACACATTTGATCATTTATTTGCTGCTCAGAGGCTAATAACTTATCAAACAATGTATTGCCTTGTTCGGTGAGCGACAAAATAAAGCAACGTTTGTCGTGCTCACTTGCTTGCTTATTAATAAGGTTTAAGGCAATAAGATCTTTAATTAAGCGGGCAATTTGGGCTTTGTCGCGCTGTGTTTTAGTCACAATGTCATTAGCGGTACAGTTAGATGTACTGGCAATAATGTGTATACAACGCACGTGCATAGCATTAATACCCAGGTCGCCTGCGTTAATAGCCTCGCGTATTGTTACGCGGTAACTTTGCATCAGCTCAAATAGGGTATTTGATAAAAGCGTGTTCATAAGCTCTCTAATGGTTGACAATATCAATTAGTTTGTTATAGTTGATTTTATCAACCAACGGGGCGTTGTGCAATGCTTGCTTTAAAAAGCAGTTAACTATTTTGTTAAACGAGGTGATTTTAAATGGGTAAACAAGTTCGCAAAGCTACGGTACTAAGTACTGAACAAATAACACCGCATTTACAGCGCATTGTTGTAGGCTCAGATGAGTTTTCGGATTTAACGCAAGTGCATATTGGCAGCTATGTAAAAGTGCTTATTCCCCAAAATGGCAAAGTTGATTTTAATTTAAAAACCGCGTGCATGCGCTCTTACACAATAAGAGACGTTGATGATGCAACGGGCGCGTTAACGCTCGACTTTGTAATAAACATGCACCAAGGTCCGGCTACGCAATGGGCTATAACTGCAAAAGTAGGTGACGAGGTTGGCATAGCAGGCCCTGGCCCTAAAAAGCTTGATAATTACCAGCATCCGCATTATGTATTGCTAGGCGATTTAACCTCAGTTAATGCAATAAAAGGGTACATGCAGCAGTTACCCGCCAGCGCAAAAATTGACGCGTTTGTGCATGCCCCTACAGAGCAAGACATTATTGATTTAAACACGCAGCGCGATGTTAATTGGTTAATTACAGATACACCGGATACGGATATGCTCAGCGCGCTTAACAATTTGCCACACACAAACGAGCCACCTATTGTATTTATGGCATTAGAGGCAGGGTTAGTACGTAAAGCAAAAACCTTACTTACCCAGGATTGTAATATACCGCGCAGTAATATAGTTTCCTCTGGTTATTGGAAAAAAGGCGTAGACTCAGAGGGTTATAAAAAAGAGCGCCAGCAAAGCCCTGAGCTTGCATAAATACCTTAGAGCAAAACAGCCTAACGCTATTTTGCTTTTATCCGTTACCTAACTTGAATTGAATAAATAGCAGACCCATTTAAGTGTTTTATGCTGATGATGAAGCCCATTGTTAGCATGCATTTTAAGGAGCTGCTATTTTGTTATCTTCCATTCCCTTTTCGTTATTAGAGCTTGCCCCCATGATCAAAGGGGACAGCATTTCTCATACGCTCAATAAAACCACCAAATACGCCCAGCGTGCCGACCAATTAGGGTTTAATCGCTTTTGGTTGGCCGAGCATCACAATATGCCTGGTATAATTTGTGCTGCCACCTCAATATTAGTAGGTCACATTGCAGGTAAAACTCAGCGTATACGTGTTGGCTCTGGCGGAATAATGCTGCCGAATCATTCGCCCCTAGTTGTGGCTGAGCAATTTGGTACGTTAGAGAGTTTATACCCTGGACGAATAGATTTAGGCCTTGGCCGCGCCCCTGGTAGTGATCCAGTAACCAGCCGTGCGCTAAATAATGATATGAGCCGCGCAGAAAACTTCCCAGGGGAGGTAACAGAGCTGCAAACATTATTAGGCCCATACAATGGCACACATCCTATACGTGCTATTCCGGGGGAGGACACAAACGTACCGCTTTGGTTATTAGGCTCAAGTTTGTTTAGCGCCCAATTGGCCGCGCAAAAAGGGTTGCCTTATGTATTTGCAGGGCACTTTGCACCGCGTTTTGTACACGATGCCATTGCACTATATAAGCGGGAATTTAAAGCCTCAAATGTACTCGATAAACCCTATGTAATGCTTGCTTTACCGCTGGTAGCAGCAGAAACCGATGAAGAAGCGCAGTACCTCTCTACCACCTCAAAGCAACGCGTGCTTGAATTAATACGCGGCAAAGAGCTGTGGCTAAAGCCACCGGTAGAGAGTATGGAAGGTTTATGGAGTGAGCAAGAGCGCGCCCACGTAGAAAACTTTTTAAGCTTAAGCGTTGTTGGCGGGCATGTGAGTATAAAACATAAATTACAAATGATAGCGAAAGAGCTAGAAGTGGATGAGTTTATATTTACCAACGATGTTTACGACAGCGAAAAACGCCACCGAGCCCTAGAAATTTTAATGGAAATAAAGCATTAATTAAAAAAGGAAGTGTTTAGTTAAGCAAGCGTACACACAAGCCTTGCTACTATGTAGACATCATTAAAAGTGAATACAAACTTATTAACTTTAAGTGATGTCTGAACAAACAATTTCGATAATTAAACATATTTAGGTTGCCAAGGATAAGGCCCATTTTGCATTATTTATCGTTCTGTTTTTTCAATCAAACTGATGTAAACAATCAATTTTAAGACATCACTATTATTTTTTACAATGTAGTTATTAACCAAACATCATTAAATTAAAGGAAGGTACACCGTGAACGCTCTAACAACCGCATCGGCTAATTCAGTTACTCATACAGCTCAGCCAAAAGTTGCTCTGATAGCTGAAGGTGGCGGACAACGAGGGATATTCACTGCCGGTGTATTAGATGCATGGTTAGAGCAAAACTATGACCCATTTGATTTATTTATTGGCACCTCTGCCGGCTCGCAAAATTTAACAAGCTATTTAGCACGTCAAAAAGGCTACGCTAAACGCTTAATTAGAGGGCTTTCTCGTAACAAACGCTTTTTTCAACTAGGGCGTGGTTTAATGGGCAAGCACATTGTTGATTTAGACTGGTACTTTGAAAAAACCACCGAAGTAAACAGAGCTCTTGATTTTAAAACAGCAAAAACCAGCTTAGGCGAGCGAGAGCTGCTTATAACGGCAACCAATGCACGCGACAGAAAAGCCTATTACCTTTCACCTACAGGCGAGGGTAAGCAATGGCGCGATTTGTTAAAAGCATCGAGCGCGTTACCTTTTTTGTATAAACAAGGCGTTAAACTTACTCCTTGGTTAGGTACAAAAGCGGCAAACGAAGCGCATTTAGCTGCAGAGCAATCGAGTGAAGATTTTTATTTAGATGGCGGCTTAGCTGCGCCCTTGCCTGTACGCGAAGCTTATAACCGTGGCGCACGAAAAATCGTAGTAATTAGAACCGTTGATGAGCATTTTCAGGCGCAAACAGCATGGGTTCAAAAGCTTAGAACATTTGCATGTGCATCAGGCTACTGCCCAAAAACACTTGATTACTTGATTCAACACGAGCAAGCATACCTAGACGAGCTAACGTTTATTGCCAACCCGCCTAGTGATGTAGAAATTATACAAATTTTTGCAGACGAAAAGCTGCACAGTAAATTATTAGGTAGCTCAAACGACGACTTACGCTTTGATCATAAGCTAGGTGTAAAAGCAGGCCGCGCTTATTTAAAAAGCCAAAACGCACGTATAGTAGATTACGCACACAGCTACGCTATGTAGCTGTGTATTAACACTTAAACTTAAATTACCCCTTAAGTTTAAGCGTTGGTAAAGCGCCGTGGCAAAATTAAAGCTCTGCTTTTTTTAAACTTATCGATGGCTTTTTATTGCTAATCGCCGCACCTATTAAAATAAGCGCTAAAGCAAAAAACACTGACCAACTAAAAGGAGCCTGCGAGGCGAGTATTAAAATAAAAGTAGAAAGCACCGGCGTTAAAAAACTTAACGAGGCTAATAGCGAGCGGTTACCAAATTTTAAACCATAATCCCATAAATAAAATGCACCTCCCACTGGGCCTAATCCTAATAAAATAGCGCCTAACCATTGTGAAACAGACAGACTAGTAACGGTTGTTTCAAAATAAAAATGTGCACATAGGGCAAGCACAGCCACAATAAGTGAAAGCCAGCCTATGTCATCTACATGGCTACTAAATTGCGACATTAAATAAGAATAACTAGACCACAATACTGCGCAGCATCCTGCAAAAAAATACCCTAAGTAATACTCACTATTGATAGATAACCCACTGCCATCGGTAATTAAACTAAGCGTGCCTAAAAACCCCAATAATCCGCCCAATATTGCTTTAAATTTAGACCCAGGGGTAGCCACAAATACACCCAGTAATAATGGCCAAAGGTACACAATTAAACTTACCTCTATTAAAGGGCCGTATTTTAAAGCCATAAAATAACAAAAGTGAAAACCAAATAAGCCGGTAACACCTATTACAATTTGTTTTTTAGAAAGTTTAGGAGGGGTTAATAATGGCTGTTTTGTAGCAAAACGTTTTACTAATAAAATAATAAAAGAAAGTGCAAAGCACATAAAAAGTAACTGAAAAGCCGGGAGCGCTTTGGTTAAATTACCCAGTAATGCTAAAAGCCCCCACGAAAATATTGCCAAAAACCCTATGTGTGTTGCCATAAATTACCCTCCGTAAATACTATGTACTGAGTGTATCAATATAGGTTTATAAAAATGTGCTAAAAAGACGGTGTTATTGTTTGCTCTGACGCTATTTAACCTACGCTCTGCTTGAGCTTGCTTTATTATCTCGTGTTTAGGTCATCTATATTAATGCTTTGCAAACGCTTTAGGTGGCTGTCCAAAATATAAATTAAACCGGCGGCTAAACGCAGAGGCATCGTTATAACCAATGCGCTCGCCTACTAAAGCAATCGGTAAATCTGAATGGGTTAAAATGGCGCGCGCGTGCTGCATTCGCAACATAGTTAAATATTGCAGCGCACTCATAGTGGTACTTTTTTTAAACACAGTTTTAAATTGTGTAACGCTTAAACAGGCTATATCGGCCAGCTCTTTTAACGTGTAGGGGTAGGCTAAATTTTGCTTAACAGTGGTTATTACATTATCTATTCGTTTATCAATATTACTGTGGCTGCTTTGCTCACAAAGTAATAAGTAAAATAAATAAAAAGTTGAATCAGTAAGCTTTTCATCGCTAACAACGAGCAGTTGCTGCTCTATAAACTGTAAGTAACTTAATAAACGGCTATCTATTGAGATTTTAGGGCATAAAAGGTTAATAAGGTTTTCAGGGAGCGCGTCTAAATCTGCCACAATAAAACGCGCGGCTTCATCGGCCGTAAAGGCATGCACTACGTTTTTCTCTATAACGATACAACTGCCCGTACTCACCGTTGTTTTAAAGTCATTATTTAACGTTATAAAAATTTCCCCATGTAGGGGTAAAACAAGTTGATGGTAATTGTGCTGGTGGCGCTTTATATCTTGCGAATAATACCGAATAGAAAGCTTATTCATTACCTACTCCAATACTTAATACAGAACCCGAGTATTGCCCAAAACACTTTAAGTAAAACATAGCGTTAATAAACCTAAGTAGATGACAATAATATACTGGTTTCGCTATTTAAAATGCCTTCTATTTCGCGTACTTGCCTGAGTACGCCATCAAACTCACTTAAATTTGCCGCCTGTATTTCAGCCACTAAATCCCAAGCGCCGTTGGTTGTATGTAACTTTGTTAGCTCTGGTATGCCGCGCATGGTTTTAATTACCTGCGATGTAGATTTACCCACCACTTCCACCATCATTATTGCTCTTACAGCTTCGGTTTCTATGTGTTCGTGTACACGCACCGTAAAGCCTAATATAGCACCCGATGAGACTAAACGGTCTAAGCGATTTTGCACTGTCCCGCGCGACACCTTTAAAACATCGGCTAGGGCTGAAATAGAAGCGCGGCCATCTTTTCGTAATTCGGCTATTAATGCGTTATCTAATGAGTCGTAAATGTAAGGGGTCATAAAACGCCTTGGGTTATGTGTTTATTACAAATTACTAAATCTGTACTTTATTGCATAGCAATTTGCTAAAAAATACTATTATTTGTATAAACTTTTGGCATTTTAAGTAACACCTCTGGCCTATAAACTTATTTCAATTAATTTATTTAGTCATTAAAGAGGTATTTATGAGTCATTTTATCGCACAACCTAAACAAGGTGTTCCATTTGTTAGCGTACAGGCTATGGCCAAACTTATAAATAAAGTCGGAATAGAAAACGTATTGCTTGAGCTTACCCAAAGATTAGAACACGACTTTGCTCGCTGGGATGAGTTTGATAAATCGCCACGTTATGCGGCGCACTCTCCTGATGGCGTAATAGAGCTTATGCCCGTAAGCGACGGTAAAATGTTTAGCTGTAAATATGTAAATGGTCATCCAAAAAACACCTTTAAGGAACTTCAAACCGTGGCCGCATTTGGTATTTTGTCGGATGTTGATAGCGGCTATCCGGTTATGATCAGCGAAATGTGCTTACTAACAGCCTTACGTACAGCGGCTACATCGGCGCTTGTGGCAAAGTATTTAGCGCCTAAGCACTCAACAACGCTTACATTAATTGGTAATGGCGCACAGTCTGAGTTTCAAGCATTAGCTTTTAAAGCCGTATTAGGCATTACTCACATTCGTTTATACGATATTGATAAAAATGCCTCACAAAAAGCCTACAACAACTTAAGTGGTTACGGCTTAAATGTAACTCTATGCAATAGCGCAGAAGAAGCCGTACAAGGCGCGCACATTATTACCACCTGCACAGCCGATAAAAAAAATGCCACTATTTTAACCAGCGATATGATCCCCCAGGGCGTGCATTTAAATGCCATTGGTGGGGATTGCCCTGGTAAAACAGAGCTTGATTCACAATTATTAACGCGCGCAAATGTGTTTGTAGAGTACGAACCGCAAACCAGAATAGAGGGCGAAATACAGCAAATGAGCGAAACCTTTGCCGTAACAGAGTTTCATAAAGTAATTAATAAACAAACACCTGGGCGTACAAGTAACAACGAGCTTACTATTTTTGATGGGGTAGGCTTTGCAAGCGAAGACTTTACCGCGCTGGTGTATATTAAAGACGCGCTGGTGGCTGCGGGTGAGTTTGAACTACTTGATTTAATTACACAACAAGCTGATCCACGTAATTTATTTTCGGTACTTAATAGTACACAGCCATCAAAAACACCTAAGCAAGAGCAAGTCGCATGAGCCACATAAAGCAAGCCCCAACAGCGGTGGTGATGGTGCGCCCGCATCACTTTACATCTAACCCACAAACCATGTTAGACAACATGTTTCAAAGTACCTGTAACTCACAAAATCAGAGCCAGCTTGCCTTTGACGAAGTCACTAATGCGGTTAAATTATTACAAAACGAGGGCGTAACGGTTCATCTTTTTGAAGACGAACATACACACACGCCCGACTCTGTGTTTCCAAATAATTGGTTTTCTACCCATCAAAGTGGCGAGCTAGTTATGTACCCAATGTACGCAGAAAACAGAAGGTTAGAATATCGAAAAGATATTATTGATTTTTTGACTAATCACTATAAAGTGTTGTCTGTGACTGATTATTCATTTTTAGCGAAAGAAAATGCATTCTTAGAAGGCACAGGATCGCTTGTTATCGACCACCCTCATAAGCTTGCTTATGCAGTAGAATCTAAGCGCACTACTAAAACCGTGGTTAATACAGTGTGCGAGCAATTAAAGCTAAAACCTGTTGTATTTAACGCCTACGATGAGCAAGGTACTGCGGTTTATCATACTAATGTATTAATGTGTGTAGCCACAGAGTTTGCCATGATCAGCTTAAATATGGTGCCAAATAGTCAGCACAAACAATTAACTAGCCATTTTATACAAAGCCATTTAGAAGTAATAAACTTATCTAATGAGCAAATAAGTAGCTTTTGCGGCAACGCAATAGAGCTACAAGGTACAAATGGTCGTATTTTAGCACTCTCACAAACGGCGTTTAATGCACTTACAACCGAGCAAAAAGCAGCAATACAAAAAACAGCTAAACTTGTTCCGTTACCTATACCAACCATAGAGTCGGCGGGAGGTTCGGTTAGATGCATGATTGCTGGCATACACCTGCAAAGTAAATAACCTACCACTAAGTCAACATACTAAGGCAGCTTAGCTGCCTTAATCTATGGCTAACATGCATTATTAAATGCCAATTACTCAACTACGCGCTGAGTAAAAACATAATAAATACAAAAGGATTAGCCCATGTTCGATACCGTAGTAAAAAGTGTAAATGGCCTATTATGGGGAGAAGGCCAAATACTAATCTACATACTACTGTTTGCAGGTATTTGGTTTTCGGTACGTTTAAAAGCAATTCAAATAGTAAAATTTAAACACATGTTTAGCCTGTTAAAAGGCAGTAGCAAGTGTAAAAAAGACGACATTTCATCATTTCAAGCATTGTGTACTGGCCTGTGTGCACGTGTAGGTACAGGTAATTTAGCCGGGGTCGCTGTTGCAATTTCGCTAGGCGGAAGCGGCGCCATATTTTGGATGTGGGTTATAGCCATACTAGGCATGGCAACCGGCTTTGCCGAAAGTGTATTAGGGCAAGTGTATAAAGTACGCGATAGTAGTGGCGAATTTAGAGGCGGCCCCGCCTATTATATTCAACAAGGTTTGGGCAGTCGTGCCTTTGCTATTGTGTTTGCCGCGTGTTTATTTTTAGGTTATGGCTTTACCTTTAGTGCCATGCAAACCAATACCATAACCGACGCCCTTAACTATGCTTTTCAAGTACCTACCTTTTATTCTGGATTAGTTATTACCGTATTAGCAGGCTCAATTATATTAGGTGGCTTTAAAGCTATTGCCCGCTTTGCTGAGCGAGTAGTGCCACTAATGGGCATATTATTTGTAGCCGCGGCGGTTATTATTACGATTATGAATTTACCGCAAGTGCCTGCCATGCTTAAAGATGTGTTTTTATCAGCGTTTGGTTTACAAGAAGCCGGCGCAGGAGCAATGGGCGCAGCCATTAAAAACGGTATACAACGCGGATTATATTCTAACGAAGCCGGCGCAGGTAGTGTGCCGCATGCTGCAGCAAGCGCAAGCCCAATGCCTAATCACCCAGTTACACAAGGGTATATACAAATGCTTGGCGTGTTTTTCGATACAATTGTGCTTTGTAGCTGTACCGCGGTAGTTATTTTATTGGCCGATGTAGATATAAGCGGCGAAATGGAAGGCATACGTTTAACCCAAAGCGCCATGACCGCACATTTAGCACAAGGCGGTGTGTACTTTGTTGCTGCAGCCATAACCTTATTTGCTTTTACCTCGGTAGTGGCCAACTATGCTTACGCCGAAAGTAACCTGCATTTATTTAAGCTCGATAACAAAGTAGGGCGCACAATTTATACATTACTTTATTTATCAATGATGCTGTGGGGCGCATCGGCATCTCTAAAAGAAGTCTGGGATTTAGCCGATATAGCATTAGGGTTAATGACAGTGGTTAACGTAATCGCTATTATATTGCTCACGCCAACTATTTTGTCTGTTAATCGCGACTACAACACACAAAGAGAAAAAGGCATAGAGCCCGAATTTAAAGTAAAAGATGTAAAAGTACAGGGTAAATGCGAAAGCGGCATTTGGGATTGATTCCCGTATTTTAAGCAATTTTAACGATAAAAAGCGGTTTTATGGCAACATAAAACCGCTTTTTAATTTTGCATAATTATTCAAATTTAGATTGTGTGAACAGCACTAAAATATAAGAATAACAAGGTAAATTGATTTAATGATCGACATTCACGCAGGTAAAACAGCAGCAAAAATTATTAACGAGCAAGGCTTTAAACCCGAGTTATTTACCTCTTTTTTAGGGGCAAGTGGCGGGCCTAAATGGTTTACTTTATTTGGCTTAGACAAATATATTTTTGGTGAGTTTTTTAAAAACCGAACTCAACCACTTAACTTAATTGGTTCATCTGCTGGCGCATTTCGTTCAGCCTGTTTTGCACAAAACGACCCCGTTGCTGCCATTGAGCGTTTAGCCAAATCGTATTCGCAAACCCGCTATTCTAGTAATAAACCAACACCAGCTGAAATTACACTAAAAGCCCGCGCATTATTAGATGATGTATTTGGGGAGCATGGCGTAACCGAAATTATAAATAACCCTGTATTTAAAGCGCATTTTATAGTGGCTAAATCTAATGGGTTTATTGCCAGTGAAAATAAATTAATCCAGCTTTTAGGTTTATCAAAAAGTTATATGCTTAATCGGGTTAACAGAAAATTATTAGGCTCGCAGTACGAGCGATTTATTTTTGGCGCACCCAACAGCAATTTATCAATAACCGACAGTTATAATTTTAAAACGCAAAACATACCACTTAGCCAAACAAATTTAAAAGATGCTTTACTTGCATCGGGCTCTATACCCCTTGTTATGCAAGGCATAAAAAATATTGCAGGCTCGCCACCCGGTATTTATCGCGATGGTGGAATAATTGACTACCACTTTGATTTAAAAATTAATAACCCAGGCTTAATTTTATATCCGCATTTTAATAGCGAGCCAAAAGCAGGGTGGTTTGATAAAAATTTAAAACGTAAAGTGGCACCACAAAATTACGATAACGTGGTGATGATCACCCCATCAAAAGAATTTATAGCCGGTTTACCTTACGGAAAAATCCCAGACAGAAACGACTTTACAGATCTTGATGCAGACACACGTATTAAATATTGGAATACCGTTTTCAGTGAAACTGAAAAGTTGGCTGAAGCGTTTGATAACAAGCTTAATAAAGGCAATATTAGGTAATAGTTAAACCATAACATTCTCTTTCAGAATTATATATCCTATTAAAACATTGATAAGCGACACATTGATTATAATTTTTCAGTATATTCAAATCATTATGGATTGGACTATATATCACAGTCTTTTTCATACGCTTATGAACATCAATAATGTCTTTCGAGGTTAAAATATCTATGTCTGAAAAAATATAGCGAATAAAGCTATTTGAACTTAAGTTGAAATCAAAATTTATTGATTTTTTATTAGCAATAGGCTCACTAAAGCCTCGATCAGATAAGGCACAAGTCTTTTCTGAATAAGTGTAAACATAAACGAATAAAAAGTTATTTTTACTTTCGAACAAGTCTTTAACAACATCTTCAATTAAAACTCTGCCAGAATTATTAACAGGGTTTAGTAAAAGAAAAATGATTGAAAGCCAATCCTGATATTCTTTATTAGTTATGCTATATAAATTACAGATATATGTTGAATGAGGTTGGTTACCGGTAAGTATTTTTTGAAACTTTGAATTTTCTACTGGGTCTAGAGGTTGAAGGTATTTTAAATCAGAAAAAGTATTAAGAACTTTTTTGATTGAATGTGGGTTTCTTATGAAGTTTAAAAATTTGGTAAAAAATATGTTAGTAATTTCTATAGAGACGTTTCTATTACCCTCAGATATCTTTTTAAGTAATGAATTTGTATTTTGCAGTATCTCTGATTCGTATTTATAAAATAAAGATTCGAAATTGTACCTAAGAGAATTATCCAAAATATCAAAGCTGAAAATATCTATATCTTTTAAGTTGTTGCTTATCTTTATACCTTTTTTATTCCCTAGAGAAAGCTCATAATTATTTCTATCTTTAATACTAAAACTGTAAATTTTCATATTTGAATTATTACAAGCATTAGGGTTAATAGCATTTAACTTTTGCTCAGCTTGAGATAAAAAGTGATGCTTTTTACTTTTATCAATTAGAGTCATATGGCTACAGGAGTTAGAAGGCGATTTAATTAGTATTATATTATAGGAATTGAGAAAGAAGTCTATTTTAAGTAATAACCCATAAATTACGTTATGTTAAATTAACTAGTTTATAAGAAAGCGAGCGTGATTATACAAACCAGCCCGCTTTTAGGAGAGTAATTAGGTGTTAATTTAGCTCAGAATCTACCCAAAATTTAGTGCCTTTTAATACTGCTTGAAGTGCAAGGCCATTTTCGGTTAAAGAATATACGGTAACTTGGTCGGCAATGGCTTCTGCAACCAGTGCTCCACCTTTATCTTCGTATTTTGCTGCTGCATCTGCGTTTCCGCCGAAGGCCCAACCGTGTTCAATAAATCTATTTACTGCCGCTTGGTTATGAAAAACCATAACAACGTTAAAATCTTTAACGCCTAAACCAAGCCCTAAACCGGCTTCACCCATATTCATGTAGGTTGATTTACCCGTTAAGTTATTTTTTACTACACCGTACCCGCCACCAAAACTAGCTAAAACTACATTTACGTTTGCGTTATCAAATACGGCGTAACCGGCAGAATTGGCAATTTGTTTTTTAACATCGGGTTTTTGTGCGTATAATTTGTCGAGGGTATTGTTTTTCATGCTTTGTACTAAAGCGCGCTTTTCGCTAGGCGAAGCACTACCTGTAGTAGCGCAACCTGTTAGTAATACACTTATTGTAAGTAGGCCTAACACTATAAATTTTTTCATAAAACTTTCCTTAATAAGATTCATACCAATACACAACTATGTATAAATAAATACACTTTCACTATGTCCAATACTAGACAGTATCGGACTTTAACGTTAAGCTGTAAGTCTATTATTTTATTGAATATTTATACATTATGCTTGTTGCTTTAGTTGATACGTTAAAACAATTAAGATACCAAATTGCTCATCTTGACGACGGTACTCTAAACTCAGAATACCCAGAACTTGCATCCTTTATACAGCAAGTTGGCTTGACTGTAACTGAATCAAAGGACGATCTTAAATTTTTATACCAATTTTTATATGTGTACGGCCGAAAATCTGAGGCAACATTTAATCGTTTTCGTAATGAGCTTGAACGATTTTATTTGTGGTCTTGGCTAATTGCCGAAAAATCTGTATTTAGTTTAAAGCGCGAAGACATTGAAGCGTATGTTGATTTTATGGCTGAGCCAGATAAAAAGTGGGCATCAACTTCGGTGCAATGGCGTTACAAAGATGAACAAGGTATTCGTCGATTAAATCAAAATTGGCGCCCTTTTATATTAAAAGAGTCAATTGCGAGCCAGCAAACATTAGCGGCTATGTTTACTGCGCTAAATGTATTTTATAAGTTTTCTATTTTAGAAGAAAAAACGTTTGCTAACTTTGTGCCTGTAGTGAAAAAAAATAGCCCCTATTTGGTAGTTCAATCTCAAATTCAGATCCCAGACACTTTAAGTGACATACAATGGGAATATGTATTTGGCGTAACACGCGATTTATGTGAAAAAAAACCAGAGCTTGAACGTAACCTATTTACGCTCGCGTGTTTAAAAGGGCTATATTTACGTATATCAGAATTATCAGAGCGCCCGCAGTGGTCGCCAGTTATGTCACACTTTTGGCAAGATAATGATGGCTTTTGGTTTTTACGTATTATGGGCAAAGGTAATAAGCTACGAGATGTTACGTTAAGTGATGATTTTGTTGAGTATTTAAAACGTTACCGATTATACAGAGGGTTACCCGCCCTACCTCGCGTTGATGAATCTGAGCCATTGGTGCATAAAATTCGGGGCCAAGGTGGGATGACCGTTAGGCAAATTAGACGTTTAGTGCAGCAAAGTTTTGATTTAGCTCAGCAATCGTTACTTGATGACGGGTTTAAAGATGATGCAGAACAACTTGAAGCAGCCACTGCCCATTGGCTTCGCCACACGGGTGCAACACATGATGCGCAAACTAGACCGCTAAAACATTTATCGGAAGATTTAGGCCATTCTAAAATTGCGACAACCGATCAAATTTATATTCAAACAAATATTAAAGAGCGAGCAAAATCAGGCGTTAAAAGGAAAATTTAATGGAATACTTAGTAATAGCATTTATTGGTTTTTTATTTTTAGTTTATTCAATTTCAATAAGGCAGTTAGAGCGCACAGAAATAACAGGCCCTATGTTTTTTGTTATTGGCGGCATGTTTTTGGCGTTTTTACTTCCTAATGAAGGCGAAAAATTAAAAACAGGAATAGATTATTTATTACCACTGATAGAGCTTACGCTAAGTATATTTTTATTTTCTGATGCGGCTAAATCTAAGTTAGGTGTATTGAGGCATAGTTTTCAATACCCTAGCCTATTATTATTCGTTGCCCTACCCTTAACTTTATTGTGCGGAATTGGTGTTAGCTTATTTTTATTTGCAGAGTTGTCGTTAATTCAATCCGCACTGCTGGCAATTATACTTACACCAACCGATGCCGCTTTGAGTAAAGGGTTATTGCAAAGTACACAAGTGCCCGAAAAAATTAGGGAAGGTATAAATACCGAGAGCGGATTAAACGATGGCTTATGTGTACCAGTATTTTTAATTTTTATTTTATTAGCTAAAAACCCTGACTCTGCTATTACTGCTTCACATACATTAGGTGTGTTTTCAAGAGAGCTTGGCTTAGCATTATTGATTGCTGGTTTTTCTATAGCGATATTTATTCCGGCTTTAAATTTTGCAATGCAGCGCCATTACTTTGCAAAAAGCACCAGCCCATTTTTACTTTTAGGTTTTGCGATGGCGGTGTTTTCTATCACACAATATTTTCATGGCAGCGGGTTTATAGCGGTGTTTATAGCGGGTTTGTTATTTGATAAATTTTCTAAAACTGACATTCGCGCTGAGCTAATAGAGGATTCAGAGCACATAGCTGATTTTACATCGTTAATGATTTGGTGTTTATTTGGATTTGTTTGTGCGTATTTAGTAATTCCGAAATTAAATACAAATATAATTGTGTATGCCTTATTAAGCACAACATTAATTAGAATAATTCCGGTTATGTTATCGCTACAATTTACAGCACTTAATTGGAAGGAACGTTTTACTTTTGCATGGTTTGGGCCACGCGGTTTGGCGTCTATTGTTTTTACTTTAATGGTAATAGACACGCAAATAGAAAATAAATACGATATTGCCACTATTGCAATGACCACTATTTTATTTAGCGTGTTTATACATGGTATAAGTACAAAGCCAATTGCAGATAGCTTTGTTAAAAAATCTAAATAGCGTTTATAAAAATTAGCGAATCTATTGTTTTGCTATGAACACGTTTTTTAGCTTTAAAATAGATCACTTGATGAAGCTAATTGGTATTAATAAAAAAGGCGTAACTTATTTTTAAGTTACGCCTTTTTTATTTTTAACTTTTACTAGCTAAGTACCTGAGCGAGTAACTCTATTGGGTGCTTTGGTTTAAATTGCTCAAAACGTTTTACTTGGCTGCGACACGAAAAACCGGTAGATAAAAGTTGCTCTGGTTTATTTTTATCTACTATTGGTTTCCAACTCATTTCGTACAGTGCACGGGAATTTTCTTGATTTTGTGCTTCATGGCCATAAGTACCGGCCATGCCACAGCACCCGGTATTGGTTGTATTTAGGGTTAAACCAATATCAGTAAAAATTGTTTTCCATACGCTTGCCGCTTTTGGTAAAGCGGTTGTTTCTGTACAGTGACTCAATAATGTAAATTCAGTATCGGTTTTTTGTTTAGCCGATAATGATTTAAACGATTGAGTTTGTAACCATTCATGGGCAAGTTGTACATGAAACTCGCCGCGATTATTTTCTAAAATGGTTTTGTATTCATCGCGATAACACATAACTAACGATGCATCTAAACCAACCAAAGGCGAATTAATATCAGCGAGTTTATTTAAAAAATCTGCGCCATTTTTTGCCGTTACTTTAAACTCATGCAAAAAACCTTTTACGTGTTGGGCTTTACCATTAGGTTTAAACGGTAATAGCATCGGCTTTTTACCCAGCGCGGTGATAAGTGTTATAAAACTTTGCACTAACTCGGCTTCGTAAAAGCTGGTAAACGGGTCTTGCACTATTAGCACATAGTCATTTTGTTCATCACTTGAAAGTGAATTTAATAATTCAAAATTAAATTTATGTGCTTTTGCGACACGTTTTTCGAGTGAAGGCACACTTAATTGGGGGGTATCTACATACCCTACTGTTTTTTTAATTAAACTACTTACTAAGTTTGTTTTAACAATTGGGTTGATCACACGTGCAAATTTAGACATTACAGGTGCCGAACTTTCTATGTTTGCGACTAAATAATCTTTAAGTGGGCGCGCGTAATAACTGTGATAATAATTTAAAAAGCGTGCTCTAAAAGTAGGTACATCCACTTTAATTGGGCAAGATGTTGTACATGCTTTACACGCTAAACATTCATCCATTGACTCTTTTACTTCGTGAGAAAAATCGTAAACACCTTTGTTTTTTTCACGGCTATGAACAAAACGCTCCCACCAGGTAATAACTTCGCCTTTGTTAAGCTCTTTTTCTACTTCGAGCAAATCTACATTTTTTGACTCTTGAAGTCGTAACCATTCTCGCATTAATGTTGCGCGGCCTTTTGGCGAATGCCTGCGATCGCCGGTTACTTTATATGAAGGACACATGGGAGAATTTTCGTCGTAGTTAAAACAAATCCCGTTACCATTACAGGTCATTGCATTGTTAAAACTTGTTTTTACATCGATAGAAATTTGCTTATCAAAGTATGAACGTTTTTGCCCATCTACACAAACTAGTGAGTCCTCACTTTCTATGGGAGTACATATTTTACCAGGGTTTATTCTATTATTAGGGTCGAACGCTGTTTTTATTTTACGTAGTTGTTTAAATAAATGCTCGCCAAAAAACTCAGGGCCGTATTCACTTCGGTAACCTTTACCATGTTCGCCCCACATTAAGCCGCCGTATTTAGCGGTGAGTTTTACAACTTCGTCTGAAATTTTACGAAGCAGTTTTTCTTGTTCTGGGTCGCACATATCTAGCGCCGGGCGTACATGTAAAACACCCGCATCAACATGGCCGAACATACCGTATTGTAAATTATGGCTATCGAGTAATGCTCTAAATTCTACAATGTAGTCGGCTAAGTTTTCTGGCGGTACGGCGGTATCTTCAGCAAAGGCCAATGGCTTTTGGCTGCCTTTAACATTACCGAGTAATCCGACAGATTTTTTACGCATTGCATAAATTTTTAAAATGTCACTTTTACTGCTGGTTAATTGATAGCCAATAACACCATTGGTTTGATTTGCTACGCACTCATCTAATAATGTGCAAAGTGTGTTTACTTTGTCTTTTATATCTTCAGGTGATACTGCATTAAACTCAACCATGTTGAGTCCTTGCATATCTTTATTTGGTACATCGGTTATTAAGTCCGATACTGAATGCCAAATAATATCTTCGCGAGCCAGGTTTAATACTTTGCTATCGACTGTTTCTACCGATGTTGCACGCGCATCAACTAAAAAGGGAGAGTGGCGAAGTGCCGAATCAAAACTGTCGTATTTAATATTTATCAGTGTTTTAAATTCGGCTATGGGAGTTAAGTTTAATTTAGCTTCAGTAACTATACCAAGCGAGCCTTCTGATCCGGTAATTAGCCTACTCATATCAAAAGTTTGTAAGTCATCACTTAGCACATGCTCTAAGTCGTAGCCGGTTAAAAAGCGATTTAAGCGAGGAAACTTGTCTAAAATAGCTTGGCGCTCATTTAAAGAAATTTCCAATACTGTTTTGTAAAGGCTACCGATTAATGATTCTTGCTCGGCTATTACTTTAGCTTTTTCTATGTCTATTGGTGATGTCACCATTGGGCTGCCATCGACTAAATAGGTAGTAAGTCCTAAAACATGGTCGCTGGTTTTACCGTACACTAATGAACCTTGACCTGATGCATCAGTACTGATCATTCCGCCAATGGTTGCTCGGTTACTGGTTGATAAGTCGGGTGAGAAGAAAAAGCCGTACGGTTTTAAAAAGTCGTTTAATTGATCTTTAATTACACCTGTTTGTACTCTAACCCAACCTTCTTCAACGTTAATTTCGAGTATTTCGCGCATGTAGCGAGACAAATCAACCACTATTCCTGGTGTGAGTGATTGCCCATTAGTACCTGTACCACCACCACGAGGGCCAAAAGTAAGCGACAAAAATGGGTCGCGAGATGCTGTTTGCAATGCCAGTTGAATGTCTTTTTCGGTTTTAGGAAAAATAACACCTTGTGGGATTTGCTGATAAATACTGTTATCGGTAGAGGCGGTTAAACGCGTTGCATAGCTTGCATCGGTGTCTCCACTAAACCCCTGATTTTTCAGTGTACTTAAGTAGTTTGCGACAAGCTCGGTCGCTGCATCTTGCTGTGTAATTGTTGCTATCATGACGGCGATAATTTAAGGCATTTGTGTAATTATATCATGGTGATGGCTAATAGAAATTGAAGATTTTACAGTTTGTAACACTCTTTTTATCGTATTTTGAGGTTCTGTATTTATAATCAAGTTAAACCAATGTTCAGAGGTTTATATGAAAAAATTACTATTACAGATCATAGGTGTGTTGTTTATTTTGCTTGGGTTGTTTTTTGCTGTAGTGCCAGGCCCCTCCCTGATATTTTTTATGGCGGGGTTACTGTGTTTTTCGTTTTATTACCCAAAAGCGAGGTATTATTTAAAGCTTTGCCAAAAAGCCTTAACTAAATCGTGTAATTATTTAGATAAAAAATTAGCACGCTAAATTATGCCACATACAAAAATGCCAGCATAATTGCTGGCATTTTTATTTGTTACGGGTACTGATGTTTATTTAGTAAGTTTGTCTGCTAGGTATAACCATGTTTCTAGTACTGTATCTGGATTTAGTGAAACAGAATCAATGCCCTGCTCTACTAACCATGCTGCAAAGTCTTCATGATCTGAAGGACCTTGACCACAAATACCTACATACTTGCCCTTTTCTTTAGCTGTTTTAATTGCCATAGAAAGTAGCTTTTTAATCGCAGGATTACGCTCATCAAATAAATGTGCGATTAGGCCTGAGTCACGGTCAAGACCAAGTGTTAGCTGAGTTAAATCGTTAGAGCCGATAGAAAAACCATCGAACATCTCTAAAAATTCATCGGCAAGTAATGCATTTGAAGGAAGCTCACACATCATGATTACTTTTAGACCATTTTCACCACGTTTAAGGCCATGCTCTTCTAGTAATTCGATAACACGTTTACCCTCTTCAAGGGTACGTACGAATGGGATCATGATTTCGATGTTGGTCATACCCATGGTGTTTCTTACGCGTTTAATTGCTTCACACTCAAGGGCAAAACAATCACGGAAGTCTTCAGAGATATAACGTGCAGCACCACGAAAACCAATCATCGGGTTTTCTTCTTCTGGTTCGTACTGCTCACCACCTACTAAGTTTGCATATTCGTTTGATTTAAAATCAGACATACGCACAATTACACGCTCTGGTGCAAAGGCACAGCCTAGCGTTGAAATACCTTCTACTAATTTAGAGATATAAAACTCTACCGGTGATTCGTATCCGGCAATAATGTCGGTAATTTCAGCTTGTAACGCAGGTGATTGGGCATCAAAATTTAATAGCGCTTTAGGGTGAACACCAATCATGCGGTTTATTACAAATTCAACACGGGCAAGGCCAACACCTGCATGTGGTAAACGTGCAAAGTCAAACGCGCGGTCTGGATTACCTACGTTCATCATCACTTTCATTGGCAGTTCTGGCATTTTATCAACGCGCGACGTCAGTATTTCAAAATCTAAAATACCTTCGTAGATGTAACCTGTATCGCCTTCAGCACATGATACCGTTACTTCTTGGCCTGCTTTAATTAAATCGGTTGCGTTACCACAGCCAACTACCGCAGGAATACCAAGTTCACGGGCAATAATTGCTGCGTGACACGTACGCCCACCACGGTTTGTAACAATAGCCGCGGCGCGCTTCATGATAGGTTCCCAATCTGGGTCGGTCATGTCGGTAACTAAAATGTCGCCTTCTTGTACTTGGTCCATTTCTTTAATTGAATCAAGTACACGAACAACACCACTACCAATTTTATGACCAATTGCGCGGCCTTCAGCAATTACATTGCTTGTGCCATTTAATTGAAAACGCTCCATAATATTGGCATCTTCGTTTGAGCGAACGGTTTCTGGGCGCGCTTGTACTATGTACAATTTGCCATCATTTCCGTCTTTTGCCCATTCGATGTCCATAGGACGACCATAGTGCTTTTCGATAATTACAGCTTGTTTTGCAAGTTCTTGCACTTCTTCATCTGTAATTGAAAATTTGTTTGAAAGGCTTGGCTCTACGTCAACAATTTCTACTTGTTTGCCGTGTGCCTCATCTGTTGAGTAAATCATTTGAATGGCTTTTGAGCCAATATTACGACGTACTACTGATGGCAACCCTTTTTGTAATGTTGGTTTATGAACATAAAATTCATCAGGGTTTACTGCGCCCTGTACAACCATTTCACCTAAACCGTAGCTTGAAGTAACAAATACAACGTCTTCAAAACCAGACTCTGTATCAATACTAAACATAACGCCTGATGCTGATTTATCTGAACGTACCATACGCTGAATACCAGCAGATAGTGCAACACCACGGTGATCGTAACCTTGGTGAACACGGTACGATATGGCGCGGTCGTTAAATAAAGAAGCAAATACGTGTTTAATAGCGACCATTACTGAGTCGATACCACGAACGTTAAGGAAGGTTTCTTGTTGGCCTGCGAATGATGCATCTGGCATATCTTCAGCGGTGGCTGATGAGCGTACTGCAAATGATACATCGGCTGATGTATCGCCATGAAGTTGGCTGTATGCGTCGCGAATGGCTTGGTCTAGGTTAGGTTGGAATGGGGTATCGATAATCCATTGGCGGATATCGGCACCGACTTTAGCGAGTGTATTTACATCATCAACATCAAGCGTATCTAAAATGTCGTGAATTTTTGCATTGAGTCCAGATTGCTCTAAAAACTCATTGAAAGCGTCGGCTGTAGTGGCAAAACCACCCGGAACCTGTACACCTGCGTTAGCGAGGTTTGAAATCATTTCACCCAGTGAGGCATTTTTGCCGCCAACACGAGGAACATCTTGCATACCAAGCTCTTGATACCAGAGAACGTATTCTTGCACGGGTCTTTCTCCAAAAAACAAATTGTAGTTGTAACTGTGAGAGTTAAGAAAGAAAACCTTTTATAAAGGTCACCTTCATTCTACACTGGCATTAGACCTCACGTAAACCGTGAGTAAGCCATTTTAGGTATTAAACGTAATAAAAAGGTTAACTATGAGAACTGCTTTTTATATATCAGACGGCACTGCTATTACCTCCGAAGTGTTTGGTCACGCGACTTTGTCGTTGTTTCCGGTTGAATTTAATCATAAAACTATTCCTTTTGTAGAAACAGAAGAAAAAGCAAATGAAATTAAAGCGTTAATAAACGCAACTGCTGCAAAAGAAGGTGAGAAGCCATTTGTATTCTTTACCTTCGTAAATCACAACTTAAGTGAAATTATTAAATCGGCCGATGCAATCGCGTATGATTTTTTGTCTACTTACAGTGAAAAAATAGAAAAAGAGCTTAATGTTGCGCCAGTGCCAAAAATGCATCGTACCCACTCTATTCATGAAAAAAGTTATGACTTTAGAATAGATGCGGTTAACTATGCCCTTATGAATGATGATGGCGGAAATATTAAAAACTTTTCTGAAGCCGATATTATTTTAGTAGGTGTTAGCAGAAGCGGTAAAACACCAACAAGCTTGTACTTAGCTCTACAGTACGGCATTAAGGCTGCAAATTATCCAATAACTGAAGACGACTTAGAGAGTGAGGGGCTACCTAAATGTTTACTCCCTTACAAACATAAGTTATTTGGGTTAACTATTGACCCTGAGCGTTTGGCTGCAATTAGGCATCGTCGTATGGCAAATTCTAAATACGCATCAATAAGACAATGCCGAATTGAAGTGCGTGAAGTTGAAATGCTTTATAAGCGACATAAAATTGCATACTTTAATTCTACCCATCATTCTGTAGAGGAAATATCTGCAAAAATCCTAATAGACAGTAACCTTGAACGACGTAAGTACTAACCAACTAATTTACTGTTTTGCTAAAAAAAGCCGCATAATGCGGCTTTAGTTTTTTATTTATTACTTACGAGCGTCTTTTAATAAGTCAGCTACTAAAAAGCCTACTTCTAATACTTGGTCTGCATTTAGACGCGGGTCACATTGTGTTTTGTAACGTTGCGCTAGGTCATCATCAGATAAACCGTATGCACCACCGGTACACTCTGTAACGTGCTGGCCAGTCATTTCTAAGTGGATACCACCTGCGTATGAACCTTCAGCTTTGTGTACAGCAAAAAACTGGCTAATTTCGCGCATGATATTATCGAAGCTACGCGTTTTATAGCCTGATGTCGCTTTTTCAGTGTTACCGTGCATTGGATCCGAGCTCCAAATAACTTTACGGCCTTCTTGCTGAACGCGTCTTACAAGTGCTGGAAGTTTTTCTGGCAGTACGTCGGCACCCATACGTGTAATTAGCGTTAAACGACCCGGAATGTTATCTGGGTTTACTGCATCAATTAAACGAATTAGGTCATCTGGGTCCATTCCTGGACCAACTTTAACACCAATAGGGTTTTTAATACCTTTGAAAAACTCAATGTGTGCATGGTCTAATTGACGCGTACGCTCACCAATCCACACAAAGTGCGCAGAACAGTCGTACCAGTCACCAGATAGGTGATCGCGACGAGTTAGTGCTTCTTCATAGCCTAGCAATAACGCTTCGTGAGACGTGTATAAGTCGGTTTCTTTAAGGCTTGGCGCAATAGTAGAATTAATGCCACATACTTCCATAAATTCAAGTGCGTCTTGAATTTTGTCAGCAAGTTGTTGGAATCGCTCTTTTTGCGGATTAGCGGCTACAAAGCCCATGTTCCAGCGATTCACTTGGTGTAAATCTGCTAAGCCACCTTGTGCAAATGCACGAAGTAAGTTTAATGTAGCAGCACTATTGTGGTATGCCTTCATTAAACGTTGTGGATCGGGAATACGTGCTTCTTCTGTAAACTCAAAGCTATTTACAATATCACCACGGTAAGATGGTAAAGATACACCGTTAATAGTTTCTAAATCTGCAGAGCGTGGTTTAGCGTATTGGCCAGCCATACGTGCAATTTTAACAACTGGGCATTTACCGCCGTATGTTAAAACAACTGCCATTTGTAAAATGGTTTTAAATGTATCGCGAATATTAGCGGCATTAAAGTCGCTAAATGATTCGGCACAGTCGCCACCTTGAAGTAAAAATGCACGACCTTCACATACATCTTCTAATTGTTTAAAGAGGCTTCTTGTTTCTTCTGCAAAAACAAGTGGCGGAGCACTCTTTAACTGGCTTTCTACTGTTTTCAGTTCTTCTTGATCTGGGTACTGTGGCTGCTGCAGTATTGGCAGTTCTCTCCAGCTATTTGGGTTCCACGATTGCATGTTCTTTCCTCATTCCTACTTTACCTGATATAAAGAAATTAACGTATGCATGGCCCTAAGTTCAAGGACTATATTCACTATTTACCAACTAATTTGTTATGAGTTAAATATATATAAGGTTATTTGTGATTTTAAGGCTGTTCATGCTTAGTTTTAAGCGTGTTTTAATTTTACTATTTTTATTTAAATACAATAAGTTAAATATATGAAGGCGTTTTTTTAACCATCCCAAACCAAATTGAATTCAAAGCCTTAAAGTTAACAGTTTTAGTAGGAACACATCATACTAAAAGTCGGTTAAACGTAATCTTAACTTTACAGTGGTGATTTAATTAAATAAACCAAGTGACTAGAATTTATTTTGAGTGTGTGTTAAGTGGCTCGGAGGTTGTGCAAGGCTATAGCAATAAGTCCACTTTATTCTGAACAACTGTGATCAGGTTGTTAGACGATGAAAGCACTCTAATTAGAGCTACTAAAAACAGTCTGTATGAACGACTACTTTAAATACTAAGTTGTAGTAGAGTTTATTTTCACAGAGCAGCCATCCCCATCACAGGAGCTTAGCGCTGTATTACAAGTATCACTTATAAGAAATTATACAATGAGTGCCCAACACTATCTAAAGTGTCGAACCAAAAAATTGATTGCTGGCCTTAAACTAAAGGCTCAATAACTATTTTACACAGAGCGATAATATATAAAAGTATACATCGCCCTAGCAATTACTTGCGTTACAACAAATTTTTAAATAAACATAAGTGTATTGATCACGCCTGGGTTCACTAATTCTTTCTGTTATATGCAAATATTCACGCACCGAATCTCGCAAACATAAGCAAATAGCATTAAAGAACACATCATACCTAATCTTACTTAAATGTAATCTTAGCTTTAATAAAATGAATTAACTTTAAAAGAACAAGGCAAAAGGTTAAACTTAATAATTAGATAAGTAAGATGTGTTCTCAGGGTGGTTATGGTTTCTAAAGTACAAATAAGAAGTCAGTTTGATTTAATGAATGAATTAACATCGTTATTGATTGATGAATTACGTGTCTGTGAATATTCAAAAGCTGAGTATTATCAGCTACCAGATATAAATAGTGTTGATGAAAATATTATTCCCGAGTCAATCCCTGTACAAAAATCAACCGGTGAAATTGCTCATAGGGCGATTTTAAATTCGTTTACTGATATTTATAAAAAAGAGAGTTTAAGTAGTAGAGTACTCAAGCGTCATCCTGGGCTTTTGGTTCTAAAAAATGCAGATGTCGCAGCATTAACTAGTCGAATACAACAAGTTAATAAAGCTAAGGCAGCTTTTAAGGAGTGTGTTTTGGCTATCGATAATAACGATGCTCGATTTGAAGCTGTTCATAACGCGGTACCAAATTTAATCACCCTTGCAGCCTATCGAAAAATTCACTTTCAAAGTGAGTCCCCTTTTTCAGTGCGATTTACTTGGATGCATAAGCATGCCACTAAAACTCTAACTAAAAAAATGGCACTTGAAATGCTCGACAAATCTGCTGGTTATAGAAATCCAAGAATGATCGACCAACAAAAATGGCAGTCCCTTGTTGCACAAGAGCAAATGCGAGTAGCTAGTTTAGGTGAAAAAGAAAAGTTAAGAATTCGCCGCCCTACCCGAGTAAGTCCCCAAGTTAATATTAGGTATACCGCAGAAAATAGGTATCACGTAAGTGCTGCATTGCCGTTTATTTTAATTAACCCACAGCCCGATGTTAAGTTAGGTACTTTGCCAGATTATCAAAAACCAGAGTCTCACCCGAGAAAAAAAGAGTATGACTTTTTAGTGGATAGACTTTATTTAGAACAAGTAGATAAATAATTATGTTAAAAAGGCCACATAGTGTGGCCTTTTTGGTAAGTAGTCTAGTATTTTAACCGTTGTTATTTTTCGACTATTTCTTCTATTTTATCTTCATCAATTAAAACTGCGTTTTCGACAATTCGTTTACCACCTTGAATCTCAATACGCTTATTGTGCTTGTTGAGCGTGAGTATCTCATCACAAAACTGATCAGAAGGATGCATTTCATAGGTGTAATCAATAATATTACCGGTTTTATCATCTTTTACATTAGTAATGCTGTATTCCGAAATAGCCCCTTTTTCAATCAAATCTTTCATTGTTGTGGTCATATCACGGCGTAATGCTTTTAGTTTGTTTTCTGTGATATCGTCGGTTGAATAAATTGAGCCGTATTTTTCCATAATAGATAGCAATCTAAAATGATACGTTTTACCAGGCGCGGCATAACGCCAAAGGTGGTATAAACGCAGCATCATCCAACGCGATAAACCACGTTTTAACTCTTGCGCACTGTTAAAGTAATACCCTTTGTATTCAAGGTTATCAATCATGTTATGAACAAATGCATTTAAACATGCAACACATTTTACGTTGCCGCCTTGGCCTTTTTTACCACTAAAATGAAGAGATGATAAAAAGTTCATATTTGACTCATAAAAAGAGTCATCAATATCTGTATTTTTAGTATCAGTAGCCGAGTATTTAAATGAGAGTTTAGAACCTTGAAGTGCTTCAAGTGATTCTTTAATTTGTGGGTATGGCATTGATTGGCCAACCGCTTTAAGTTCTTGGGCTAATTCGTTCATCGAAAAAACCACGGCATATTGAATACCGGACTTAAAATTGATTTTTACGATTTTACCTTTCGATGCAAGGCGAATTAACGCGCGCTCAACTTTTTCTTCTCTATCCGATGGCCACACTAAATATTCTACGTCTTCGCCATCTTTACGCGTGCTTACAACGGCCGGTGTAATTTTTATTTCGCCGTCATATAAAATACCATCCACTTTTTCGGATATTTTACGCGTAATAATTGTTTTTTTAGGTGCTTCTTCCAATGGCAATTTTTTATGCCCAGAACGTACAAAACGCCCCCATAAATCATAGTGGTTAAACGTGTTTGAATAAGCACGTAACCCATGAGCGGCATTTTCGATAGAAATTCGCACATCTTTGTTATCTGTAAATAGTGCTAAACTTTCGTTATCTATTGCACTTTCCACCCCGTGTATTTGGCCCCTAAGTGTATCGGGCAAGTTATCTACCGAGATGTTGACCTTTCGGCTCATTGTTCTGATTTCCATTTTTTATTGCGACAGCTAATAACAACACATAAAGCAACAAAAGTTAAATGTTTAAGTTAGTATAAAACTGATCCGAGCATAAATAAACGTAACGGATCATTATTATACTAAGTAGGGATTGATAAGCTTAATTTCAGATCACTATTTTACTAAGATAAGCTTCTCAAGCTAAATTTTTACTAACTCAATTTATTTTTTGTCCATTAAAAGCGCTATTTTTAAACTTTTTACACGACAAACGTTAGTAAAATAAATACCTGCTGTGGATAACAGCACTTCGAGTTAGCATAGATCTGATCTGTACTTACTACAGATCAGATCTATACCAATTAAACGCCCTGTTCTTCGTAAGCTTAAGTGTATAACTTTATAATTTACTTAGTAAAAAACTGATCTCACACAGTCATTTTGTACATAACTTACTGAGTAAGTTGTGCATAACTCTGATATTTAAATAAGGCTTAGTAAAAAGCTGATCTGCATGTAGATAAAGATCTGATCTTAACCAAGTATAAAGGTGATCTGCTTTTTTTAACATTATTTATAAATATCATATAGTTATATAGCTATTATACACCCTTAACCTTTATTACCTTATATATTTAACCACCTTTAAACTTCTTTATTTATACTAAGCAATCTTAAAGGTGTAAAAATATTTTTAAATGTCTTGTTATTAAAATGCATGTCGCCTTAAATAGTTGTTTACAGCTATTTGAATGGACATTATACTAACTGCCTAACTTTGAGGAAGAAAGTATGTCTATCAATAATAACGCGCTAAGTACTTACCGGCTTTTAAAAGCAACAGCCGAAGTTGCTGAAAAATCTTTAAAAGGACGCATACAACACTATCGCGCTCATCTTAAATCAGAAGAAAAAGAATTAAGAACTTACACCCAAAAAGCGGCAGCAGATTTATTAGGGTGTAATAATCGTACCTTAAAACGTCGTCATGACAATGGTGACTTTGATGATTTAAATATTAAGCGTGGTGCAAATGGGCACTATGCGTACACGTTAGTTAATATTTTTGCGATGGCCGATATCATGGATATTCAGCCAGATCACCGCACTACTAACGATAAACTCCAAGTTATTGTTATTAATTCACTTAAAGGTGGTTGTGGTAAAACAACCAGTATGGTTAATATTGCTGCAGCGTTGGCGACGACTAATATCAAACGTTATCGTATTGGTATTATTGATTTAGATCCTCAAGGTTCGTCTTCTAGCTTTTTCCCTTCTAACGATCACGACCCTGTTACGGTAGGTGACTTAATGCGTGATTGTATTGATTTAGACGAAGGCGAAACCTGGCCAGAGTTTGTTTCTAGTGCTTTTGTGACTACGCATATTCCAAATATTCGTGTTTTACCCTCAGGTATGGATGACTTTTACTTTGAACACGAGACCGCAACACTTTTAAAAGACACCTCTAATTACGAACAAACACGTCATTATCATAAGCTTTTAGAAAAGGTTATTGAGCCGGTTAAAGACGAATTCGATATTATTTTAATCGATACCGCTCCTACTCTTAACTTTATGTTTTATAATGCTTTAATGGCCTCTACGGCGATGCTTATTCCGGTTCATCCAGAAGCTGTAGATTTTGATGCTAACAATAAATATTTAAAGCGTTTAGGTGAGATTTACCACACAGTAGCGGCACTTGGTCATGAAGGTTGGGACTTTATGCAGTTTTTAGTGACCAATTACGTTAAGGGTAATCATTCACAGCGCGATATCGTTAAAGATGTACGTAGTGCGTTTGGCCGCCAAGTAATGAGCTACCCAATTAATCACAGCTCGGCAATTACGGCTAGTTCATCGTCTTTTAATACCATATTTGATCAAAAAGCATCGGATAGTTTAGCTAGTCGCGAGTCTTTATTACGCGCGCAAGAAAATATTAAAGATGTTGTGGACGAATTAGAAATGCTTATTCGTTCCAATTGGGAGTCAACCCAATCATCACTTAACAACACTAAGTAAGGATGTTACATAAAAATGGCTACAAAACGTAAAAACGACACCCGCTTAGATCCATTTGCAACTGCCGTAGGCAATAGCAGCCTTGATGCATTACTTGAGCAAGCAAGCGCTGGTGATGTAATAAGAATGCCTGCGCCAAGCGACCCTACACGCGAAATAACCTTAGTGTGTAAAGTTATTGCTCATGCAGATATTGAATCTAGCACCACGGTTTACGGTAAAAATCGCCGTGTACAAGCGCTATTAAACGAAAAGTCGGTTTCTGATATTTTACCTGCAATCAGTGAAGATGGACGTAATCAACACCCTGCTTTACTTTGGGATCAGGGAAATACTAACTTAGTACTTGCCGGTTCACGTCGTCGAAAGGCATGTATTTTAGGTAATGCCGATTATTTAGTTTTAAGCTCTCCTGATTTTACCGAGCAAGACGCTAAAATTTTAGCTGTATCTTCAGATCAGTACATAGCCCCAAGCCTTTGGGAGCTAGGGCAAGCTTATCAACAAACTAAAAACGATCTTATTGAGCAAGGTAAAAAAGGCTCTTATCGCGAAATTGCCGCTATTGAAGGTGTATCGCACACCGCAATTGCAGATGCCATTAAAGCGTACGAGCAAATACCCGCTGATGTAATTTCACTTTACCCAACGGCTAATCACGTAGGCAGAGAAGTCGCTAAAAAGCTTGTTAGTGCAAAGGAGCGCGACGAGCAGGCGTTTAACGCCCTAGTTAGCGAATTACATACAGACGATGAGATTAACGCCATTACAAGCGACGACAAGCGCGCAATGGCAATTACTAAACGTTTAACTACCGAGCCTAGCGCGGTTGCTAAACGTGAAGCTGTATTTGAAAACAACTTTATAAACGTACAACGTAATTTAAAAAGTGGTGACGTATCTATTAAAATAGATAATAAAGTGTTGACTGACAAACGCTTAGAACAACTTACTAAGCTGTTAAGCGCGTTTAATTAGCCCAGTATTACTTAGTAAAATAGTGATCTTAAAAGCCTGTTAGGTTAGTTAAATTCTGATCTGATGGGCTTTTTACTTAGTAAAATCCTGATCTTTTTTGCTATTTATAACCTATAAATCCTTCATTTTTGCTCTAAAGATCACATTTTTACTAACTGAATTTAGTTTTTTCGACTATTTGATGCTGGATCTTAATTTGTTAGTAAAAAACTGATCTGTAAAGCCCCTGCGTTGTTAATAAATTGTTTGTAACATGTGTGTTTGCTGTTTACCTATTCTCATTTGGGCAGATAAAGTGCCATAAAGTACGTATAAACCGATTTTTTACTAACCTAGCAGCTCCAACCAGTTTATATAACGTTAATATTGCTTTTGCTGTGCGCAGTTAAAGAATATACTGGCAGAATTATTTTAAAAATTTAATACTTAGAGTGACATGTCTGCTAACTTATCAAAAAATGATTTACTGGCTATTTTTGAAGAAATAAAAAATGAGCAGGCAACCTTGTTCCCTCTTTCTGAGCGCTTTATAAAAAAGCTGTTTAGGCCCAACGTGCTCGATAAAGGCAAAGAGTATTATAAAAACGGCCAAATTAGTTGGTTAGAACACAGCAGTGATTTTGCTGTTATTGATTCAACGGTACAAGGCGACACAGGATCAGCATTTAACCAACGCATTGAGATCAGTAAAGTACCTACTGGTTACTCTGTTGATACGCATTGTACCTGTAATGCTAAAACCAAATGTAGGCACTTAGCCGCTGTATTATTTAAACTTAAAATAGAGCACTCAGGTGAATACGGAGAAGACTACTTTATTAACGATTGGTTTAGTGAACTGACAGCACTTAAAAGTGTTGATGCTAAAGCTCCTTCGCAAGTTCTTTTATTTGTATTAGACATTGAAAACAATAAAGTATTTTTAACGCCAAAAATTGCCAATTACGACAAAAATAATAATTACACGCTTGGGCGCAATTTAACTGAGCAACAATTAAATAGCTTTGTAACGCCAAACGATTTGCTCGAAAGTGATTTTAGACTCTTTAGTTGGATTCGCTCACAAAATGCAGTAGGTAATTTAGAGCTAAAAGGTCAATGGGGCTTTAGCGCTTTACAACAATTAATTGCCACCGACCGTTTATTTTTACAACGCTCTCGTGTTGCTATTAAAGCGCAAACTGGGCAATCGCTTAACTTTAATTGGCAGCAACAAAACGAGTTATCGCAATTAATTATTGAGCTTGAACACAGTAAAAATTGGGCATTGATAAAAACCACGCCGCCCGCTTATTTAGACCTCGATCACTTTAAAGTCGGCCGGATCAGAACACAGCTTAGCGCCGACGAAATAGCACATTTACAATCAATTCCCGCACTGCACGATGCTAATTTTGATCGCATTTATAAACAACTTGCCGACAATTTTGGCGCCGGTGTTATTCCGCATCCGAATAACGAACAAGTCAATGTTAAGCAACTTGGTAATGCTGTTTTAAAAGCCACTATGGATGAGCAAGGGCTTAAAGTTTCGCTATTATTTAAATATAAAAATAAAAATTATTTAGCGGGAACAGCACCCGCGAGTTTAATAAATAGTGCATTTGAAAACACAGTAACAAATGAGTTAGTAAATTTAGGTTTTGAGTTTTGTAAAGGGGGTTTACAAAGTGAGTTTATATTTAATAAACAATCACCTATACATTTACATTGGCTTGTTTACGAAGTATTCCCTGGCTTTAAAAAGCGTGGCTGGCAGGTAGCTCAAACTAAAGTAAATGTAGCCGACCCCCAAGGGCACGTTACACTCGATGTAAACCGTGCTGCAGGTCACCAAATGCATTGTAAAGTGCAATTAAGCGATGCCAAAGCCGCTGTACTTTTTAATACCGATGATGCCACGTATCAATCGTTAAATCGTCAAAGTGAGCTGTTTTATTACTATCCTGTTGGGCGTCAATTTGGTGTTATTAGTAAAGCCGCCATTAATTTACTGACCGAATTTAAACAACGCTTTGAATTTGTAAAAACACGCGATGAATTTAATATCCCGCTTTCTTATTTACCTGAGCTGGTAAAGCATACCGCAGTTACTATAGACCTTCATGATGACTCATTGGAGCGTTATCTTGATGAGTTAAACAACACCGAGCAGGCAATGCCCGTGGTGCCTTTACACGGTTTAAATGACTCGGTAACACTACGTGAATACCAGCAACAAGGCGTTGATTGGCTTAGCTTTTTAAAGCGCCACCAATTAGGCGGCATACTTGCTGATGACATGGGACTTGGTAAAACGCTGCAAGTTATTGCCTTTTTAGCCAGCAGTTTTAATCGCCCGCAAGCAGGCCCTACCCTTATAGTGTGCCCTACAAGTTTGGTAAGTAATTGGCAAAACGAAATAACCAAATTTGCTAAAAGTCTTAAAGTAACCACTATTTTTGGCTCGCAACGTAATGAGCCTTTACAACATTTAGCGCAAGCGCAGTGTATTTTAACTACTTACCCATTATTAAAGCGTGATATTGCTTACTACTCGCCACTTTATTTTGAAAATATTATTTTAGACGAAGCGCAATATATTAAAAACGATACTGCACAAGTCTCGCGCTTAGTTAAGCGTTTAAATGCCGACTTTAAGTTATGTTTAAGCGGCACGCCAATCGAAAATAATTTGTTTGAGCTTAAATCGTTACTCGACTTTGCAATGCCTTCATTACTTGGCTCGCAAGCGCACTTTAAACAGCACTTTCAAACACCTATTGAGCGCGAAGCCGATTCAGAGCGAGCTGAGCAACTAAAAGCGCTTATTATGCCGTTTATATTACGCCGCACAAAAGCGCAGGTAGCTCAAGAGCTGCCACAAAAAACAGAGCTGTTAAAAGAGTTTGAGTTTGAACCTAAGCAAAAAGATATGTACCAAGGTATTACGCACGCCCTAGAAGAAAAGCTCATCGACTTATTTGCTGAGCAAGGCGCACAAAAAAGTAAGCTCGCATTTTTAGAAGCGCTACTAAAGCTAAGGCAAATTTGTTGTCATCCAAAATTAATTGAGCCAGAAACACAAGCAGGTTCAGCAAAATTAGAATGGCTAACTACGCATTTGCCGTTAATGCTAAGCCTTGGTCGTAAAGTGATTATTTTTAGTCAATTTACCTCTGCGCTCGATTTAATTGCAGAGCGTTTAAACGATATAAATATCAAATTTAGTATGCTAACTGGGCAAACGCGTCATCGCGACAAAGTTATTGACGAATTTACCAGTGGCAAAACCTCGGTGTTTTTAATCAGTTTAAAAGCAGGCGGTACTGGGCTTAACTTAACTCAAGCCGATACCGTTATTCACTTTGATCCATGGTGGAACCCTGCTGTTGAAAAACAAGCCACCGATCGTGCTTATCGAATTGGCCAAACAAATCCAGTGTTTGTTTATAAATTAATTATGAGTAACTCAATTGAGCAAAAGGTATTTAAAATGCAGCAAGATAAGCAAGCGCTTGTTGATGCATTATTTACCGATAAATCAATGAGCTTTACTTCGTTTGATGAGCAGCAAATGTTATCACTTATAAAAAGCTAATTTTTTTACTTAGCATGTGAACTAATTTAACCAAACGGCGTCTATTATATTGCTTGTTGAATAATTGCAGTTATCACAAGCTTCATGTTGATTACACGCGTCTACTATAATGCTTGTTGAATAATTGCAGTTATCACAAGCTTCATGTTGATTTCCCTGTTTGGTTACTAAATTTAGTAATGATTGAGCCAGCCCTTTTAGCTGGCTTTTTTTATGCCTATGATTGAGCCAGCCCTTTTAGCTGGCTTTTTTTATGCCTTTAGTAAATGTTACGCCCTCTACCCCCCACTACCTTTATTCGTTATGATGGCATGTCTCTAAATTTTATAAGTTTATTTTATGTTTACTCAGCTATTAACGCATATAGATTGGTTAAGTGCCAGCGCAGGGCTTGCAACAGGGCTAGTACTATATGGCCTAGTGTCGCTCCCTTCTCGTAATAAATTAAAACAACACATTAGCGAGCAACAGCAACAGTTATCGTTATTACAAAACCAGTACGACAATAAACAGCTGCAATACACGGCCTTATTTGATGAGCACGAGCTGCTCGAGCAATCACATCAAGAGCAACGCGATGAAGCGCAGCATTTTAAAACTCGCTTTAGCGAGCAAGAAAAACAAAGTGTTCAATACAACCATTTTTGGCGTAAAGCCGAAGGCGAACTTAGTGCCTTGCGAGAGCAGTATAACCAGCGCGATATTGAGCTTAATAATATGCGAACTACGCTTGAGCAAAAGCAGCAAAACTTTACCGAGCAGCTTGCACAAATCGAGCAAAGCAAAAATGTGCTTAAAAAAGAGTTTGAAAACCTAGCTAATAAAATTTTAGAAGAAAAATCGCAAAGCTTTAAAACGCTAAATCAAGAAAGCATTGAGCAACTATTAAAGCCAGTTCAAGGGGAGCTAAAAGGCTTTAGAGATAAAATGGAATCGATTCACGTTGAAGACTTAAAACAACGTGCTGCCCTTAAAACTGAGCTACTGCACTTGCAAGCTAAAAGCCAAGCTATTACCGAGCAAGCCGATAAACTTAGTAATGCCTTACAAGGGCAAAAAAAGACCCAAGGTAATTGGGGTGAACTGATGCTCGAAAACGTACTCGACAGCGCAGGCCTCCGCGCGGGTACCGACTACAAACGCGAAGTATCGTTTAATACCGAAGACGGTCGACTGCGCCCCGACGTAGTGGTGTATTTACCTCAGGGCCGCCACTTAGTGATTGACGCTAAAACATCGCTAAATGCTTATACCCGCTACGTTAATGCCGAAAACGAGCTAGAGGCTAGCCAAGCAATTAAAGAGCATGTAAATGCTGTTACCGCGCGTATTAACGAGCTTGCCAGTAAATCGTACGATCGTCTCCCTGGTATAAATTCGCCTGAAGTAGTTATTATGTTTGTGCCTATAGAATCTGCATTTGTAGAGGCGCTTAAATATCAAAGCGATATTTACCAACAAGCTATCGAAAAAAACATTTTAGTTGCTACACCAACTACTCTGCTTACAAGCCTTAATATTGTTAAACAGCTGTGGCGCTTTGAAGAGCAAACCAAATACTCTAAAGAGCTGGCTAATCGTGCAGAGCGCTTTTACAACAAGCTCAATGGCTTTTTAACGAGTATGGAAGGTGTTGGCAAACAACTAGACCGCGCAAAAGAAAGCTACGATAAAGCCTTTTCACAGCTTTACCGTGGTAAAGGTAACTTAATTAAACAAGCTTCAGAATTTAAAGAGCTAGGTGTATCGGTTCAAAAAGAGTTACCAAACGACAGCGTAGAAAAAGCCCAATTAGAGCTAGATTAAATTCGATTTATCTCTACTGTTTTATACATTAAAAGGAAGGTTAATGGTTTTTCCCTTACTCAATTCGCAAAGGTTAGCGTTAACCCCTATAAATTATGAGGATAGAGACGCTATTTTTGCTCTTGGTACTGTGGAGCAAAAATAGCGTTATTTAAGTTTTATGGCTGAAAAGCTAGTAAACGCCGAGGCAATAGTAATTGAATACATAGACGTATATTACGTAGAAACATTATTTTGGGGCGCAAGTTCTCATACTATTGCGGTTGGTTGGCCTCTAATGCCTGACAACTTACAAAAGCTTTATATCAATTTTCATGGTAAAGCGCCGCAAAACTAATACAACTAAAGCTCACATGTACTCGCTTACGCCTTCAATACTCCACCTCATTCAATAACTCATTTATTTTTTCATCGCCAATACACTCTCCATTAGACCAACTTGCATTAAGCAGTGTAATTAAATTACCAATACGCTCTGACTTACGCTGTAGCTGCTCTATTAGTGCATTAGCTTCATGTTGTTTTTCACCAAGGCGCTCAATAATGGCGTTGTGATCTAGCTCCTCATTAGGCTTACGCAGGGAGGGGATTTCTTCAAGCGAAAACCCTAAACTTTGTGCAAACTTAATCATTTTAAGCTGCTCTACACTGGCTTTGTCGTATTGCCTATACCCGTTGCTATTTCGCGTACCGGGTGGCAGCAGCCCTATACTTTCGTAATACCGTATGGTGCTTGCTGCAATACCTGAGTGCTTAGCTAGTTCACCTATTTTCATTATTGCCTCTACTATAAAAAAGCGGGTTGACCTTAAAGCTGACTTTAAGGTTATAGTGCCTGTAATGTCAATTTATGGTTTATATGTATGTCTGAGTTTGAACAATCTGCTGTATTTACGCCCTTTACCCTACCAAGCGGTTTAACGCTTAAAAACCGAGTAGTAAAAGCCGCTATGGAAGAGAACCTCGCAGAGGCCGACCTAACGCCATCGCAAGTGCTTAAAAATGTATACAACGAATGGGCAAAAGGCGGTTGCGGGTTAATTATTACCGGCAATGTTATGGTTGACCACCTTGCAATGACAGGGCCAGGCGGCCTTGCCCTTGAGCAGAAAACCGATATAGCGCCTTTTGCAGAGCTTGCTCGTTTAGGGCAGCAAAACGACTGTAAAATTGTGATGCAAATTAATCATCCTGGCCGCCAAGTATTTAAAAAAATGGGTGGTAAAGCGCTAAGTGCCTCTGATATTGCGCTTAATATGGGTAAGCACTCTCACTTATTTGCCCAGCCAACAGCTATGGATAAAAGCGAGATTAGTGATGTTATCACTCGTTTTACCCATACAGCGCAACAGGCCGAAAAAGCAGGTTTTAATGGCGTGCAAATACACGCTGCACATGGCTATTTATTAGCGCAGTTTTTATCTCCACTAACTAATAAGCGTGATGACGAATGGGGCGGTAGCCTTGAGAATCGCGCGCGATTATTACTTGAAATAACACGCAGTATTAAAGCGCAATGCAGCGCCGGTTTTTCGGTATCGGTTAAGTTAAACTCAGCCGATTTTCAGCGCGGCGGCTTTGAGCCGCATGACGCGCAAGCCGTTGTTAATATGCTTAGTGCATTAAAGCTTGATTTTGTAGAGCTTTCAGGCGGCAGTTACGAAGCACCCGCAATGCAAGGAACAACGGGTGATGAACGTACACTTGCACGTGAGGCGTACTTTTTGGAATTTGCCAAAGCAATTAGCGAGCAATCAACCATACCCATTATGACCACAGGCGGTATTAGCCGATTAGATGTGGCAAATAGAGTAATTAGCTCAGGCGTAGCGCTCGTTGGTATGGCCACGGCACTGGCTTATCAGCCTAATTTAGTTAATTGCTGGCAAACACAACCAACGCAAAACCTGCTTATGCCGCGTGTTACCTTTAAAGGCAAAACCCTTGCAGGGCTTGCCACTATGGCGCTGGTAAAAAGGCAAATTCGCCGAGTGGGCCAAGGCAAACGCGTTAAAGCAAATGCCTCGGCTATTTTTACTTTAATAAGTGACCAAATACGCGCTGCAAAGCTTACAAAGCGCTATCGAAAACGCTTTGCAAAAGAGCTAAATTAATTAGCTCTAGTTTAAACTGATATTTTCTATGCCACACTTGAAAGCGTTGATTGATGGGCGTTAGCATATGCCCAGTTAACGCACTCTTGCGCTAAAATAGCAATGGTATCTAGGCAGGTGTCTGGCGAGTGTTTGGCTTGTTCATTTAACACAAGCGGTATTTCGGTACAGCCAAACAACACGCAGTCAGCACCTTGAGCAAGCATTAAGTCGTATGCCTTGCTTAACAAGTGGCGACCTTTATTTAAATCGCCCGCTTTTACGGCGGTTATGCCATCCATTATGGCTGCTTGTTGCTGAGTGTTTGGTTCAACAAAATCAATATTGTGCTGCTTAAACGCATTTTGGTAAATGCCCATATTAAGCGTAGCGGTAGTGGCTAAAATACCAACCTTTTGTTTGCCCGTGGTTTTTACTTGTTTTATAACGCTTTTTACAATGCTAATGGTGTGTACATCGGCATTTTTAGTGAGCGCGTCG
Source organism: Pseudoalteromonas sp. P1-11 (assembly GCF_001399995.1). NCBI lineage: Bacteria > Pseudomonadati > Pseudomonadota > Gammaproteobacteria > Alteromonadales > Pseudoalteromonadaceae > Pseudoalteromonas > Pseudoalteromonas sp. P1-11. The sequence goes on from NZ_LJSP01000004.1 coordinate 409,095, forward strand.
TACCAGTAATGCGCGGTATTACACGGAATAACAATACAACTTACACCTAAGCTTGTTAGCTCTTTAAAGCCTTTTTTAAGCTCAAAAAATGGGTTTTCATCTTCAAGACCCATTAAAAATTTTGTTCTGTCAGGAATTTGCGGGATATTCCTTATAAACATAGGTATGTGCTCTTGATCATTTTTAGCGGGCGATAGCGCAATTACCTGATTCATAAATGAGGCGGTAGCCAAAGGCCCCATTCCGCCTAATACGCCAAGAGTTCTAAGCATGATTGCATTCCAGTTATTGAGTTTATAGGCTTAATTTATAGTGTTTTATTTAGTTTGAATAATGCTATTATTTTACCACCCATGCACAAATTGCATAACTAAGTGGTCGCTATGAATATTGAAAGTAAATGGTTAGAAGATTTTTTAACGCTCTCGCACACAAAAAGCTTTTCGCAAGCGGCAACGCTTAGGCATATTACGCAACCTGCATTTAGTCGGCGTATAAAAGCCCTTGAAGATGCCCTTGGCGCAGCCCTAATCGACCGAGAAAACTTGCCTATTACCCTTACCCCAAGCGGTAAAATATTTCATATAACGGCGCGTAATTTAGTTAACCAAATGAATACCTCGGTTAGCATGCTTGAGGAGTTATCGGTACAGCAAAATTATTCTGTAAAGGTTGCGGCCGCACATTCTTTAGCGAGTTTTTTAACCTTACAACTCGCTAACTTTCAAACGCAAGATGAGCGCGACATTGTACTTAATTTAGAGGCTATAGACGTAGATAAAGCCACCGAAGCGCTAGAGCAAGGTGAATGCGACTTACTTATTGCCTTTGATAACGAACGCCTTAAACTGCCGCCGTTTAGTCATCAAAAAATAGGTAATGCTAAGTTGTTACCTGTTAGCGCCTGTGACGAGCAAGGCAAAGCCTTATATAACCTAGAAAGCGCAGCGCCTATACCGCATTTAGCCTACAGCCTCGACTCCTACATGGGGCGGCAGTTAGAGCCTATTATATCGGGCGCTAAGCTCAAAAAGGTGTTTGTTTCATCCATGACTGAGCTTTTAAAAGTGCACGCTGTTGCAGGCAATGGTATTGCCTGGCTGCCCGACTACGTTATATCAAACGAGCTTAAAAATAATACATTGGTAGTTGTAGGGAGTGAGCACCACTGCGTGCCAATAACTTACTATGCGTATAGATATCATGCGGCTTTGCACCCCGGTGGCGAAAGTGTATGGAATAAATTAACTGAGCTAAATATAACCTAACTGTAAACCCCCGTTACAGTTAAAGAGGCGTTTCTAATTTAAAACGATAACTGCTATGTGTAATGGAATTTAAATTATTTACCTGTTTTATTATGGAATTTTATTTCCATAATAATTGGGTGTTTTGTCTCTTTTTTAATACTCTTGATAAGGCCAAAATAGCGTCATCAACACAGAGTATTAACTAGCTAACGAGGCAACTCCCATGAAAGCAATTGGATATCAAAAAAGTTTACCTATCGAAAACGAATTATCATTACAAGACATTGAACTTGAAACGCCAACAGCACACGGCCACGATATTTTAGTAGAAGTTAAAGCGGTATCGGTTAACCCGGTTGATTTTAAAATTCGCCAAGCAATGCCAGCAGCTGAGGGCGAGTATAAAGTAATTGGTTGGGATGCAACTGGGGTTGTTAAATCGGTTGGCGAAAACGTATCGCTTTTTAAGCCAGGCGAGAAAGTATGGTACGCAGGCGACATTACGCGCTCAGGCAGTAACGCGCAGTTTCAGTTAGTTGACGAGCGTATTGTTGGCCATATGCCAAGTTCGCTTTCGTATGGCGAAGCCGCAGCATTGCCGCTTACCAGCATTACTGCGTGGGAATTATTGTTTGATCGTTTAAACGTAGCTAAAAACGATGATTCTAAAAGCATTTTAGTTATTGGTGCCGCCGGTGGTGTGGGCTCAATAATGGTGCAGCTATTAAAGCAGCGCACTAAATTAAATATTATTGCCAGTGCTTCTCGTGCTGAAACAATATCGTGGTTAGAAGATTTAGGTGCCGATACCATTGTTAATCACCGTAACCCGTTAAGTGAAGAATTTGCAGCTAAAAACTTAAGCGAAGTGGATTACGTTGTTAGCTTAAACAATACAGAGCAGCACTTACCTGAAATTGAAAAAGTAGTGAAGCCACAAGGTCAATTTGCCCTTATTGATGACCCTGAAACACTTAATATTGTGCCATTTAAAAACAAAAGCGTGTCGGTACATTGGGAGCTTATGTTTACTCGCTCGTTATTTAAAACCGACGACATGCAAGAGCAACACGTTATTTTAAACAACGTAGCCACTATGATTGACCAAGGGCAAATTAAAACCACGGTAGGTGAGCACTTAGGTAAAATTAACGCAGCCAATTTACGCAAAGCGCATCAGCACCTTGAATCGCAAACCGCTAAAGGTAAAGTGGTGTTAGAAGGCTTTTAAGGCCTTTAGCTAATATGGTTTTTTTGAGTATACCCAAGCCCCTAACGGGGCTTTTTTGTGGCTATTATTTATATAACTGATTGTAGTTAGGAATATGCTTTACCCAAAATGCAGGGCTGCCAATATACTCTTGTACAGTTTTTATAAATTCGCTCACCAGTGGTGTTTGTTTACGGTGAGGATACAGCGCATAAATACCGGTGCCCGATGCGCTGAGCTTATAATTAGTTAATAGCGGCACTAGCCCCATTTCGTCTATGGGTTTTTCTAGGTTAAATAAATCTAGCATCACATACCCTAAACCCGCTTTTGTGGCATCAAGCATGGCGCGTACATCGCTTACCTTATAGTTGCCTTTCATTTTGTGGGTTTTGTATTCATCACCATGAGGCTGAGTGCTTAATTTTATTTGATCTAGGCTTACATCGCCATTGCCATAAACCACCGCAGGTAAGGCGATAAGTTCTTCAGGTGTGCTTGGCATACCATGGCGTGCAATAAAGTCATTAGAGGCAACCAAAGCAAAGTGCATGTCAGATATTTTTTTTGCCATTAGATTGGAGTCATTCAATTTGCCAATTCTAAATGCTAAATCGTAATGATCGGCAATAATATCGTTGCGCTTATCATCAAGCATGAGGGTTATTTTTACCTCAGGGTATTTTTGCATAAATAAATTAATGGCAGGCTGCACATACTGCTGCCCAAAAAACATGCCCGAGGTAATGCGCAAAATACCTTTAGGTTTTGCTTGGTAGGAGTCTGCAATGCTATGAATATCACTGAGCGTATCAATTAAAATATGCGCTTGCTGGAGTATTTCCTCTCCTGCGGAGGTAAGCGAAAACGAGCGCGTAGAGCGATTAAGTAACTGTATACCTAAACTGCTTTCTAGCTTTTTAATTTGCTTTGAAAGCGATGAGTTGTCCATATCGTGCAGCGCCGCGGCTTTTGCAAATGAGCCTTGCTGTACTACATCAACAAATAACGCTAATTGGTTGGTGATTGACATCTCACTCTCCTAAATCCCAATAAGGTGTATCGGTGTAATAATTGCTCGCAAAATCAACAAACGCGCGCACTTTACTGGGTAAAAACTGCCTGTTTGCGTACACCATATAAAGCCCTATTGGCTCAGGTTCGTAGTCTTTTAATATACGTACTACTTTACCCTGTGCCAGCGCCTCTCCGGCTATAAATGTTGGCTGCATGGCAACACCGCCACCGGCTATAGCGGCATTGAGTAGCAGGTCGCCATTGTTAGCAACTAGGTTACTTTCAAGCTTTAACTCATTTTTAAGCTCGTTCGCTCCACGTAGCTTTTTGGTGGGCTCAGTGTGTGCGTAGCGTAAATAGTTATGTGATTGCAGCTCTTCTAAGGTAGTAGGTGTGCCGTGCTGCGCTAAATAAGAAGGAGAGGCAAACACCGCTAACCTAATAGGCGCTATTTTTTTAGCAATAAGTGATGAGCTTTTTAAAACCCCAATGCGCAGCGCTATATCAATACCTTGCTCAACAATATCAACAAACTGGTCAGTAAGGTTTAGATCTAATTTTAAATTTGGATAACGCTTTTGAAACTCAACCAATAGCGGTGCTAAGTGCTTTACCCCAAACGACATAGGGGCACTAATACTGAGCACACCAGAGACATTTTCGTTTAGGTTATCGAGCGAATTTTCCATGTCGTCTATATCGTCTAGCACCTGTAAGCAGCGGGTAAAATAGTGATCTCCCGCCTCGGTAGTGCTTACTTTGCGCGTGGTGCGGTGCAGTAATCGGGTAGCAAGCCCCTCTTCTAGTGCAGACACATACTTGCTCACAAGTTGCGGCGATATATCGAGCTTATCGGCAGCTTTAGAAAAAGACCCCTCTTGTACAACACTTACAAAAGTCTTCATGGTGGTTAGCTTATCCATTATTAGCAATGCCTTGTTTATAATTTTTAAATAAAGATCGTATTAATTATGTTTATAAAAACAGTTAAAGTCCACACATCGCATTTTTGCACAGTTAGTGAGTTTTTATAGCGTTATAAACACATTTTTTGCGTAAATAACTATTTATTTACAACAAAATGGAGTTAATACGTGCTACTGCAGCAATCACGCTTCTTTTTATCCATTCTAACGCCAAGTCGGGTTTATTAATAATGCAGTATCGCTGTACGTGAATAAGCACGCTTATATTTTTATTAATGACTAAGAGATAAAGCCATGAAAAGATTAAACAACAAAGTAGCCATCGTTACTGGTGCAGCACAAGGTATTGGCGCTGCTTATGCGAAAGGTTTAGCTCAACAAGGCGCTAAAGTTGTGCTTGCTGATTTAGCCGACCCAAGCGCAGCCGTAGCTGAAATTACTGCCGCTGGCGGCCAAGCAATAGGCTGCAAAGTAGATGTAACGAATAGTGAATCGTTAGATGCCATGGTAAAACAAACCGAAGCTGAATTTGGCCCGGTTGAAATATTAGTTAACAATGCCGCTATATTTGCTGCGCTTGAGCTTAAGCCATTTTGGGAAATATCTGAAGACGAATGGGATTTAGTTATGCGCGTAAATGCACGTGGGCCTTTTCAGTGTACCAAAGCAGTGTTGCCTAGCATGCGTAAATTAGGTCGTGGTAAAATCATTAACATTGCATCGGGTACATTTTTACGTGGTGCACCTATGTTTTGCCATTATGTGGCATCTAAAGGCGCGGTTGTTGGGCAAACACGTGCGTTGGCCACTGAGCTTGCTAACGATAATATTTTAGTTAATTGCCTATTAGTTGGCTTAACCGAAAGCGAAGGCGTTAAAAATAACGCACAGTTTGATAAAGCTAAAAATAGCACACTAGGCTCACGAGTAATAAAACGTGCAATGGAGCCTGAAGACTTACTTGGCCCTATTTACTTTTTAGCCAGTGAAGACAGCGATTTTATGACCGGACAATGTATTAACGTTGATGGTGGTGCAATTAACTACTAACACGCCTTATTGCTTATTTAGTGGTAATTTAAAAGCCGATATTTATGCATCGGCTTTTTAACGTGGGGGCAAATAAAAATCAGTTTAACAATACTGTATTTATAATATCTCAATGTGCGCTTTATTTATTAACAAAATAAAAGCCAATAAAATACGGGTATATTAATAAAACCCTTAGGTATTAGCATGGCTCAACCTGCACTATTTATCTCTCACGGTTCACCTATTATGGCCGTACAGCAATCGCCAACGTCCGACTTTTTAAAAGCGCTTGGCAAGTCACTCAACACGCCACGCGCTATTGTTATTTTTTCGGCGCACTTTGATATGGCCCACGATGAAGCGGCTCATAATATTGTAATAACCGCAGGGCAAGCGCCTGAAACCATTCACGACTTTTACAATTTTCCTGCGCATATGTATAACATTAAATACCCAGCTCCAGGACATCCTGAGCTTGCGGGTAATATTGCAACGCTATTTAAAAATAAAGGCATCACAGCAATACTCGATGAACGCCAAGGCTGGGATCATGGTGTATGGATACCACTGCGCTTAATGTACCCGCAGGCAAATATTCCTATTGTACAAGTATCTATAAATACTCAACTAGGCGCAAAAGCCATGTATGAATATGGGCAGTTACTTGCCCCACTTCGTGACGATAATATATTAATTATTGGCTCTGGCGGCATTAGCCACAACCTACGTGAAGTGTTTAAAACCCCTGCTACACCTAACCGTGTACAAAGGGTAAAAGCGTTTACCCAATGGGTTGAACACGCGCTTTTAGCGCAAGATACACCCGCACTTTTAAATTACTTAACCGATGCACCCCATGTGTTATTTAACCACCCTACCCAAGAGCATTTTTTACCACTCTTTGCTGCTATGGGCGCAGGCGGCAAGCAAGTTGAAAAACTCTTTAGTGATATTGAAATGGATATTTTAGCGCTTGATACCTATAAGTTTTATTAATTTTAATCAGTCCAGTGCAAGCGCCTTTGGTTTTTTAATCAAAGTGTAATGGGGGTTTACAAAGCGTATGTTGGGTTAAGAGCAGCAAAGCCCAACATAAATTTATAAAGTGGGCTTTAACGCAGCTTTTTAATGTAATTAGATGTGGCGCTATTTTTATGCGCGTCACCATAAATAATTGGTGACGGGTAGTATTCTGCGTCTAACTGTATGGTGGAGGCAACATCTTCACTAAAATAATCGGCAATAAAAGCAAGGCACATATCCATACCTGCTGAAACACCCGCACAAGACCAAATATTGCCATCTTTTACAAAGCGTTCTTCAACTACGGTTACAGTGTTATCTTTTTTAAGGTGATCTAGAAAAGCCCAGTGGGTGGTTACTTTTTTATGCTTGAATAGCCCCGCTTTTTGCATTAAATACATACCAGTGCAAATAGATAAAACACTGTGGCAGTTTTCAGCTGTTTTTTTAAGATAATTAATAACGTCAAGGTCTTCCATTGCTATACGTGCACCACTACCGCCAGGTACAAATAATACATCGGGCTGCACTGGGTCAGTAAAATGATAATCGGCACAAAAACGCATGCCGTGCTCACCTGAGGGAGTCATAGAATTTAGCGATATTAATTTGGGTTTTTCACATAGTCCCTTTTCTGCCAGCAGGCCTATTAGTTCCCAAGAACCAACTAAATCCAGCTCTTCAACTTTGTCGTAAATTAAAAAATATATTTTCATACTATGTTATTTAGTCCTTTAATTTGTATCGTTTTTAAATAATAGGCGCTGCAATCGTGTTGTAAACTTTATTAATTTGAGCAATCGTTCAAAGTAAGTTAAGCTCAAAACGACTAACTTACAAGTATCTTAAAATTACTGGGAGCAAACATGGCAACCACACTCGCATTTGACGTATACGGTACGCTTATAAACACTCACGGCGTGCTGTCTTTACTTGAAGATATGATAGGCGATACCGCGCAAAACTTTTCAAATACATGGCGCGAAAAACAATTAGAGTATTCGTTTAGGCGTGGGTTAATGCAAAACTATATACCGTTTTCGTTGTGTACCAAACATGCTCTCGATTACGCGTGTTTAGCGCATAAAACGCAGCTTAGTGATGATCAAAAGCAGCAATTGCTTGAGCAGTATAAAGTTTTACCGGCCTTTGACGATGTTAAAAAAGGCCTTGAGCAACTTAAAGCGCAAAACTATCGATTGTTTGCATTTTCTAATGGCGCTGCGGATGCGGTAAATAAATTGCTCGAAACTGCAGGTATTAGTGAGCTTTTTGAAGGTGTAGTAAGTGCCGACGATATGAAAACATTTAAGCCAAACCCAGGTGTTTACAGCCATTTCTTACGCGAAACAAATTCAACGGGCGCAAACACGTGGCTTATTTCGAGTAACCCGTTTGATATTACCGGCGCTATTTCACATGGTATGCGCGGAGCATGGATAAAACGCTCTGAGGATTCTATTTTTGATCCGTGGGAAATTCAGCCAACCACCGTAGCCACCGATCTAGTGGATTTAAAAAATAAGCTTGAAGATATCAATTAAGCTGCATTTTTACTTTTATATCCCTCTTTAGCACTTAAGGTTTAACCGAGTTGTAAAGGGGGTTTACTTCTTATAGTGGTACTGCACACTTATAATACGTTCGCTTTTAGCTACCCCCCATTTCTCAACTCTTATATTTCAACTATCGCACTATTTTACAAACTGTCATTATTTAGCACACATTTTGGCACCCTTTCATAGCTCATTTTATACACTTTGTTAGTTTTAAAAGTAATTCCTTATAACTAATCAGTCACTCCTAATTGCGAAAATAAACCTATATCTAACCCTTAATCATTATTGTAAATGCAAATTGTTACTATTAAGATCCTCAACCCCAATACAAGTACAACCAAGGAGCGAATATGTCACAATTACAATCGGCGCAGCTCAGCCCTGTCGAAAATAAAGCAATATTTGAGCAAAACGGGTTACCTCCTCAATTTAATCTCGATCAGTTTATTAACTACCAAATAGCGTCGTTGCAGGGGCTTTCGGCTGTACAACAAGCTATGGCTAAAGCGCAAAAGCCGTTTTCTGGCGTGTCTGTTAATACGCTAGCCGCCACTGTAAATGATGTAGATTTAGCCAAACCTCTTGCTGATTTTCCTGCAGTATTAAACGAGCTTAAAAGTGTGTATTTAGATCACGCAGTGTATTTTCATCATCCGCGTTATATGGCGCATTTAAATTGCCCTGTTACGTACCCTGCGGTTGTAGCAGAGCACATCATTGGCGCAATCAACACGTCGGTAGACACCTGGGATCAAAGCGCTGGCGCGACCCTTATTGAACAAAAATTAATTGATTGGAGCTGTGAAAAAGCAAAATTACCTAGCACTGCCGATGGCGTTTTTACCAGTGGTGGTACGCAATCGAACTTAATGGCTATGCTTGTTGCTCGCGAAGTCGCAGTGAGCCGCTATGCACCTAATCATGAAGTAAAACTGCAAGGCTTGCCTGAAGTAGCCTCTCGTTTTCGTATTTATTGCTCTGAGGTGGCGCATTTTAGTATTCAAAAGGCAGCGGCATTACTGGGCCTTGGCTATAACGCGGTAGTGCCCGTGGCTACAAACAATAAAATGCAAATGGATATGGACGCACTTAACCACGCAATTGCGGATTCTAAAGCTAAGGGCGATTTACCTATCGCTGTGGTAATTACCGCAGGTACAACCGATTTTGGCTCAATTGACCCTGTTGAAGACATAGCAAAACTTGCTAAAAAAGAGCAGCTTTGGTGCCATGTTGACGGCGCATACGGCGGCGGATTATTGGTAAGCGAGCATCACCGAAGTGCCCTAAACGGCATAGAAAAAGTAGATTCAATTACCATTGATTACCATAAATCGTTTATGCAACCGGTTAGCTGCAGTGCTTTTTTATTAAGTGACAAACGCCACTTTAGCCATATTACCCTTTACGCCGACTATCTAAACCCGCTTGCTGAGGCTGGCAATGGTACGCCAAATTTAGTTGATAAAAGCTTACAGACCACACGCCGTTTTGATGCCTTAAAACTGTGGTTAACACTGCGCACCATGGGTGAAGCGCCACTTGGGCGAGCGTTTGATAAAGTAATTGGCCTTGCTCGTCAAACCCATATTGTTCTTAACGACCACCCTGATTTTGAAGTTATAAATTACCCAGAGCTCAGCGCGCTGGTATTTCGCTTTGCGCCAGAGGAGCTAAAACATAACCCCGATTTACTCGACACCCTAAACCTGCACGTACGCCAAACATTCTTAAATACTGGTGAAGCCATGATTGCGCGCACCAAAATTAACGGCCGTCATTACCTTAAATTTACGTTACTTAATGCCCAGTGCCAATTGAGCGATGTGCGCGCCGTGCTTGAACAAATTAGCACTATTGCGTGGCAAACGTATAAGGAGCAAAAATAATGAGTAACCAACCTTATGACTTTATAGCCATTGGCCTTGGCCCGTTTAATTTATCGTTAGCGTGTTTAAGTGAGCCGCTAGAGGGCGTGAAAAGCTTATTTTTAGAGCAGCGTAGCCAATTTGATTGGCACCCCGGCATGATGCTAGAAGGTGTTACCTTGCAAACACCGTTTATGTCTGACTTAGTGACTCTTGCAGACCCTACCAGCAAGTACAGTTTTTTAAATTATGCCAAGCTTAATAATCGCTTATACCCATTTTATATTCGCGAGAGCTTTTTTTTACTGCGTAAAGAGTACAACCTCTATTGCCAGTGGGTGTGCTCGCAGCTTAGCAACGTAAGCTTTGAGCAAAGTGTAACAAAGGTTGAGTTTTGCCAGCAAAGTGAGTGCTATACCGTTACTTGTAAAACCCCAAATGGGGAGCAGCACTATGTTACGCGCCACTTAGTGCTTGGCACCGGCCCTGCCCCATATATTCCTGATTGCGCAGTGCAAAGTAATTCTAATAACGTACTGCACAGTAGCGATTTTTGCCACCGCCTTGATGAGCTAAAAGCGGCTAAACGCGTTACGGTTGTAGGAGCTGGGCAAAGTGCGGCTGAAATTTATCACACCTTATTACAACAAGCTGTGCCACAAGGTTTACAACTAGATTGGATTGCGCGTTCGCCGCGTTATTTTCCGCTGGAATACACTAAACTCACCCTTGAGATGACCTCTCCTGAATATGTTGATTACTTTTATAATTTAAAAACTGAGCAACGAGATTGGCTTAATCAAAATCAAAAAAACTTATTTAAAGGCATTAATGGCGATTTAATTAATGACATTTTTGACACCCTTTACTCGCAAAGCTTAGATGGGCCCATTTCTACCACATTTAAAACTAACAGCAAGCTTACTAATACACGTAAAAGTGCTGGTCGCTTAGTCACTGAGTTTTATCATCAAGAGCTAAATGAAGCCTTTGAAATAAAAACCGATTACTTAATTTGTGCCACAGGCTTTAAATACAAGCGCCCTGCTTTTTTAAACCCCATTGCACAGCAACTCCCAGAAGATGAGCAAGGCCGCTACTTAGTTAGCCGCGAGTATGCAATAGATAGCGAACAAAAACGTATATTTGTACAAAATGCAGAGCAGCACACCCATGGCTTTGTAACCCCCGATTTAGGCATGGCGTGTTATCGCAACAGTATAATTTTGCGCGAAATACTCGGTTATGCGCCGTATCAGGTTGAGCAAAAAATTGCTTTTCAGTGTTTTGATTTAAGCGATGTAGAAACCCATTCACAGCAAAAGAGTAACGCCGCATGAGTTTACGTTTAGCGCTTATTTTGCTTACGGTTATTTCGGTAGTGTGCGACACCTTATTACTGCCGTTTTATCCGCAATTTTTTGCCAGCGAATTTTCTGTAAGTAACCCCACACTTATTGGCGTGTTTGTAGCTAACTGTTGTATTACCGTTATGCTCGCGCTGCCCCTGTGGGCAAAGGTTGCCAAAAAATACCACGAGCTGGCTCTTTGGCTTGTAACGCAAGTGATTGCCGCCTGCTTTGGTTTGCTTTGTTATTTTGCAACTAACGTGTGGGAATTTTGGTTTTATTATCAGCTTATGTTGGTGCTCAAAGCCAGTTACCTGCTTATTTACCCGTTTGCACTGCGTTTAGAGCAGCAAAGTAAGCATCTTTCTATTATTGGCTTGTTTTCGGTACTTATGCACTTTGGTGCTATTGGCGGCGCGTTAGTGGGCGGGTACTTTTTTAGTATAAATGCACCGCGTTATGCATTGTTATTAAGTGCTGCGGGCGATGTTATACAAGTGCTGCTGTGCGCCTATTTAATGGTGAGCTTAAAGTTAGGTATTTATCAGCACGCGATTGAAAGCGAAAAACCACGTACTCGTACACCGTATTTTATTTGGCAATTTTGCTTTATAAGCGTGGTTGTTTACTTTAGTGCGTTTTTAATTAGGCCGTTTTTTACTACCCATTGGCAAGGAATGAGCGCACAAAGCAGTGCATTCCAAAGTGCGCTTGTGTACGCCATTCCTGCTTTTGCAGCCCTACTTATGCTGTTGTTTAACCACTTTAGGCAGCACTTACCTCTTCCTACGCTTAGCCGCACCAGTACGTTTTCGTGTGCACTTATTTTTGGCGCTATTGGGCTTTATTTACAGGCGCAAGAGTCGGTGTGGTTAGTTGTCAGCTCGCGCGTTTTATACGGTATAGCGCTGTTTCAAGTCATGGTTTTATTAGAAGTGATGCTATTTGCTAAAAGCGAGCCTGCTCACTACGGCAGTGATTTTGCCAAAGTGCATGTTGCGCAAAATATTGGCGTTATTTTAGCGTCGTTATTAGTGGGTATGAGTGTGGAATATTTTAATACCACCGTGCCTTTTTACTTTGCTGCCATTGGCTTTGCAAGCCTTGGCGCTATTTTGCTATGGCGCGTTAAGTTTGTTAGCCAAGCTGCACACACAGCCACTTAATAATTAAAAAGGTTTAGGAGTTTTTATGTATTTTTCATCTTTTGTAACCACGTTACAACACACAGGTAATGTGACTATGCGGTTACTACAGCAAAGCGATATGCCCATAATTTGCCAGTGGCTTACACTACCTTACGCCCATTTTTGGGGTATGAGTAAACACGCCCCCGAGCAAATGTGCAGCGCCTACCAAGATATAATTAACAACCCGCACCATCATGCCTATGTTATTGAGCAAAATAATGAGCTGCTTGCCTTAGTTGAGCTTTACAGCCCAAAGCACGACAAGCTACTCGCAGCTGCCTATGAGGTACTGCCAAACGATACCGGCATGCATATTTTACTTGCCCCAAATACACAGCCTAAACGCCATTTTAGTTTTGAAATAATGCAGTGCGTATTGCACAGTATTTTTACTCATAATGCCGATGCACGCGTAGTAGTAGAGCCCGATATTGCCAATAGTAAAATTCATACCTTAAATAAGCGTTTAGGTTTTGTGCATACTAAGCAAATAACCCTTGGCGATAAAAACGCCTACCTTGGGTTTTGTAATAAAGCTGCGTTTGAAACGCACGTTAATTTACATCACAAAGCGCAAACGCCAATAAACACCGACTATATAAAGTTTGACCACTGGCAATGGGCAAACAGGCACTTACAAAGTAAAGCCATTAGCGAACTGGTACACGAGCGCTTATTGGTTGCAGAGCAAACCCCACAAGGTTTTAAAGTAAATATTGAAGGGGGTTATTTTATATTTAATGGCCGTGCTATGGCGCTTAACCACATAGATATAGACGAGCCAAGCTTATGCTTTTATAACCTTAACAACGAGCAAGCAGAGCTTGATGTACTGCATTTTTTTAGCGTGCAAGGCCCTGCGCTGGGTTTAACTGGCGAGCGTTTAGCCACTTACCTTGAAGAGCTTAACGCCACACTTGCCAGTGCCTGTTATAAACGCGAAAACAACACTCTTAACGCAGCTAAACTAGCGCAATTAGGGCTACAACAAATAGAGGCCGCAATGAGCGAAGGCCACCCTGCGTTTGTGGCTAATAATGGCCGTATTGGTTTTAGCAAAACCGACTTTTTACGCTATGCGCCAGAGGTGGGTAAACCGTTTAAAGTATTGTGGTTAGCGGCGCATAAAACAGTATGTGATTTTGCTTATAGTGAATACTTTAGTGATTACCCAAGCCATATTAGTGGTGAGCTTGATTTAACCACCCGTGATGCGTTTACCAAAGCGCTAAAAGCGCAAAACCTAAACCCCGACGACTACCTATTAATACCAGCGCACCCGTGGCAATACCAACATAAATTAAGTGTGGTGTTTGCCAACGAGTTTGCCAATAACCGCTTAGTTTACTTAGGTGAAGGCGACGATTTATATCAAGCGCAGCAATCTATTCGTACCTTATATAACTGCTCACATCCGCATAAGCCGTATTTAAAAGTGGCGCTGTCTATTTTAAATATGGGTTTTATGCGCGGGCTTTCGCGCGCTTATATGGCGGTAACCCCGGCTATAAATGATTGGGTATTTAATAAAGTAAACTACGACCCCACGCTTAGTGCGTGCAATTTTACGGCACTAAGAGAGTACGCCACCTTAGGGTATGCGCATCATACCTTTGAGCAAAGCGCATTGGGCGATACACCGTATCGTAAAATGTTTGCCTGTTTATGGCGCGAGAACCCAAACCATAACTTACAAAATAATGAGCAGCTCACCACCATGGCCGCACTACTGCACCTAGATAACAACGGTAAAAGTATGGCAGGTGCATTAGTAGATCAAAGTGGTTTAAGCACACATGCTTGGCTGCAACACTATTTTAACGCCTATCTTATCCCGTTAGTGCATAGTTTTTATGCCCATAAATTAGTGTTTATGCCCCACGGCGAAAACCTTATTTTAAAGCTTAAAAATTCAGTGCCTGTTGGCGCTTACATGAAAGACATAGGCGAAGAAGTGGCGCTGCTTAATAGCACTGAGCCTTTACCTGAGGAAGTGTCGCGTATTCATATTGCTATGCCAAAAGAGCTTGAATTACTGAGCATATTTACCGATGTATTTGACTGCTTTTTTAGATACCTAGTGGCTATTTTAGTAAGAGAAGAACGCATTACCGAGCACGACTTTTGGCACGGCGTTGCGCAAAGTGTTAAAGCGTATCAACAGGCTAACCCTGCCTTAAATGCGCGTTTTAAAGAGTATGACTTTTTTAGTGATGAATTTGCACACTCTTGCTTAAACCGCTTGCAGCTTGGCAATAATAAACAAATGGTTGATTTAACCGACCCAGCAGGCAGTTTACAGTTTGCCGGAAGTTTAAATAACCCGGTATCGGCAAAGCTGTATGGCTAAGCCTGTAACCCTTGCGCACTTTTTATTTTGCCCAAATGAGCCAGCTACTGCGGCTCACCCAAGCTTAGATTTAGTGCGCAAATTAGCGATTCATTGCAAGGCGCATTACCCACATGCGCCTACGCAATTTATTAGCCGCCATTTGTATTTGCAGCTTTGTTGGCAAACTATTTATGCCTATTGTTATTGGCATACTTCTAAACAAAATGCACATAACCCCATGCAATTACAGCTTAAAATTAATGGCGCTTATAGCCGAGGGTTTAACCTCAGCGGTGCGCCTATATTAAGTAAAGCCGAGCAAAACACTGCACTTATTGAGTTTTTTAGCTGTGTAGGTAAGTGGATAAATAGCGATTATGCGCTGGGTAAAAAAGAGCAAGGGCGCTTATTAATCGACGCCCTTAACAGCGCATTTGAGCGCGCCCATAGCTTAAATTTAGCAAGCGCTGATCACACTACACATTGCCATCAGCAGCTACACAATTTAATCAGCAACCACTTTAATTTAAACACCCCATTTAAATTAACGGCCGGTCGCTTAACGTGCTGTCGTTATTATTTAGCTGGTTATAACAAATGCCAAACCTGCCCTAAAAAGGATATTAAAACCAATGAACACACGTCTTAAAACGATAGACCTTGCCCGAGGTGCGAGCGTTTTTATTATGATTTTGGTACACACCCTATGGATGTACTCGAGCACAACGCTTCAAAGTGAGAGCCTATTTGGGGCTGTTATCCATATACTTGGCAAAGGCACCGCCTCGTTTTTAGTGGCAATGGGGCTGTCTATGGCGCTTTCGCGCAGGCAAACCCCCATGTTATTAATTAAGCGTGGTATACAGCTTTTACTACTTGCCTATTTAATGAATGCGGCAAAATTTTGGCTACCCATTGAGGTATTTAATACCATGCCCGAGGCATTTATAAATGCCTATGGCTGGCAAAGCCCGCTCAGTGCTGGGCAGTTACAATTTATGGTGTTAACCGGTGATATTTTACAACTTGCTGGGGTGAGCTTAGTGCTGTTTGGCGCGCTTAATATTGCCCGCTGGAAAACCACATGGATTGCATGTTTAGCCGTGGCTATTGCACTTGTAAGCCAGTTTGTTAGGGGGCAGCAGTTTGCGCTTTCGCCTTACATTAGTGATTTGTTTTTTGCTAATAACTACCAAGTTTATTTTCCGGTATTTCCGTGGATAAGCGCTATATTAACGGGGTATGTGCTTGGGCGTGTATATATAAATAGCCAACATAATGCAGCGTATTTATTTAATGTGTGTGCAAAGTTAGGGGTCGCATTATTAGTGATTGGTTCCGTGTGGTTATTTATTGATTTTAAAGGCCAGTTTGGTAACTTTTTTCACTTAAATGGCGGCGGTATTATTTATTTAGTTGGTTTAAATTTATGTGCATTAGCCTTAATAGAATATGCCATTGCCAATAAATTTAATGGCCCTATTACCCGCGCTCTTTTATATGCGAGCAAACATGTAACGGCCCTTTACATTATTCAATGGGTGCTAATTTGCTGGCTTATGGGCGTGTTTGGTTATCATACACAGTCGTTTTGGCCAACGTTGTGCTTAATGGTACTTATGAGCTTATTAACCTTTGCAGTGCACAAAGTGTATTTGCAAGCTAAGCAAACCATACTCGCTATTAAGCAAAAGCCTAAGCGTACAGCATAAATTAAACTCGCTGGCTATTACTGGTAAAGTAATAGCCAGCTATAAAAAACGAACATAAAAAATGAGCAATATACACATGGGCTTAGAGTATATAAAATCTACTTATAACGTGGAGCATACAAAAGGAGTCTATTAAGTAGGTAATGAGTGCAGTCGTGCTTTGCATTTACCACGTTATGTATAAGCAAGATTGTGTATTAGTCAGTTATTTTGTTTTTTTTGGAGTTTAGTTTGAAAGTAGAACAGCCTGTATTAGGCAAAACTGGCACGTTAATTTTTTTAGTTATTATTAGTGCATTTCCCCCTTTAACTACCGATTTATATCTTCCTGCTTTACCTACTATGGTAGAGAAACTAAATACTAACCAAGCCATGGTTAACTTAACGCTTAGCGTATATTTTGCAGCCTACGCCATAGGACTATTATTTTGGGGCCCCTTAAGTGAAAAATTTGGCCGTAAACCTATTTTGCTTATGGGCCTTGGAATATACGTAATAGGCAGTGTGCTTTGTGCGTTATCTAATTTTGTAGAAATGCTTATAGGCGCGCGTTTATTACAAGCCTTTGGCGGAAGTGCAGTAACGGTTGTAGCCACGGCAATAGTAAAAGATTTGTACGATGGCCGCGAGCGAGAAAAAATTATCGCCACTATTATGTCGCTGGTTATTATTGCCCCTATGGTGGCGCCTGTGCTGGGCGCATTGCTATTAAAAATTGCTAATTGGCATATGATGTTTGCTGCTTTAGCCGTGTTTGGCTCGGTGGCTATGTTATTTACCTTTTTTTACCGCGAAACCTTACATACACGCTACGCCGGCTCTGTTTTTCAGTCGTGGGGGCGATTAGCTGTAGTAGTTAAAAACCCGCCATTTTTATCGCTATTGGCTGTTTTTACTATTGTGCCTATGGCGTTAATGTCGTTTTTAGCGGCGGGCTCTTATGTATATATCAACGGTTTTGGTTTGTCGGAACAAACCTTTAGTTACGCCTTTGCAGCGAATGCTGTGTGCGCCTCGTTTGGGCCAACAATTTATATGCGGCTTTCTAAACGTGTATCGGTAAAAAAAATAATTACTGCGAGTTTTTTAACCCTAACAGCATGCGGTATAAGTACCATTTTTATAGGCGGTTTATCGCCTTGGGTATTTGGTGCATTAGCAGCAATAGCTACTCTAACCGTTATTATTACCCGCGTGCCCGGTACTAATTTAATGTTAGAGCAACAAACAACGGACACGGGCTCTGCTGTGGCCGTTATTCAGTTTTGCTCTATGATTGCAGGCGCAATAGGCATGGCGCTTGTATCGCTTAATGCAGAAACATTAATTAAAAACTTAGGTGTTATTCAGCTAAGTATTGGCCTTATAGCGCTTACTTTGTGGTTGGTATTTAAAAATAAGGCGTATGTAAGCGCCTATATATCTAAGGTTTAAACACGCTAAAACCCAAAAAGGCAGTACAGTAAATTAAAGCTGGCTGTACTGCCTTTTTAAAAAATTATTCCCCCGCTTTTATCGCCTCAATTACCGTGTGCATGCGCTTTGCCATTGGCCTGTTACGATGATGACACACATAAATATTTTCGCTGATTGGATTAGCTAAATGGTGCGTTTTTATAAGCGCTGGTTTATTAAATGCGCCCACCGCATAGGCAGGTAAAACAGTAAAACCTAGCCCTAAACTTACCGGCTCGAGTATTAAACTTATTTGGTTAGAAAACCCCGTACGCTTAATTTGATCAACATGCTCAAACTCGCTGTAGTTTTCGCTAAGTAATAGCTGCGCGTGGTGTTTTGCATCGGGGTGGCCAATAAAGCCAAGCTCACATAAAACCTCCCATGTTGGGTTTTTAATATGTGCTGGGGTTACTAATAATAAAGCTTCTTGGCCAATTTTGTGGCTGGTAACTTCGCTAAGCGTGGGGGCTTGGGTTAAAAAGCCTATGTCGGCACTGTGGTTTGCTACAGCTTGCTCTACACTGGTATTAGGTGCAAAGCGATAATCAATATTAAGCTCGGTATGCTCAGCCTGTAATGCTAATAATTGGCTATAAAATTGTAGCCCACAACTACCAGGCGATTGTATTTTTACTAGGCCGCTGTAGGGCGAGTCATCTTTTAATTGTTGTTCTAAAAATTGCCATTCTTTTAATAACAAACTGCCTTGCTGATACAGGTTTTGCCCATGCACGGTAAGGGTAAATTGTTTGCCGTGGCGCTCTAATAGCGCGCAGTTTACTTGCTGCTCTAGCTTTTTAATATGCTGGCTTACGCCCGATTGGGTCATAAATAAGCGCTCGGCTGTTTGGGTAAAATGATTTACCTCAACCAACGTACAAAACGTGTTTAACCATGTCGGGTTTATCATTACAAAACGTACTCAAAATGATGATTAATGATAATTTTACTTAATAAGCACGGGTTCGTAAACTAACTCCATCAACTAATCACAGTTAAAGAGGAAGCATTATGAGTCATACATATCCACGTAGTTTTTCGCACATTGGTATTTCAGTACCAGATGTTGAAAAAGCCGTAGAGTTTTACACTAAGGTGATGGGCTGGTACACCATAATGGAGCCTACCGTGATCACAGAAGATAACAGCCCCATTGGCGAAATGTGCACCGATGTATTTGGTCCAAATTGGGAAAAATTTAAAATAGCGCACCTTTCAACAGGCGACCGTATTGGTGTAGAAATTTTTGAATTTAAAGACCAAGAAAACCCTAAAGACAACTTTGAATACTGGAAAACCGGTATCTTCCATTTTTGTGTACAAGACCCAGATGTTGAAGGCTTAGCGGAGCGTATTGTTGCTGCAGGTGGTAAAAAACGTATGCCAGAGCCACGTTACTACTACCCTGGCGAAAAGCCGTACCGCATGATCTACATGGAAGACCCGTTTGGTAACATCCTTGAGATTTACAGCCACAGCTACGAGCTTATTTACAGCGCAGGCGCTTACTAAATAGCACTTAGCTTAAAAAAAAGTACTTAGCTAAAAACAAAGGCCGCAGTATTTATTTACTGCGGCCTTTTTGTTTTAAATAGACTTGTAGATTATTAATTTGGCTAATATTGGGTGTATAAAAATCAATATCTTCATTTGATTGATTATAGGTACATACACTGATAGCTTACTAATTGCACAAAGTTGCTCTAAAGGAAAAACATGAATCTGTCACTGGAAGACATCACCGCCGATAACTATGAAGCCATAAGCGATTTAGAGGTTGCTAAAACGCAAGAAGAATACGTAGCGTGTAATATGTGGTCGTTAGTTGAGGCGCACTACAATAGCGGGTATACCTGTAAAGCGATTTACCTAAATGCTCTGCCAGTTGGCTTTTTTATGTGGGTACAAGAAACCCCTAAAAAGGTTTCTATTTGGCGCTTTATGGTAGATCAAACTTATACCAACTCCAATAAATAGCTGCTCTATTTTACTTGCTAAAACAACCCATTTCTTTGTTTTAAATTTCGTAAAGGGAACAACCATTTACATCAATTTACGCCTAGAACTGAATTGTTTTTTCGGCGTAAAATTTAGAACACATACTTAATGGAGTTGGTATTATCAAAATAAAGGCATTGGGCGCAAAGCACTGGCTATGGCAATTGAAGAGATTAAAACGATTTCTAAGCTTGAACAAATCGAGATTTGTTATAACCCGCAAAACCCAATAGCTAAAGATTTTTATTCAAGTTTTGGGTTTGAGGAAGTTGGCCTCGATGAGGACGAAGACGATATGTTAGCGGTAATTAAAATTAGCCGTTAACTCATTTATAAGTAAGCGCTAATTTTAAAGAATGATAATAGTTTTAAGGAAATACTGTGATCATAAGGCCATTTGCAAAGAACGATTTTTTAGCCGTTCAAAATATTTATCAGCAAGGCATTGATACCGGCAACGCGACCTTTCAAACTGAAGCTAAAAATTGGGAACAATGGAATAGTTCTATGTTCAACTGTTGTCGTCTTGTTGCAGTTGAGGATGAAAAGGTGCTTGGCTGGGCTGGGTTATCTGCTGTTTCAAGCCGTGAGGTATACTCGGGCGTTGCCGAGGTAAGTGTATATGTTGCAAACCAAGCCCAAGGTAAAGGCTTGGGGCACGCATTGCTTTGTGCACTCATTAATGAATCAGAAAGCAACGGTATATGGATGCTACAAGCCAGTATATTCCCTGAAAACATAAGCAGCATTACACTACATACTCGTAATGGTTTTAGGCAAGTTGGAAACCGAGAAAAATTAGGCCAACTGCATGGCGTATGGCGCAATGTAACTTTAATGGAAAGGCGCAGCGCCGTCGTAGGCCTCTAAACCTTCAAATAGCATAATAAATACAATGTGCGTTCATTATTATGCTTTTAAATCGCATTTATTATTCAAATTATTTAAGAAAAACTCACAACCTCAGAATGTATATTGCTCACCTTCCCTACTCTTTTCTCAAAAACCATAAATTAATTATTTTAAATTTCAGCTCTAGCTGCGTTGTTTTTTTTTACTTTATAACCTATTGCTTTAATTTAAAAAATAAAAACAAAGTCGCTTCAAAATAATTTATGAGTGCGGCTTTTTGAGTGTTAATTTCACTTATTTATGGAATGAGTGTTCTATAAGTTGTTGACACTCGCGATTCTTGAGTGTAAATTCCGGATCAATCGATCCACAAGTGTTATGGGTAATGTGTTTTAAGTTGATATTTTTAAGAGTTTGTTCCTCGTATTTTAAATAGCATCTTTTTAAAACACGTTTATAGCTCTGATATTTATTATGCGTAGTTTGCATATATAAATAACCTGTTAGGCGAAATATAGGTGTGTCACTGTGGGTCGATTTTTACTTTTAACTAGGAGCCAAAAATGACTAACCAAGTAATTAAATTAAATGATGAAAACTTTGAATCGCTAAACAAAAAAGACGCCAAATTAGTTGTAAGACTATGGGCTGAGTGGTGTGCTCCATGCCAAATGATGTCGCCTATTTACGAGCAAGTAGCCGATAACCTCGCTGATGAAAATATTATTATGGGTGAGCTTAATATTGATGATTTTCCATCAGTTGCAGGCAAATTAGCGGTAAGAAGTATTCCTACTGTGGTTGTATTTAAAAAAGGTAAAGAAATAAATCGCTCTGTAGGTATGATGCCTGCGCCAGAGCTACAAGCGCTAATTTTAAAAGATTAGTACGCCAAAGAGGTGATAAATGAGCGCACATCGAAAGTTGATAATTTTGGGTTCAGGGCCTGCTGGTTACACTGCCGCTATTTATGCAGCTAGAGCAAACCTTGAACCATTACTAATTACTGGCCTTGAAGTGGGTGGGCAACTCACAACAACAACTGATGTTGAAAATTGGCCAGGATACCCAACGGGTATTCAGGGGCCACAACTGATGAGGCAGTTTAAAGAACATGCTGAAAATTTTGATACCGAAATAGTGCATGACTACATCACACATGTTGACCTGCAGCAAAGGCCATTTGTACTTAAAGGGCAGCAAACTTACACAGCTGATGCGTTAATTATTTCTACGGGTGCATCGGCAAAGTACCTTGGCCTACCAAGCGAGACCGAGTTTAAAGGTAAGGGTGTATCGGCATGTGCAACCTGCGATGGCTTTTTTTATAAAAACCAAAGCGTAGCTGTGGTTGGCGGTGGTAATACCGCTGTTGAAGAGGCTTTATATTTAGCTAATATTGCCTCGCACGTTACGCTTATTCACCGTCGTGATTCACTCAGTGCCGAAAAGGTTTTACAACAGCGCCTATTTGATAAAGTAGCGCAAGGTAAAGTAACTATTAAGTGGAATAACCAAGTAGATGAAATAGTGGGTGACGCTAACGGCGTTACAGGAATTACTATTAAATCAACGTTACCGGAGCAAGATAGAGAAACACTGAGCGTTAATGGCGTGTTTATTGCCATTGGGCATCAGCCTAATACAGATATTTTTAAAGATCAGCTTGATATGCGCGATGGCTACATTAATGTGTATTCTGGGTTTGAAAATGGTGAAACATTAACGAATATTCCCGGCGTATTTGCCGCAGGTGATGTAAGCGATAACCATTATAGGCAGGCAATTACATCTGCAGGTTCTGGGTGTAAAGCTGCACTAGATGTAGAGCAATACTTTACACGCTTAGGTGCTTAGCACAGCAACTGTATTTAAAACTTATGATATGATCAGCACAATGCCCGACAATACTTAGTATTTCGGGCTTGAGTGTTTTAACTAACAATACACTTATTTAAAATTTACTTACTTGAGGTAATTTATATGGCCCGAACCGGACGCCCACGCCAGTTTAACCGTGAAGATGCAATAAAAAGTGCAATGGATTTATTTTGGCAAAAAGGCTACGAATCCACTTCTTTAGCTGAGCTACGCAAAGTGTTAGGCAATATTTCATCTGCGAGTTTTTACGCAGCATTTGGCTCAAAGCAAGCTCTATACAGTGAATGTTTAGCACTTTATACCAGCACCTGTGGAGAGACCTTTTCGGAGCTAGAAAACGAGTCGGTTCCTGCAAAAGCAGCGATTAAAAACATGGTGTTTAAAACCATTCATATGCAAACCTCAACTAAGCAACCATCGGGCTGCATGATTGTTTTATCTGGCTTAAACTGCGGCGACGAAAATAAAGAAGTTGAGCAAATGGCACTGTCGGTACGCAACGACATTCGTAAAGCGCTTGTAAAATGCATAGAGCGCGGAACAGCCCAGCAAGAGTGGCAACAAGAAATGCCCGTAGAGCAATTTATGCTAATTTTAGATACCTTTATTAATGGCCTTTCTATTCAATCAAGAGACGGCATTGCACGGGAAAAGCTTTTAGAAGCCTGTGAGTTATTTTTAGATAGGTGGTAATAAGTAGATTGCTTTAAGCGCATAGAAAAAACAGATTTAACGTAACTAAATTAAATTTATATATAAAAAAACAAGGCGCACTTTTAATAAAAAGTGCGCCTTGTTTGTTTTAGCTACGGTACTAAATGTTAAACCGTTTTAGCAGGTAACTTTGCGGCTGTTATTGCTAAATAAGTGAGCCCAATAATACCTGTTAGTGCACAGGCCGATAAAATAAATGGGTCAACTAACAGGTTATCTTTAAATTCAAAGGTGCCTGCTGATATTTTTTTCCAGCCCATAAAGTGCTGATTAGCGGCCACTGTTGCGCCAAAAAAACCAATTACTAAAGCAAAATATTTGCCTATCCAGTGTGTAACCGCAGGCGTTATTAATAATAAGCCTAACAGGCCTATTACTGAGCGCTGCACTCTACAATAGGGGCAGGCATACACTATGCCTAATAAGTCTGTGCTCCACGCAGCTATTGAAATAACAATAGCTAATAAGCCCACTATTTTTATATGCGTAGAATAGGTGCTTAAATTTAAAATGTTCATAGTCTGCTTTCCTACTTAAAATTATGCTAAAACCAGTGCGGTTAAAAACATGCCTAAGCCAAATATGGTGTGCCCTACAAAGCTTTTTATGCGCGTAACGGTGGGGTTAGGTGTTTTTGCACCGGCCATACCCGCCCCCATGCCTGGCATCATAATAAAAAAGGGGGCAACTATGCCAAACCATGAAACAAGTAATGCAGGTAGTATGGTTGGCAAATCAAGCCACTGTGTGTTTACACTCACCATTAATATTAACCCGTACGCTATGCCAATTAGGTAATGTACAACCCAACCAATACCAAGCTCACCCGGTATTTTTTCGGCCTTAGGTAGTGCAGGCTGATAAAATTGCCCCGACTTCATATGACCTACCCAGCGCCCGACTAATCGCCAATTTGTGGCGGGTAAATCAAAAAACTTAGCGAGTAACCCCGCGTAAATATCTAACACTAGTGTGCCCCCTATACCTATTAATATAAAAGTATAGATAGAGTCGCTAAACATAGGCTGTATCTCCTGGTAATACGTTAAATGCTAGGTGTTTTGCTGGTGTGTATACATAGCACAACAGCAAAGTGCATAGACTTGGGTATGTAATGTGATAATATTACCAAAACACCATTATGAACACTAATGGTAAAAACTGGTTTTGGAATGAATATAAATCATAATGCTTGAACGTAATCATCTACACATTATTAAAGAGGTTAATCGCCTTAAAAGCGTGACCGCCGCGGCCGAGAGTTTAAACTTAAGCCAGTCGGCTGTGAGCCATACTATTGCTAAATTAGAGCGCCGATTTGGCGTAAAACTGTGGCACCGTAAAGGCAATACGCTGGTGTATTCTCAGGCGGGGCTTTATTTACTTTCACTTGCAGACAAAATGGTCACCGAGTTTGAGCACGCCGAGCGCGTATTGCAAGAATTTGCCCAAGGCCGGCGAGGAATCATGCGTATAGGCATGGAATGCCACCCGTGTGAGCAATGGTTAATGGGCAAAATTCAGCAATTTTTAAAAGCATGGCCAGAGGTAGACGTAGAAATAAAAAGTGCCTTTAGATTTGATGGCATAGCAGCGCTAAAAGCCAACGAAATAGATGTGCTAATAACCCCCGACCCCGTCAATACAGAGGGCTTAAACTTTAGGTCTGTGTTTAACTACAATTTATGTATTGTCGTGAGCGAGCAAAACCCGTTATACAACAAAGCGTTTGTTACAGCACACGATCTAGAAGACCAAATACTTTACACCGTGCCCGTAGGCTACAACCGCTTAGATGTATATACCCGATTTTTAGACCCCGCTAACGTGCAACCCAGACGCAGAGTACCCATAGAAAGCACCGAAATGATGCTGCAATTAGTGTCTGCCAATCGGGGGGTAGCAGTATTACCAGAGTGGCTAGTGTCATCGCACGAAAGCCGTTTAAGCATAAAAGGCATCCGCATAGGTAATAAAGGGCTGCAAAAAAGCGTTAATGTAGGCGTGCGCGATGACGACTTACAGCTTGATTATGTAAAAGGGTTTATAGAGTCAACCCGCTCAAATGTGTAAATGGCTTTGCTGTTAAATGTAAGGCGTTAAAGTGAATTAATAATTTGGGGGATTAACTTGAGCTGTTAGGTATATGCCAGTGTAGGTCGGATAAGTGAAGCGCCATCCGACACAGTAAAATACTTTGCCAATTATTACAGTATTTAATGTTGTTGAGTAGCTAGAGAGTGCCATTTTCAGAGGATCAGGAGCATGTTGTAGGCCGCCAAGGTTTGATCCTTTAGACCTATATGATTAACCCTTAACTCCTATTAAAAAGGATAATGCGTAAAAATATCGTCTATCATGGCACTAACCTTATTTTTGTCTTTATTAATTTTAGCAAAAGTACGTAAACCTGTTATTTGAATTTGTACATGGGTAGCAAGATCTTCAGCATTTTTATTTTTATCCACCTCACCTAATGTCTGTGCTTCTTCAATTAATCTGACCAATGCTGAGGATATATTAACTAGATGTGCTTTCGTTACATCAATTAAATCTTGATTCTCATCTGTTAATTCTGAAATAGTTTTTGACAGCATACAAATGCCATTTGGAGCACTATTTTGTGACTCTACTATTATTAACTTCATAAAGGCTTTTAGTGCATGAAGTGGCGAATCATGTTCGTCTTTACATTGCTGTAATAGTGACAGGCTCATATCAGCATAGTTAGCTAAGGCTTCCTTAAATAAACCATCTTTATTACCAAATGCTGAGTATATGCTACCGGGGCGAAGGTCTACCGCGTCTTGCAAGTTTCGCATTGATGTTGCATGAAAGCCTTTCTTCCAATAAAGATTGGTTGCCTTATCTATCACTTCTTGGCGATCAAATGTTGTGGTCTTTGCCATAACTTCACCTAAAAACATTAAATGAACAGTCGTTCAATTATAGTTATATTTTATCTTTAGGTAAAGTTAAACTCAGCAGAGGTGACTTCTAATAAAGCAAAAATATTTCAAGACAAATATCCATTTAAATACAATAGATTATATTTACATATTTAAAATAATTGAACGATCGCTCAAATATAACTTGAACGATCGTTCAGGTGGGTATATAGTTCACTCCATCAACTAAGGGGCTTCAAGATTTATTCCCTTTTTATAAAGGGACAACCCCTAAACAACCTATGTCATTGGAGATTAAAAATGAGCAAATTTACATTACACACAGTAGAAACAGCACCAGAAAAAAGCAAAGCAATTTTAGAGGGCGCTAAAAAGCAAATGGGTGTTGTTCCTGGCTTATATGCAGCAATGGCTGAATCACCAGAAATATTAAAAGCTTATACACAGCTACATCAGTTATTTACAGCAACATCATTCAACGCAGAAGAATTAACTGTAGTGTGGCAAACAATTAACGTTGAGCATGAGTGTCATTATTGTGTGCCAGCTCATACTGGTATTGCACACTCAATGAAAGTTGATGCCGCTTTAACTGAGGCGTTACGTAACCAAGAAGCGATGCCAACAGAGAAACTACAAGCGCTTCAAGATTTCACGCTAGCTATCGTACGCCAACGCGGCAACGTAACACCTGAACAAGTCGATGCTTTCTTTGCCGCAGGTTACGCGCAGCAACAAGTATTAGAAATCATTCTTGGGTTATCACAAAAAGTGATCAGCAACTATGTAAACCACATTGCTGAAACACCAGTAGATTCAATGTTTAATAAATTTGAATGGACTAAAAAGTAACGAGTTATAACTGCACAGTTATAGTAAATACTGTATTACAGCCTAATCAATTTTCCGTTGCGATAAAACTTTAGCAATCGCAACGGATACTAAACCAAAGGAATATCAAATGAGTTTTATCATTAAAGACAAAGTAGCTTTCGTTACCGGCGCAAATCGTGGCATAGGTAAAGCCATTGTTGAGTCACTTCTGCAACACGGTGCCAAAAAAGTATATCTTGGTGTGCGCAATCCTGAGTCAACTAAAGCATTAGAAAAGCAATACGGTGAAAAAGTAGCAACTATCCAGACGGATATTTCAAGCACCGACTCAGTTAACAAAGCGGCAGCTGAGGCTACTGATGTCGATCTTGTAGTTAACAACGCAGGTATAATGCTGTCGACTACACCTTTAGCAGAGAATATTTTTGAGTCTTTAGCTAGGGAAATAGACGTTAATGTTTATGGTTTAGTGCGTATCGCTAACGCCTTTGCAAAAGCGCTTGAACGTAATAAAGGTGCGTTAGTCCAACTGAATTCTGTGGTATCGATGAAAAACTTTCTTCAGGAAACCACTTACTCGGCATCTAAAGCTGCATCCTACTCAATCACACAAGGATTGAAAGACGCATTTGCCGAAAAAGGCGTTCAGGTACTTAGTGTTCACCCAGGCCCAATTGAAACAGATATGGGAAAAAGAGCTGGCTTTGATAACTTAGCAAGTGCTGAGTCTGTCTCTGAAGGCATTATAGACTCTCTTGAAAAAGGCGACTTTTTACTCTTCCCAGACGATATGGCTAAGATGATTGAAGGTGCTTACCAAAGCTACGCAGACAATATTATCTTGAAAGATTTTTCATAGTAAATCTTGAGCTAATAGCTAAGGGTTATACGGCTATCTACTCTCAAGCACTGTTATTTTTTTTTGTCGTTATAGCAGAGAAAGATAGAAGAAAATGGACCATGGCAAGCTTTGGTATTATTTCTGTATTAGGACTTAGCTATTTACTTTCTATTCAGTAAGCTGAATTTTAATGACACCTTGGAGCAAGCATGAAAAAAATTCCGCGTAAGTATCAATATCCACTTACTGTTTCTATGGTGTCATCTTCAATGTTGCTAGGAACGTCTGGGGTGATGGCCTATAAAACCCTGCCTGATGAGGCTTCGTTTATCAGTGCATGGATTAACTCTATTGAGCAAATTATCCCTTTTGCAATAATGCTATTATTAGTTGTCGCACCAACGATTAAACTCCTTGTGACGAAAATATTGTTAGAGCCAGAAGCAAAATGAGAAGTTGTACTGACTTTAAGCGCTTATTTTTATCAACGTCATCAATACTATAATAGCCAATAGCGGTCTATTAGACTTATCTTTTTAATGTATTTAGCACTTAATCTGTTCTAGCAAAACTAACTCACTATGGATTTAAATAAGTCTGATGGTTTATCCATTTTTTGAATTATTTTTTCTCTAAATGCGACCACCCTACTAGCAATCAACTGACGATCACTCCATACAATATAAGCTTTGCCTTTCGGGCACTCTACATCGGGCAATACCCTCTGTAGCACTGCGTCTTTTTCAAATTCTAACACTTCTTTCGGTATCAAGCCTATCCCTATGCCCGCTTTAACTGCATTAATCATTAAACGGAGGCTATTTATTGAATACTTAGCCATTACAGGTAGCTTTGTAGTTACACCTTGGTACTTAAATTCCCAAAAAGGTATAGTATTTCCTGCAAGTAAATTATGTTCAAGTAATGACTCTATATTATTGGGAATACCTTGAGCTTTAAGGTATTTGGGTGATGCAGCTAAGACTAGCTCAGTTTGAAATAAGGGTTTTTGAATTAATGTAGGTATATTGCTCGGTGTAGTAACAATCGCGAGATCAATACGTTCATCAATATAGTTTTCAGTGTCAGAAGAGAAACTAATGTGGATTTTAACACCGGGATGTTCTGTCATAAATTCGATTGCTAGATTCTGAAGAAAATAATCAGCGAAAGGCTCTGGACACGATACATAAATCTCACCCGTTAATGTTGCCTGTGTATTAGAAAGATTGAGCCATTGTTCATCAACTTGTTTGAAAATAGGAGCAAAGCGTCGGTAATATTCTTCACCTGCATTAGTGAGTTGGAATTTTTTGGCATGTCGATGAATGAGTTTCTCACCTACTTTTTCTTCTAACTGACTCACAGCCCTAGAAAGCGTCGGGGCAGAGGCTGTAGCTAAAAGACTAGCCGGGGCGTAACCACCACACTCTACTGACAGGCAAAACCAATATAAATTGCCGAGCTCTTTTGCATCCATAATATCTAATCATTCAAATATGAATTTATAAATTTCAATAATAGCTATTTTTGAAATAAGGGCAAGGCTTTAAAATATGCCCTCTAAATTATTCAAGGTGTGACCAATATGAAAAAATTCCCTCAAAAATTTAAATACCCGCTAATAGCCTCAATGGTTTTACCTTCAATGCTTTTGGGCATGACGGCTATTATGGCCAGGAAAATGGTGTCTGACGATGTCTCATTTATGAGTGCATGGTCATACTCTATAGGAGAAGTTATTCCTTCTGCACTATTGCTTTTAGCTGTAGTTGCACCAACAGTTCGGCTTTTTGTTAGCAAAGTATTATTAGAATCTGAAGAGAAATAATTCACCATAAAATATAGGAAAAATGAAATGGGGAAACAATTATTACTAGAAGTATCACTAATATCGAGTGTATTCGTTATTGTCGGGTTAATGTGGCTGGCGTTACGCCATTCAGCTATGAACCCTTCGGCCATCATGCAAAAGCTATTAACCGGCTTGTTAGCTATTTTTTTAATTATGGCTGGCACAGTAAAGTTCTTTGAGCCGTTCAATACTATGTTTACTAAACAAATAGCTTTGAGTGGACTGCCATTACCCGAGATAGCTAGGTGGGCTGGTCAATTAGGTGAAATTTCAGCAGGTTTAGGGTTTTTGATTGTGCTTACTTTATCCAAGGTTCTAACAAAAAATATAATAAGAAAAGTATTTTATTGCTCATCACTATTAGCGCTATCTATTATGTTTGTCGCAGTGTATGTTCACATGATTCCAGAGGTAACTGCTGAGTTTTTACCATTACAATCAAAGCCTCCAATTCTAACATTAATTGTTATGTTGCTAATTGGGCTGAATGTGTGGATATTTAGGAAGTTTAAAAACGAATAAGTTAATCTGTTTAAATCACTATAATGATGGCTGTTTCTTGAACGCTCATAACCGCCCATCAGCTGCCGTTATGAGCTATCCATTAAAGCACTAAGCTCAAACCTCAGCCTCTACACATCATGCTTTAACCTTTTTTAAATAATGCTCAACACCTATATTTGCCGCATCAACCGCACCGGCAACGTAGCCCGGAAATTGCACTGACCATTCACTGCCAATACCGACTAAATTTTGATGCCATGGGCCATTTTGCGCGGTTATGTAAGGTGCTGGGGTATGCGTATTAGCCGCATGTGTATCTAAATGTGTTGCGGTGAGTGGGTCTTGTGCCCAGTCTTTAATAATATCGGCTTTGGGTGTAGCGGCTTGTGTGCCAAAAAGCCTGACTAATTGCGCTCTGCAATGGGTGATTAAATCTTCATTACTAATGCGTTTTCGATCATCGGCGGGTATACCAATAAAACCAAATAATGCCGCTTGGCCTTGTGGATTTGATGCATCGTGTATTTCTGCCATTGGCCCAACACTGCTGCGGGCGCTGCCCGAGAGCGTTCGCTTACGCCAAAATGGCGTATCGTACACTGCAATATACTTAGCGTGGGGTGCCATCCAGGTTGCGGTATTTTGCCACTGCGTTACTAAATCGCTTGGCAATGCGGGGGTAAATGTTATTTGGCTTGCGGCTAAGCGTGGTGGTAGCGCAAGCATTACGTGCTCAACGTTTACTTTATGATCGGTTGTCTTTGAGGTGCTAAAGTTAACTTCAATATTACCGTGTTGGTGGGTAATTGTTTTAACCAAAGCGCCGGTCACTATGTGTTTGTTGCTAAGCTTTGCATGTAAGGCATTAATAAGGGTGCCCATGCCACCTTTTAACCGCATAGACGTAGGCGCATGCGTATAACCGGGTATTGCTGTGGGCGGTTGTGTATGTGAGCGCTCTACTAACGTATTGCCTTGCTCGTACTGGGCAAATGTTTCTAGGTTTAGGGTTTTAATAATGGCATTTAATTGCGGCTGAAACTCTGGCCAAAACCATGTTGGGCCAAGATCAAAGCTATTTGTTGTCGCTTGCGACAGGCTTGTAAAGTCCATAATACGGCCACCTAATTGGTCTCTGGCTTCAAGCAATATGTAATCGGTAATGCCGCATTGCTCTAACTGGTAAGCTGCATACACGCCGCTTAGCCCACCGCCTATAATCGCAATTTTTGTACGCATTATTTAGCCTCCACAGCCTATGTTTATAAAATTACCTACTTTTAGGTAAATTGTAGCGCTGTTATTTCCCGCAGATATTAACGCTTTACTCGTGCTTGGCAGCCTTAGCCAGCTTCCTTTTGTATATTCAACCTCGTTGTGTATTACGCTGCCGCCCAGTACAAATAGCTCTAAGGCATTATGTGCTTTTAGGTTATCAAATAGGGGCTGTTGCGGGGTTAACTTTACCAGTTTAGTTACTTCGTTATCATCTTGATAAAGCGGGCATATTAGGCGGTTATTTTGGGTTATCCACGTAGCCGGATCGTGTGTATTTATCCGCACAGAGGTGGCTTCTGTTACGCACATTTGCCACAGTTTTACAAAAATGGTTGCGCCACTTTTACTTTTAGGTGCATGTGAAGACCCAGGCGGGTTTCGTAAATAAAAACCTTGTGGATAGTCGCCCGACTCATCTGAAAAGGTGCCTGAAAGTACCAATATTTCTTCACCACCTGGGTGAGCATGGCTTGGAAAAGTAGACTCAGGCGCGTAGCGTACTACGCTAGTTGCTCTGGCTTTTTCAGCGCCTATTCTGTCGAGCATTACCCGCTCAACACCCGCCTGAGGCGATGTTTGCCAACTATATTGACTTGGCAGCATAGAAGCGTTTTTTGAAAAATCTGAATTGACTCGCATTTATCCAACCTAAATTAAACAAGAGCAATAACATACATTATTGCTCTATAAATTTGCGCCCATCGAGGGCTTTAAAATTACGTATTAATTACGACCAGCCATTACACCGCCGTCAACATCCCATACAGCACCCGTTACCCAAGCGGCTTTGTCGCTGAGTAAAAACGCAATGGTATTGGCGACATCTTCGCTGGTACCTACACGGCCAATTGGGTGGAAACTGTTAAAGCCTTGTAGGGCATCGTTTACTTGTGCTTTAGGAATAAAACCTTCGTAAATTGGCGTTTGTACAACCGCTGGCGATACTGCATTGACGCGAATGTTGTGCGCGGCTAATTCCATTGCTAAATGTTGAGTTAGCGCATGTAAGCCCGCTTTAGCCATTGAATACGCTGACGATGGTGTAGCTGCAATAGCTTGCTTACCCCACATAGAACCCACATTTACAATGGCGCCTGCGCGTTTTGCTGCCACTAAATTAGCGGCTACTTTTTGTGTAATAAAAAATAGTGCGCGGTTAATTTGCATGTACTGATCGTAATCAGCCGCTTCGTGCTCTAAAAATGGTTTAGGGAAAAACACACCGGCCGCATTTACCAGTAAATCCACGTCTGCGTGGTCTTGTGAAAGTGTGTTAATTAAGTTTTGCACGCCTTCGTCGCTGGTTAAATCAGCGGTTAACACCTCAACAGTTCCTAAAGCTGATAACTGCTCTTTTGCTGCTTGGGCTTTTTCTTTACGGTGGCCAACAATAACAGCGTGGCCGCCTTGCTCTAAAATTAATCGAGCCGTGTCAAAACCCATTCCGCTAGTACCACCAATAACGAGTAATTTTTTACCTAAAAATTGCTTAGTCATGTTTATTGCTCCAAGCGCCACTAAGCGCTGTATTTGTTATATAAATAAAAAGTATTGGGTTGCCTAATAGCAAGTAACTTGCTGGTTGGCTTGGGCGGTATTTTTTACTTATTTACTTGCTTTAACAAACGAGATAATCTGAATCATCAGTAAAGAAAAAGTTTATCGTATGAAATCACCTATACACCTCAATGCATTAAAAGCGTTTGAAGCAAGCGCAAGGCACCAAAGTTTTTCAGCGGCAGCTGAAGAGCTAAATGTAACGCCTGCAGCCGTTGGGCAGCTGGTAAAAACATTAGAAGAGTGGCTCGACACGCCGCTGTTTCATAGAATGAGCTCAGGTAAAACACGGCTAGTAACCACCGAAACCGCGCAAAGTGCCCTGCCACTAATACGCGAAGGCTTTGATAAACTTGCCCAAGGGCTAGACATTTTAAAAGACAACGCCATAAGTGGCGCGTTAACAGTGGCAGTAAGCCCCGCATTTGCCGCCAAGTGGTTATTGCCTAGATTGCATTTTTTTCAAGAAATATGTTCGCAAACCAGTGTGAATTTAAATACTAATTTAAAACCTGTTGATTTTACTGAGCAGCGTATAGATGTAGGCATACGCTTTGGCGTAGGCAATTGGCAAGGCTTGAGCGCAGAAGAACTAATGGATGAAGAGGTATACCCAGTATGCTCACCTAAATTTTTAGAAGACTCAAACCGCTTAAATACCATTGATAAACTATTGAACGAAACCCTGATACACGATCAGTCAATGGATGACCATACTGGTTTTCCGTCTTGGTCGGCGTGGTTAAAAAAAGCCGGAGTAACAGGCCCTTTAACCACTAAAAGCATTCAAATAAATAACTCCGCGGCTGTATTGCAATCAGCTATTGACGGCCACGGTGTGGCTTTAGCGCGCAGTGTAATGGCTAAAGATGACCTAGCCGCAGGGCGATTAGTCAGGTTGTTCCCTAATATTTATTTTGAATCACCATTGGCGTATTACGTTATTTACCGCCCCGAATGTGCTGAACTGCCAAGAATACACGCATTTAAAGAATGGCTGTTTAAAGAGGTAGGAAACCCGCGGGCTAAAAGAGATTAAAGCTCAGGAGTACTTTGATAAAATACAGCAATAAAGAAAATATTTACCATGGTAAAAGATAATCTCTGTGGTTAAGTACGTTCATTCCCCGTAAGCTTTCGCTCCAAGTTAGCCACTTTAATGACTAAAGTGGCGTTTAATTAGGAGTAAACATTATGTCACAAGTAAGAGTAACGCCATGGCAAGATGGCGAGCAAGCCCCAGGCGAACTACTAGCCGAAATGCAAGGTCGTCGTCCAAACGGTGAACTAATAGGCATAGATAGAGTACTACTAAAAAGCTTTCCTTTAGCTAAAGGCTGGAATGAGCTGTTAGGGCGCGTTAGAGCAAACTTTGGCTTATCGCTTGAGTATCGCGAACTTATTATGCTGCGTGTAGCGGTATTAAACAAAGCCGATTTTGAATGGAATGTGCACTACCCTGCATACATACAGGCTGGCGGTAGCGATGAAAAAGCAACGGCTCTTAAAAGTGTGGTAGTAAATGCTGAGTTATTCTCTGAGCAGGAGCTGGCTTTGCTTGAGCTTACTGATCAATCAACCACTAAAGTAAATGTTGATGGCGACGTTATTGAACGTTTAAAAGCACTATTTGGCGAAACGCAAACAGTAGAAGCGGTAGCAACGGTTGCTGCTTACAACATGGTATCGCGCTTTTTAGTGGCGTTAGACATTTAAATACCTCAACCATAAATTGCTTTTAAGCGCCTTGAATACTTTTAGGAAAGTGAAATCATGGAAAAATTAAACGCTATAGACTCAGATAGGCTTGAGCAAAGCGACCCTCAAGTTCAAACAGCTAACTTATGGCGTTTAATGTTAGCCCAGGCACTTTCTGGGGCTAATAGCGTTGTGCTATATGCAACAGGTGCGGTAGTGGGCAGCTTGCTTGCTCCTACTGCACTTTTAGCCACTTTACCTGTTTCTATTTTTGTTTTAGGAATGGCGTTGTGTGTTTTACCCGCCGGTGAATTAGCACGAAAATATGGCCGGCGTGCAGCCTTTATGGCAGGCACTGGCGCGGGTGTTTTAACCGGACTATTAGCGACTATTGCGTTGTATATAGACAGCTTTTGGCTGTACTGTTTATCTGCGCTATTGGGCGGCGCTTATGCGGCAGTAGCTTTGTCATTTCGGTTTGCTGCAACCGATGGCGTGCCCGAAAATAAACGCCCGCAAGCGCTTTCTATGGTAATGGCAGGTGGCGTAGCTGCAGGTATTATTGGCTCGCAGTTAGTAACGCATACCATGCACCTGTGGTCAGACAAAATGTTTGCTGCCACATTTATTGCGCAAGCCATTGGCGCGGCTCTCGCTGGTGTTATTTTGTTTGGCGTTAAATTGGCTAAGCCTTTAGCAAATCAAGCATATTCAGGAAGACCATTGAGAACAATTGCTTTGCAACCACGATTTATAAGCGCGGTTATTTGTGGTGCAGCATCGTATATGGTGATGAACTTTTTAATGACATCGGCACCTTTGGCAATGCATATGCACGGGCATAGCCAAGAGTCAGCAAACTTAGGAATGCAGTGGCATGTTATTGCTATGTATGCACCTAGCTTTTTTACCGGTAAGCTCATTGCACGTTTTGGGGCTGCTCGTATTTCTGTTTTTGGTATTATTTTAACTGCAATTTCAGCAGCTATAGGCTTTTTAGGTGAAGGTGTATATCACTTTTACGCGCTATTAATTTTGTTAGGCATAGGTTGGAATTTTGGCTTTTTAGGGGCATCCGCATTAGTGCTAGAAACGCACAAGCCAGAAGAAAAAAACCGTGCTCAATCGTTTAGTGACTTTATAGTGTTTGGCTTAATGGCGGTAGGCTCTTTTTCATCAGGTGGGTTATTAAGTGCGTACGGTTGGCACACCGTTTTATGGGCGTCGTTTGTGCCTTTATTACTGGCCGTTATTGTTTTGATATTAACCAAAAAATACCAAGCCAATTTTAGCGAGCAAGCTTAAACACACTAACTGCCCTACAAGCCGCTTTTATTAGCAAGCTAAAGTTTATTAAGCTGCTGGCAAAATTGCCTTACTTTTAATTCTTGTAGCGAGGCTGTTTTATATGAAATATAAACTCAATTAAAATGACACCCATCTTAAATTCTTCACAAGAATATAATTTATTTAAGATGACACCCACTTTAACTATTTCAAAAAAACGACTTAATTAAATGCCTAATTTAAAAACACGTAAGCTCAAGGCATATTAAAAGGTATATACTGCGGTTATTTTAAAAATGTGCTGCTATTTATGTAGTTAACTAAATTTAGGGCACGCTGAAACCAGCATTTAGGCTGTTTTTTAAATGAAAGAAGGGTTTTTTAGGCTAGTAGCTTTTCGCAATTACTAAAATTAACTCGTCGCTTTTTATTTAAATGCTCGCAGTAACCTACATGTGATTGCGGCTTACCTACAGCGCCATGAAATACGCGTGTAAAGTCTTTAGTGAGTTTTAACCAATTCTCTGGTGCTACGTTTACTCTTTCTAATAAAGGGAGCTGTGTGTTTTCAATAAAACCTGGTTTGTCATCGCGAATAATACGGCCTGTCAGCTCAATTAATTCGAGGTAACATTTAAGCTCAAACGGTAAACCTTTAGGCATAAATTTACAGGGTTTACCTGCAAATTTTAAAAGTTGTTTGGGTTGTTTTGCGTTTTTAGCGCCCTGAATGCGCTTTTGCACGCTGGTGAAGTTTGAGCACTCGGGGGTTTTAGCTACTTTTGCTCTTATTGGGTTTAAATCAACGTAAGCCATGCAAGCTGCAAGGGCTGCTTCATCAAGGAGAGCTTGTGATTTAAATCGCCCTTCCCAAAATCGGCCAGTGCATTTATCTTCTTTATTTGCTTTACGAGCAATGTGTTCGTTTAAAACGCGCATAAACCAGCTAATGCTAGATAACCTTTCTCTGTATTGAATAATAGTTTGGCTTAAAAAGTATCGCTCTGTACTGCTAAGCTTCTCACCTTG
The DNA here is from genome assembly GCF_001399995.1 of Pseudoalteromonas sp. P1-11. Classification (NCBI taxonomy): domain Bacteria; kingdom Pseudomonadati; phylum Pseudomonadota; class Gammaproteobacteria; order Alteromonadales; family Pseudoalteromonadaceae; genus Pseudoalteromonas; species Pseudoalteromonas sp. P1-11. The sequence continues at coordinate 446,258 of NZ_LJSP01000004.1, forward strand.
TAAAAATTTTTGTGTAAGTGGTGTGCCTTTACATAGCTTATGCCAGCGTAGCAATATAGCTTTGTCATTTAACCTATTTGCTTTTTTATCATCAACATAAAGCACAATATGCGTGTGATTACTCATAACTGCATAAGCACATATATCAATACAAAATATTTTAGCGAGGCTAAATAGCTTTTGTTCTACCCAGCCCCTTCTGTGTTCGTAGGATTTACCCGTTAATGAATCCTCGCCGCATAAATAAGCATGACGTACACAGCGCGAAATACAGTGATAATATTTTGTATCTGCCAAACTGATTTGGCGTTTTCTTGCAATAGCCATGTAGCACCTAGTTTTTGATGAACCAATTAAAAAAGTAGATGCTTATTGCGTAAAGTGCAAAAATAAAGGTGGGTGTCATTGTAATTGCGTAAAGTGCAAAAATAAAGGTGGGTGTCATTGTAAGAGTAAAATTTCACTCGGGATTTTTTTCATACCTAGTTAAGCTTTAGCTTAGCTAAACATAATCATTAGCCTTAATTTAGGAGTTTATGTGTTAGAAGCGTTATTTGTTTATGGTACCTTGTGCCCAGGGCATCCGAACGAACATATTCTTGCCAATATTGGCGGTACGTTTGAGCAAGGCAGTGTAGTTGGCAATTTAATTAACGAGGGCTGGGGCGCCAAAATGGGCTTTCCTGCACTGGTATTAGACGAAACAGGCCAAGAGATAAAAGGCTATGTGTTTAGCTCAACTAATTTAAAAGATCACTGGCATGTGCTCGATGAATTTGAAGGCGATGCGTACTCACGCATTTTAACGCAAATAAAATTGTTAAACGGCGAATACGTTCAGGCAAATGTATATGCTCTTAACGTTAAGTAATTTATATAGCAGCGCTTTTTAAGCTAAAGCGCTGCTATAATTTTTTAATTAACTGCAAAATCGTGAGTTTCTAAATAGCTTGGTACGCTTTTAAAACAGGCCTTTAGCTTACTTGCAAGCGTTGTGGTTACTGGCGCATCACATTTTAACTGACCATTATATTTTCCGTTAGTTAGTGCTACTAAACTAAGTGAGTCATAGCTTGGTTTACTTTGTATTTTATGAATTACCACCCCCTGCTCTGCTGAAACCTTTATTAAATCAAACTCTTCTTTTTCAGGTTGTGTTATAGCGATCTTTTTTACATATAACGGATTTTTAAAGGTCAGCTTTGTCGAAAACAAAGCCTTACCTCCGCGCTCAAAATGGCCATTAAACACAGTAGTATTTAAAGTGGGTGTCAGCTTATTTATTAATAAATTTAAATCAAATTTGTTTGGTAAAATGGTGATCTGAGTTTGTTTTTTTAGTGACTCGTTCAGTGCTTTTTTGATTATTTTTAGGTGGGTGTCATTGGTAGTTACTTCGTACACTATTTGGTAATCGTGTGGGGGGGCGTATAACGGCATGTGGCTGGCAAGTACTTTATCGCCGGCTAATATAAGCGCCATGCCATGAAAGCCATTATAGCTGTGGGTTTTGTGTGAATTGTGTTGAGGTGTATTTGAGTGCGCTGCACTCGATAATAAAATAAAAATTAGCAGTATGTGTTTCATGTTAATGCTCAAAAATAAATATAACGTCACTATAAGCTGATTTTTATGTATAAATAATCGATAATAAGTTGTTAGTTGTTTCCTTTTAATCAATACGATTTGGCGCTATGCATTTAGATGACATTGAAAAAGTAATTCATATGGCGAGTTCGCAAAACCTGCACACAACCGCTAAGCATTTTAATATTACCCCAGGGGCGCTGTCTAAAACGCTAAAAAAGGTTGAGGCAAACTTAGCCACAGAGCTGTTTAATCGTGTGGGCAAAACCTTAGTACTTAATGATAAAGGCAAAGAGTTTGTTAAGCACAGTAGCGATTTAGTTCATAATTACCAGCAGCTTACTAGCCGCTTTAAAAGCGATAATCATAAATTTAATGCAGTTATTGCAGGCCCTGCAATTTTACTTAAAAGTGGCCTTAAAAAGTTACTTACCCCTCTTAGAAACCAGGCTTGTTCGGTACGTATTAATAATGTATTTGAAGGTGAAGCCATAAGCCAAGTTGCATCAGGCGCTGCGCATATTGCGCTAGTAACTCGCGAGGCACTAAATAATAGCTCACATACTAATTTAGTGGCGGTTGATGTATTTAATACTGGGTTTAGTGTGGCTGCGCATGCTTCGCATCAGCTAGTACAAACTGGCTCTTTAACGCTTAATAAAGATCAATTACTAGAGCTTGCTTTTGCATGCCCTTTGTTTTCACCCCTGTGCGGCCTTGAGCAAGGTATAGGCTCCGACGGCTGGCAAGATGATATTGCACCGCGAAATATTGTATTTAGATGTAGCGATTACAGTGCATTAATAGAGGTGGTTCAAAGTGGCTTGGCGTTGGCGTATTTACCTAACTTTGTGATTGATGATTTAGGGCTTACAAAATTAACTGTAAAGGGGGTTAACAGTCACTACAGTGAAAACATTGTAATGATATACAAACCTTCAAAGGCCGATGGTTGGCTTAATAAACTTATGCATTCTTTATAAAAGCGCTTAAAAATATAAAGCGCCTTAACCACTACATTAAGACGCTTTAGGATGAAAACTTTAATTTGCTAGCTATTAAAAGTTATACGCTAACGACATTTTAAATTGAGTTGGCGCGCCTGGGTAAACCCATAAAGCGTTGTAGCTGCTTTCGGCGTAATCTTCATCAAAAATGTTATTAACACTCACATTAAGCTCTGTTTGCTCGGTTAAGTTAACGTTGCCAAACACGCCAACTAATTGGTAGCTCGGTAGCCTAAAGCTTAAATCGGCGGCATCACCTAAACGGCTACTGGTGTATTGGTAACTTGCACCAAACTCAAGCTCTTTGCCCATTAATGCTGTTTGGTGGCTAAGCGTAAGGTTTAAGTTATTTTTTGGTACATTAACCAGCGGGCTGCCTTTTTCAATTGGCACGCCCCAATCGGCATTAATAATGTCGTTTGCTGTGGTGGCATCTATATAGGCGTACGATAAGTTAAACGCCGTTGCATCAGTAATATAGGTATTTAAATCAAGCTCAAACCCTTTACTATCGGCTTTACCAATAGGCGCTGAGAATCCAACGTTTACAGGGTCTGCCACTAACATATTACTTTTAGACGCATCAAAAAATGCCACAGTACCGTTTATGCCTAAGTATTCAAACTTAGCGCCAACCTCAAACGAGTCACTGTATTCAAAGCCAAAGGGGTCGCCGCTTGCATCTGTGCCGCTCAGTGGCAAAAAGCCTTCTGAGTAACTGCTGTAAAAAGTGAGAGCGTTATTTAGCTCGTACACTACGCCAACACGAGGGCTTACTTGGCTTTCAGAGCTGGTCGAAAACACGCCGCTGTTGGTTTCTAAAATGTCTTGGTCAACGCTGTCAAACCTTAGGCCCACTAATAGCTTAAATTTGTCGGTAATATCCATTTGGTCTTGAACATAAATACCGTATGCTTTTTGCTCTTCGTCGTTTTCGTAAAGCAGGCTTACTGCTGGTCGTTCAACATCGTAATTTGGCTCAAAAATATCAACGGTATAAGTGCCGTTACCGCCTCGATAGCGAGAAAGCGCTGTACGTAAATCGTACTTGTATGCATCGGCACCTATTAATAAATGGTGCGTAATACCGGCTGTGTCTACACTGCCGCTTAGCTCAAACTTTACACTTAAATCTTCTACTTCGTAGTCGCGATAACGCTGCTGGCGAGTAAGTGTTCGGCCATCGTCAAATAACGATTGGCGCGATGGCGAAAGCTCTGCATCTGACGAAAACCCCGTTAACGTAGAGCTACGGTAGTTTGCACCGGCCACTAACGACCATTCATCGTTAATATCGTGATTTAAAGTAATTTGGTGCCCGCGCGAATACACCTGCGTGTCGCCATCGTTAGGGTTACCTAAATAACGTGAGCTTGGTACGGTGTCAAAATCGTTATCAAGTACGACAACACCACGGTCAAATAACTGCGCTAAATCTACGTATTCAAACTCATAAGTCACACTGGTTGATGCGTTTATTTGATGATAAATAGACGGCGTAACTACCTTTTTATTGGTGTACACCTCATCGCGGTAGCTGTCGCTATCTTGCCACGCGCCATTTATTCTAAACGCGGTGGTATCGTTAATGCCGATTGTGTAATCGCCTTCAACGCGATTAAAACTGTCGCTGCCTAAGCTTAGTTTTAGCTCACCTTGCGGCTCAAACTGAGGTTTTTTAGTCACAATATTTACAGTACCGCCTGGCTCTGAGCGCCCATAAAGTGCTGAGCCTGGGCCTTTTAGTACTTCAATGTAATCAATGTTAGATACATCACGCGGGCCGCTAAAACCACGCCCACCGCTAAAGCCATTAATTAAATAGCCCGATGGCATGTTTTCGTTACCCGAAAGACCCCGAATAGAAAAGCTATCCCATAATGCGCCGCTGTTATTTTTGCGCGAAATACTGGCCGAAAAATCGAGCGCGTCTTGTAATTTAGTAATGCCTTTTTGATCAAGCGCAGCACTGCTAACACTTACAATAGATTGCGGCATTTGCTTTTGAGGAATGTCGCCACGGTATGCTTGTTTATAAGTAACCGATATTTTTTCAATTTCGTCGTTTTGCTCTTGCGCCACTGTTTGCGCACTTAAGCCTAAGCAGGCTAAATAAATTAAAGAATACTTCATGATAATAGGGAAATCGAAGGTGTTATATTATAACAACAAGTTTAACATGTGTTACTTTATAACAAAACAACTTTTTAAAAAATCACAGAGCGATTAATTAATGCACTAGCGACTGCCCTGTCATCACGTTAGTATGGAGATCTCTTTAGGTTACATAACGATAATTACATGAGTATAAAAACAAACGCGTTAATCTATTTTTTAGCCTTTTGCAGTGGCTTTTGCATTATGGGTATTGAGCTATTAGGCGGGCGTATTTTAGCGCCTTTTTTTGGCAGTAGTGTGCACATTTGGGGCAGCATAATTACCGTATTTATGCTTAGCCTTTCTTTTGGGTATTTACTCGGCGGTAAGCTAAGTACTAAAAATGCATCGCTTACAAAATATGGCTTAATATTTTTAACTGCCAGTATTATGGTGGTGCCTATTGCGCTTTTTTCGCAGCCAATAATGGAATTTATTTTTACCCACATTGAAGATACACGCTACGGCTCGTTACTTGCCTCTACGGCTTTGTTTTTTATTCCTACCGTTATTTTAGGCATGATCTCGCCTTACTCGGTGCGTTTATTAGTCACCGACAGCCATAAAAGTGGCCAAGTTGCGGGTATTTTATATTTTGTAAGCACGTTGGGCAGCGCCTTAGGGACTATTATTACCTCGTTTTACTTTGTACTGGCGTTTGATGTAAACACCATTATAAGTGCCTTTGCGTTAACCTTGGGCCTGTTAGGTGTGCTGGCAATTACTGTTAATAGCCTTGCTGGTAATAAGGAGCTTGCCCATGCGTAACTGTTTATTATTTTTAGCGGTACTGTTTTCGGTTGCGGCGCACAGTAATGTAGTGCACGAGGAGCGTTCTTTATATCGCAATATTATTGTTGATGAAACAGGTGACCTTCGCTGCTTAAAATTTAATACAAAAAGTAGCCAAACCAGCCAAAGCTGTATGTACAAAAACAACCCCGACAAACTGGTTTTTAACTATACCAAACTTACGTTTGCCAGCCTTTTAGTAACCGACAACCCTAAAAATGTGCTTATTATTGGCCTAGGTGGCGGTACGCTTTCTAATGTCATTCATGCGCTTTACCCTGCAGCTAAAATTCATAATGTTGAAATAGATCCCGCCGTTTTAAAAGTAGCCCGTAACTATTTTAACTTTATAGAAAACGATGCGGTCACCTCAAGCGTGCAAGACGGGCGTATATTTATAAAGCGCGCAGCCATTAAAAAGCAAAAGTACGATTGGATTATTCTTGATGCATTTAACGGCGATTATATTCCTGAGCACTTACTCACCAAAGAGTTTTTTGAAGAGGTAAAAAGCGTATTGGCCGAGGGCGGTGTAATTGCCGCTAATACGTTTTCGAGCAGTAAATTATACGAACATGAGTCGGCAACTTACCACGCCGTGTTTGGCGATTTTATTAACGTAAGCCGTGCTAATCGCTCTAACCGTATTATTTTAGCGGGTGTAAACTCTATGCCTACTGAGGCGCAAATTAATCAGCGTATTAAAGCACTTAACCCGCGTTTAAAAAAATACGATGTAGATTTAAAAGCAATTAGTACCTATATGCAAAGTACCAAAAACAAGCAAGATTGGCCTGCCAATACAAAAGTGCTTACCGACCAATACTCCCCTGCTAACCTCCTTAATTTTTAAATCCACAAATTTATTTAGCCTCAGTATTGGGGCTTTTTTATTTGCAACACCCCTCAATATTTACTTAGCACGCTAACTAATGCTAAAATACTTAGCATGCTAACTAATGCTAAAATACTTAGCATGCTAACTAATTTGAGGTGGTTATGACTACTCAAAAACCTTTTCACGAAACGCTCGATTTAACCATTATTGGTAACATGGGGCGGGTTCATAGGCTGTGCCGCGAGGCCATCACTTTAGCTGTAGAACCTTTAGGGCTTACGCAATCGCGCTGGACGGCGCTAACCCATATAAATATGTTGGGCGAGGGCATAACGCAGCTTGAGCTTGCGCAGAGTTTAGGAATAGAAATGCCCTCGCTTACTCGCACATTAAAGCAATTAGAAGAGCAGCTATTAATTACCCGTAAAGTTGATGAGCACGATAAACGCAGTAAAAAAATTTACTTTACCGAGCAAGGTGGGGCAATTTTACAGTCGCTAAACGAAAAACTCATTGATATTAAAAGCCAGCTATATAGCGGGCTAAGCACACAGCAACTCGATGCGCTTGCTTATGGCATCGTCAATATGGAAAAAAACGCACTAAACTGTATTAAAAATCAAAGTAAAGAGTAAGAGACACAATGACACCAGATCAAAAATTTACTCGTTATGTAAGGCTTTCGTTAGCGGGTTTTGTTGTTATATTTATTTACTATTTAATTGCCGACATGTTTATGCCGGTAACGCCGCAAGCGCGGGTTTATCATCCTGTGGTGCAAATTGCCCCGCAAATAAGTGGCCGTGTTACTAAGGTATTGGTTAACAATAATCAAACCGTAAAAGCTGGCGATGTATTGTTTGAAATAGACTCAGGCCCGTATAAATTAGCGCTAGAGCAGGCACAGCTCGCCCTTGACGACGCCAAATTACAAAACAAACGTTTAGATACCAATGTAAAAGCACTGGAGGCGCAAATTTCGGCGGCCAAGGCAAAGCTGCACGAACAGCAATTACTTAATAACCGTGGCGAAGCATTATTTAAGCAGCGCTCTATTTCAGAGCAAGAGCTTGAAAGCATTAAAGCTAACTTTGAAGCAAGTAAATCAAATGTCGCCTCATTAGAAGCGCAATTGGCAGAAGCAGTACTTGCCCGCGGCGAAAGCGGCGCGCAAAACTTAGCGCTTCGCCATGCTGCAAACCAATTAGCACAAGCCGAGCTTAACTTATCGTACACCCAAGTGCGTGCGCTAAGCGCTGGTGTGGTTTCTAACTTACAACTACTTGATGGCGCATATGCGGTAACGGGTAGCCCGCTTTTAGCTATAGTGGCTAATAAGGCCGACCTTGTTGCCGATTTTAGAGAAAAATCATTACTAAATATGAAACCAGGTAGTTTGGCGCGAGTGGTATTTGATAGCCGCCCAGGTGAGGTTTACAACGCGCATATAAGCACGTTTGAGGCAGGCGTAAGCGATGGGCAACTCAGTGCAAATGGCTCGCTTAGTAGTACCGAAACCAGTAATCGTTGGGTGCGCGATGCTCAGCGCCAGCGTATTCATTTAGTGATGCCAGATAATGCTAAATTAATTGCTAATATGCCAAGTGGTGCGCGTGCCACTGTGCAACTATTGCCAGAGTCAACAATTGGGCAATGGTTAGCATCGGCTCAAATTAGGTTTATTAGCTGGCTACACTACATTTATTAATGGAGGCCGTATGACTCAAGCTGTTAGCCAAGCACCGCAATTAGACTCAAACGGTTTACGCCAAGCGCTGCGCATAGCCGGTGGTTGCACCATAGGGTTTACTATTAGTAAATTAATGAACTGGCCATACGGTATATTTTTTACTGTTTACCCTATGTTGCTACTTGGTTTAGTACCGGTGTTAAATAAAAGCATTGTGCGCCAGTTTTTAGCCAGTGCCGCCATTAGTATTCCAATGGTTTTAATAATGCAGGGCTTGTTTTCGCACCTTCCGGTACTGATGACCATTATCGTATTTTTAGCGTTTTGCTTTTTGTTTTATCAAATGAGCTCAGGTGCGGCTTTTTTATTTGGCGCACTAGGCGTGGTTGGGTTGTCGATTCAGCTGCACTTTTCAAGCTATGTAACCGGTACAAGTAGTGTATACCCGCTTATTTTAAGTAATGGTTTGGCTACTGTTCTCTCTATTGTTATAGCGTTTGTTATGCATGGTGTTTTTCCTGATGTAACCGCGCGTGCCGTAAGGGCGGTACCCGCTAAAGCTAAAGAAAGCATTCGCCATGAGGTATTATTATGCGCAACGGTTGCTACGCTTTCGTTTGTGGCGTTTCAAGTTCTCGATTTACAAGATTCAATATCGGCGCAAGCCTCATCGGTATTAATTTTGTTTTCGCTGTGCTGGAAAGCCGCAGGTATGGCCGGTTGGCAGCGCGCTATTGGTACATTAATTGGCTGTAATGCCGCGCTGTTGGCGCAAGTGTTATTGTATAATCACTCTGACTTTTTATTGTTTCCGGTGCTTATACTGTGGACGTTATCGTTTGTATTTAGCCGTTTTCATATTATTGGTGGCGGCGCACCGGGCATAGGATTTGGTGTGTTAACCACGTTTGGTATTTTGTTTGGCAACTCTCTAGGTCCCGGGCAAGACCTTGTTTATAGCGCCATGTATCGCTTTAGCTCTGTTGCGGTGGCTATTGTGGCTAGTTTATCTGCGGTGTATGTAATGCACCATATATTAAATCGCTTTAGTGCCACCCGCCATCATACCTACGAATAACCCACTCACGCCTACGGTTAACTATTAGCTGTAGGCGTAAATTAAGCATACTTTACTGTAAAGCCATATAAACTTAGTGAGTTATAACTTAATGTTACCGCGCAGGGCTTTGGTTTGCCCATGTTTGGTTTTTTTATCCATGCGCTTGCGCTGCGAGTTACGGCTTGGCTTGGTTGCGCGGCGGGCTTTATTTACCTTGGTTGCACTTAAAATTAAATCTTTTAAACGTTTTAGTGCATCTTCTCGGTTAAGCTCTTGGGTGCGAAAGCTTTGGGCTTTAATTACCACCACGCCCTCTTTGGTGATCCGAGAGTCGTTTAGCTTTAATAGACGTTCTTTGTAAAAATCGGGTAACTTTGAGCGGTTAATATCAAAGCGTAAATGAATGGCGCTGGCTACTTTGTTAACGTTTTGGCCACCGGCACCTTGCGAACGTATAGCAGTTAGCTCTAGTTCCCATTCATCTATAGTGACAGTATTTGAAATAGTTAACATTACGTTCAGCTCTTATCGACAAAAATGCAGTATAACATTTGTAACTATATTTGTGCTGAATCAGCTTAAGTTATAGAACTTTAAAGTATTTATACTACTTTATAGCCTAAATACACCTAATACTTTAGTTATGTATTGGCAGGCGCTTACATTTAGTTTTTAATGGCTTTAATTAAATAATAGGAAACGCCCAATGAAAAAAATAATTTTATCACTTAGCTTATTAGCAATGAGTTTTTCAAGCCTTGCTGAAGATATTAGCGAAGGCCAATTACAAAGCTACATGAAAGCACTGCCGGCTGTTTCTAGCTGGGCTAGCAGCCAAGATTCGTTAAAAAACCTAGATTTAGCAAGCATGCTAGGTGGCTCTGCTGAACAAAATGTTGAAGAGCAAAGCTCTCTTGCTAATAGCGCATTAAGCATGATTAAAGAGCAAGGTTTATATAAAAGCTTTGCCGATATTACTAACCGTTACGGTTTTTCGCCTGAAGAATTAGTATCTGTTGGCTCAGAAGTATCTATGGCTTACATCGAAAACCTTAAATCGGGTCTTTCAGCTGAAAACCAAGAAACAGCAAATAAAGTAATGGGTGGCCTGCAAAGCCTTAAAAGTGCTAAAAGCAGTGACGCTAGCTCGTTAATGGGCTCGTTTGGTAAGGCTTCAAGCGCGGCTGAAGAATCTACAGACCCACTAGTAAGCGAAAACAACCTTGAGCTTGTGAGCGAGTACATGCCACAGCTGCAAAAGATTTTTGCACTACTATAATTTTACAAATAACCTAAACCTAGGTTAAGTAAACACGTACATAAAGGGTGGTATTTGCCACCTTTTTTAATGCCTAAAATTTAAAAACCTTACGACATTTTACGAATTGTACTCAGCGGTGCTATTCGTAAAATCCAATGCAGAAATGCCCACGGCCAGCTTGGCACAAAGCTGTTGGCTTTTTCTTTATTTATTGCTTTTACCAGTGCTTTGCAGCCAGTTTCGGTATCAACAATAAACGGCACTGTTTTTACTTTTTCGTTTATTTCGCTTCTTATAAAACCTGGATGTACACAGCTTACCTTTATAGGCGTGTGCATTACATCTATGCGTATGCCTTCACTTAATGAGGTAATAGCCGCTTTAGTGGCGGCGTAAACGGTCATGGCGCGCCTAAAACCACGTACAGCACTAATAGATGAAATAGTCACTAAATGACCATGGTTTTGTGCTCTAAAAATTTCCATTGCGGCCTCAGCTTGCGCAAGTGCGGCCACAAAGTTAGTTTGTGCGGTTTGTTTGTTGGCATTAAAGTAACCCGTACCAATAGAAGCCCCCTTGCCCATACCAGCATTTATAATTACTCTATCAAGGCCGTTAAGCTCATCTTTAAAGGCGTTAAATACGCTAAATACTTGCTCGTGGTCGTTAACATCAAGCACTTTTATGGTAATGGTTATATTTGGGTTTATTTGTTCAAGCTCACTTTTTAGCTGCTCTAATAGCTCAAAGCGCCGAGCACATAAAGCAAGATTACAACCTTGTTTTGCAAACTCTTTTGCCATGCCTTTGCCTAAGCCTGAACTTGCACCTGTTATTAGTATGTTTTTGCGCATAATTAGATCCTTAGGTGTATGTAATTAATTTTTGTTGTGGGTGGCACTCTAAAAAGTGATGCTCGTTTAAACTACTTATCGTTAATTTTTGATTTTTTCCTTTGCCGCGCGCCACTACTTTGGTTACGCCTGCGTTTACTAAGCTCCAATTAATATCAATAAAGCGCTCGAGCTTTAGCCCCATTAAATGGCTGGTTATAATGCTAATAGGCCCGCCAGAGGTATAAATAAGTACCTTTTTACCGTGGTTTTCATTGGCTATTTGTTCAAGCGCGCCAAGTACACGCGCAGTAAATGCATTAAAGCTTTCGTTATATTGAGTGCTGTCGGGATTGAGTACCCACTGCTGTATGGCGCTAATAAATACCGTTTTAAAGTATTCCATAGGCTCGGCTTGCTTGCTAAGTGCCGCGCGAACTTGGCTTGGGGTGGCAAGCTGTGGGTTATAAACGGCTAAAATATGTTCGTGATCGTACTCGTTTAATCGCGCATCGTTTATTACCACTGGCGTATTATTAGCACTTGCTAAACTCAGCTCTGCGGTTTGATTATGGCGCAGCATACTGCCAGCAAATAAAGCATCGGGCTTAAGCTGCTTTTGTGCTAAATATTCACCCAGTAGTGTGGCTTGCTGTTGCCCTTTTGTTGAGAGCGTATCGTAATTATCAGCCGAAAAACTAGCCTGCCCGTGGCGTACTAAATATAAAATACACATTAGACTTTACCTTGGTTGTTAATGGCTTTTTTACAGCGCCATAAAAGGTAATGTACAAACACCCAAAAGTGTTTAAAGGCGGGGTTTTTAGTTTGCCCATGGTGATAGCGGTAATAAATTTGCTGCACAATGCCGGCAAGTCTAAATAGCCCGTACACTTCGTAAAAGGTAAAGTCATCTACGGTTATATTCATTTTTTTACAGTAGTAGGCTACTACTTCTTTGCGCGTTAGCATACCCTCTAAGTGAGTGGGTTGACGACGAGTGGCTTGGGCTAAAAAGTCATCTCCTGGCTCTACCCAGTAAGCCAATGTATTGCCCAAATCCATAAGTGGGTCGCCAAGGGTGGCAAGTTCCCAATCTAAAATACCCAGTACGTTGGTGTAGTCGTTTGCATCAAGCACAGCGTTATCAAACCTAAAATCGTTATGTGTTATGCAAATACGCTCGTTACTTGGCAGGTTGTTTTCAAGCCACTTAATGACTTTTTTACCGCTGGGTACATTCCAGGTTTTGGCTTTAGTAAAGCGCTCGCTCCAGCCGCTAATTTGGCGCTGGGTGTAGCCTTCACCTTTGCCTAAATGACTTAAATTGGCCTGTTTGTAATCTACTTTGTGTAACTCTACTAGGCAGTCGAGTACGTTTTCGCACAGCTTTTTAGTGCGCTCGGGCGTGGGGGTTAATCCGCGTGGTAAATTTCTACGCGGAATTATCCCCGTAAGCTTTTCCATAACGTAAAAGTCGGTGCCGAGTATGTTTTCATCGTCGCAAAACGCCTCCATATTTGGCACATAGCTGTAAACTGGTTTTAGCGCTTGCTGCAGCTTATATTCACGGGCCATATCGTGTGCGCCTTTGGCTTTGGTGCCTTTGGGCGCACGGCGTAAAATAAGCGATTGCTCTGGGTATTCTAGGCAGTAGGTCCAGTTTGATGCCCCCCCTGCGTATTGAGTAACACTTGGCTCGCCAGTTAACTGTGTAAGGTGCTGTTTAAGCCAGGCATCTACCTTTTGTGTGTCGAGCTCTTCGCCTTGGCGTACGTTTTTGGCTTGATCTAATAATTGTGTGTTCATTGCTAGCCTTTATTATTTTGATTTTAAACGTTGCATAGAGCGTGTTTTTTTCAGCATGTTTTTAATGTACCACTCAACGGGGAGTAGTTTTTTCATTAAAAAGGCCTGTTTACCTAATTTATGGGTCAAAATTAAAAATGGGCGGTTAAGCGACTGCTGATAAATAATATCGGCAACTTGCTCTGCGTTTATGGGGGAGCGCTCAAAGGCACGGTTAAGCATGGTTTTCATGGCCGGCTCGCTGGTGCGCATGGATTCATCAAGATTGGTTTTAAAAAAGCTCGGGCACACAACACTTACATCTATATTATCGTGGGCGAGTTCGAGCTTTAGGGTTTCGCTAAAACCTATAACCGCCGCTTTTACGGCGTTATAACTGCTCATAAACGGAATAGGGGTAAGCCCAGCTTGTGAGGCTATATTAATAAAGTAGCCACCGCCTTGTTGCACAAAGGCGGGGTAAAACGTTTGGCACACCCGCACCATAGAGAGCAAATTAATATCCATAATCCACTGCCATTGCTCAAGCGATTCGCCCTCAAGCGAGCCGCCCGTTGCTACACCTGCATTATTAATAACAATATCTACGCCTTGCCACTTGGTTTGGATAATATCGTAAAGCCCCTTTACATCTGCTTGCTTGGTTACATCGCAGGCGTAAAAAAAGGCATCGCTTTTTAGTGCTTGCAGCTCACTAATGGTTGTGGCTGCACGCTCGGCGTTTATATCGGCAATACAAATTTGTAAGTTAGCGCCCAAATTACTTGCGTAACTCAGGGCTAACGCTTTACCTAGCCCTGTGGCTCCACCTGTTATTATTAGTCGTGTTTTCATGGTGTTGCCTTAGCGGTATTTGTTAAGTTCGAGGCGCGAAACCATGCCCATATGTACTTCGTCTGGGCCATCTGCAAGGCGCAAAATACGGCCCATTGCATTAAACGAGGCAATAGGAAAGTCGCTCGACACCCCAGCGCCACCAAACACTTGTATTGCCATATCTGAGACCATTTGCAGCATATTAGGCACGACTACTTTTATGCTCGATATTTCGGTCATGGCGTGTTTAACGCCTTGAGTGTCTATTTTCCATGCCGCGTGCAGGGTTAATAAACGAGCTTGATCTATCGCCATACGCGCTTGCGCTACACGTTCTAAATTACCGCCTAATTTAAGTAAGGGTTTACCAAAAGCACTGCGCGACAGCCCGCGTTTAATCATGAGCTCTAAACAGCGCTCTGCTGCGCCAATTGCGCGCATACAATGATGAATTCGCCCAGGCCCCAGGCGCCCTTGTGCGATGGCAAAACCTTTGCCTAACCCTAAAATAAGATTTTGTTTTGGTACGCGTACGTTATTAAATTCCATTTCGCCGTGGCCGTAGGGGGCATCAAAATCGCCACAGGCACTTAGCATACGCTTAATGTTTACACCGGGTGTGTTTAGCGGCACAAGTACCATTGAATGCTGGCTGTGTTTATCGTTTTCGGGATTAGAAAGCCCCATAAAAATAGCCACCTGGGCATTAGGATGACCAAGGCCGGTGGTCCACCACTTTGTGCCATTTAAAATAAGCTCGTCGCCATCAACATCTATGGTTGCTTGCATGTTTGTCGCATCTGATGAAGCGACATCGGGTTCGGTCATGGCAAATACTGAGCGAATATCGCCATTTAATAATGGGGTTAACCACTGCTGTTTTTGCTCATCGTTTGCAAAATGATAAAGCACTTCCATATTGCCGGTGTCGGGGGCATTACAATTAAATATTTCTGATGCAAATAAACATTTACCCATTTGCTCTGCAATAGGGGCGTACTCTAAGCAGGTTAAACCTTGTGCTAGTTCTGCATCGGGTAAAAATAAGTTCCACAGGCCAGCGGCTTTTGCTTTCGCTTTTAATGGCTCAATGTGCTCACTTAGTTGCCAAGTGGTCCAATCGTTTGAATTATTTTTAGCATGGTTATGCGCAACTACTGCTTGCTCAATAGGCAATACGTGCTCATCCATAAAGGCGGTTACACGCTTTAGGTAGTCTTGGCTTTTTTGGCTTGGCTCAAAGTTCATTAGGGTTGCCTGTTTATTTTTTAGTTAACCCAGCATAAAACATTCGCCCCAATGAATTAAATGAAATATATTACCAGTTAAGTGTGAATTGTATTCATAGTATGAGCAGGTAATAATGATTGAAGCTAAAAATATTCAGCAGTTAGATTTAAATTTACTTAAAATATTTGAATGCCTATACCGTGAAAAAAACATGAGCGAAACCGCAAAGGTGCTGTACATAACGCCCTCAGCAGTTAGCCATGCTATAAAACGTTTGC
The DNA here is from genome assembly GCF_001399995.1 of Pseudoalteromonas sp. P1-11. Taxonomy (NCBI): domain Bacteria; kingdom Pseudomonadati; phylum Pseudomonadota; class Gammaproteobacteria; order Alteromonadales; family Pseudoalteromonadaceae; genus Pseudoalteromonas; species Pseudoalteromonas sp. P1-11. Next base: position 461,616 of record NZ_LJSP01000004.1, read on the forward strand.
GCAGTGTATTAAACGATCCGTTATTTGAGCGCCAAGGGCAATTAATGCTCCCCACCCCTGCGTGCCAACGTATGGCACCCGAGCTAATAGATTTACTCGAAAAATTACGCCAAGTGCTACAAGCCTGCGGTGACTTTAATTTAGCGACCACTGCGCAAACCTTTAAAATAGCTCTGCACGATGCAATAGAGCCTATTGTTTTGCCTAAATTGCAACTTGCACTGGCAAAACATGCTCCCAATGCAAGCTTAGCGAGCGTAAAATTAAGCCGTGAAGATATGCATAAGCAATTAGCTAATCATCAAATAGATATGGCAATTGATGTAGCGCGGCCAATAAAAGCGCCCATTAGCCATGCTGTTCTTTCAAGTGATCACTTTTGTGTACTCATGAAAAAAAACCACCCGCTTAAAAACCAACTCAATATAGACAATTATTTAGCGGCTAAGCATGTTGCGGTATCTAACCGGGCAACCGGTACTGTTATTGAAGATATTGCGTTATTGCAATTGAGTTTTAATAGGCAGGTGGCTATACGTTGTCAAAATTATTTTGCCGCGAAAGAGGTAATAAAAGACGCGCCATTTTTACTCACCCTGCCCTCTATGGTGGCAAGCCAACTGCTTGACGACACGCTAATAGCACGGCCAGTTCCCACCACTATGCCAGCTATTTATCAGCATTTATATTGGCATCAAAGTACTGATAAAGACGACGCTTTAGTATGGTTACGCGGGCAAGTGCAGCCTATTTTTAAACGTTAATAGTTATAATAAAAGCGCCAAACTTAGTGAACTAAATTTGGCGCTTCGCGTTTTTTTAAGCGTTTACAAAGCGTTTGTTTTTAAACTTAAGCCCAGCAATTAATAATAGCGGCCCAATAAACATGGCAAGGCCATATACACCGCCCGTTACTGCGTATTCGGGCTTATTTAAAAAGCTTATAGCAATTAAAATAGCCAGTGATGCGTTTTGAATCCCTACCTCAATCCCAAGTGTTAGTGAATCGGTCAGGTTAAGGTTTGAAAGCTTAGCTATGAGCAAGCCAATGACCATTGAGCCAATATTTAATGCAAGGCAGGCCCAAAATACAGCATCAAACGAGCTTGCCAGTAAGGCGCGTTCTTTTATTACTAGCGCGGCTATCATGGCGAGCATAAAAAATAACGAAAAACGCCTAAAAAACGGCTCGCTTTTAATCGCAAATTCGCTTTTAAAATGGCGCAGGCTTATCCCTATGGCTACAGGTACTAATGTAATGACAAACAGCCCAAGCGATGTGGTTAATATAGAAAAATTAGCATCGTCTTGCGGCGCAAATTGGTGCATGGCAAAGCCAATAATAAACGGTGTGGTAATAATGCTAATAGCAGTTGAGGCAGCGGTTAAGCTTACCGAAAGCGCTAAATTAGCCTTTGCCAGCTGGCTCACTACGTTTGACATAGTACCACCCGGGCACGCGGCTAAAATCATTAACCCTATTGCTATAGGCGTGGGTAAATTAAGTAAATAACACAAACCTAAAGCCAGTAGCGGCATGGCAATAATTTGGCCTAGTAAGCCCATAGCAATTGCTAAGGGCTTTTTAAAAAGCCGCGTAAAGTCGCCAACTGTAAGCCCAAGCCCCATGCCAAACATAATAAGGGCAAGGGCGAGTGGGAGTATGATTTCTGTTAAAAATGATGCGTTCAAATTAGGCGGCCTCTGTTGTTTTTAATGCCAGCACTTCGTAGTTAAATGAGTACGGGGTTAGCAGCGTTTTTATCTGTTGTTGCAGCGCGTTTAACTCATCTTCATTAACTAAAATTGTGGCTTTTATGCCTAACTTTTTATCAGCAAACACATTTATTTGCACGGTTTTGTTGATTAATTGCTCGCTAAGAGCCTCTGTAATGGTTTGTTTTATTTCTAGGCAAACCAGTTCGGGCTTATAAATTTTACCTACGGCAGTAAGCGGTATTTCATCAATTATATAAATAGCTTTTGGTATTGCTGCCTGCTCAGGTATGTTGGCGCTAACATACGCGGTGAGATCATCAAGCTTAAGCGTGCTATGTGGGCTAAGCGTTACGTAAAGTACCGGCACTTCTCCTGCGTAGCTGTCGGGGCGTGGCACGGCGGCTGCAAGTGTTACATCGGGGTGGCTGGTTGCGGCATCTTCTATCATTTTGGGGTCTATATTGTGCCCGCCACGTATTATTAGCTCTTTTTGTCTACCACATAAAGATACATACCCGCTCTCATCTATTTTTCCTAAATCGCCGGTTCTAAAATACTGTTGGCCGTTTTCATCAACTACCCATGCGCCTTGGTTATGGGCATCTTCTACATAACCCGGAAATACGTTATTACCGGTTATTATTATTTCGCCAACATCGAGTGTATCGCAAATTTTAACAAGCGTGCCTTGCTCGTTTATATCGGCAATTTTAAGTGTAATACCGGGTATTGGCAGCCCTACAGAAGCCTCTTTATTAATCGGGTTTACAGGCATTAACGTACTTACTGAGCTGCCCTCAGTTGAGCCATAACCCTCTACCAGTGGGGTGTTTGTGAGTTTAGTAAACAGGGCTTGTAAATCTGATGAAAGCGGCGCGGCCCCACAAATAGCAAACTTCATTTTAAGCGGTGGCACCGATATTTTTTGCGAGGTAATTTGCTCAACCATAGCAGCGTAAACCGTAGGTACGGCGGTCATAACGGCTACATCGTAATTATTAATTAGGGTGAGTAAGTTTTGAATGATGTTTTTACCTCTAAAGCCAGAAGGGCTTGCGAGTAAAATTTTACAGCCTTTCATTACCGAGGCTATGCCTGTGGCTACCGCCGCATTTACATGAAATATGGGCAAACCTACTAGCATGGTATCGCCTGCGTTTACTGGCGAAAGTAAATTAACCTGCCCTGCATTGGTGAGCTGGTTTAAGTGCAAGTGCTTGGCAAGTTTTGGTAGGCCGGTGGTACCACCCGTATGAAAATACGCGCACACATCGCTTTGCTCAGGCAAAATAAAATTAGCTGCTTGCGTATTTTGCGCCGCGAGTAACTTTTTAAACCCATACACGGGTACTTTATTATTTTGCGAGCACGCTATGTCGTCACCAAATAAGCTAATAACCGCTTTTAGGCCGGGTATATGCTCTTTAATTGCCATTACTTTTTGCCAAATATCGCTACCAGGGACTGGGCCTAGGGCAATGATTACTTTGGTATTGGCTGAGATCATAATTTCTTTCATTATGGACTCATCAAGCAAGGGGTTTATGGGGTTTGCAATGCCTGCGGCCTCTGCTGCCCAAAGCGATACATAGGTTTCAGGGAAGTTAGGTAGCACCAGCGAGGTAACCTCGGTTTTTGTAATACCCAACGAGTGCAATGCATTGCCAAGCCCTGTTACGTTTTTTGCGAGCGCTTTGTAGCTCATTTTACGGTGCGGATTAGCAAAGCTTTTACCTTTAAAGGTCATTAAAATGCGGTGAATTAGCTTTTTTGCAAACGGAATTTGCGCTTCGCTAATGCAGTCGCCATCTAAAATGTATTCAATAGCGGTTGCATCACCAAAGTTTTTTGCCGATTGTAAAATGGCATGATAAGTAGAGCGAGGAAGTTGCTCTGGTGATATTTCAGCAAGGTTTAAATTGCCAACATCGGCGTGGTTTTTAATTGTTGTTATATTCATAAAACCCTCAACGTATCTTTATAATGTGTGTGTTTGCGTGTGAGTGCATAGTATTTAAACGCGGCTTTGGGTGTGTGGGCCATTACCGCGCAAATTTTAGTCTATCAAAATTAAGCTATTGCCAGTGTTTTAATCTAAAAAGCTGTTATCTTTTGCGGCAACAACCTGATACATGGGCTGAAAGTTCCCCCATGTAACTAGCTCTGAGCCATTGGCTTGTTTAGTGTGTAGCGCAACATCGTGAGAAATAAGCTTGGGCTCGCCTGCGGCTTGCGCTAATAATTGGCTTTGGCAGCAGCTATCTAGCAATACAAAATTGGCAACTGCGGCATCAACCGACGAACCAACGGTAAGTAAACCATGGTTTTGCAAAATAACAGCGCAGTGATCAGCCAGTGATTTAGCTATCATGTCGCCCTCTTCGCTGTCGGCTACTACGCCGCTAAATACATCAAATACACTGTGGTTTTCGTAAAATACGCAGGCATCTTGCGAAATTGGTTTAAGTAACTCTCCTAATGCCGAAAACGCACGGCCATAACGTGTATGGGCATGGGCTACTGCGTTTACGTCGGGTCGTGCCATGTGTATGCGTGAATGAATAGCAAACGCGGCGTTATTAATCGGTGTGCTGCCTTCAATAATATTACCTTTATGATCAACCCGAATAAGATCTGACGCTTTAATATGCGAAAAATGCATACCCACAGGGTTTACCCAAAAGGTATCGGGCTCTATGCAGTCGCGAAGTGTTATGTGCCCAGCAAGTCCCTCATCAAAACCGTACATGGCAAATACTCTAAACCCAGCGGCTAGGCGTTGTTTTTCGTAGCTGCGTTGCTCCTCTAGGGTGTTAAATTTTGGCGGCATAATAAGTTTAAATTTGTCGCTGCCTATGGTCATTTTTGCGGCTTGCTGCTCTAGTGTATTGCTCATAATAATCCTAAATTAAACTCTGTTGACTTTAGTTTAGTCTCGCTTAAGATAAATAGAAGTGATGTTAATTAATGGTTAAACATAAATACTATGCATGGAAAGATAGATTTAAACCTGTTTGTAATACTTAAAACGGTATATCAAGAGGGCAGTATTACCACTGCAGCGGATAAACTGCATTTAACGCAACCTGCTGTTAGTCATGCGCTTTCTCGCCTTAGAGAAAAGTTTGGCGACCCATTATTTATTCGCCACGGTCGGCGTATGGTGCCCTCACCTTTTTGCCAAAAAATAATAGCGCAAGTTATTGAGTCGGTGCAGGTATTAGAGTCAACCTTAAATAACGAACGGCTTTTTGATATAGCCGCCTTTAAGCGCGAAATTAAATTTGGCTTTAGAGATATTTTAGAATCGATATTTTTTCCGCCGCTAATGAGCGACCTACTCACAAACACCCCCAATATCACGATTAACAGCCGACAGGTGTCGCATGTTGATATGGAAAAATCACTCGAAAACCAAGAGCTCGATATAGTTATTGATGTGCTTACCCCTACCAGTAACCACATAAAAAACACCTTTATTTGTAATGAGCATTTTTCGCTAATTTGTAGGCACGATCACCCAATATTAAATGACTTAACCGTACAAAATTACGCAAAGGCATCGCACGCGTTGGTGTCGTTAAAAGGTGCGCAGGTAGATATTATTGATATGGCGCTGGCAAAGCATGCACTTGCCCGTAATGTAGTGCTTAAATGTGAACATTATTTTGCGGCGACTAAAGTGATTAGCCAAAGCGACATGATAATGACCATGCCAAACGCGTACGCGCAGGTATTAAAAGAGCAAATGCCTGTGCATGTAACTAGCTTGCCGTTTGATGTGCCGTTAATGCCCGTGCACATGTATTGGCACGAACAAGCTGATGACGATTTAGTAAATAGTTGGATGCGAGAAAAGCTGCTAGGTTTAGCCCAGCAACTTATCCCTGCTGACAAACTTAAAAGCGGTAATTAAATTGTGCGTGATAACTGCGCCCACGCTCTGATAAAAAACGGTGTGCGTAGCTAATTACTGGCACATCGTTGGCCTGCGAAAAAGTGTGTTTATCGGTTAAATTTTTAGCCAATAACGCCACCGACCAATCTCCTTCACTGCTACCTAGCTCTATGCGTAAATTTAGCTTTTCAAAAGCGCTTTGCTTGGCTATTGGGTCAAGATCTTGCTCTAAAAAGTAATCGTCACTAAAGTTAAGCGCTAAATTGCTACTTAAAGTAAGGTTTGAAAACATCTCGGTATTGTAATCAATCGCTATATTGCCTGAGTAATCGGGAGCAAACGCGCCAGTTTGCCCGGTTAAATCTTGAAATGCTTGGCCAAGTAGCTCGCTTTGCATAACCGTTGGCGATGCACTGGCGTATTGTTCGTATTCAAAATCAAGCACCGCAAGGTTTGCCGATAGCTGCCAACTTTGATTTATTGCCCAGCGCGAATCGAGCTCAATCCCTTTTACTTTGGTTTCGGCAGCATTTTTAACTACAAATGCATTACCATTAAATTCAGATACTTGTAGGTCATCGTACAGGGTGTAAAACAGTGTAGCATTTACTTGTAGAGTATTTTTAATTGGCTCGGCTTTTATGCCAAATTCAAATTTTGTGGCTTTTTCGTCGTCAAACTCAAAGCCTGAGTTTGCATCAACCGTGTTACCTTGTGAGCCATTTAAGCCAGAGCCATCAAAACCACCGGCTTTGTAGCCTATGCCAGCGCTTGCAAATAACATGGTGTTGTTAAACCCTAAATATTGCACACTAATATTGGGTGATAAGTGCGATTCATCACGCTTAGCGTTAAGGTTATGTACCCCCGCGCCCGAAAGCTGCCCTGAAATAGTGGGCGCAGCGGCATTAGCAGATTGTTGTACGGCTTGCGGTGTGTTTGGCTCAAATACGCTATACACACTTTGTACGCTGCTTACTTCTTTTTCTTCTTTTTGATAACGCAGGCCAAAATTAGCGCGCCATTGCGCGTTTACATTCCAAGTAAGGGCGGTAAATGCTGAGTAGCTTTGTTGGTCTTGATCAAACAGCGCATTTACGCCCAATGATGTACCCACTAAATCAGGAATAAGTAACGATGCACCAAATAAAATATCGTTTGGGTGTTCAAGCTCGCTGCTCATGTAAAAAATGCCCGCTACGTATTCAAGCGTGCGCCCTGTTGGCGAGCTTACTCTAAACTCTTGCGTAAACTGGTTATAGGTTTCTAAGTAGTCTTGTTTTATAAGCGGGATTTCTGAAAAGTCGGCGTCAAAGGTTGAGTCCCAATCGTACTCGCTATACGTGGTTAAAGAGGTAAATTCGTATTCGCCATGGTTATAGGTTAATTTAAGTGATGCGTTATCAAGCGTGGTTTTACTTTGCTCATTAAGCCCACCTGGGTGACCATCGCCCGATACCGAACTTGTGTAATCAAGGCCCGAGTTGTCGCTTAATAAAAGTGAACGATACCCTACATTGCCTGGGTTAGTAGGGTCATTTGCTATTTGTAAATCTCGGTTTGGAGTATCAATAATGTATTGGTAGCGCGAGCCATGCGATTCAAACTCACCGTGTTCCCATTTAAACAATGCGTTTATATCATCGTTTATTTGCCAATCTATTGATAAACGTGCACCTGATGAGTCGTTAGATTGCTCATCACTTTGGCGCGCTTGGTTATATAAAAAGCCATCAACAGAATGATCAAATGCGGCAATACGTATGGCTAAATCATCGTTAATAGGAATATTTATAACGCCTGTAAAGCGCTTTTCGTTGTCAGAGCCAAACTCTGCCGATACGTTGCCTTCAAGTACATCGGTTGGCGAATTTGAGATCATACTAAAGGCTCCTGCTGTGGCGTTTTTACCAAACATAACCGACTGCGGGCCTTTTATAAGCTCAAGGCGCTGCATATCTAAAAATGGAAATTTAGCCTGATGCCCGCGCCCTAAATACACGCCATCTTTATACATAGCAACCGATTGCTCAAAGCCTGAGTTAGTACCCGAGCCTATGCCGCGTACAAAAATACGTTTGCTGCTTGAGGTTTCGGTTATATGCACGTTAGGTAGGTTTTCGCTTAGGGCGAGTAAATCGTCAACACTGTTTTGCTCGAGGTAGTCGCCAGAAAGCGCTTGAATAGAGGTAGGAATATCTTGTAGTGATTGCACCCGCTTTTGCGAGGTGACGGTAATGGTTTCAAGCTCGCTGTTATTTACTTTTTGCTCGCCAGCTTGTGCCATACCCACGCTTAATGCGCTGAGCGTAAATAAAGTCAGTGTTTTTTGTTTTAAAAAAGCAGGTTTTAAACGTGTGTGTGATTGTGTGTGTTCAGTTGTCATAGCTGCAACTCCATTATAGAGGTTATTTTTATTGGATAATTTTGCGTCTATTTCATACTGACGAGTCTTAAAATAAATAACAGTGATGTTTATTTATTCAACACTATTAGTAATATTTATAGTTAAGCGAAAAAGTGTTGTGCTAAATGGGGTTATAGCGGGTTTAAAGTGGGTTAAAAAATACTTGTGGATTAGCGGTTTTATTTGCTACTGCCGAGCTTGGGGTGTTTGCTGCATTGATAAAGGCAGTAAGCTGTGGTGCATTTTCGCAAAAAATAATATCCAGTGCTAGGCGGTTTTTGCCGTATAAGCCTCGGTGAATCATATTGGCTGAAAACAACAGTAAGTCACCCGCATTAAGTTTAATAACTTTGCCTGTAGTTAAGTTATCGCTTGGCAGTTTATTATTTTTTGCAAAACGTACATTTAGCTCCTCTGGTGTATCCCAATTTTTATGCGAGTGGGGTACAAGCTCTATACCTGGCTCGTCTTCAAGGGCTAACCGGCAGTGCACTACGTCGGGCCCGTTTAACGCAGCTTGTTGCTCTTGCACATTTAAATGGTATTGCATATCGCGATGCCAATAATTTTTTTGTGTAACATTAACGGGATTAAAAAATAACTGAGTATTTAAAAACAGTGGCTCACTAATCGCCTTTTTTACACGGTTAATTAATTTGTTATCAGCTATTAAACTAAATAAGGCTTCGTTTTGCTGCGCCGTTAAATACGCACTATTTGTTATGCCTGAACTATTAATGGCACGGGATTGATAAAACTCACGGTTATTAGTTTTCCACTGTGTATGAAAGGCATTAACTAGGAGCTTAATTTTATTTAGCTCTTTGGTGCTGTAAAGCCCCTTTACAAGCATATAACCGTTTGATTTATAGCTGTTCATTGTGGTTCTTTATTTAATATTGCAGCAACCCGTTCAGCAAGTTCTGGCAGTACATCTTGTGCAAACCATGGATTTTTTTTAAGCCAAATATTATTGCGAGGGCTTGGGTGTGGTAGCACCAAATGCTCCGGCCAATACTCACGCCACGATTTTACTAACTCGGTTAAGGGCCTGTTTTTAGTATGCGGTAAATGATAAGCCTGCGCGTATTTACCAAGCACTATTGTAAGCTCTAAATTTGGTAGAGCGGCCAGTAATTGCGCTCTCCATGCAGGTGCACATTCTTTACGCGGAGGTAAGTCGCCCGACTTACCTTTACCAGGGTAACAAAAGCCCATAGGTAAAATAGCTATTTTTTGCGGATCATAAAACTCATCAACACTTAGCCCAAGCCATTCGCGTAGGCGGTTTCCGCTGGCATCGTTAAAGGGCTTGCCAGTTTCGTGTACTTTTATGCCCGGTGCTTGGCCGGCAATTAAAATACGCGCATTGGCATTAAATTGTATAACGGGGCGAGCACCTAACGGTAAATGAGGTTCACAGATCACGCATTTACTAACTTGCTCAATTAAATTGATCGGATCCATATAAATCTGGCCTTAAATGCTTAAATTACGTTCTGAATGGCCATTTAGACCTAATGAGTTGGTAAAAAATCGGTTTATTTTACTCAAATTAGTTATTAGTTGGTAAAATCGTGATCTCACTTGAAAATAACAACTAATTATTTGATATATTTATTGTTTTTCTGACCATACGGCAAATTCGTTACCACTAGGCTCGGTAAAATGAAAGCGGCAACCACCGGGGAACTCAAAAATAGGTTTTACTATTTTGCCGCCATATTGCGCTACTTTTTTATAGGTTGCGTGAATGTCGTTACTGTAAAACACCAGCAGTGCGGCCCCATGTTGAGTAAGTGATTTAAGCGGTGCATTAAAAAAGCCACCATCAAGCCCTTGGCCGCTAAATGCCGTATACTCTGGGCCATAGTCGGTAAATTGCCAGTTAAACACGTTAGTAAAAAAGCTTTTTGTAGCTGTTAAATCGCACGCGGGAAACTCTACATAATTTAGTTTTTCGTGGTTGCTCATTTTAAATTTACTCTTTGGCTTGCCAGTATTGACCACTGTAAACCTTCGTAATTAGCTAAGCAATAACCCTAAAACAGCAGAGATCAGTATTTTACTAACATGCTAGGCACTAATGTTAAATTAACTAGAATATACAAATGAGAATCGCTATCTTTTGTATTTGTAAGCTTTATAATAACGCCTTATTTTTATTCTCGTATTTGAATAAGGGATTTGTTAACTATGCAGGCACCTCTGCACATAGCACCTTTTACAAAAACTAACCTAGCTGCGCTTTTAAATGTGGCCCAAAGCTATAGATTGTTAGTATTTTTGCGTTTTATTATTGCCATATTGGGTGGCTATGCGTTTACCTCAGCGTGTATTTCAGTATTAAGTGTACTGCTGCCCATTCCTAAGCAAGATGCCGTATTACTGTGTGTGTCTATCAGTATTTTAATTTACGCCGCAGTGTTTATTTATGCGTTTTCGGTTAAGTCGTTAAAAACTGTTTGGATCAGTATTTTACTAAGCACAGGTTTTTTTGTTGCTGTATTGGCATTACTGAAGGGTTGGCTATGAAAGACAGTTTTTTTAGGTCGATGACCTGGCTACATACCTGGGTGGGCTTACTTACCTGTTGGATTATTTACGTAATATTTTTTGCAGGCACAGCGAGCTTTTTTAGAGATGAAATAAACTTGTGGAATCAACCGGCTATACACAATGTGCAAGCCCAAACAGACAGAGTGGCCGCGCAAAGGCAGCAAATTATTAAGGGCTTTGATTATTTAAATCAGCACGCTGCAAATTCCCCTAGTTGGCGTATTACCTTGCCCGAAGAGCGAATACCGTATTTGGTATATGGCTATGCAAAACCTAAAGAGCCGGGGCAGCGCCGCAGCCAGTTTGTAAATACCCAATTAAACCCAAACACCATGCAAGCGCTGCCTCCTTTTGTTGAAAGTAAAGGTGGTAACTTTTTTTACCGGTTGCATTATCAGCTTTATTATTTAGATGCCATAACAGGTCGCTGGGTAGTGTGTTTTGCCAGCTTTTTTATGCTGCTGGCAATAATTTCGGGCGTGGTTATTCATAAGCGCATATTTAAAGATATGTTTACCTTTAGGCGCAATAAAGGGACTCGTAGCTGGTTAGATGCACATAATTTAAGCTCGGTACTTGCCCTACCGTTTCATTTAATGATTACCTACACAGGCATTATTACGCTTATATTTATGTTGTTCCCCTACCCTGCGTTAACGACGTACGACAAGGGTATGCGTGGCTTTTTTAACGATGTAACACCTAGCAATAACGTGACTAATAACGCCCAAGGCAGTGCAGAATTGCTCCCTATAAACACTATTTTGGATCAAGTTTATACCAAGTGGCCTAGTGCAGATATTACGCGTGTTCAGGTTAGTAAACCGAATATGGCCGCTTCAACAGTAACGGTATTGGTAAGCCCTGCAAAGGCGCTTCGCGATCAATCTCCGCGGCTTTTGTTTAGTGGTGCTACGGGCGAGTTAGTTGCACAAACTGATGACGAACTTAGCAGTAGTAAAGCACTTTATGAATCACTTAACTCTATGCATACAGGGCGCTTTGCTACGCCTTTACTGCGCTGGTTATACGTACTTGGCGGAATTGCAGGCTGCGTAATGATTGGCTCTGGCTGCATAATGTGGGCTAAACGCATACGCGAGCGTAATAAGGGTAAAGCCTCATTTGGCTTACAATTAGTCGAAGCTTTAAACCTTGCCACCATTATGGGTTTACCACTGGCTACTTGCGCCTTTTTTATTGCCAATAGATTACTTAGTCCAACCGTAGCAGGGCGTGGTGAAAAAGAAGTTACAGCGTTCTTTTTAGCATGGTTAGTGGTTGCCGTTATGGCACTTTTAAAGCGCGATAGGCTGCAATGGCGTGTAATGGCTGCCATAAATGCCCTCGCGTGTTTGAGTGTACCGGCAATAAATGCGCTTACCACACAGGGTAATATAGTGAGCTACTTACTTAATAAACAATGGGCCTTGTTTATTTTCGATGCGGTATTTTTACTGTTTAGCATACTGTTTTTAGTACAAACCGAAAAATTACGTACTGCTTCTAGTGCATCTAAAAAAGCAGCTAATAAGCTAGCCGATAATAAAAAGGGGCAAAAAGCATGATTGATTTACTTAGCTTTAGCCTCTGTTTGTTTGCTTTTAATGGTTTTGCTTTGGCAAAACCAGCGCATTTTAAAACGGTGTTTACAACGCGTCCCTCTAAGCTGCAAAGTAATTTGCTACTAATAGTTGCTTGGATCAGTATTTTACTAAGTTTATTGTTCTGCGTGGTTACGCAGCAGGGATACGGTGCTTTACTGTTTTGTGGCTTTATGGGTCTAAGTGTATTAATTATAACGATTTTTTATAATTTTATAGAAAAGTTGATTAAGCCATTTAGCTTTTTAAATATGTTACTGATTGGCTTATCGGGGCTATTACTGGCAGTAAATTCACTTTAGTTAGTAAAAACCTGATCCAAAGAAAGCCATTAATTTTAGACAAAAAAATGGCAAGCTATAAAGCTTGCCAACAATAGGGGGATATTCAGTATGTCCAACACTTGCATGTCTCGTTGCAAGTGCAGCTAATATAGCCCGAACATATTTAACTTACCTTACAGTGAGATGATCGTTTTATTACAGCTGTAACAATTATTTGCTCAACAACTGTAAAGCCCCTTTACGCAGCTAAATAACCTACTGTTTAACCCAAATAATTTGCTCTGTAGCAAAGCCTAGTTTGTTTGCTTTATCTATAAAATGTTGTTTAAGTTTGTCACTAACAGTAGGTGTACGCGATAAAAACCATAAAAAGTCGCGGTTATAACTTGTAATAAACGCATATTGGTAGTCGTCTTGGTCTAGTTCAAAAATAACGTAAGCACCATAAAATGGACCAAAAAACGAGACTTTAAAATGGCCTGTGTCAGTCCCTTCTACAAATTTAGCTAAGCCCTGTGCTTCATCCCACTTTTGCTCTTTAGTTATGAAACCTTTGTTGAGCACTTTTACAGTGCCATCGTCGTTTACGGTGTAAGTCGCGGTTACTTGCTCCATACCCTCTTCAAATGAGTGATCAAGGCGGGCAATTTCGTACCACTTACCTTTGTACTGCTCCAGGTCAAAGTTCTTAACCGGGGTAATGCCCTCAGGTGCGCTTGTGCAGGCGGTGAGTAAAAATAACCCTGTAATGAGTAAAATAGTCGTAATGGCCTTCATGAAAGCTCCTTTTTAAAAGTGATGTTGTTTGTACGGCTCTAAGCCAATAAAGTTTGCTAGCCGATTAAAATAAATTGCTATAGGATCAGCTAAATACTAGAGCAATTAAAAGATTTAAGCATGAAAATATGGGTAGATGCCGACGCATGCCCTGTGGTAATAAAAGAAATACTTTTTAGAGCCGCTGAGCGCACGCAAACACCAACCATTTTAGTAGCTAACCATGCAATGCGCATTCCGCCTTCAAAATTTATAAGCCGCGTACAGGTTTCGAGCGGGTTTGATGTGGCCGATGACGAAATAGTAAAACGCGTAGAAAAAGGCGATTTAGTTATTACTGGCGACATACCGCTAGCCAGTGAAGTTATAGATAACGGCGGCCAAGCACTTAACCCGCGTGGTGAGCTTTACACGCCAGAGAATATTCGCTCGTTATTAAACGTGCGCGACTTTATGGATACCATGCGCTCAAGCGGCGTAGAAATGAGTGGCGGGCCACCACCGCTTAGCCAAACCGACCGCCAAAACTTTGCCAATAACCTCGATCGTATTTTAGCGCAAAAAAAGGCGAGCTAGTGTGAGTGAGCAACTAATTGGCTTAGGTGAGCAAGCCTTTAGCGTAGCCGTTTATGTGGCAAAAGCGCCGCCTATGCCCTACTTTGCAACCCTACACAGTGTTGAGCCTGTAATAAACGAGCAAATAAATACAATAAACCAGCACTGCGGGAATGGCTGGCGTAAAGTGTTTAACGTATACGCTAAAGTGTTGTTTGCGCTACCGAGTGAGCATTACAGCTTTGCTAAACAAGCCGCTAGCTGGCAAGCGTATCGCGATACATTTTTACTGCAAAAAAACAGTAAAACAGCGCTGTTATTTAGTGCGCCCATTATTAACGGCGCAAATAAAAATCAACTGCATATTATTGCTGGGCGAACCCATGCTAAAAACTTATTACAGCATGGTAAGCTTAATGCGCAATTTAATTGGTTAGACGATGAGTTTGCAATTGATACAACGAATAACATTATCGTGTGCCCGTACTTTGATTACCGGCAGTTAAGTAATATTAAAATAGCCCGATTAAGCGAGCTAGTTGCCAAGCTTAAAACATCTAATTGAAAATGTAAGGACTCAACATGGCGGGAATTTTAGAGCTAAATACGTTATTAAAATCAATGAACCCTGAGCTTAAGCAAGGTGAATACATATTTTGTTGTTTAGCAGGCAGCCTTGCTGACTACGTTCATTTAAACCCGCTTGCCAGTTACGTTGAAGAAGAAGGCCTAACCCTTATTTTAAATGCAGATACCGCCGATAAAGCCGGTATTACTTATGAAGCTAAATATAATTTAATCACTCTTAATGTGCATTCAAGCCTTGAGGCTGTTGGGTTAACCGCTGCGGTATCGGCCAAATTAACCGAGCATAATATAAGCGCTAACGTAGTAGCTGCGTTTTATCACGATCATATTTTTGTACAAACCGATAAAGCGCAGGCCGCTATGAAAGCACTTGGTGAGATTGGTTAGATTTAAAAATACTATTTAAAATATACGGAAAAATATATGGATATTTCAAATCACGCTAGCAAATTTAATCAATGGAAAGACACGTATAATTGGGATACATGTAAAACAAATAGAAAAGAATTTGGACAATTTATTGCTCAGTTTCTTACGTCAGAGAGTCGCGTAATTAACCTAAATGGTATTTATGGCTCTGGTAAAACAGAGTTCATTCGTCGCTTATATACAGAGTTAGCAAAACGCAATCATCCAGTTGTTTATATTGATGTATGGGAAAGTGACTTTTCAAATAACCCCCTTGCAGTCATATGCAGCGAGTTATTAGAGCAGGTTGAGTATGTTTTTAAAGAAAAGGCTCCGAATGGAAAAGCTAAGGATAGAAAAGGGGCTGTAGCCAAATTTAACGATTTAAAAAGCAAGTTAGGTATTTGCTTGAAGTACTTTGATGCGGCGGCTGCTTTTACAGATGAACCTTTGGTTTTAGCTGGAACTAAGGCTGTAACAAAAATCGTTGAAGCAACCCCTAATTTAACTTCTAAAACACAACTGCAAAAATTTACGGAAGAAATTCAAAAAAACCATATAGCTTCTATTTCAGCAGTTAAAGATATAAAGAACCACATTACCTATTTATCTGAACTAATTGAGATCATTTATGAGTTGAATATACCAATAGTTATTTTGATCGATGAACTAGATAGGTGCCGTCCAAATTATGCCGTTGAAGTTTTAGAGGTTATTAAGCACTTTTTTGAAACTAAGGGATGTACTTTTTTAGTTGCTACAAATACAGAAGTCTTAGAGCATTCAGTTAAGTCAATATATGGGTCTGGTTTTGATGCAAAGCTTTATTTACGCCGTTTCTTTGATAGAAAAATTACTTTACCACCTATACCTTTGGTTGATTATTTATTAGCTAAAGATTTAGATTTCAGCAAGTATAAAAATTTACTTTTATACCCATTTACTGATAATCAAAGAGGTAATATTAACTTCTTTGCCAATTTGTTTGAAAGTAATGAAATTGAGCTAAGAGGGATAGAACAAATACTAAATCGCTTTTTTACAAGTTTAGACTATGTATCAGCACGAACAGCAGTTTGCCCTTTAATTAATACGGTTGTTTTAATAATCGGCCTAATAGAGCAGCATTTAGATAAGCAAGAAAATAGAAAAAATATAAGTCATGCTAGCTTTTCGATTAAAATTCAAGGTGCATCTATTATTGGCAGTCCTTTAAAGGCTTTTGTTGATTCTATGTTTGAGTGTGTAACTATTACTAATGGAAAAAAATGCTTTGCGGGAGGTGTTCTCACTACATACCCTGAGCAGAGAGTCATGCTTAGAATTCAATCAAGAAGCTATTCAGAGGTAAAGTTAGATAATGGAACTAATATAGGGAAGCTAATTTCAGAAATGATAAATCACAAAGATTCTGAAAGTTGTAACTATTGGATGTGGGAAGATTACCAAAAAATAATTGATCTATCTGGACATATAGAATAACAATAATATCATCAGGTAAGTATAACAATAATTTGAGTGATGTTGATATTAGCCCATCGGGTGGCGCTTCGCTTAACCGTCCTACGCTTTAAGAAAAGGGGCTATATAAAAACACCGAGTTTGTTCACTCGGTGTTTTTATTGGTGCTAAATAGCGGGTACTTTTTTAGTTTTGTACAAAATTAAACAGCGTATCCGCTAAAACCGAGCGCTTTAAAATAAAGCTTAGGAATACCGTATTTGCACTCGTTAAGTAACTCGCTAAAGCGCATTCTATCAAGTGGGTAAAATTCACTGTCTAAGTTTTGAGCTGTGTAGGCTTGCCCTGCATCACTTAAGCCTAAATCGGCACACACAGTAATTTGTGCTTCGCGCTCAAAGTCGGTTTCGGGTTTCATTAAATCGCTAATAAATAAGTTTGCGCCTTTATTTAAATTAGCTTTAATATTTTTTAGAAGCTGCTTTTTGCTGCCGTCGTCTTTTAAAAAGTGCATTACGAGTAGGCATAGCGCCGCATCGGCCTTGGTAGATAGCTTATCAAGCTCGCCTTCAATAACATTAACGCGCTTTGCTATGCCGTGCTCTTCAAACGCTTGTTTAGCAATTGCGAGCATATCACTTGAGGTATCTTGCGCGGTAAATTGCCAAGTAGGGTTAAGCGCGGCAAGGGCGAGTATCTCTTTGCCTGTGCCTGCGCCCACGACTAAAATATGTGCGTTATCTTTAAGGGTTGCTTTAAGTTGAGCATTAGTAAGTTGGTGCAATAGCTCATAACCAGGGACTAAACGGGTAATGCGGTCGTTGTAATGCGTTGCTTGCTCGCCTGTGAATGTTGGCATTTTTTAACTCCTTCATAAGACTTCAACAGTGGAGTATCCACCACTTTTTTTACTTACATGTACTTGCGTGGCTACGCGTTCACTCATTTCACTCACATGCGATATAACCCCTACTTTACGGCCTTGTGCTTGTAATGAGTCGAGTGCGTCCATAGCAACGCTGAGTGTTTCGCTATCTAACGTACCAAACCCTTCGTCAATAAACAAAGAGTTGATTTGCACTTTGTTTGAAGAAAGCGATGCAAGCCCTAAAGCCAGTGCTAGTGATACTAAAAATGATTCACCACCAGAGAGCGTATTAACAGAGCGTTGTTCGTCGGCCATATCGCGGTCAATAATGGCTATATCGAGCGATTGCGCAATGGCAGTGAGCTCGTAGCGTTTATTGAGGGTTTTTAAATGGCTGTTAGCATAATGCAGCAATATTTTAAGGGTTTGTGTTTGCGCTAAGTTACGCATGGTTTTACCGGTTGCATCCCCTAATACTTTATTAAGTACGTGCCACTGCTCTACCTGCTTTTTAAGGGTAGCAAGTTCAGCGTGTTTGCCTTTAAGTGCTTTGGCGTTTTGATTGTGTTGCTCAAGCGCGGTATTAGTGCCAAGCAAACTATTTTGTAGCTCAGTTTGTTCATTGGCTAAGGACGTTTCTTGCTCTGCTAATTGGCTTTCGCTTTTTTCGGGCTTGTTAGTATTTTGGTGATCTGTTTGCGCCTTTTGCTGTTGCTTAAGCGCTGCATTTGCGTCTGTAAGTGCTGCTAAACGCTGCTCAAACTGCATTAATTGCTCTTTTATTTGCTCGCTAGTGAGAGTTAGTAAAATAGCGATCTGTTCGTGATTTGCCTCGCTATACTGCGCTTTAAAGTCGTTAAACCAGGCATTGTAGCGCTCTTCAAGTGTACTTTGCTCTTGAATTTGCTCTGCCAAGCGCTGCTCAATATTTTTGAGTGTTATAGCGTGCTCATCGCGTTTTTTAATTGCGCTGTCGTGGGCTTGTTGGCTTGTATGTAATGCCTTTTGGCACAGCTCAAGCTGCGCATTAAGTTTTGCTTGATAATCATCGGCACTTAGTGGCTCGTTGTTAAATAAAGCAAGGCGCTCTGTGCGTGTGGTGTTTTGCAGTTGTTGCGCTTTGGCTAAATCGTCTTTTAAAACTTTAAGCGCTTGCTCACTTTTAGCAATTAACGGTGTGAGTTGCTGTAATTGCTGATTAGCGCTGTCTATTTGTTTTTGACTTTGCTCAAGCTGAACCTGTGTTTGCTGGTACTGCTCAACTTGCTGGCTTAAATCGCTCATATTAAGCGTGTTGTTTTGCAATTGCTTCCAGAAGTCACTGTGCTCAAACTGTGCGTTAAGGGTGCTGGTAAGCTCGTTAACTTGCGTATTTAGCTCTGCATGTTTAGTGTTTATTTGGCCAAGCTTATTGGTTAATTCAACATGCTGATTATGCAATTGCTGCTGTGTATGTTGCTCGGTTTTTAAGTTACTTATTAGCTGATTTACTTTTTCTTGCAGAGCTGTTTGCTGTTTTTGCGATTCAAAATAGTGCGATTTTTGACTGCTGAGTTGGGCGTATGTTTCATCAAGCTGCTGTGCTGTTAAGTCGTTAAGCTCTGTACGTGCCCCTTGCATTGTTGTTTTAATTTCTAGCTGCTTTGCCTGTGCGCTCTGTATAGCTTGGCTGTATTGAGCGTGCTCAGTGACAAGTACAGCATGTTGAGTTTGGTGCTGATGCAGCTTAGCTTGGGCGCTATCGTGTTGCTGCTTAGCTTGGTTATAACTTGTTTCAAAATCGGCTATTAGGTTAGTTAATTGCGGGTTTTGGCTGCTTGCATACGGGTGCTCTTTTGCCCCGCACACTACACATGGCTCGTTAGGGGTAAGCTGCGAGCGTAAATGCTCTACGTTTTCGCTGGCACGCAGGCGAGCTTGGTTTAATGCGTATTCCCTGTGTTTAAGTGCTTGCTCGCAAGAGGCTAAGCTTTGTTGCAATGTTGTTTGCGTTTGCTCACTGTGTACAAGCTTGGCCGCAACCGCCGCTTGTTGTTGTGTGCTGTGTTTTATTTCTTGATTAAACTGCTGGTAGCGCAAGCGCTGATCTTTTAAATATTCAATATTTTTAAGTTTGCTATCGCATTGTTCAATATTAAATTGGCGTTGTTGCTCACTTAGCTGGTTAAGATCTTTTTGTTGATGCGCAAGTTGTTGCTCTTGCAACTCTACTTTTTTAGTTTGCTCTGCTAATAGTGCCGCTTGTTTAGTTTGCTCTTCTAACAGCAGTTGGTTTTGCGAAGCGGTTGCCTTTATTTGCTCATTGGCACTTAAATACGTATTAAAGCTATGTTGGTAATAATTCCAATCATTAGCCAATGGTTTAAGCTGCGTGTGCTCGTTTAACCACGTTTGATGCCCAGTGCTGAGTTTGTTTGCCTCATCAAGTGCATGTTGGCTTTGCGTGCACTGCGTTTGTAATTCGCTAAGTTGCTGCTGCTCTTTTTCGCTTTGCTGAGTCAGGCTTGTAATTGTTTGTGCGTGTATAGCAAGTTGGCTGTCGAGCTCGCGGGCTTTTGCAATAATTGGCTCTGCCGTTTGCTTTTTCTCTTGCGCTGTTTTTAACTCGCTTTGCTTTGTTGTAAGTGTTGCGGCCTGCTCTTTTATAAGCGCAGCATGGTCAATCGCTTTTAAATCGCTTATTTGCGTACTAAGTGCTTTGTTTTGCGCCGTTAAGTACTCATGACGTTTGCGGTTGTCTTTTATTTCAAGGGCGCTTTGTGCTTGTTTAGCTTGCTCACTTTGCTTTGCTATTGCATCAAGCTGTTGTTGCGCGTGTTGTTGCTGCTTTATTGCGTGTTCTAGTGCCTGCGATAAGCTAGCTGCTTGCTTATACCAATTTAAGTTTTGCTCTGTTGCTGCATGCGTTTTTTTAGTTTGCTCAATTTTTTTAAGTAACTCATCGCGCAGGGTTTGTTTAGCACTTAATTCGTCATCGCTTAACAAGGTATAGCTTGCAAGGCTTGCATTAAGTAATTCATATTGATCTTTTAGCGCTTTATTACGCTCAAAAATACGTTTACCTATTAAGCTAAATTTATCGGTGCCGGTTAAACATTCTAAAAGTTGTGCGCGTTCATCGCCTGTGGCTTTTAAAAAGGCTGCAAACTCGTGCTGTGCTAATAATACCGCACGCGAAAACTGATCAAAGCTTAGCCCTATTTTGTTCTCTACTTCTTTTATGGTTTGGCTTTTATCGGCTATTAGGGTTTCATCGGGCAGGGTTAATAACGTATGCTCAGCTACTTTTAACTTGCCTGTTGCCTTTTTGTGGGTACGGGTAATAACGTAGCGTGCGCGGTATAATTGTTTGTCTTGGCCAACAAAATCAACTTCAGCAAAGCCTTCCCATTTGCCTCTGCGCAGTAAGTTACGCGCATCGTTTAGCTTTATACTGTCGCCGTTAAAATCAATTAAATTGCCTTTATCGCCTTTTAAGCGTGCTGTTTTAGTATAAAGCGCTAAACAAATAGCATCTAAAAAAGTGCTTTTACCTGCGCCTGTGTCGCCGGTTATAGCAAACAAGCCCGCATCTTTTAGTGGAGCTTGAGTAAAGTCGATTTCAGCATCGACTATTGAGGCTAAGTTATGAATACGAACTGCGGTTATTTTCATAGTTGCTCTTGCTCCGTCAGCTCACTAATTACATCGCTTAACAGTGTTTTTAGCTCATCAGGTACAGCTTGGCCGGCCATATCTTTGTCGTTTGCAAAGGCTTGTTCTAATAAGTTTAATGGGTTGAGCATTTCAATTTCGCTTAAATCTTCAAATACGGCGCTGTTATCGCTTGTTGTGGTTTGTTCTCGTACCCGCTCAATGCCACAAAATTTTACGTGTTTACCCTCAAGTGCTTGCTCTATTTGTTCTCTAAAGGTGGTGTCGGTATCACTTGATTTAAGTTTTACGCGTAAATAAGGGGCAATAGTATGTTGTGATGTACCGAGCGCTTTAATTTGCTCGCATAAGTCGCTTAATGGCACGCACTCCCCTTTTGGTAAAATAATCACTTCAGCAGAGCGTGGAATGTAAAGGGGGTTTACAGATGTGCTAATAGTTTGTTTTTCATCACTTTTAAATTCTACTATATTAACTTGGTGCGTGTAGTTACGCTCTGAAAACGACATAGGAATAGGCGTACCGCTGTACCGAATAACGTCTTTTTTAGCGACTTGCTGCGCTTTGTGTAAATGCCCCAGTGCTACGTAGTCTGCCTTGTTACCAAATACATTGGCCGAAATAGACTCCTCCCCACCAATCACTAAATTACGTTCTGAGTCACTTGAAATATCACCGCCTTTGGCATGTAAGTGCCCCATTACAATTAACGGCGAATTTTGCGTGTTAATGCTATAGGCGTGATCAAGAGCAAGCTGATAGGCTTTTTCAACGCCTTGTGCGTAACTAGGGCCGTTTTTAGTATGACTAAGTGAACTTATATCGCTGGTACGTAAAAAAGGCATAGCGACGATTACAGCGCGTTTATTTTGCGTATTTATTTCAATCACGGTATTGGCTGGGTCGGTTACTTCAAAGCGCCCCACTACATGGGTGTCAAACTGAGCAAGTAATGGCTGCGCCGCTAATATACGATTTGCTGAGTCGTGGTTGCCGGCAATAATAACTACATGCAATTGCGGGCAACGCTTTTTAGCATCTTTTATAAATTGGTAAAGTTGGTTTTCGGCGCTGGCACTGGGTGTGGCTGTATGATAAATGTCGCCTGCAACTAAAAGTATATCTATGTGTTGCTCTACAAGGGTGCTAAGTAGCCAAGTAAAAAATGCAGCGTGCTCATCACGGCGGTCATGTTCATAAAATTGTTGGCCTAGGTGCCAATCTGAGGTGTGGAGAACTTTCATATCGCGCTCTTAAAAAACCATAAGAGCGCCAATATACCCAAGGCAAGTAAAGATGCAAGCCTCGGGAGGGCTTTAGTTTAGGTAAAACTATATATAGCAATAATAATGACAGGAAGCGCTAACAAAGCCATACCTAGCGGCATTTTTAAACTTTTAGTTTGCTTTGCTTGCAATGCTTTTATGGCATTCGTTTCGTTACAGGCGGCTACTTTATCAATATAAAAATAACCTGAGTCTAGATACTGCTTACAACTTTGCTGATTTGCTGGAATGGCTATTAGCTCTTGTTGTTTTTTTAGGATATAAAAATCCATACACCCACCACATTGCTTACTGGTAATAAGTACATATTTGAGAATAATTGTAACGATTTTATTATGCTCAAATAAAAAAAGTGGGCGATTTTAAATATAAAATGCACTAAATATCAACCTAAAATTTCACTATTTTTAATTTATCGTATAAATAGTTAATATTAGTGAGATCACGGCAATATTTGCGCCAATTATTAGCCACTTTTTACTGTGTTTTTGTTCAGTAGATAGGCGTTTTAGTGCATCTTGCTTATTGCATGCCGACACCACATTAACATACGAATATTGGTTAGATTCGTAGCGCTCTAGTAAGTCTTTATCAGCAGGGATAGCTTCGAGCTGATGATCTTTTTTTACAATGTAAAATTTCATATCGGGCTCCTTTAGTTTAAATATGCGGCTTAATTTGTATTGAACCTGAGCGCATTTAAACCGTGTAAACACTGCTAACGCTATAAATTTAAGCTCAATTAAACCAACATATTTTTGCACCTTAATTTAATCCTAAGCTAATGGCATGAATTAGGCCTGAACCCTTATGAATACTGTGTTTGTACCTTAATTAATACACATCAACTAGCTGTAAAGTGTAAACCCCCTTTACAGTTTTAAAAGCGGCTTAATTTACTGATTCAAAAACCATGTTAAAACAACGTGAATATTACCGTGTTTAATGGGCGGTTGGTCGCTAATTAATTGAACAAAAATAGTAACTTTGTCAAAGTACGCTCACAAAATTCCACTAGGACTCATAATGAAAAAAACAGTTCTTACGCTAAGCGCGTTTGTGTTGCCTTTGGCAATGTCGAGCGCTGTGTTAGCGTCATCCGTTGAGCAAACTAAAGGCTCATTCGTTGATAAGTTTCGCCAGTTAGACGAAGCGCTTCCTACCCCAAATGTTTATCGTAGTGCCGCAGGTGAGCCAGGCGAAAAATACTGGCAGCAACGTGTTAATTACGACATAGATGTAAAGCTTGATGAAAAAAAGCGCCGCTTAACAGCAAGCCAAAGCATTGAGTATAAAAATAACTCGCCGCATACACTTAAATATTTGTGGTTACAGTTAGATCAAAATATTTTTAAAAGCGACTCAATTGCCGAAACCACAAAAACGTTTAAAAGCACGCTAAATAGTTTACCTGCACAAAAGCCGGCTAAATTAAGTTTAGGTGAGCTACGTCGTCAACAATTTATGAGCGACAACGAGCTAGGCTATACAATTAGCAATGTAAAAGATGACAATGGCGATGAACTGCGCGTTACTGTTGTTGATACGCTAATGCGTATAGATTTAAACGAGCCGCTAAAACCTGGCAAAGAAGCTGAGTTTAGTATGAACTTTGCTTTTAACATTGTTGAAGAAGATGCCGTAGGTGCACGTTCTGGTTACGAGCACTTTGAAGAAGATGGCAACGATATATTTTTACTTGCGCAGTGGTTTCCGCGTTTAGCTGCGTACACCGATTACGAAGCATGGACAAACAAGCCGTTTTTAGGCCGTGGTGAGTTTACGCTTGAGTTTGGTGATTACGATGTAGAAATTACTGTACCTGCTGATCATATTGTATCGGCAACAGGTAAGTTAGATAACGCAAGCAAAGTGCTTACTCGCACGCAGCGTAACCGCTTAGAAAAAGCTGAAACAGCAAAACGCCCTGTATTTATTGTTACTGAAGAAGAAGCGTTAGAAAACGAAAAACAAGGTACCGATAAAACAAAGACGTGGCACTTTAAAGCAGAAAATGTGCGTGACTTTGCGTGGGCGTCGTCGCGTAAATTTATGTGGGATGCAAAGGGCTATCAGCAAGGTGGCGATGAACAACCTTTAGTGATGGCTATGTCGTTTTACCCTAAAGAGGGTGGCGATTTATGGAAAAAGTATTCAACTGAATCTGTAGTACATACGATGGAAGTGTACTCTCGCTATTCATTTGACTACCCATACCCTGTAGCGCAATCGGTAAATGGCCCTGTAGGTGGTATGGAATACCCAATGATCACTTTTAATGGCCCACGTACAGAGCTGCAAGATGATGGTTCGCGTACTTATTCTCAAGCTGAAAAACGCTTTTTAATTGGTGTGGTTATTCATGAAGTTGGCCATATTTACTTCCCTATGATTGTAAACTCTGATGAGCGCCAATGGACCTGGATGGATGAAGGTTTAAATAGCTTTTTAGATGGCGTTGCAGGGCGTGAATGGGACCCAACTATACCGTGGGGTGTTGAGCCGCGCGATATTGTAAGCTACATGAAATCGCAAAACCAAGTACCTATTATGACGCAGTCAGACAGCGTACTTCGTTTAGGCCCTAATGCTTATACTAAACCAGCTGCGGCACTTAATATATTACGTGAAGTTATTTTAGGCCGTGACTTATTCGACTTTGCTTTTAAAGAGTACGCACAGCGCTGGAAATACAAGCGCCCTACTCCAGCAGATTTTTTCCGTACCATGGAAGAAGCCTCGGGTGTTGATTTAGATTGGTTTTGGCGCGGCTGGTTTTACAGCACCGACCATGTAGATATCTCGTTAGATAAAGTGTATCAATTACGTTTAGATACTAAAAACCCTGATATTGACTTTAAACGCTTACGCGATATAGAAGCAGACAAACCAACATCACTATTTGTTAAGCGCAACCGTGAAGAAGGTAAGCAAACTTGGGTTGAAAAAAATCCAGATATTACCGACTTTTACGACGAAAACGACCGCTTTACTGTTACCAATAAAGAACGTAACGCGTACAACAAGTTTTTAAAAGGCTTAGAGCCGTGGGAGCGTAAAACGCTAGATCGCGCGCTTGAAGAAGATAAAAACTACTATGTTATGGAGTTTTCAAATCTAGGTGGCTTGGTAATGCCTATTTTATTAGAGCTAACTTATGAAGATGGCACAACCGAAGAGCGTTACATTCCGGCTGAAATTTGGCGCCGTAATCACAAAAATGTACAAAAGCTTATTGTTACAGATAAAAATAAGCCATTGGTATCGGTGAGCGTTGACCCTCGCTGGGAAACAGCTGATGTAGATGTTGAGAACAACAACTACCCTCGTCGTATTATTCCTTCACGTATTGAAGTGTATAAAAAGAAAAAGAGTAAAGCGAAAGTAAGTCGAGATATTATGCAAGACATTAAAACTGAGCTTAAAAAAGACGAGAAAAAAGATGGTGAGGAGCAACAATAATGCGCTTTTTGCTTATTATTGTTTGCCTTTTAGTTGCTGCGCCAAGTATGGCGCATCAACTAAAGTCATCGGTTACTACGGTGCTTTTTAATAAACGTACTAACAATATTGAGCTTATGCATCGCTTTTATTTACATGATACTGAGCATGCTGTAGCGCATTTATTTAATGGAAAAGCCGATATCATCAGCAACAAGGCCGACCAACAACGTTTTGTAGAGTATGTTGAGTCGCATGTTGCGCTGCAAACCTTAAAGGGTAAGCCATTAACGCTTAGCCAAGTCGGTGCGCAAATTGATGGAAAGTTTTTTTGGGTATATCAAGAAGCTCCTATCCCAAAAGGGATTGAAGGCATAAAAATGAGTAACGGCGCACTGCGTGACTTATGGCCTTCTCAAGTAAATATGGTAAACGTAGAAGGTAAAGGCAAGATTAAAACCCTTCACTTTACCCAAAACGATACCTGGCTCGAGGCTAAGTTCGAGCAATAAGTACTTCCCCAACCTACGCGCACTGCAGTTTATGTGCGCGTATTCTCCATTTGTTTATGCTGTGTTCATTTTTGATCTGTTATTACTAGCTGTTCGTAGAATTTTAGTAATTAATTGGTGTTTATAAGGCTAAGTAATAGATAAGTGAATACTTTTCTAATAATTTGTTTGATAAACATTTGCTAAATTATTCTCATGAAGTAGAGTCATTATGTGTACACATGTTGTATTGATTTTTACCCCATTCAAGGAATGATATGAAAGCTCAAGTAGAGGCTATTCAAGGAGTTATATTTGATTTAGATGGCACTTTAGTATCGTCTGAGTTAGATTTCTCTCTTATAAAAGCACAAATAGGTTGCCCATGCGAGCAAGACCTACTTGATTATATTGCCCAGCTTCCATCGCCCTACATGCGTGAAGAAGCGATGAATATAGTGCATCAGCACGAGCTGCAAGACGCTCAGTTTGCCACTATATTGCCAGGCGTAACCGAAGCCGTTAACGCCCTTAAAGTTAAAAATATTCCTATGGCTATTGTTACCCGCAATTTTGATAAAGCGGCAGCAATAAAGCTACAAAATAACCCGCTACCTATCGAAACGGTATTAACCCGTAGCGATGCCCCAGCCAAACCCGATCCCAGTGCCTTAAATGCAATTGCCACGCTTTGGAATATAAACGCCAGCAACTTGTTATACGTAGGGGATTTTTTATACGACATTCAAGCAGCACATAATGCAAATATGCGCGCTTGTTTGTACGCGCCAAACGCGGTGCCTATTTATGCCGACCAAGCTGATTACGTTTTACGTGAATTTACCGAGTTAGTTACTTTAGTCGAAAGTTACTCACAAAAAGTAGAGTTATGTTAAATTGCAATTAACTTTTATTTTTGTGTAATTACTTCTGTATTATTTGCATAGGCTCGGCCTTATTTATTTAGCATATAGGTTGTTTTAAATTCAGTTTGTAAAGTTCAACAGACCCTAGCCCAATAGGGTTTGAGTTGGTAAAATATGGCAAAATTAACGTATTGATTAGAGGCACAAGATGGGCAGAGCATTTGAAGTCCGTAAGAGCTCGATGGCTAAAACAGCCAACGCAAAAACTAAAGTTAACTCAAAGTACGGTAAAGAAATTTATGTTGCCGCTAAAAATGGCGAACCAGACCCCGATGTCAATCAATCACTGCGTCGTCTAATAGAAAAAGCAAAAAAAGACCAGGTTCCTGCTCACGTAATAGAAAAAGCAATTGAAAAAGCAGCCGGTGGGGCAGGGGAAGATTATTCGCCCGCGCGTTACGAAGGCTATGGCCCAGGTAACTGCATGGTTATTGTTGATTGCTTAACCGACAACCCAAATCGTACAATTAAAGATGTACGTTTACCGTTTACCAAAACAGATTCAAAAATTGGTACACCGGGCTGTGTTGCACATATGTTTGATCACCTTGCTGTACTTGGTTTTGCCGGTGACGATGACGAAGTGGTACTTGAAGCACTAATGATGGCTGACGTTGATGTAACCGACGTTGAAGTTGAAAATGGTAAAGTGTCGGTATTTGCACCCCATACTGAGTACTATAAAGCGAAAACAGCGCTTGAGGAAAACTTTGAAGGGATTAACTTTGAAGTAGATGAAATTACGTTTGTTCCGCAAGTGCATGTAGAAATTGAAGATGAAGAAGTTATTGCTAATTTTGACAAGTTCATCAACATGCTTGAAGACTGTGATGACGTTCAAAACGTGTATCACAATGCAATAATTAAAAATTAATTTAGCGCTAGGTACAGTGAGCACTAAATAAATAACGGTACTAGGGCGTGTTGACCTTTGGCGCTTGAATTTGCAGCAGTATGTTTGGTTTTTAGGCAAGGCAGAGCCTATGCGATAACGTAGCATAAATGCCAAACATACGCTGCCCTTTTGGGTTCTGCCTAGGTTGAACAAATTTCAATCTGCAAAGATCAACACGCCCTAATAAACAAAAAGCGCGTTTTGTGTAGGCAAAACGCGCTTTTTTGCTGTTAAACTAATGTTAACTATTCAGCTAGGTTATGGTATTTTGCTTTATATTTTAAGCGGTAACTGTGTAATAGGGGCTCGGTGTAGCCACTTGGCTGCTTAGCACCTTCTAATACAAGCGCTAAAGCGGCTTGATAAGCAATACTATTTTTAAGTGACTCGTCGCTTTGTGCCATTGGCTTGTACGCGCTGTCGTGCTCATTTTGGCCATCAACCACTTTAGCCATTTTAGCCATAATCGACTCTATTTGTTGTTGAGTACACACCCCATGCTGTAGCCAGTTTGCCATATGTTGACTTGAAATACGCAAGGTTGCTCTGTCTTCCATTAAGCCTATGTGGTTAATATCAGGCACTTTTGAGCAGCCAATACCTTGGTCTATCCAGCGTACTACGTAGCCTAAAATGCCTTGTGCATTGTTCTCAAGCTCACTTTGAATATCTTCTTTACTGAGCGTTTGCGGCTGTGCCATTAAAGGCGGTGTAAGTAAATCAGTAAGGCTTGCCATACCTCGTTTGGCTATTTCTTTTTGCTCGGTAAATACATCTACATCGTGATAATGCATAGCGTGCAAAGTGGCTGCGGTAGGCGAGGGCACCCACGCGGTATTAGCGCCAGATTGCACATGAGCAAGCTTTTGCTCCATCATAAGTGCCATTTTATCTGGCATAGGCCACATACCTTTACCTATTTGTGCTTTACCGCTTAGGCCGCAGGCAAGGCCTGTATCAACGTTACGGTCTTCGTACGCTTTGATCCACGGCTGAGCTTTAATAGCGGCTTTTGGCAAAGCGACCCCTGCGTGCATAGAGGTATGAATTTCATCGCCCGTGCGGTCTAAAAAGCCAGTATTTATAAACACCGCGCGCGCTTTGGCTGCGTGTATACAGGCTTTTAAATTGACTGAAGTACGGCGCTCTTCATCCATAATCCCCATTTTTAGGGTGTTTTTTGGCAAGCTAAGCGCTTCTTCTACCATGCTAAAAAGCGTATTTGTAAAAGCAACTTCTTCAGGGCCATGCATTTTGGGTTTTACAATATTGATGCTTTGCGCACTGGTGTTTTTAATGCCTGTTTTTTTATTTAAATCGTGCAGGGCTGCGGTTGCGCTAAACATCGCATCCATAATGCCCTCAAATACGGGTTGGCCGTAAATGTCAGTAATAGCAGGGTTTGTCATTAAGTGGCCTACATTACGGACAAACATCATGC
Organism: Pseudoalteromonas sp. P1-11; assembly: GCF_001399995.1. Lineage (NCBI taxonomy): Bacteria > Pseudomonadati > Pseudomonadota > Gammaproteobacteria > Alteromonadales > Pseudoalteromonadaceae > Pseudoalteromonas > Pseudoalteromonas sp. P1-11. Next base: position 490,878 of record NZ_LJSP01000004.1, read on the forward strand.
TTCGGCCTTTAAGCGTAAGGCTACTGCCATCAAGGGCTGTATATTGTCTATCGCTTTGTAAAGTACGCTCTATGGTTTTATCGCCTTTTTTAAACGATTCAACCAAGTTACCTTGCATTAACCCCAGCCAGTTTTTGTAAACTTGTACTTTATCCTCGGCATCTACTGCGGCAACAGAGTCTTCGCAATCCATAATGGTTGTTAGTGCAGCTTCAAGCAAAACATCTTTTAATCCTGCTTTGTCGGCTTGGCCGATAGGGTGGTGATGGTCTATTTGCAGCTCGACATGCAGGCCATTGTTTTTTAATAAAATAGCACTTGGGTTTTGCGCTTCGCCTTGGTAGCCAATAAGTTGCTCAGGGTTTTTTAATTGAGTATGCGAGCTGTCTCTTAGGGTGATAGACAAGACGCCTTCAACAATTGAGTAGTTGGTGCTTTCTATGTGTGAGCCATTTTTAAGGGGCAGGGCTTTATCTAAAAATTGGCGCGCATACGCCATTACTTTAAAACCACGAACTGGATTATACGTAGTGCCTTTTTCAGCGCCGTCGTCTTCACTTAATACGTCGGTGCCGTACAGCGCATCGTATAACGAACCCCAGCGCGCGTTAGCCGCATTAAGCGCAAAACGTGCGTTGCTAACAGGCACAACAAGCTGAGGGCCTGCGCTGAGTGCTATTTCGGGCTCTACATTTTGCGTTTCAATGGCAAAGTCTGCAGGCTCTGGTACTAGGTAGCCAATGTCTGTTAAAAACGCTTGGTACTGCGCGCTATCCCACGTTTTATTTGTTTTATGGTAGTCATCTATTTGTTGTTGTAGCTGCTCGCGCTTAGCTAAAAGAGCGTTATTTTTCGGGGTAAGCGTTTGTACTATGTTTGCAAAGCTTTGCCAAAATTGCTGCTCAGATAAATGAGTGCCTGGGAGTAGCTGTGTTTTTACAAAGTTGGCGAGCTGTGTATCTACGCTTAGCCCTGAGTGTGTGAGAGTGTGTGCCATATTTACCTTCCTTAAACGGTCGCGGTGTTGTTGTGTGCGTTAAAGCAACAATAACGCAAAAAAGGCTCAGTGCGTGCTTTTTAGCCATTCACAAAAAATATAGCGGTAATAACAACTATAAATTTACTAAATCTAAAAAATAAGCCTAATGTTGAATTAAGCGATACGGAGCACACACTCCTTGCCACTCTCACAATAATTTAAATAATTTATAGACCCGTTCGAAGGATTTTATTATGACAACATACACACGTGAAACCGATACTCTAGCAACACTTTGCCAATCTCAAGGTAGCGCATGGAAAGCCATTAACCCTGAATATGCAAGCCGCATGCGTTTACAAAACCGTTTTCGTACAGGGATTGAAATTGCACAATACACCGCAGATGTAATGCGAGAAGATATGGCCGCTTACGATAAAGACACCAGCCAATACACACAGTCTTTAGGTTGTTGGCATGGTTTTACTGCGCAACAAATGATGATGGCAATAAAGCGTCATCAAAAAACAACTAAGCGCAGTTATGTTTACTTAAGTGGTTGGATGGTTGCTGCACTTCGCTCTGCATTTGGCCCGTTACCGGATCAAAGCATGCACGAAAAAACCTCAGTGCCTGCGCTTATCGAAGAGATTTATACATTTTTAAAACAAGCCGATGCCCGTGAACTAGACCACTTATTTAATGATCTAGACGAAGCGAAAGCCAATGGCGGCGATGTGCAAGCGGTGCTTGATAAAATTGATAATTTTGAGACGCATGTAGTGCCTATTATTGCCGATATTGATGCTGGTTTTGGTAACGAAGAAGCAACCTACCTACTTGCTAAAAAGATGATTGAAGCAGGTGCGTGTGCCATTCAAATAGAAAACCAAGTGTCTGACGCTAAACAATGTGGCCACCAAGCAGGTAAAGTAACTGTACCGCACGAAGATTTTTTAGCAAAAATTAACGCTGTACGTTACGCGTTTTTAGAACTCGGTATTGATAACGGTATTATTGTTGCGCGTACCGACTCATTAGGTGCAAGCCTTACGCAAAAAGTGCCTGTGTCTCAAACGCCAGGAGACTTAGCTAGCCAGTACAACGCGTTTTTAGAAACCACACCTATTAACGGTGTAGATGATTTAAACGAAGGCGATACGGCAATGAAAATTAATGGCCAATTATGTAAGCCAACGCGTTTAGAAAACGGATTATACCAGTTCCGCGAAGGCACTGAAAAAGACCGCGTAGTACTAGATTGTGTAACAAGCTTACAATCGGGCGCTGATTTATTGTGGATTGAAACCGAAAAACCGCATGTTAAGCAAATTGCAGAGCTAGTAAATCGCGTTAAAGAGCAAGTACCTGATGCTAAGCTTGTTTATAACAATTCGCCGTCATTCAACTGGACGCTTAAGTTCCGCGAGCAAGTGTACCAAGAGTGGCAAGAAGCGGGTCGCGATTTGAGCGCTTACCCAAGCCTTGGTGATAATAAAGGCCTAATGGCGCCAGAAATGGACGATACAGAGCTTGCTGCTGAAGCGGATGTATTAGTGCAAAACTTCCAGCGCGATGGTGCACGTGAAGCGGGTATTTTCCATCACTTAATTACACTGCCTACATACCATACGGCTGCACTAAGCACCGATATTTTATCAGAAGGTTACTTTGGTGATATGGGCATGCTTGCTTATGTACGTGATGTACAACGCCAAGAAATTCGCCGCGAACAAGCCTCAGTTAAGCACCAAGATTTAGCCGGGTCTAATATTGGCGATACGCACAAAGAGTACTTCTCTGGTGAAAACGCACTTAAAGCCGGTGGTGAAGACAACACCATGAACCAGTTTTAACTTTTCTAGATAGTGTTACTCAAGGGCCGTAAGGCCCTTTTTTTATTGTATTAATATAAATCGGACTCGGTTGAATTTAGTTTGGATCACAATTTAACTAGGTAGATATTAAGTACAGCTATATGGCTGCTTTTTTACTGTAAAGCCGCTTTAAAGTGCAAAATCCCCCTATTAAAAGGCTGTTTTTAGCTGTTTTACTAAGTATAAGTAAAATAATAAACCGAAATTTTACTAACCTGGTGCCTTTATAAAACAATTTTTTACTAACTGAGTGCTTATAAACAGTGGCTCAAACCGATTTTTTACCAACTCAAGCGATTAAATTTACAATAAACCGAAATTTTACTAACTGAAAAACGCCTAAGTCCGATATGGATAAGAACAAAACTGTAAAGGGGGTTTACAGTTTGGCATTAATTAACCTAAGCGTGGGTAATTACAAAAAAAGCCACTTAGGTGTGGCTATTTTTAAACCTAAACACGGAGCTTATTTTTTGTTTGAGTGTTTATCAAACCACCATTGAATGTAAGCCACCTTAGTCATTAAATTAGAAGGGCGCGCTGTAATACCGTGTGATGCATTAGGAATACGCACCATGGCGGTATCAACACCTTGCAACTTAAGGGCTTGATAAAACTGCTCGGTTTCAGAAATAGGGGTACGGTAATCTGCCTCCCCTGTTAAAAGCATAGTGGGCGTTGTTACGTTACCTACATAGCTAATAGGTGAGCGTTTCATATAGTGCTCAATATGATCCCAAGGTTTTCCTGGGAACCAGTAAGCGGCAAAAAATGGATAAAAGTCGGCAGTTAGTACAAAGCTGATCCAATTAATAACGGGTTTAGCCACCACCGCTGCTGCAAACCTGTCGGTGTGCCCTACAATCCATGCGGTTAATACACCACCGCCAGAGCCACCTGTTACAAATAGTTTAGACTCATCAATAAAGCCTTTCGCTATTAGTGCATCAACGCCGGTCATTAAATCGTCAAAATCGTTACTTGGGTAATTATGATGAATTGTTTGGGCAAACGTTTTACCGTATGAGTCACTGCCTCGAGGGTTCATGTATAAAACCACGTTCCCTTGGGCTGCAAATAATTGCACCTCGGTACTAAAGTGAGGGCCATAATTGGCCACAGGGCCGCCATGAATTTCTAATACAAGTGGGTATTTTTTTGATTTATCAAACCCAGGTGGGTATGCAATCCAACCTTGAATTGGCAGCTGGTCGTGGCTCGATTTAAGCCAAATTTCTTCTACGTTGGCAAGTTCTTTATCGTCTAACGCATCGGCATTGAGTGTAGTGAGGCGACGAGCTTTGCCTCGTTTTATAGTGGCTATATCTGCAGGGCGCTGAGTATCGGCAAGTGTAAAAGCAATTTCGCCATCTTCGCTTACATCAAAATCGCCGCCCGAATAAGGACGACCAAACGCAACGCTACCTATTTGCTCGGTGAGCACTTTACGCTTACCACTGCGTGGTTGGTAGGCAAGGGCGGTTTGGCCTTCGTCTGCGTAGCTAAAGTAAACCCCTTTTGAATTGGCACTCCATTTAATTTGCCCCACACTTCTATCAAAATTAGGGGTTAGGCTTTTTGTATCGCCCGTTTTTAAATCACGAATATAAAGCTGCGTGTTTTCGTAATTGGTGCGTTTATCATCATATCCTGTAAAGGCCAAGTAACGCCCATCGGGAGATACTTTAGGTTGTTGGTCAGGGCCGTTTCTATTGGTAATGGCAGCAATTTTTAAGGTGCTTAAATCAAGCTGGTATATTTCACTATTAGTGGGCTTTAGTTGATTTTGCTCATGCCGATTGGCCGAAAAATAAAGGCTATTGCCGTTTTTACTAAAGCTTACTTCGCCGGCGTTATTAAACTCATCATGTGTGAGCTGCTTTGCATTGCCGCCATTTGCATCTATTGCAAATAATTGACTAAATCCTTTTTGGCTATAACCGCCTCCGTCGGCGCGGTAGTATACATCGTCTATAAATTTTGCTGGCTCTGCCCATGTAGCGCCTTTAGGCTTACCAGGTAAGTTAATAGGTGGTGCACTGCTACTTGGTACAAACATACTAAAAATAAGCTGCTGAGAGTCGGGATGCCAGGTAATTGCGCGTGGGCTGCTGGTTAGGTTACTAATTTTTGTTACAGCACCTGTTTTAAGCCATTTCATATAAATTTGGCTGCTGCCATCGCGGTTAGATATAAACGCAAGGCGTTGTCCATCTGGCGATAGTACCGGGGAGTGATCCATATGAACGCCCGAGGTAAGCGGTTGCAGTTGTTTAGTTTTATAATCAACTGACCAAATGTTACTGACTTTGCGGTCCGTTTTTATATCCATACGGTTACGTACAAAGTACACCGTTTTACCATCGTCTGTTATATCAATTTGATTGGCGTATTCAAGATTAAACACATCTTGTAGCTGTAATATGTTGTCCTTTGCAAAAGCTAACTGGCTACTACCAAGTAATAAACTGCTACTTAAACTAAGTGCTAAAAGCGTTTTCATTTGTATTCCCTGTTTGGTTTTTGTATATGTAGTTATATGTCAGTAGGGAAGGGATGAAAAGCGCGATGCGGTGAAACTATAATTTAATACCGGTTTAAGTAAAACATGGTTATTTTAGAGTAATAAATAGCGGGCTTACTGCGTTAAATTTTTTATATGCAGCGCCATGTATTTCAGCGCTGTGTTACTTATGCTTTGTTACTGTGCTGTGTTGTTGCGCTCTTTTAAAGCGATATTAGGTTGTACATGATTGGACTAAATGGAGGTTAAAGCTGTAAAGCCCCTTTACAGCTAAGTAGTTTTTAAAGTAAACATGCGTTTTATAGCTTGAGGCTTAATAACGAGTTAAAAGCAAGGTTAGGTTGCTGATGCACACAGTGATTGAATTTCTTTAATAAGAGCTATACCGGCTGCGTTATCGCCATGCACGCACAAACTGTTGGCATTTAAGTTCAGGGTGTTTCCTGAGCGAGTGGTTACACAGCCGTCGGTTAATAGCTGTTTTACTTGTGCTAAAAGTGCTGGCTTGTCGTGAACGCTGCCATCAAGGTGGCGAGATACTAAATGCCCTTCGTCTGTATATTGCCTATCAGCAAAGGCTTCTAAAATAAGATCTACACCTAAACTATTGGCAGCAAAGGTGTGTTTTGCAGAGTCTTTTGTGGCTAGTAGCATAAGCTTTAATGGTGCAGGGTAGTGCGCTATGGCAGTAATAACTGTTTGTAAAATATGATCGTTTTTCATCATGTCGTTATATAAAGCACCATGTGGCTTAACATAGCTAAGTGTTAAGCCTTGTACTTTAGCCATGCCATCAAGGGCAGCAATTTGGTAATGTAAGCAATTGGTCAGTTCTTGCGCGCTAAGGGCCATAGAGCGCCTGCCAAAACCTTGTTGGTCGGGGTAACTTGGGTGCGCACCTATTTGTACATTGTGCTGCTTTGCTAAATACAACGTATCGGCTATTACATCTGGGTCTCCACCATGAAAACCACACGCAATATTTGCCATATCAATATGAGGCATTACCTCATCATCTAATCCCATTTTCCATGCGCCAAAGCTTTCGCCTAAATCGCAATTAAGTTTCATTTTTTATCCCTTGTTATTATTATTTTATGGTAACTGGCAGTACGCCATGAGCGTGTGCACTGCCTAACAATACCTTAGCAAGCGCTGTAAACGCAGGCCCCGCAACAGCATTGTTTTTATCTGAATCTATATTATACGCATAAGAAGCAAGAACTGCATTAGCTCTGCTGCCAAACTGCGCTATGTCGTAGGGGGCACGTAAACTTATAAATATTGTTTTTTTATTCACTGATGCAGCTATATCCAGTAATGATGACAGCGCTTTAGGTTGCTCAGCGGTATTGAGTGCAAAGCGAGGGTCGTCTTTCAAATCATCCATTCCTCCAATCTCTACAGCGCTTTGATTAGGCGTAGCGTTGCCTGCAATAACCACATCTGCATTTTTAATTAAGCTATGCGCCTTTACAGGGTCAAACCCTTGTAAACTACTGCAACTATATTTAAGCGCCGCATTACTTATAGCGCTAAGCGCTTGCTGCATGGCCATGCATTTTCGGGTATCGGGCATAATAATATGGATGTGTTGCCCTTTGCTTAAATTAAGAGGCAATGCATTATTGTTATTTTTAACCTCAGTAATAGCATTTACGGCAAGCTCAGCTTCTATTTTGCGATGTGCTTGAGAGCCAATAATATCTTTTGCTTTAGCCAAAGTGCTTAATGGGTCTAGCTGTGTGGTTAATTTAAATTTATTTTTTAAAGCGGTTATACGCGCAGCCGATTGAGCCACTTCGTCTTTACTGAGTTGTTTATTATTAACCGATGCGACTAATTCATCCATAAGTTTGTCGAGTGCGTTTAAATCAGCCGGTGTTCTGATCTCTATTGGCATAAGCGCTAGGTCAACGCCTGCTGCAAAGGTATTGATTACCGCTTGGGTTGGGGTGAAAAAATGACTAATGCCAGCCATATCTAAAGCGTCGGTTACCACCACACCTTGATAATTTAACTCCCCTCTTAAAATGTCAGTAATTATAGTACGCGACATAGTGGCGGGTTTTATCATGCTTTTGCCATCAACACTTACAAACGTACTATTATCGAGTTGTGGGTATTGAATATGCGCCGTCATAATCATGCCTGGGTTTTGCGTGGCAATTATGTGTTTAAAGGGAGCTAAGTCTTGTTGGTATATGTCTTCTTTGGAGTGATTTACTTGTGGTAACCCTGTGTGGCTGTCTACGTTGGTATCGCCGTGCCCTGGGAAATGCTTTAACGATGTAATAACGCCGTTGCTCTCAAATCCTGCCACTTGTGCTGCGCCTAATTTACTGACAAGCGCTGGGTTTTCGCCAAACGAGCGAACATTAATTACCGGGTTATCGGGGTTCATGTTTACATCTACCGTAGGGGCATAGTTAACATTAATACCTAACGAATTTAGCTCTTTAGCTATAACAGTGGCAGTTTGGGTTGCGTATTGAGTGTCATACTTTTTATAGGTTGCACCAATAGACATATTACCAGTAAATGAAGTGGCAACATCGCGAGGTAAACGCGCTACTCGGCCGCCTTCTTGGTCTATCGAAATAAATAACGGCAGCTTTGAGCTTGATTTACTCGCCGCAGTTTGTAATTGGCTATTAAGGGTAATGGTTTGCTCAATAGATTGGGTGTTTTCAGAAAATAAAATTACACCACCAATATTATGCTTAGCAATGGCCGCTGCTAGTTCATCAGGTAGGGTAGTAACCGGTGTTCTGCATTGTTTGCTTGACCCTTGCTGACAAAAATAGCGTAAATCGAGTATTAGTTTTTGCCCCAATTGTTGTTCAAGAGACAGTGTAGGCTTAGCAAAAGAAGATTGTAATGGCATTAAACACCCAGATAAAAAAACAACAGACGAAATAAAGCATTTATTTAGCAAAACACACTCCAACGCTAAATAGATAAGTGGCAGTAGCTTATCTATTTTTGTGTACAACTGCAAAGTGCAGCTGTTTGTATACACAGGGTAAATTGTAAGGCGTGTATCATGGCTGAATACGTTTTATCTAAATGGTGAGTAGGTGTTAAATTAGCTGTACTCACTGCCGCCGTTTTAAAAACTAAAGATTAAATAGTTCATTGTTTTAATTGGCCAGTTAACTATTAAAGCCGCGCAGGGGTTAAGCTATAGGCTAGCCACGGGAGTTATTAAAGGCTAAGCACAAACACTATTTATTGCCTGCATTACTATAAAGGCTTGACATAAATAGTTAACTCTATATAGTAGGCCGCAGCTAGAAAGAAAGCATGTAATTTATAAATCTCCATTTCGTTGTTGTATAAGTAATACTTGTAGTACCGTCCTGAAGTTTTTAAGTACCATCTCATTTTTTGCTACACCCGCTCTTATGAGCATATTTTTTATTTTTATATCAGGATATTACAATGTCTAACATCGTATCAGGTACAGTTAAGTGGTTCAACGAGTCTAAAGGTTTTGGTTTCATCGAGCAAGAAAACGGCCCAGACGTTTTCGCACATTTCTCAGCAATCAAAAGCGAAGGTTTCAAAACTTTAGCTGAAGGCCAACGTGTAGAGTTCACTCTTTCACAAGGTCAAAAAGGTCCTCAAGCGGATAACATCACTCCGTTATAATTTTTACTTTTAAAGTAAAAATAAAAAAAAGCGCTTAAGGCGCTTTTTTTGTGTCTAAAATTTGACTGTAAAATAGCGCCATCTATCATTTAATAATATAAATTAATGTAGTGGTGCGGTTATTCTAAAACTCTTTCCTTTTATTGCTTGTTTCTTCTTTAGCACGTTTACTTATGCAAACCATTTTAAGTTAGTTATTTATACAGATCAGTTTGCACCTTATAATTTTATAAACGAGCACGGCCAACTTGTTGGCGCTAACTACGATATAGTCAACGCACTGTGTATTAAAGCAGAAGTAGAGTGCGACTTTAAAGTCATGCCTTGGAAGCGTGCCGCAATGCTTGTGCATAAAAAGCCTTATTCAGCCATTTTTTCAATGGCGCAACATACTAACCGAATTCCTTTATTTAATTGGCTTGGCCCGTTAACTACTGCACGAACTTATTTTTATAAGTTAAAAAGCCGTCCTGATGTCACTGTAAATACCCTTAACGACACCACTCTTTATTCGTTAGGCATGGTAAGGGGAGATATATATCAATCATTGGTCAAAAAAATAGGGTTTGTAAATGGGCAAAACTTAATGACGTTTGGTGAAGAGCAACAATATATTCAGCTTTTTATAAACAATAAAATAGATCTTATTTTAGGCTCCGAACACGTTATTTATAACCAATTAAAGCCTTATAACGTGAGCTTACTTGATGTAGAGCAACTTACTGAGCTACCTGTAAGTAACGACCTTAAAGATAATTATTTAGCGTTTAATAAAGCGGTGCCGCAGCACATAGTAGATCGCTTTCAACGTGCCTTTAAAGTGCTAAAACAAGAGCGCAGTCTCGATTCGTTCATAGCGCCATATAGCAATAATTAATCACTAAGCCCCTATTTTAGACTTTATTACTTAGGCACTAATTAACGTAACTAAGCGTTAAAATTGCGCTTAAATAAGCAAGGTTTAGCTTCGGTGCTAGGGTAGCCCTTGGGTATTTTTAAGTGTGTAAAAGGCTTTTTGTAGCGCGTTTATATAGCGCATATCGGTGTTTTTATTTGCTGCCAAATAGGCATCTACCTTGAGTTCTTCTACATTATATATGGCTTTAAATTCAGCGTCAGGGGTGGGCAAATACTGACTTATTTGATGTATTAGTTCGGGGTCATCAACAATTAAGTCTACTTTTTTGGCAACCAGTAACGCATACGATTTTTGTATATCGGTGGTTAGCACAACTTCAAAACCCAAGTTGGTTAATATATCAGTAGAAAAGTCGTTACGTTGCATCGCTATTTTGTATTTTTTTGCTTCCTCAGTATTGTTAATAATTATGTCGTCACGCTCTTTAAGCGCAACAAAAGCAAGCTCAAAATGTGAAACTGGGCCTATCCAATGAAAGTTGTTTTCTCGCCCTTTTGTGCGCGCTATGGTGTAAATAAAGGTGTTTTGGATAGTGCTGGCAAGTCTAAATGCTCGCGCCCATGGGTACATTTGTATATCGGGCGTTAGGTTCGCCTTTGCAAAAATAGCCCTTATAAACTCAGTGCCTTTGCCTGTCACTTTTCCATCAACAAGTATTTGATCGGGCGGCGAGAGTTCCGTGACAACTAAAAGAGGGTCTGAGCTTGCGTAGCTATTAAAAAAAACAAACAACAATACTAATAAAAGTTTACGCATTTATATAAATCGACTTATCAACAGCGGCTATTTTATGAGTGTGCTTAAAGGTAGAACATCAATAAAACAGTAGGTTACATTAGGATAAACCTAAGTGTGGCCTAAAATTTATAATTTACCACTTTTCAATAATGCAAATTTATCGCAAAAATATAAAAAGCCATGCGCGTATATGTACTTAAAGGTAAGAAAGAGAAAGTTGTTTTTAACAGGAAGAATATATTTATAAGGGCCTTAAAACGATAAAAGGGCCTTGCGGCCCTTGGTGAAGTATCGTTCAAGTCAGATAGTGCTTTAACCCCTTAAAGTACTATCTTCTTGTTTTGCAACACCGGTGTTCATCTCATTAAGTTTCTAAGCTAGCGAGAGGAAAAACCCAGCAATTGCTGCGCTCATAAGGTTAGCCATAGATCCTGCTAACACTGCTCTGAGCCCTAAGCGTGCGATATCCTTTCGCCGACTAGGCGCCATACCGCCTAATCCACCTAGTAAAATAGCTATCGACGATAGATTAGCAAACCCACATAACGCAAATGTTACAATTGCTTGAGTGTGCGCACTTAACGTATCGCGATAATTTATAAAGTCTAAGTAAGCAACAAACTCATTTACTACTAACTTTTGACCAATAAAACTACCAGCTATGATTGCCTCATCCCACGGTACGCCAAGTAACCATGCAACAGGAGCAAATACATAACCTAAAATTTCTTGTAGCGTTAAAGTAGGGTAATCAAACCACCCACCAATACCGCCTAGTAAACCGTTTAATAATGCTATTAATGCTACGAAAGCTAATAGCATTGCGCCCACATTTAGCGCTAAATGCATGCCGTTGGCTGCGCCTGATGCTGCTGCATCAATAACATTAACTGGCTTGTCTTCATCGGTGTCTAAATCAGCAAGCGTATCTTTAGGTGTTTCGGTCTCTGGCACAATCATTTTGGCCATTAAAAACCCACCTGGTGCAGCCATAAAGCTGGCGGCAATTAAATACTTAAGCTCTACACCAATAATTACGTAACCTGCCATTACAGAGCCTGCTACCGTGGCTAAGCCACCTACCATTACTGCAAACAACTCAGACTTAGTCATGGTTGCTATAAACGGCTTAACAATTAAGGGTGCTTCAGTTTGGCCTACAAATATATTAGCCGTTGCTGAGAGCGATTCTGTGCGCGAGGTTTTCAATAGTTTTTGTAAACCGCCGCCCAGAATTTTAATTATCCAATCCATAATGCCAATGTGATAAAGCACAGCAACAAGTGCTGAGAAAAACACAATGACCGGTAAAACTTGAATAGCAAAAATAAAACCGAGTGTATCTTGCGATGCAAGTGGGCCAAATAAAAACCCAATCCCGTCGTTTGCAAAGCTAATTACCGAAGAGACGGCACTAGACATACTTGCTAACACATTTTTACCTGCTTCAAAAAACAGTACAAACCCACCAATAACTACTTGCATAGCAAAGGCTATCGCTACGGTGCGTAAGTTTATTGCTTTACGATTAGTCGAAGCCGCAAAAGCAATACTTAGTAGTACAAACATGCCTACTAAGCTCATAAATGTTGTCATACAGATGTTTCCCGTTATTATTCTTGTAGTAAATACTTAATTTTACTTTTAATAATATCAATCGCAACGCGGTTCATTCCGCCTCGAGTCACAACCAAATCAGCGTTATGCTTTGAAGGCTCAATAAATTGATAAAACATCGGTCTAACAGTTGCTTGATATTGCTCAACAACAGATTGTAATGTTCTGCCTCTTTTTTCCATGTCTCGTTGCATACGACGCATTAAGCAAATATCAAGGGGCGTATCTATAAATACCTTAATATCAAATTCTTTATTAAGTGCTTTATCACTTAATAATAAAATACCTTCTACTATTAAAATTTTAGCTGCAGCAACGCGACGAGTTTCATCGCTTCGTGTGTGTTGTGCATAATCATAAGTAGGTACTTCGACAGAGTTACCACTACGAAGTTGAGTTAAATGTTCAAGCATTAACTCATGTTCAAATGCATCAGGATGGTCGTAGTTAGTTTGCGTACGGTGTTCCATAGGCAAATGCGACTGATCCTTGTAATAAGCATCTTCTTCAATAATGGCGATAGCGCCTGGTTCAAGCTCATTAACCAACTCATTGTAAATAGTTTGGCTAAAAAGAGATTTGCCCGACGCTGATGCGCCAGCAATAGCTATAATAGTTCGTGTCACTAAAGTTCTCACCCACACAGAAAGGAAAAGTTGTTTGGTTGATCACAATAGCAAAAAAGACACGAATAATCTCTTTTGCTTTGCTTAAGAACGCAAATTTATAATGTTTAGCTTTTATGAAACAGGACTTATGTCCTGTACGGAAAATTCGATCAGCGGATAAAGTAACCACCTAGAAGCAAAGTGAGGTCAACATGGCAAGAGCAATCATCTTAATGGCAGACAGCCTAGGTATAGGCGCAGCACCCGATGCAGACAAATTTGGTGATGTTGGAGCAAATACACTCGCCCACTTATTAAAAGCATACCACGACGAAACGGGTAAAGCGTTATCGTTACCTAATTTATCTAAATTAGGTTTAATCGATGCCTGTGAGGCAGCGGGCGGTGAAACGTGTTTAGTTTCTGATCGTCAAGCATCGCAAGGTGCATGGGGTTATGCAAAAGAGCTTTCAAGCGGTAAAGATACGCCATCAGGGCACTGGGAAATGGCCGGCGTACCTGTGTTATTTGATTGGGGCTACTTCCCTAAAACACAGCCAAGTTTTCCACAAGAATTTGTAGACGAATTTATAGCCGCTACCGGTATACCTGGCATTTTAGGCAACTGTCATGCATCAGGCACTACCATATTAGAGCAGTTAGGCGAAGAGCATGTAAAATCAGGCAAACCAATTTGTTACACCTCTGCAGATAGCGTGTTTCAAATTGCCGCACACGAAGAGTCTTTTGGCCTTGAGCGCCTTTACGAAGTGTGTGAAATTGCCCGCGAATTACTTGATAAACTAAATATAGGCCGTGTTATTGCTAGGCCATTTTTAGGCACAAGCAACGCAGATTTTGCCCGTACTGGTAATCGTCGCGATTATTCAGTATTGCCGCCAGCACCGACCCTATTAGATGTACTATCTAAACACGGCGGTGAAGTAATAAGCATTGGTAAAATTGCAGATATATATGCACACCAAGGCATTACCCAAAAACACAAAGCCCCAGGGCTGATGAATTTGCTTGAAAAAAGCAGCGAAGTATTAGCAAGTGCGCCAGATAACAGCTTAATTTTTACCAATTTAGTTGATTTTGACGAAAAGTTTGGCCACCGTCGCAACCCAGTTGGTTATGCAAAAGCGTTAAAAGAATTTGACGATTACTTACCAACTATACTAAACCAATTAAATGCAGATGACGTGTTAATGATCACTGCAGATCACGGCTGTGACCCAACCTTTCCAGGTTCAGAGCACACCCGCGAATATGTACCAGTTATAGCTTATCAACCGGGCATGCAAAATACCCCGCTTGGCGAGCGCAATAGCTTTGCAGATATAGGCCAAACCCTTGCACAGTGGTTTAACTTACCTGCACTTGAATACGGTGACGGCTTTTTAAATAAGCTAAACGCGCCTAAATAAAAAGGAAAACAATTAATGAGTACTCCGCATATTAGTGCAAACGTTGGTGACTTCGCTGAAACAGTATTAATGCCGGGCGATCCGCTTCGTGCACAATACATTGCTGAAAACTTTTTAGATGATGCAGTACAAGTAACAGGCGTACGTAACATGTACGGCTTTACAGGCACATACAAAGGTAAACCTGTAAGTATTATGGGTTCGGGCATGGGCATACCATCTATGTCTATTTATGCGCGTGAGTTAATTGTAAGCTTTGGCGTTAAAAATATTATTCGTATTGGTACCTGTGGTGGTATTGGTACAGATATTAAAATTCGCGACGTAATTTTTGCACAAGGCGCAAGCACCGACTCAAACGTAAACCGTGCACGCGTTCGTGGTTACGATTTTTCAGCAATTGCTAACTTTGACCTACTTTTAAACGGTGTTAACGCCGCTAAAGACCTAGGCATTAAAGCAAAAGTAGGTAACGTATTTACTACCGATACCTTCTACCAAGCTGACGACACATTCTACAAAGACCTAGATAAACTAGGTGTACTAGCTGTAGATATGGAAACAGCAGGTTTATATGGTGTAGCTGCAGAGTATGGTGCTAACGCAATAGCACTATTTACCGTAAGTGATCACGTGATCACCGGTGAAGCAACACCTGCAGATGAGCGCCAAAGCACATTTAACGAAATGGTTAAAATTGCTTTAGAGTCTATTTAATAAACGCAATTTTATTAAATTAGCAAACAGTTCCTTGGTAACGTATTCACTAAGTTTTGGAGACACGCCCAAAGTGAAGTGAGACTAAACCCCCAAAGCCGCATTTTATGCGGCTTTTTTTAATACCTATAAAAGCGCTGCTTTTAAAGCGCCAGCAAGCTGCGCAGCACGAGCTAACCGCGTAGCTGGGGTTAACCTCGCGTTTGGTATTAATTTTTTTCGCGGCATAAAGCCGCTGCTACTCATCTTTTTAAACAAACCAATGTTACCCAAAGTAAAAGTACTACGTTTAAAAAGTAGCTACACCCAGTGTCACTCTTACTAAGTTAATGCTAGTGTATAAATTACAACCATTTATTGTTTTTGTTGTTTAACCGTTAAGCTATGGAGTTGACTATGTCTAACTGGGTAGATGCAACCGTAAAAAAAGTAACATGGTGGAGCGATACACTTTTCAGCCTGGTAGTAAACGCAAGCGTAGAGCCATTTAAAGCAGGGCAGTTTACTAAGCTCTCGATTATGGAGGGCGATAAACGTATTGCTCGGGCATACTCTTATGTAAACGCGCCTAATAACCCCGATTTAGAATTTTACCTTATCAATGTAGAGGGCGGCTTATTATCGCCTAGGTTGGCGCAATTAAAACCAGGCGACACTGTATTAATAGAGCAACGTGCCACGGGCTTTTTTACCTTAGACGAAATACCGCCAAGCGAGCAGTTATGGATGCTAAGTACAGGCACTGCAATAGGGCCGTTTTTATCTATTTTGCAGCAACAAGAGGTATGGCAAAAATACACACAGATTAATTTAGTGCACGGCGTACGTTTTAATGCCGATTTAAGCTATCAAAATCTAATACACACCCTAATAAACGCACACCCTACACAACTTAACTACATTCCGGTTGTAAGCCGTGAGGAGCCACAACAAGGCATAAAAGGGCGTATAACTACAGCAATTCAAAACGGCGAGCTATTTAGTAAAGCCTCTAGAACCCCAAGCCCGAGTAATTCGCAATTTATGATTTGCGGTAACCCACAAATGGTAAAAGACACCACACAGTTACTTTTAGACAAAAACTTTAAACGAAATCGTCGCAGAGACCCAGGGCACATAACGGTTGAGCAGTATTGGTAAAGTGTATAACAATCATTTAATTGCTACCCGAAAACGCTCAAATTTGTTATGTTGCAGCATTAACAGCGTTATATGTTCATATTAGGAAAGTTATGAAATCGTTATCTATTATTTTTGCCTCGCTTATAGCCACTGTTGCCCTGATCAGTTATGCAGCAGAGCAAACCGAAGAGACTCAAGAAGAGCAAAAAAGTACCGAGCAAGCGTCAAGCTCTACTCAAGCCAGTAATTCACCAACAAAAGCAAAAGATGAAAAGTTAAACACGCTTGAGTACCAAGCCCCTGAGCTTAAAACGCCAACAGTAGATACTACTAAACCTGACGACTCAAAAGTACTGGGTAGCGAAACCCCAAAACCGGTAGAAAAACCAAAAAACAAAGTAGAAAAAGCAGCAGCTGTGGCCGAGGCAGAAAAAGCGGTAACGCAAGCCAAAGAGGCATTAACCGCTAAGCAGCAAGCTAAAGCTAAACAATCTCGCGAGTCGCTTGCTGTTGTAGAGCAATTAGTAGAAGCCTATAACGCACGTAATATTGAACAATTTATTCGTATGTACGATGAAGATGTAGAGTTTTATATTTTTCCTAATGAGCTATTATTTAAAGGAAAAGAAAAACTAATAGCCCGTTATGGCTTAATGTTTAAAAAATTAAAGTGCATTAATAGCTCGCCAATAAAGCGTATTGTGCACGGCGACATAGTAATAGACCACGAGCTATCAGAAACCTGTTCAACAGACGAAAACGTGGTAGATAAACGCTCTGAGTTAGTATCGAGCTACCAAATAAAAGACGGAAAAATAATCCGCGTATTATTTTTTAGATAATTATAAAAGGCATACTATGCAGTTAGCAGACGACAAAAAAATTCGCTTAATGTATCGCGTTGAGCCAGGGTGTTTAGGGCCGCAGGGCGCAGATCACATAGAAGACTTTTGTCGTTATGCTAATAAGCATATTAAATCACCTTATTACGGGCAATTTTTGTTTTTACCACGTTTTGACAAACAAAAAGATGAGCGTCAATACAGCGTAAAAAACCGCAACCTATCGCGAGTGCAAGCCAAGGCCTATTTAAACCATTTTGAAATTGATATAGATACCTTCGAAGAGCAACTCGACGAACTCCTCACTAAAGCCATCGATTTATACTTTAAACGATAATTATAAATGCCTGAATACAAGTTTTACCCTGTAGCTAATTTTGCCTTTAGACGCCTAGTTTGCTCAGGGAGATGCGTATTTTCTCATTAATTGCCCTACAGAGGGCATTTCACGCTAAACAGAGAAAACAGGCATTGGTGAGTTACTTCTTTGTGGTGAGATAATCATTTTTAAGACGTGTCTACAGAATAGAGTTTATCGTGTAGCAGCGAGTTTACCTCGCGTTTTATATTAAACTTTTTCGCGGCATAAAGCCGCTGCTACTCATTAATTTCACCACAGAGGGCACAGAGGCGCTTCGCGCTACACAGAGAAAACACAGGTATTGGTGGTGATTTATTTCTTCAGTTTTTCTCCTGCTCTACTCCTTCACTTCTCGGTGGTGAGATAATCACTTTTAAGACGTGTCTACAGAATAGGGTTTATCGTGTAGCAGCGAGTTTACCTCGCGTTTTATATTGAATTTTTTCGCGGCATAAAGCCGCTGCTACTCTATTGTGGGCTTCGCACTTTACGCCAAAAACGCGCCTACAAAACTCTAGCTACCCGCTACTATGGTATTAAAGCTGTCGTTGTCGTGTAGGCTAGCAAATGCACTTTCGTGTAGTAGCTCATTACGTAAGTTTGGCGAGTATTCAAGGGCCATTTTTATATCGGCTAATGCATCGGCATGTTTGTGTGTAAGTGCATACGCACACGCACGCTGCCAGTAGGCATAGCCGTAGTCGCTATCTATATCAATGGCTTGGTTACATAACTCAATAGCTTTGGCGGTTTCGTTTAACTCTAATAATGCATCGGCTTTGTAGGCAATGGCTTCTACATCTTCTGGCTTACGTTTTAAAATTTCGTCAAATATTTCTATTTTGTTTGCAAAGTCGCTTTCTAGGTTTGCGCGCATCCATAACGAGTGCACCTCGTTAGTGACCGATATACGCTCTTGGTTACTGAGTATTTCTTCTGAGCGTACACGCAGTTTTTCTTCAAGAATTTTTAAGCGATCTTCGTACTCGTCAGTGATCACACTGACACGCGTATTTACTATGTCTTCTACTTTATTTTTAACATCGCGCAGCGAGTTCCAGCCTACTAAAACCAAAATAGAGGCCGTAGCAGTAATAATAAAAAACACGTTATTAATAGTGTCGGTGGTGTAAATAAGCGCTCTGTCGGCGGTATCTAACTGGGCGTGTGTAACTTGTTTTGTTACATCTTCGCGTAATTGTTGTTGGTCTTGGCGAACGGCTTTTAACTCATCAAGAATATAGCGTTCTAAAAGCGGTTTATACATGGGCTCATTTAATTGCGCTAACGCTTGTTGCTGTTGCTCTTCTGTTGGTGCAGCAGATTCTTGGGCATTAACAGTATTTAAAAGCGAAACAAAACAAACAAATAGAATAGTTATATAAAAACGCATGGGTACGCCTAGTTAATTATTAGTGACTAATCGCACTTTAACATGCAAGGCTTATTGGCACTAGGGCGTGTTGGCTTTGAACATTAAACAAGTTAACAAAATCATACAACTGTTCACATAGCCTCAAAGGATTCTAAATTTTAGGCAAAAAAAAGCCAGCCCAATGTGGGCTGGCAAAACTGCTTAAAACAACAATAAATTGTCGCAGGGAAATAACAGGAGTGAGTGGTCATAATAATCAAGTTAATCTGAACATTTACTTAATTATTCAAAATAGATTTCAATAAGTTATAAAGTAAAGGTGCATTGGGCTTAGTAATGCACCTTTATAAACAACTTTAATTTCATGGTGAAGGGGGGTATTCCAATGTGCGCTTAATTAAAAGCCACTTTCAAACCCTTCACATACCATTACGCGTTATCTATTTAATCCGATCACACTAATTGTGGTGTTTAAACTGTATTCATTAAACCAATGGTTTCAATCGATTTAATTCAAGTTAATACGCTGGCGAATGTAATATTAGGTGTCTATATTGTTTGAGCAGTAAATAAAAATTATGCACAAAATTAATACACCTTAGCGTGTTACTTTAAATGTAAGCGCTGGGGCTTGAGTAAAATAGTTAAACTCTTCATTTAAAGTAAGGAGCTGAAAATGAGCAGCACTAAATCGGGTCAATGTCCCGTAATGCACGGTAGTAACTCAGTTATTTCTAAAGTAAACACAGATTGGTGGCCAAATACTCTAAATTTAGACATTCTTCATCAGCACGACACAAAATCAAGCCCCTACGGCACAGACTTTGACTACGCCGAAGCATTCAAATCTCTCGATTTAGACGCAGTAAAAGCAGACCTAAAATCCTTTATGACCGATAGCCAAGATTGGTGGCCTGCCGATTGGGGCCATTACGGCGGCTTAATGATCCGCATGGCATGGCACTCTGCGGGTACGTACCGATTATCAGACGGTCGTGGTGGCGCAAGCACCGGCAATCAGCGTTTTTCGCCGCTAAATTCGTGGCCAGACAACGCAAGCCTAGATAAAGCACGCCGCCTATTGTGGCCAATCAAGAAAAAATACGGTAACAAACTATCGTGGGCCGACCTATTTATTTTAGCCGGTAACATGGCATACGAATCAATGGGCCTAAAAATTTATGGCTTTGCGGGCGGCCGTGAAGACATTTGGCATCCAGAAAAAGACATTTACTGGGGCGCAGAAAAAGAATGGCTAGCACCGAGTGATGAGCGTTACGACAACGTAGAAAAACCCGACACCATGGAAAACCCATTGGCTGCGGTACAAATGGGCTTAATTTACGTAAACCCAGAAGGCGTGAATGGTATACCCGATCCGCAAAAAACCGCGCAGCACGTACGTGAAACATTTGCTCGCATGGCAATGAACGACGAAGAAACCGCAGCGCTTACTGTAGGCGGTCACACGGTAGGTAAAACCCACGGTAACGGTAAAGCTGAGCACTTAGGCCCAGAGCCAGAAGCGGCCGACGTACACGAGCAAGGCCTAGGCTGGAACAGCACTAAAGAAGGCGGCTTTGGTCGCAATACCGTAACGTCGGGCCTAGAAGGCGCGTGGACTACCCACCCAACAAAATGGGATAACGGCTACTGCCACTTACTATTAAACTACGAGTGGGAACTAACTAAAAGCCCAGCAGGCGCGCACCAATGGGAGCCTGTAAATATTAAAGAAGAAGACAAGCCGGTAGATGTAGAAGACCCATCAATTCGTTTAAACCCAATGATGACCGACGCCGATATGGCCATGAAGGTAGACCCAATCTACCGTAAAATTATTGAACGTTTTAACAACGACTTTGAGTATTTTTCTGATGTGTTTGCCCGCGCGTGGTTTAAACTTACGCACCGCGACTTAGGTCCTAAAGCGTGTTACTTAGGTAAAGATGTACCAAGCGAAGACCTAATTTGGCAAGACCCAATTCCAGCGGTTGACTACACCCTGTCTGATGACGAAATTAGCGAGCTAAAAGCCCAAATTCTTGATTGTGGCGTAAGCGCAACTGATTTAATTACTACAGCATGGGATAGCGCACGTACGTACCGTGGCTCAGACCGCCGTGGTGGTGCAAATGGCGCGCGTATTCGCTTAGCTCCGCAAAAAGATTGGCAAGGTAATGAGCCAGAGCGCCTAGCAAGCGTACTTAGTGCCCTTGAAAAATTTAAAGCAGGTTTAGCTAAGCCTATCAGTATTGCCGATTTAATAGTACTAGGTGGCACAGCAGCTGTAGAGCAAGCTGCAAAACAAGCTGGTGTTGATGTAACAGTACCGTTTGCGCCAGGGCGCGGCGATGCAACCGACGAAATGACCGATGCCGAGTCGTTCGAACCGTTAGAGCCAGTACACGACGGCTTTAGAAACTACCTTAAAGGCGACTTTAGCGTATCGCCAGAAGAGCTACTTTTAGAGCGTAGCCAGTTAATGGGCCTAACAGCACCAGAAATGACCGTACTGTTTGGCGGAATGCGCGTGTTAGGCACAAACTACGCAGGCAGCAAACACGGCGTATTCACCGACAACGTAGGTGCGCTTTCTACCGACTTTTTTGTAAACTTAACCGACATGGCCAATAACTGGAAACCGTCTGAGCCAGGTGTTTACAACATTGTTGAACGTAAAACAGGCACCATAAAATGGACCGCAACACGTATAGATTTAGTGTTTGGTTCAAACTCTATATTACGTGCACTAAGCGAATTTTACGCACAAGACGACAACAATGAACGTTTTGTACATGACTTCGTAAATGCATGGGTAAAAGTAATGAACGCCGACAGATTTGATCTTAAATAAATCAAAATTATAGGCACAAAGGGGAGCAACATAGCTCCCCTTTTTTATTGTCTAAATTTTAGTTCGTGGCCTGTAGGCACAGAGCTTAGCTTCGGCGTTAGTTGTCTTGTAGACGTAGAGCTTGCTCACGTTAGAAGCGTAGCTTCTCATGGTTTTAGCAAAGGGGCTTACACTTAGGTAAAAGCGCTGCTTTTAAACGCCAGCAAGCTGTGCGTCTACAGAGTAAGGTTTAGCTCCGGCGTTAATTTGACTTGTAGACGTTGAGCTTGCTCACGTTAGAAGCGTAGCTTCTCATACTTAGGTAAAAGCGCTGCTTTTAAAACGCCAGCAAGCTGCGCGTCTACAGACTAGGGCTAAGCTCCGGCGTTGGTACACGATGCTTGTTCACGAAAAATAAAAATAATACCCTCAACCCCCGCCGTTCAAATATATACAATCCCAAAAAGGGTATTGTTCAATCTTTTGCACAATCCCAGCTCTTAATGGGTTTGCAACAATATAACGAGCCTGAATTATTAAATCTCTTTCATTGCGGATTTGATGATCAAAATAATTTTGTTGCCAAATTGGACCTTTATCACCACTAAGCGCATTAATCTTCACGGTTGTTAAGCTTTTAAACTGCCTAACTACCTCAGATAGTGAGAGCGCCTTAACCTGAAAAAGCCAATGAAGGTGATCTGGCATTACGGTATAGCAAATAGTATTAACATTTTTTTGCATATAAAAGATCGCGCGAGCGGCTATACAGGCATTCTCAAAGTTTTCAAATAAATCGGCTCTTTGCACGCAGCATATGGTGACTGAATAATATTTATTTGCAGACGAGCAGCGACCTTTTAATAGTTTTGTTGAAGAAACCATGAGAGCCATTTCTTAATATATTTTAATAAATATAGGAAAACCTGTTTATTACACAAGGCAAGTTTTTAAAACAGTAGTTAATCTGACTTGTAGACGTTGAGCTTGCTCACGTTAGAAGCGTAGCTTCTCATCTTCTCATGGCTTTAGCGAAGGGGTTTAACATCAGGGTAAAAGCGTTGCTTTTAAACGCCAGCAAGCTGTGCGTCTACAAGGTAGAGGTTAGCTCCGGCGTTAGTTTGACTTGTAGACGTTGAGCTTGCTCACGTTAGAAACGTAGCTTCTCATGGCTTTGGAAAAGGTGGTTACACTTAGGTAAAAGCGTTGCTTTTAAAACGCCAGCAAGCTGTGCGTCTACAGAGCAGGGGTTAGCTTATTATGGCTAAAACAATGCGCGCCCGCATATTCATACACCCACAAAAAAAGGCGCTAAACAGCACCTTTTTAAAATGATTTAGGCTTTATTTTTAGTTTTTGAAACCTAAAAGCTTAAACCTAAAAACTTATACCTAAAACAGACGCGATATAAAATCGCTGCTACAACTTAAGCGATTTTTTTCTCTTCTATGCTTGCTAGGTATTCGTCAAACGTACCTTGAAAATCAATGACCTGCTTGTCTTTAATATCAATAATACGTGTTGCTAAAGACGATACAAACTCGCGGTCGTGGCTTACAAAAATAAGCGTACCCGCAAAGTCTTTAAGTGCATTGTTTAGCGCTTCAATGGCTTCCATATCCATGTGGTTGGTTGGCTCGTCCATTACAAGTACGTTTACGTCTTGCATCATTAACTTACCAAACAACAAACGGTTTTTTTCACCACCTGAACAGTTACGCGCTTTTTTGTTTGAATCGTCAGCGGTAAACAACAAACGCCCTAACATGCCGCGTACCATTAAATCGTTATGCTTGGCTGTACGCCATTGCGACATCCAATCAAATAACGTTAAATCGTTATCAAAATCTTTTGTGCTGTCTTGCGGGCAGTAGCCAAAGCTTGCGTTTTCTGACCACTTAATTTCGCCTTCATTACTTTTAAGCTCGTCTACTAAACAGCGTAAAAAGGTGGTTTTACCCACACCGTTTTCGCCAATAACCGCAAGCTTAGCGCCTGCTTCTAGTAAAAAGTCGCCGCCGCTAAATAATGTTTCGCCATCAAAACCGTGGCCAAGTTTATTAACTTCAAGCGCTTGGCGGTACATTTTTTTGCCTTCGTCAAAACTTAATGATGGGCTCATACGGCTTGACGCTTTTACTTCATCAAGCTTAATTTTATCCATTTTTTTAGCACGCGAACTGGCTTGTTTAGCTTTAGAGGCGTTAGCACCAAAACGGTTAACAAAGTCTTGAAGCTCGTCAATCTCAGCGCTTTTTTTAGCGTTTTCGGCTAATAATTGCTCGCGCTGTAAGCCTGCCGCTTCTAAAAACTTTTCGTAGTTACCTGGGTAAATACGCAGCTCGCCGTAATCAATGTCGGCCATGTGAGTACATACCGAGTTTAAAAAGTGACGGTCATGCGAAATAATAATCATGGTGCATTTACGTTTATTAAGCTCATTAGCAAGCCACGTAATGGTATGAATATCCAAGTTATTGGTTGGCTCATCAAGTAGCAGTATGTCTGGATTTGCAAACAGCGCCTGCGCTAAAAGCACACGTAATTTCCAACCTGGGGCAACGTTTGCCATTAACCCATAATGAAACTCTTTATCTATACCCGCTTCTAATAGTATTTCTTCAGCGCGGCTTTCGGCTGTGTAACCGTCCATTTCGGCAAAAACGCTTTCAAGGTTGGCTACTTTCATGCCGTCTTCTTCGCTCATTTCGGGTAATGAGTAAATACGGTCGCGCTCTTGCTTTACTTTCCAAAGCTCTACGTCGCCCATAATTACGGCATCTACAACGCTGTATTGTTCAAACGCAAACTGGTCTTGGCTTAGGTTACCTACTTTAAGCCCTGGCGTAATCGACACATTACCCGCACTTGGCACAAGCGCACCGCTTAAAATTTTCATGAAGGTCGACTTACCACAGCCGTTAGCACCAATTAAACCGTAACGGTTACCGTTACCAAATTTAGCTGAAATGTTTTCAAACAACGGCTCTGCGCCAAACTGCATCGTAATATTTGCGGTGGAGATCAAAAAGTTAGTCCTAGAATGAGTACTGACAGGGGCCAACTGCAGCAAAACGCCACAAACAAGACCAAGCAATAGGGTAAATTAGCTGGCGAATTATACAGATCCCCCTATGGTAATGAAAGGTAAAAGATACATACCTAAAATGGCAGCACGTTGGGTTATGAATCTATATAAGTGTAAAGCCGCGGGTTAATAGGGTTTATAAATGCGCTCTATGGCCGCTTTATTATTTTTAATAAGGCGATTAATTACAGCTACTTCATCAAGCGTGACCGACTGTTTACTCATCATAAAATGTACGCCATTAACATTAATAGCTGGCGCCGTTTTTACCGGCAAAATTGTGCTGTAGCGCTGAGCAAAATATTTTGCGACAACAGAGTCGTCAATCACGTAGTCAACTCGCTTTTTGTTAAGCATACCAAAGCGCGTATTTGCATCTGCGGTAAGTACTATTTGGTTGGGGTAATGTTTTCTTATTTTTTCAAACTCAGCGCCAAAAAAGCTGCCTCTGTTAACGCCAACAATAAAGCCACGTTCAAAAAGCGCCGCCAAATTAATTACATCTTTAGCGTTTTCATGCTTATAAAGCAGCATAACTTCATCGCGATATACATCAGTAAAATAAGAGTACTCGGCGCGCTCTTTTGTATAACTTGCCGCAAAGGTAATATCAATATGGCCTGTTTTTAGCTCTTGCTGAACCCGCGATAAGCTCGGAAAATAAACCCATTCAATACAAAAAGGCGAATTTTTAAAAACAGCGTTAACCGTATCTACCTCTGCGCCTACAAAGGCATTGCCTTGTTTAATTAAATAGGGCGCCCAGTTGGTTTCGTTGGTGCCCATTTTTAGCGTTTTAGTGCATGCCAGTACATTAAATTGCGCCACCAAAAATATAAACGCTAACAGAAACATCTTCATAAAACGTCCTTTTATACCAATCCGCATAATTAAGTGATCTATTTTGAGGATGGATAAACGTAAATTCGCTACTTAGTTGTTCTAAATGAGAATTTTTTAACGCAGATAGCGACACATTTAGCCCCTGAAAATGATTAAGTATTAATGTGGGTTGGTATTATTACTTAAATAACGCCTTAAGCGCCGCTTTATTTTTTACAATATGCGCATTAATAGTGTTAACTTCTTCTAAAGTAATCGTTTTTTTGCTCATCATAAAATGCACATTATTTACGTTAATAGGCGCTACTTGCTCAACGGGTAAAATAGCCGTGTATTTTTTAGCAAAATGGTGCGCCACTAACGAATCGTCTACTACAAAATCTACCCGCTTTTTATTTAATAAAGCAAAGCGTTTATCGGCATCGCTGGTAAGTACTATTTGCTTGTTATATTTATCGCTTAACGCTTTAAACGTGTGCCCTAAAAAGCTGCCGCGATTAACGCCGGCTGTTAAGCCCTTTTTAAATAACTGCTCTAACGAACTAATACTTGCTGAGCCAGCATGTTTA
Source organism: Pseudoalteromonas sp. P1-11 (assembly GCF_001399995.1). Classification (NCBI taxonomy): domain Bacteria; kingdom Pseudomonadati; phylum Pseudomonadota; class Gammaproteobacteria; order Alteromonadales; family Pseudoalteromonadaceae; genus Pseudoalteromonas; species Pseudoalteromonas sp. P1-11. Next base: position 516,977 of record NZ_LJSP01000004.1, read on the forward strand.
TACAACAACATTACTTCTTCGCGATAAGGCAAACTAAAATGGGCATAAGCTTGGCGCTCAGGGGTTTTACTTGCTGCAAACATTAAATCTACACGGCCGTGTTTTAGCTCTTCTAAGGCGCGTAAGGAGTTAGGTAATAACGTAAAATTTATACAAAAAGGGGAGTCTTTAAAAATGGTTTTAATTATATCTATTTCAACACCCGTTAACGTATTGTTTTTTAGTACCACATACGGCGGCCAGTAGCGCTCGTTGGTGCCTACATTAATGGTTTTATCGCATGCTTGGGTTTTAGCGCTAAATAACCCCAAACACGTTACCCACATCAATAAAAACACACGCGTACAGCTTAAAAAATTCATTCAAACAGCGCCTTAAGGGCCGCTTTATTTTTAGCTATATGCGCGTTAATAATTTTAACCTCATCAGGCGTAACTGTTCTTTTGCTCAGCATTAAGTGTATTTGGTCTTTATTAATAGCGGGTATAGTTGGCGCTTTCATTAAGCTGTTACCACGCTTACTTAAATAATTGCCTACTAGCTCGTCTTCTATTGCGTAATCTATACGCTGTTTATTAAGCATTTCAAAGCGCTTACTGGTTGCGCTGGTGTATTCTATTTGTTTTTTATGGCTTTTTTTATACTGCTCAAACTCTTCGCCATAATAACTACCAAAGTTAGCGCCTATGGTTAAACCTTGGTTAAAAATATCAGCCAAGTTTTTAACCGTATGCTGATTGTTTTTGTTTTCGTATAAACGCATTACCTCGGTGCGGTAGGCCTTTGTATAATGAGCATATTTAGCGCGCTCACTGGTGTAACTTGCCGCCCAGCCTATGTCTATTCGGCCATGGCGCAGCTCGGTAAAAGCCCGTTTAGAATTAGGCAGCATTTTTATTTCAAAACAAAAAGGCGAGTCTTTAAAAATAATAGTTAACGCATCCACCTCTTTACCCTGTAACTGGCCGCTAATGCCCATTACATAAGGCGGCCAAAAAGCATCATGCGCGCCAACGCTAAGCGTTCTTTCGCAGGCAAACACACCCCAAGAGGTACTAAACAACACACACAATAATAAGGTTATTAATTTATTCATTAAGTCTCTGAGGTAAGCTTTTTTTGTACGTTATTAAAACAGTATAACCTAGCAAAATAATATAATGGTGAAGGAATCATTAAAGTTGTAAAAAAATGTATGTAAAAAGGAGAGGGTAAAGGCTTTAAGGAGATAATTATTGCTAAATTCAATACAAACAGCGTATTAAGCTAAAAAAACCTACTTATAAGTTCTTTAATTTATCAGCTTGTTCCTGTAGATTGAACAAGTATGAATGCAGCATTAACGTTGCAAATTCGCAAAAGCCAAGGAGCGGTATAAGCAGTGCCAAATACCACACTAAATTATTATAACCAAAATGCACAAACCTTTAGCGACTCAACACTTAATGTTGATATGTCGGCGCTTTACCGTGAGTTTTTACCTTATGTTGCCCAAAATGGCCATGTGCTAGATGCAGGTTGTGGCTCAGCTCGCGATGCTGCCTATTTTAAAAGCCAAGGCTTTAGTGTGTCGGCTTTTGACGCAAGCCCTGCACTTGCAGAGCTTGCAAGCAGTTACTTACAACAACCGGTAGCTGTTAAAACCTTTCAAGAGCTTGAGTGTGCTAATAAATACGACGGCATTTGGTGCTGCGCTAGCTTGTTACATGTGCCAAAGGCCGAGCTTCCTCAAGTATTTTTAAACCTACAAAATGCGCTTAAACCCAATGGCGTTTTATATGTATCGTTTAAATATGGCACTCAAGAGCGTGTACATAATGGCCGTGAATTTACCGATTTAACCGAGCAGTTATTAAGTAGTTTATTAAATCAACACACGCAATTAAGCATAATTAAGCACTGGCAAAGTGTTGATCAGCGCCCAGGGCGCGAAAGCGAAGTGTGGCTAAACGCCATAATAAAGGCTGCACCCATTTTATGATCAGCGCAATGCAGCAACAGCTCGACTTTATAGCATACATTCAGCGCATGCTGGTTGAGGGTGATTTTAGCGCTACCTACAAGTTTGCACTTTTACACGCTATTGCCGATGTATGCGTAGAGCAACCGCTGTTATCTGAGCAAAGTGAATTAGTAATAGAGCTACCAACCCTTGCCGATAAACTCATTACCTTATACTGGCATCATGCAATGCCGTTTTCGTCAGAGCACACCGGCGAAAGCGCCTTACTTAAGCAAAATACAGGCGCGCAATCAAAAGTAATTAGCGTATTGTTTGAATGCCAGCAAAACAACATACGTAACTTTCGCCAACTTAAGCAAAGCCCGTTTTATAAGCCCACGTTTAATGCTGCTATGGCAACACTCAAATCAGGGCCGCTTTGGCGCTTACAAATTCTCGCTAAACAAGAAGAATGCTTTTTGTACCCGCACACAAACAGCACTCAATTTATTACGTTAAATGCAGGCATTGCTAGCTGCTTTAGGCGCTTTTACGACCTAGTAGTTTATTTAGCTAAAAATGCATGGCTTCAAAAAATTCAAAGTATAAAGCACAACCAAGCCCTTATTGGCCCGCAAAGTCAGCTGCAAGAGTTTTTATTTGGGGTAGACCGTAATGCACTTACCAAGGCAAAGCCTGTTTTAGTAGAGCTGCAATCAAACACCTGTTTTTATTGCCAAAAGCCAATGAAAAACGATGTTGAGGTTGACCACTTTATACCGTTTGCCCGCTATGCAAACGATCTTGGCCATAATTTTGTGGCCGCGCACCGCACATGTAATAACAACAAACGCGACTTTTTAGCCGCACAGCAGCACCGTGAACGCTGGCAAAACCAAAATTTGGTCGTTAATAGCCAAACTATTAGTAATGAGCTAAGTGCGTATTTTCATTGCGATGCCGATAAATCTCTCGCTGTAAGCAATTGGGCTTACCAAGTAGCGCAAGCAAACAGCGCTAAATTATGGATTGCCAATAAAGACCATTTCGAACAAGCAAAACCAACCGCAGAATTGTTTACGTTTCCAAATGCACCACAGCCTGAGCTAAATCAAGTTGCTGAACCTGCCATTAGTTTAAAATCAGTTGATGAAGCATTAAAGCTACCGTATTTCCCTAATATTAAAATTGCCTGTGGGCATTTTAAAACTGGCGATAGCAGCGATGTTGAATATTTAGACGCGCCACTTGGCGCGGGCAAGCTTGACCCAAACGTGCATTTTTTAGCACGTGCATCGGGCAACTCTATGAATGGCGGTAAACACTCAATACTTGATGGCGACTTATTGTTACTTGAGCTTATAACTTCCGATAGAGCTGGATCACTTCGCGGCCAAATAGTCGCGATAGAGCGAGACGATATAAGCGGAGACGGGCAGTATTTACTGCGCAAAGTTAATAAATTACCAAACGGGCAATATGAGCTAATCGCTCAAAACCCCGATTACGAAGTAATGATTGCAGATGAAAGCATGCGAACGTTCGCACGCTTTAAACAAGTGGTTTTGTAGTCGCGATTTTATATCGCGTTTTAACGTGTAGACGCGCAGCTTGCTGGCGTTAAAGGCGAAGCTTTTTATATAGCTATTTTGCGTGAGAGCTTTAGGGATTTAATAACCTCTATTCGAGGTTTTTGCCAGATTGCTGGCGGCAACCAAAGGGTGAATACCGCCGTCCACCCTTTGGAATCCCACGGCGCCCCGGAGATCACACTGTATCTTCAACTTACGTTAATGATGTGAACGTAACCAGCGTAGATAGGCCATCCATGGCCAAGCTACGCTTTTTACAGCATCCATGCTGTAAATTACTCATCATTAACTAAGTTCCAGGTGTGATCATGGGGAGTTGGAGTGTGTTGGTAGATTGGTGTTTACGAATTTAGGCTTTACAAGTTTCAAACCAACGCAAGATGAATGATAAATGAACAATTATTTGTTCTAATATTTATTTACTGTTACTTTAATAGAAACGTAATGAGAAAGGACTCTAATATGAAACTCAATCAAGTTTTATCAATTGTTAATCAAGTAGAAAAATCAAAATTCATTTCATGCCTCGATCGCCTTTGTTCTGATGCCGCTAAAAATAATAAAAAACTAGCTAAAACTATCGATAATATCGACGGCCAAATAAAAAATGCTTCAGGTAGTGAAATCACTCAGCTTTTTAATACTGTTCGTGATTTCTTCAAAACCTCTGTTCAAGAGCAAATATTGATGAGCAGTGCCCAGCTTAATTTATTGGTAAATATTTTAAGTAGAGACGGGAATGGTGTAGCAAGAATTAGTTGGATAGAGTCGCTTTATGAAAAAGAGTGGGTTGAGTTATCTAAGCTTTCAAAAGAACTCAAAGAGTGTATCCAGGAAGGCGCAGCCGTAAGTATTCTAGAGCGAAACCGAGCTTTAAAAATTTACCATGCTTGTATGAAAGAAGCATATTTTAATGATGAAAAAAATAATCGCGAAGCTAAAGTTACTGATGATGAGCGTAGTGTACTTAACGTTCTAGCTGATGAGCTAAATTTAACTACTGATGAATGCGCTGCTGTAGAGCATTTAGTTGATGTTATTCCTAAAAATGGAGTGCTAGATGCCTTAAATAGCCTCAGAGATATGGGGTTATTATTTATCAGCAAAAAGCGACAAGAAGTATTCATCCCTGATGAAATAGTTACGCTATTGAATGAGATCCAAGGGAAAGATTTAGCTGATAAATACGTGCTAAGAATACTTAGAACACTAACAGATGCCGAACTTTCCAATGCCTTAAAAGCCCACGGTCGTAAAATTAGAGGCGTAAGCCGAACTGACAAAATTCAAACAATTATACATTCAGGAATTAGCGCAGCTAAATTATTATCAGACGATATTCATAACGTTGAAGATAACCAAAATCAACGTAAAGAAAGATTAAAGCAGCTGATACAAGATTTAGAAATTGATACAGAAAAACTAGGAACTACTTTAGATGAACGCATTGGTTTAATACTGTCATCGCTATCAGGCGCTACAGAAAAAGAGTTTGATTCGCTAAGCGCAAGCGGCTTCAAACAGCTTTTAAAAACTCTAGAAGAACATTTCCCAACCATGCAGGCCGTTCTTAAAGAAGCGTTTGAACTTGAAGCGAACGAAGTTATTGATACCGAAAAGTTGCGTGCGCTGAGCATTACTCCTCACGATATTTTATATTTGCTTTCAAACGATGAAGTAAAAGAAGTTCGCGATAGCATGGGTCTATCTAAGCGAGGTAATCCACGTTTCGCCATTTTAGAAAGCTTTGCTAACGCAACTGACAAGTTGATAGAGAATTATGACGCATTAGCGCGACGCGATTTTAATGCATTGAGAGATGTTGGCGCAGATGTAACAGAAGCCGACATTGGCGTTAAGTTTGAAGAAGTTACAAAGGCAATTTTTGAGCTTTTAGAACTTAATATCGATGAAGACTTACGTAAAGATTTAAATACGACCAAAGATAAAGCAGATATCGTAATTTCTCTCAGTGATAACGACATAATTATTGGTGAAGCAAAAACTTGTAAAAATGGTGATTTTGCAAAATATTCAACAACGTCACGCCAAGTAAAAGCCTATGTAACCCGCGCTGAAAATCAGGGTAAACGTGTAGCACAAGTATTGATAATCGCCCCTAGCTTTTCTGATGATTTTATTGAATCAGCAGAGATGGATACCGAGGTAAATATTTCACTACTTGAAGCACATGGCCTTAAGTTAATACTTGATGCTTATAAGTCAAAACGTAACCCAAGTTTCGCGCCTAAGCTACTGACCAAGGGTGGCTTGTTGAAAGCTGAGTTAATAGCGAAGAATATTTAGCAGATTATTATAATTACTCAGAAGTGATCTTATATCGCGCTTTAACTTGTAGGCGTGAGTTTACCTCGCGCGAAAAGCGAAGCTTTTGAATATGTAGGTGCGATTTTATATCGCGCTTTTTAATTGTAGGTTGTGCCGTAGGCGGGAGTTTATCTCGCGCTCATAAATTGGCGTATGAGTTTAGGGAATTAAAAACCTCTATTCGAGGTTATATCGCGTTGGCGATGGCAACTAAAGGGCGGTATTTGAGATTGTACGAGGTAATTCGTCCATGAAGCTGGGTTCCTGTCAGCATCCATGCTTCCACTTCCTCGTGCTGCGAAGCTTCGCTTCGGTCACTCGTCACCCACGGCGCACCCGAGGATCACACTGTATCCTCAACTTACGTTAATAGTGTGAACGTAACCAGCGTAGATAGGCTATCCATGACCAAGCTCCGCTTTGTACAGCATCCATGCTGTAAATTACTCATCATTAACAAAGTTTCGGGTGTGCTCACGGGGAATTGGAGTGTGTTGGTAGATTGGTGTTTATGAATTTAGGCTTTAGTTTAATCAAGAGTTAGTGAGCTTAAAAAATATAATTAAATAATTGTATCAATCACAGAATAAGAAGGATCATTAATGATTAATAAACGCTTAAAAATCTCAAGAAATATGAAAGTTGGTGCGTTAGACGCGGAGACTGATTTTCAATTACTAGATAAGTGTTTTGTAGACAAAGGCGATCTTGATCGTTTATTAGATGTTGAAGCGCCTGAGGCTATAGTTTTAGGAAGGACAGGCGCAGGTAAGAGTGCTTTAATGCATCGAATAGAAAAAACAGCAAGCCATTGTTCACGGTTAGATCCTAATGATGTATCGGTACGCTTTCTTGAGTACTCAGACATTATTCAATTTTTTGATGCTTTAGATATTAAACTTGATTTATTTTATAAGCTTTTATGGCGACACTTATTAGTTGTAGAAATATTAAAGTTAAGGTATGACATTAAAAATGAGCAGGATGGAAGAAATTTTTTAGATGGCATATTTACTTGGTTCCATAGAGATAAAGCAAGAAAAAAATCGTTCGAGTATTTTAATGAATGGGGAGATAAGTTTTGGCTAGATACAGATGAGCACCTAAGAGAAATAACCTTAAAGTTAGAAGAAGATACAAAAGCTAGCATTGGAGGAAAATTTCAAGGCGTTGGTCTAAATGTTGAAGGTGTAAAAAAACTCTCTGATCAAGAAAAAATTGAAATAAAACAAAGAGCAAGTCAGGTAGTAAATGGCCTTCAAATTAAAAAGCTTAATGAAGTGTTAGATTTACTTGCTGAATATGCATTCTCGGATAAACAGAGAAAGTTTTATGTAATTATTGATCAGCTGGATGAAAATTGGGCAAATACTGAAACACGGTGTCGTTTTATTCGTGCATTAATCGAAGAAATAAAATCTTTTAGAAAGCTTGAAACTGTGAAGGTTGTTATTGCGCTTCGAAAGGACCTTTTGGAGTTGGTATTTAACAAAACTAGGGACTCAGGTTTTCAAGAAGAGAAATATGAGTCATATATCCTTGAATTAAAATGGACTCAATCAGAGTTATTAAATTTGATTAATTTACGGATAAATGAAGTATTTAAAAGCCAATATACTGGTGAAAGGGTGAACTTTGAAGATATTTTTCCTAAACCAAAAAAAGGTGGAGGGCAAACTGCTAGTGACTTTATTTTAGAAAGGACATTAAAACGCCCCCGAGATGTACTTCAGTTTGTTAATGAAACATTTAATATAGCCGAAGATAACGAAAGAGTTTCGTGGAGAGCCTTAATTGCTGCCGAAGCTAATTATTCTGAAAAAAGGTTAAAATCTTTGAAAGAAGAGTGGGGGGAAATGTACCCATCTTTTGAGGACACGATTGAAATCATTCGTGGCTTGCCTAAAACCTTTACCCGTAGCTCGATAACAGCTGAAAGGTTAACAGAAATAATTGGAGCATTGAGTGAAGAAGATAATATAGATCCTTGTGTAAAAGCTTCGAGGCAGTACCTTGAGGGAAGGAATATGAAAGAAAAAGATGTCTTATATATTATTCTTCAATGCCTCTATAAAGTCGGTGTTATAGGTATCAAAGTGAGTTCACTTGACACTTTCTTGTGGTCATATATAGATCAGAGCAGTATATCTAAAGGAGAAGTAAAAAGGGCTAGTCACATGAAAATACATAAAATGCTCTACAGATCTTTAGATGTGGATCATAATGATCAACCTATTTTTCAAACATAATAACCATCACCCAACCGCCAACTTTCCTGCCTCATGCCACATTTCGCTTGGCATGGGGCTGGTTAACTCCCACGTTATATTCATAGGCTGGCTGCCGTTGTGGCTTTGGTATTTAACCTCGCCGTAGTTTACAAACCCCATGGTTCGGCCGTTTTCGTCTTTGCCTTGTTCGCGCACAAATAACAGGATGGTTTTGCCTGTTTGCTGGTGCCGAATATAACTAAGGCCGCGGCCGTGTTCTGGGCGGGCGCTGTTTTGCGTTTGCCAATGGAACAGGGTGGGGTTGATTGCGTAGTCATGATACAGCGTGGTGGGCGAGTAGGTTTTTTCGCACTTGTTGAGCGTTACAAATAACAGCTCTAAGTTTTGGTTTTTAAATTCTAAAACACCTTCGCGGGCGGTCGATTTTTTATCAAAAGAGTGCGCCCCAAATGCGGCCAGTATTTGCTGGCGCGTGTAGCGGCTGTGTAATTTTATTGCATGATTAGGCAGGCACGCTAAATCGCTTTCTTGCTGGTGAATGCGGTTTATTAATAGCGTAATTACTTGTGCGATTTCCTGCTGTAGCTCTTTGTGTTTAAGTGCTTGTAGGCTCTGCTCGAGGGTTTTAAAGCCTAAACTTGTGCCTGTGGTATCCCAAAAGTTGTAATGCGCCATAAGCGCGTACTGTTGGTTTTGTGGTGTTGGGGAAAAACTAAAGTTGTTGTTACATAAATCACGTAAAAAGCATAGATAACTGAGCGAGTCGCAGACGAGTAATTGAGTGTTTATAGCGCGGTAATACGCGGCGTAAATGTCGGCTTGCTCTGCGGGTATTTTATCGCCTTTTAACCAATGCCAGCCGCCGAGTTTTTTATCTTTGGGTTTGTATATATCTTCTAGTGTGACTTGTGGGTTTATGCGTAAAAAATTACTTAGCGTTAGCGCGTCATTAGTGTGTTGCGAATAGCTATTTATAAGCTGCTGTAAACGGCGTTTAGAGTTTATAGCTTGCTGAATATTTTTTAATATTGTTTGTTGTGTGCGCTTTTGTAGCTCAATACGGCAACCCAGCGGTAAATGTGGGAAGTTGTTTTCAATCTCAGTTTTTATTGGTTGGTTGCTTTTACCAATTAGCGCGCGGAATTTACTGGCAAAGTCGTATTCTGGGCGAGCATTACCTACAAAGTCGAGCACGGTACAGCATTGCTTTTGGCTGTTGTCGGGTAGGCGCAAACCACGGCCGAGTTGCTGTAAAAACAGCGTTAGGCTTTCAGTTGGGCGTAAAAATAGTAAGGTATCGACCTCTGGGATATCGACCCCTTCGTTAAAAATATCAACCACACAAAGTATTTGTATTTCGCCTTGGCGTAGTGCTTTCTGTTTAGCCGCGCGCTCATTGGTGTTTTTGCTGGTGAGTACATCGGCGTTTATGCCTGCTAAGTTAAACTTAGATGCCATAAACTCTGCGTGTTTTTGACTTACGCAAAATGCCAACGCTTTAATGTTGTGAACATTAGTCACTATATCAGCAAGGCTGGATATAATTTTGTTAGCGCGGCTGTTTTCCCCTGTATAAAGGTTACTTAGCTCGCTTATATCGTAACGGCCGCCTCGCCATGTTATTTGACTTAGGTCGGTGTCATCATCTAACCCAAAATATTGAAACGGGCATAAATGGCGTTGATTGATTGCCTCTGGTAAGCGTACTTCGGCGGCTATTACGCCGCAAAAATCATCGAGTATATTTGCGCCATCTTGTCGCTCTGGCGTGGCGGTTAAGCCAAGTAATATTGCGGGCGTAAAGTAACTTAAAATAGCACGATAACTGGCCGCGCTTACGTGATGTACTTCGTCTATTACTATGTAGTCGTAGTAATCATGCGTTAAATTAAGCGATTCAATTTGGCTGTTTAATGTTTGTATTGACGCAAAAAGTTGGCTGTAACGCTGCGGTTTATAGTTACCTACCCACAGCTCACCAAAATCGTTATTTTTAAGCACGCCACGGTAAGCGCTTTGCGCTTGTTTTAGTATTTCTTCTCGGTGGGCTACAAACAAAAAGTGGGCATTTGGGTTTTTATCGTAAACAGTTTTAAAGTCGAACGCCGATATTATTGTTTTACCCGTGCCCGTTGCAGCAACCACTAAATTTTTAAAACGATTATGTACGCTGCGCTCTACGCTTAGCTTTTCTAAAATAGCTAGCTGGTGTGTTTTTGGTGTTATATCAAAATAAAACTGGCTGCTTGATTGCCCAACACCGCGTTGCTCGTTAAGTGAATTAATGAGCTTTTCTTTACATTCAAGCTTGCCAGTAAACAACTCGAAATCTGGCGATTGCCAGTAGGTTTCAAACGTACTTTTGGTTTTGGATATTATGTGTGGGATTTCTTGCGCGGTAATTTTTAAGTTCCACTCAAGGCCGCTGGTAAGAGCCGAATGCGATAAATTAGACGAGCCAATATACCCAGTATGAAAACCCGTGTTACGCATAAATAAGTAAGATTTAGCGTGTAAGCGTTCTTGTTGATTGTTGTAACTTAGCTTTACCTCGGTATTTGGTAAGTTTGCTAAAAATTCAACCGCCTTTGCATCTGTTGCACCCATGTACGAAGTAGTAATTACTTTGAGTTTATTACCGCTTTTGGTAAAGGATTCAAGCTCATTTTTAAAAATGCGCAGCCCCGTCCATTTGATAAATGAGACAAGCCAGTAAATAGTGTCGGACGATTTAATCTCGCGCTTTAGCTCGGTTTCGAGTGATATACCCGCATTCGCACCGCTAAACAATTCGCTTTGGGTAAGACCTGTTTGCGGGAAAATATCTTTGGAGTAATCTTTAAGGTTTGCAGCAATGGGGTTTTGGGTATTAAACAGCGCAGTAAGTATTCGGCCTTGGCTGTCGATAAGGTTTTCTTTGATTAGTTCATCATCGCGAATATGATCTTTAAGCCAAAGGACAAGGCTATTAGCTAGGCTAATTTGCTCTTGCAAACGCTCGTCCGAGTTGGGAATAGCATTTATTGCATGTTCAACAAGCTTGCCCAAAAAGCGCGAAAGCCATGTTGCGGCCTCTGCCGATTCTAGTTGGCGTTCGCCCACATAAAATTGCTCACGATTTAAGTTTTGCTCAATTACTTGTGTAATTAACTGCTCGTAAATACCAATTTGCTGCATTAAAACCACTCCCTGTTTGCGTGCAGTTAGTTTACTAAAATGCGGTACAGCTACAAGTATTAATCGACTAAGTTACTAGTATTTAAGTACAAACGCGTGAGTTAAGTATTAGCCGGTAGGGCAAGAAAATGATGATGCTAAGAAATCATCCCCTTCAACTTCACCTGAAAACACATAATTAATGAGTAATTACCTCGCATGGCGGAATTTTGTTCCCGACAAATTCCAAGTACCTAAAAACCTTTAGGCAATGCGAGTAAAGCGATGTTTGCATATGGGCGAAAAACGTAGTTTTGAACGAGAGGGTAGGGATACCCGAACTGGGCAGCGTACATGGATGTGAAAGTTGTGCGTTCATCGCGTTTACGTTCATATTAATTTTGTATTTGAAGATAAGTGAAGTTGCGGGGCGTCGAAGGGTTCCAAGGGGCGTTCGGCGCTATGCGCCCCTTGGTTGCCATCGCCAACGCGCAACTTGTTGGCGTTTAAAAGCAGGGCTTTTACGTTGTTAATTTATTGAGTAATGAGAAGCTGCGCTTCTAACGTGAGCAAGCTCTCGGTCTACAAGACAAATTAAACATCGACCATTTGGCTTGAGCCAACTCTGCGGCTAATTTTTTCCTAAACCGTAAGTACTAATGAAGCAAAACAAGGGCAATATTTAATGCGCTGCTAACCTTAAATAGGTACACTTATTTGAGGTGTTATTTAAAGGAGTGAATAATGATTAAATGGATTTTAGTTTTGCTTAGTTTTATTTCAACGTACTCATATGCAGGCGAGGCCTACACGAAAAGTAAGTGCGAAAGCATAGAAAAGGAGCGTGAATCTATTCGCTCTCAATTTAGGCAGGGTTATAGCATTAAAAAAGGTGAGCGATTAACTGCTCGCGACAAAGTGTTATTTACCCAATTGGCAAAGCACTGCAATAAACTTAAAAAGAGTAATAACTCATACCGCCCACATGCTGCACATTCGGCGAACACCAACTGGTTACTCAATCAAAAGGTATCAAACATGACCTTGCACAGTGCCAGCTATAAAAACAAAGCTAAGCTTGAGGCGTGGTCTAAATTTTATAGATTGCCTAAGCGGTGTCGTAAAAAAGGGATGGAGACAAGCGATTTTGTTTGGTGTAGCGAGTATAGAGTAGCGCAAAAGCAAGTATTTGAGACCCAATGGCAGGGGCGCCCGTAACTATGTTTAATACTAAGCTTCGCATAGTATTTATGTTTGTTGTAATGCTTATTGCCTCAGCGCTTATTGCTAATCATTTTACAGGGCGGGTGTTTAATTATCACGACCCGATAGGTGAAGTTAAGCGTATTTATAACGATTTAACCGTAACTCAGCCAAGTAAGCCTTTAGTTAAATCACAACCCGTAAACTCTATAAAAACGCCGGCGGGCAGCAGCTCTTTTGTGCCTGCGCGTAATCACTCGCCTCAAGCAGATAAAACACGATGTACAGATGTATCTTTAGGTGACGTAAAATATAAGCGTAACGGTGATATATACACTTGGACCGACAAGGCGGGTATTGCACATTTTAGCGATACCAAACCTAACTTTGCTGTAGCAACGTACGAGAGTAATTTTTCTGAGCCACTGGATTATTTTGACCTTAATTTAAACACGCCAAATTTACCGCCTTCATTTAACCAAAAGCTACAAGTAAAACTCAATACAGTATTTAAGGTGTATGGACAAATTATTGGTGCGTATGCTCTAAAAAAGGTAAAACTAAACTTAACGGTATTACCTAACCGTAGGGCTTATAGCGCCGCTATTAGGAACAGTGGCGGCAACCCAGAAAATACAGCAGGAATGTATTTTCATGCAACTAACTCTGCGTTTATTAATTTTAGTGGCGAACAAAACACCATGAGGACGGCAGTGCACGAAGCAGTACATGCCATTAATAAAGCAGTTTTAGGGTACACGCCTAGGTGGTTAAATGAAGGGTTTGCTGAGTATTTTGAGTTTACCCATAACAATATGCAAACTGCTATTGTAGAGCCAAATCAAACCTGGGTACGTAATAATAAGCTTACTAAAAACGTGTTTAGACTTAATCGGTTAACGGGGTTAAATAATACGTGGCAAAAAGGCGACAGCAGTATGCTTTACGCTAGTAGCTGGGCTGCAATTTATTTTTTAATGGATACCCAATCAGGTAGAATATTACTTAAAAATATTATGCTGGCAGAGCAGAAAAATCCCTGTAACAAGCTTTCGAAAGATCAATTAAACGCGATGTTATTTAAACAGTTTCCTGCGTTTAATCATGACTATTCAAAATGGTTAAAAACGCCATTTAAGCCACATAATTTTTAGCTTGTTTTGTTAGACGCGCAACTTGTTGGCGTTTTAAAAGCTGGGCTTTTACGATGTTAATTTATTAAATAACGAGAAGCTGTGCTTCTGACGTGAGCAAGCTTCGCCCCTTGTATCTCTCGTTGATAAATGATTAGCTATCATTTATCACATCGAAGTCAGTGAGCTT
>NZ_LJSP01000005.1:0-277083 GCF_001399995.1 Pseudoalteromonas sp. P1-11
TTTAATAAAGCCAAAGAAGCAGCAGCTTATTGTGGATTAATTCCACAGCATAATGAATCGGGTAATTTAAAAGGGCGAACATCAATCAGTAAACTTGGGCCAGCCAGAATTCGCTGCAAACTCTATATGGCAGCTATTGTCGCTGGGCAATGGAATAAAACAATCAAACGACACAAGTTAACATTAATAAATAACGGTAAAACACCGATGCAAACTGTGTGTGCGAATATGAGAAAGCTCATCCATATATGTTTTGGTGTAATAAAAAACCAAGAAGCGTTTAAGCTCCAAGAAAGTTAAGTACGACCTTGAAGCTNTGAGAAAGCTCATTCATATATGTTTTGGTGTAATAAAAAACCAAGAAGCGTTTAAGCTCCAAGTAAGTTAAGTACGACCTTGAAGCTTAAAATGAGAGATGATATCTACAACTAATTATTACTTCTTCACTGCTGCATGTTTTCTGTGGTGATAAAACCACTTTAGGTGTTTATTAAAAAATTTACCACCGAGGGCGCTGCGCGCTGCGCTGAGAAAAAGTTCTTCTCCTTTACTTCTCTGGGCTCTCAGTGGTGACATAATCGCCTTTAAACGCCAGCAAGTCGCGTGCTAACAATGTAATATTAAAAAGGTGTTATCAATTTTGCATTTCGATATTGCTCATTAAACCCTAGAGTCTACTTTATCGGGGTCAGATAACGGACCAAATAGCTAGCAGCTAATAACTTCCTACTTTCCTTTACGATTTTATCTGCACTAAATCAAAATCAGCCATGCCTGGGACAATCGCTTGCAGGCGCGATTCGGTCACATCGAGTGCGTTTAAACATTCGCAATATTCAGAGGCTTTAAGCTCGAGTTGCTGGGCTTTTTTTTGTAGTGATTTATCGATTTCTTTAGAGATAATATCCATACGTTGCCCCATATCGTTAATGCGGTCTTCAATATTACCTTCGCGTGATTTAAACGCATCACCAAGCGACATTAAAATAGCTCCTAACGAGCCATGTACGGCAGAGTGTATTTGCTGGCTAATTTCTTTAGTGAAAAAATCATCTATTTGCGAGAGCGACTGTGGCGCGATAAAAAAGAAATCATCACCGCGCTTAAACTTGTCCATCAGCGCGCGCTCTACGTACTGGAGCTGGGTTTTTAATACCTCAGGCTCTTTGTCAGACATTCCCTCAACCACATGTTCAATCGCGCTTAAACCTAAATTAACGCCATCGGTCGCCAAATTTACAAGCTCTGGCACCGTATGGCGAATACCATTGCTAAATTGCTCAAGCACTTTACTTTCTTCAGTACTTAAATCGACCCAATAGCCCCGTATAAAAAGCTGGTTATTATTATTAATTTGTACACGGGTTTGGCCTTTATCTAGAATACGAATAACATCGTCGGTAATGATTAAACCATGGCTCAACTCGACATCACATTGAGTTTGAGCGAGTACACTCGAACTTGAAAAAGCAAAACACAACGCCAATATCGCACGAGATAACAACGCCATATACACCTCTACAAGCAAAAGAAGGAAGGCCAGTAGGTTAACAAAAAACAACATTTATGCAAGAAAAATAGCCATAGGCTTCATGAAGCTGCCTTCATATTTTGCCATTACGGGTGGGCTTCCCACTGAAATTATCTTGCTGGGCATGCGTGCTTTTCGCTTTATTACTTATGCGATTATTGCTAACCTCGCATTAACGTTTTTTACTTAAACAATTTTTTGCTAACGGAATAATTATGCTAAAAAAAAATATCACTGCTTGTCGGGATGGCAATGAGTACAAGTGCAGTGGCTAAAGGCGGTGTTTCTCCTTACTTACCATTAAACCAAGCGCCTGTGCTTGAACATCAAATACAACGTCTTTTAGCTGTAAGTAAAAATACACATATAATAAGCAAACCCTATAAAGCGCATGATATTTACAATGTATTACAAACCATCAGACATACCCTGCACTATATCAAACCCTGTCGTATCAGCTAAGTCCGTATGTACAAAGCGACGCGGGCGCCTTTGCCAAAATAACCCTTGCAGCAGGCACGAAAGATAAAACGCTGCCAAACCAGCGCGGGCAAACCACAAAAACCAACTTAATTGTTGAAGGTGAAGCATACGCTAACTTTGGCCGCCACTTTGGTGTAAGTGTCGCTGGCATAGCCAACGAAGACGAATACTGCCTACACAAAGCTTTGTTTACCTAGGTTATAAATATGCCCAACTAGATATTGGCTACCGTGAACATTGGTACTCTCCCTTTGAAGACAGCGCTATGCTATTAAGCACACAAGCTAAAACGACGCCCTCTATAACAATAAGTAACGTAGAGCCAATCACTAGCTTTAACATTAGGTATGATATGTTTATCAGCCAAATGACAGAGCAACGTGGAATTTTAAAAGAGGGTAAACAAACTGGTGTAGAAAGAGTTTACGAACCAGGCAAGCCCTATTTATTTGGTCTTCATACAAGCTTTGCAGCTACCGATAATTTAACTATTGATTTAAGCCGCTTAATGCAATTTGGAGGGGGGCCACGTACTGTTACCCTTAAAGATTTTGCAGAAGGCTTTTTTACCCCTGGTAGTAAAGACAACATAACAACTGCAGATGCAGATGAGCTAGGAGATGAATACGAGCTGGGCGATCAGCTTGGGGCAATTAGCTTTGAATACAATAATAGCCTCTACTCACTGCCATTTGAATTATATGGTGAAATTGCCCTAGAAGACACACTAGGCGGAACCCGAAATAACGCGTACAGTTTTGGGCTCTACCTACCATTTATTAGTAATGACCACAGCTTACGATTTGAGCACAGCAATTGGCAGCCGAGTAGGTATGGTAACCACTTGTACCTTGATGGAAACCGAAACTCGGGGAATGTCATTGGGCATTGGGCAGGTGATGAGCACGACTATACTGATTACACAGCAGCTAAATCAATGAGCGTCAACTGGCATTGGCAGTTAAGCCCAATAGAAACACTCAATACGACTATTCGTTCGCTTGAAAACAAAAACGATGGTTATAAAACTGGCTACGAACTACAAACAGCCTATACTCGTAAACTGGCAAAACCAATCATGGGCGCACAAAGTTTGGGAGCAGAGCTTTACCAAGGTAAAGATGTTTATGGCGAAACATTTGCCCGCTTGAGTGTATTTGCTAACTTTTAAAGCTATTGATTCACTCCACCTAAAGAGCAGTTTAACTGCTCTTTAGGTGCGCTTCGTACTGAGGGAGTCTTTCATCTAAATAGAATAATTTAAAACCCTGATAGTGCTATTTTTTAATCACTACCAAATAAATCGCGCGTATACACTTTATCTGCTATATCACTCAACTCTTCCACCATACGGTTTGATACAACCACATCAGCGAGTTGCTTAAACTCGTTTAAGTCTTTAATTACCCGTGAGTGATAAAATTCCTCTTCTTCAAGCACCGGCTCATACACAACCACTTCAATGCCTTTGGCTTTTATACGCTTCATTATCCCCTGAATAGACGAAGCCCTGAAGTTATCTGAGCCCGATTTCATAACTAAGCGGTAAATACCCACAACACGCGGATTGCGCTTTAATATTGACCCTGCAATAAAATCCTTACGGGTGGTGTTTGCATCTACAATCGCACCTATAATATTATTTGGCACATCTTGATAATTCGCGCGTAATTGCTTGGTGTCTTTTGGTAAACAGTAACCACCGTAACCAAACGACGGGTTGTTATAATGATTGCCTATACGTGGGTCTAAACCTACACCTTGGATAATTTGCTTTGAGTTCAAGCCGTGTGCTTCTGCGTAGCTATCAAGTTCATTAAAGTAAGCAACTCGCATAGCAAGGTAGGTGTTAGAAAATAACTTAATCGCTTCCGCTTCCGTTGAGTCAGTGAATAGCACTTCAACGTCTTGTTTAATTGCACCTTGCTTCAGTAAATTAGCAAAAATAGTGGCGCGCTCACTTTGCTCACCCACAACAATGCGTGACGGATGCAAATTGTCGTACAGCGCTTTACCTTCACGTAAAAACTCAGGTGAGAATAGTAAGTTGTCAGCCTTAAGCTGCTTTTTAATATCAGCCGTAAAGCCAACCGGAATAGTCGACTTAATCACCATAACCGCATTAGGATTATGTGCCACAGCATCTTTAATAACCGCTTCAACCGAGCGCGTATTAAAGTAGTTTGTTTCTACATCATAATCCGTTGGAGTGGCGATGATAACAAAATCTGCGTTTTCATAGGCCACTTTTTTATCGGTGGTTGCTGTGAAGTTTAAATCATCACGCAGTAAAAATTCACTAATTTCAGTATCAACAATTGGTGATGTCTTATCGTTTAAAAGCGCAATTTTGTGCTCATCAATGTCTAATGCCACCACTTCATTGTGTTGTGCTAAAAGCATTGCATTTGAAAGGCCTACATAGCCCGTCCCTACCACAGCAATTTTCATGGTATTCCTTTATGTTTAAAAATATTTTTACTATTTTATCAGAGCGAGGAGGGAAAACGAACAACCAAAACCGTAATTAAAAAATATCCCTTTTATAACACACCCGAGCGGTACCTGGGGTGCGTTATCGCAAAAAGCGTGAATGTGTATTTAGCGCTTATTTATCGTGTTTTGTGAGTTGCTTGATATAATCAGAAAAATTTCTCCCTAACTTTTCATCACGCATACCGTATTCAACAATCGCTTTTAAATAACCCAGCTTATCACCACAGTCGTGCGAGCGACCACTCATATGAAAGGCTTCCACCGTTTCTTGTTTCATTAGCTCATCAATTGAATCAGTTAACTGTATTTCGCCACCTGCGCCAACCGGTGTTTTAGCAAGTAGTGGCCAAATAGTTTTACTCAGTACGTAGCGCCCTACCACCGCTAGGTTAGAGGGGGCTTTGTCTGCATCCGGTTTTTCAACCATGGTTTTAATAGCTGCACTATTGCCAGGAGTAAGCTGCACACCATCGATATCAGCAATACCATATTTACTTACATCTTCTTGCGCTACAGGCTCTAGCATAATTTGACTTGCACGTGTCTCGCTAAAGCGTTTTAACATCGCTGCTAAATTTTCAGTTTTTTGGTCTGCCGTATATGCATCTAGTATTACATCTGGCAATAAAACAATAAAATCATCATCACCCACAATGGGCTTTGCACATAAAATAGCATGCCCTAAGCCTTTTGCTTCACCTTGGCGCACACTCATAATGGTTACATCAGCAGGGCAAATAGAGCGCACTTCTTCAAGCAAAGCACGTTTAACACGCTTTTCAAGGGTGGCTTCAAGCTCATAACTTGTGTCAAAGTGATTTTCAATTGCATTTTTAGAGCTATGTGTGACCAGTACAATCTCTTTAATACCCGCGGCAATACATTCAGCAACAATGTATTGAATAAGCGGTTTATCTACAATGGGGAGCATCTCTTTTGGAATTGCTTTGGTCATAGGCAGCATACGTGTGCCAAGCCCAGCAACAGGAATTACAGCTTTCATAGGTAGTCCTTTATAAGTGATTAAGTGTCTATAAACTAGCAGCTAATAGGTAAATAGTGGCTGAATGGAGTTTGACAACTCCTGTGCAGAAAACTGTGTGGCTTTTCGCAGACTCTGATAAGCATGGAGGTAATTTCAGACCCTATAAAGCGTTTCATCACTCACTAAAGGGACGTTTATATATTCTGCGATTAACGTTGCAATTTTTTTCATCTGCGTGCGATTCGCTCCTTCGGCAAGTAGATAGCGTGTTCCTTGATTAGTTAAAATTCTTATTTCACCACTTTGAAACGGCTCTTCCTGACGTTTCGCATTTACAATTTTTTTTATTAACTCTACTTCCGCGATTTCTTTAAATGGAATTGTCTTCTCTAATCCTATTAATTTTTTTTCAGATTGTATAAACCTGTATTCTTTACTGCCTTTTTTAACTACCCCCCCTAGCCAAATTAATGTACCCCCTCCTATAAATAAAGCACATGCAGCAAATACATCAACTACGGCAAAAAGCGTATACACGCTAGCAATTAATATACCTGCGCCAAAAAATAAACAACTGGTATAGGCTAATTTGCTTGAACGTGACGGTGTGAGTATTAATTGTGCATCAGACTCCTGTGCAGTGTGTGTAACATGAAGTGTTCCACCCATATTAAGGGGCTCTAATGAGCCCCTCTGGGTAGACTTATTGGTATCCAAGTCCACCAATTGTCTCTCCTAGGTTATTATTTTTCATCGAGCGTACCTCTGGTATATTTGCAGGCTCTTGCTCTTTAATTGACATAAAGCGGATCACAGCATCACACCCAGTCACGAGAGTCTGATCCATTGCAACATCACCTGTGTCACCAGAAGATAAGTCGACTATGAACTCATCTTTTCTAAGATTATTGGAATCCTCAAAAGACCAGTTTATTTCGCCATTAAAAGTACCTGATGTATCTGTGTACACACCAAATAAACTATAGTTCATTGGCGAGCCATCGTAATCCTGCGCTTTGCCGAAAACAAAAACCTCTGAGGTTAGGTTCTGGTCTAAATCGAATTGCTCCTCAACAACATAATCTCTACCAGCACACGCAATAAACATGCTCCACTCAGACTCTTCTTTCGTATTTGTTGTTGCACAAGCTGATTGTGATAGCTCAGAGCGATTTCCTCGTGCATCAAAAGCAGCGATAGAGTAACAATATTCAGTATCTGGTGCTAATTGCAAAATAGTCGCCATAGGATCTACAGATACTTCTTTGGCATACGTCGTACCACCGTCGTATGCATAGACTGTATACCCTGTAACACCCGTTTCGTCAGTCGCTCCGCTCCATGTTAATTTAATCGCTGTTGATGAAAGTGGCTCTGCTGATACTTGCGTTGGTGCCGTTGGTTTCGTACTATCTAACGCTGTAACAATCGCACATACTTCATTAGACGCCGGTGACTCATTACCTAAATCATCTTCTGCAATAACAAAATAACAATATTGCTTATTAGCAGCCACATTTGAATCTTCATATTGTGAGCCATAAATACCATTTTCTAAAAATACGCTATCTCTATAAATTTTGTAGCTGATATCAGCATCACTATCAATAAAGTCCCAATCAAGAATAAAGCTCTCATTACCTGTTGTAGTTACCGTTAACTCTGTTGGCGCATTAAGCTCTGTAGTGCCACACGAACGACTAAGGCTGTCTATCTGTTTTTTAAATTTAAATAAGCTAGATGTGTAATCAAACTTTTTTGTGATCAGACTAAAAGAGCCTTTAAAGCTTATATCCAGCTCAAGAAAAGTATTCACATCAAAAACACAGTTATTATTATTTACTAATGGGATCGCTTCGACACCTAGCTTTAATGAGTTTCCAACACCTGGCCCTGCAATACCATATAAGCGACTAAAGTAAGCAACCTCTGGGCCTGCTTTCGCCTCTGCTTTAAACTCAACGGTGGTGAATGGATCATTAGCATCCACATCAAAGTCTAACCCTTTAATCCCCTCAAACCCTTTACTTTCTGTATATTGTGCTCCAGCAACGATGTCTAACTTAGCCACTAAACGTGGTTTCAGTGTCATTCCAACGGATGCATCAGCAACCAAAGATAATTGCACTTCAGGCTGAATGACAATAATACCCAGCGTAATCGGTGAGAACCGAATCGGCAATGTCACACTCTCTTTCAAAGCAGCCACATTTACGGGGCCCCCAATATCTAAACCAAGTTCACTGTCTACATCTATGTGTGCAACGCTTCGAAAGTGACTTATAGTAGATGGAAAATCTACTTTTAAAGAGAAGTCCGGATTTACCGTTAACTTTATCCCACCTGTTGCACTGATCTGATCATCTTTAGTACCTATATCACCGTCAGCATCGTGCAGTATGAGGTTAGTAACCGCAAATTCAATGGGTGTCGCACTCGCTACTTCATTTTGTGGTTCTGCTGTCTGCTGTACTGGTAGTACTTTCATACCTTGCGGCAATGTCGACTGTTGCACACTATCTGCTGTTAATACTTGTTGATAAACAATCGTACCTTCGGTGATTAATTGATCCAAGGTCGCTTCTTCAGTCTTTATGACCCTTAATGAGCCTTGGTTACCCAGTATTTCAACAACTCTTTTTAAGAAGAAGTGCTTTAATCCTTCCCCGTCATTTATTCCGTTTGATACTAGAATACTTCCAATAACTACGTTACTTAGATCTGTGCTCCCATCGAACGTAATCACTCCTGTGGTCTCATTGTAATCTCTAATTGACGCTTTTTGCTGCTCATCAAGGACAACCACGTTGTCGGCTAAAGTTAAGTCAACACCAGATTCATTCGGAGAGAAGGTTAAAGATAAAGAAGTATCGCGGTGAGGTGTCAGTTGACACACATTAGCATCTTGCGCAGTTTCGCAGCCTCGCCAACTTAAAAACTGCCAATCATTCGTAGGAGTAGCTTTTAGCGATAGCGCAGTCCCTTGATCAATATCAATTGAACAGACATTACTACTTGAACATATTAATGGGCTAGCATTATTTAATAGTTCAACACTCCCCTCACCAAATGAGTCTATCGTTACTGTGACTGTAACAGGTGAAACTTTTACTTGTTTTTCAACTGTTGCGGTATTGTTTGAACTATCGGTGGCTGAATATACAACGGTATAATTACCAGGCTGTGCCAAATCAATGCTATTTGAAATTGTAACTTCAACTTCATTATCGTAATTGTCGACAGCCTGTGCACCATATTCGCGGTATTCTGTTCCTTGCTCAAGCGTAAGCGGCTCTTCATTTAATAAGGTTATAACAGGGGCTGTTGTATCAACGACCCTAACCGTTCTTACTACTTCAATGCTATTTCCAGCTTTATCTGTTGCTGAATAAGTAATGGTATAACTACCAAGAGTACTACTATCAACATTACTATCAATTGAGACTGTTACATCAGTGTCTGTATCATCTGATACGGAGTATCCCGGCTCGACAAAGTCTGTATGAACTTCGACTTCAATTTCAGCGCCACTTGTAAGTGTAATGGTGGGGGGAGTCGTATCTTGGAGGGGCTCTACTTGAGTGGCAGGTTTATCATCAGATCCTCCACAACCTGCCAACGCTAAACTACACAGTGGCAATATAAATAGCTGTTTGAACTTCATGTGTATCTTCCTTTATATGAACGCAAGAAAGTCGTAATTTGAAAACAATTTTTCAAAGACCTTCAACTAACGCAATCCCTTGCGTTCAGTTAACATTAACCTACCATGTTAATTAAAAAAAATTAACAAATCAACAGTATCTATCTGCTTTGTTTAGTAAAATTATAATAGATAAAACAATGTAAGTAGTCACACAGGCTTAGTTTTCTTAGTTTAAAAACTGCTCTTTCTAAAACGGATTGATAGAATCAGAGTTGATTTTTATCGCGATCGGACCTTCGTAAACCTACCCCCATATAAAACCTATTATTTTTTAGACGGAAATAGAGCTAGTACATTGTTTATCCGAATAAATTTAATTTGAAATAGGCAATAGAAATATATACAATTTTAAGGCTAGTCGGTTGTAGTACTTATCAAATTGGATGATGAGTTAACATGGAAGTAAAGCATAGTCATTTCCCAATATCCCTATCCAAGATGTACCCATATGATCGCGATTTAGAAAAAATTGGCCGATGCTTTGTTAATCAACGAGCCATGGCTCACTCTGATATTAAACAAATAGAATTCGATTACAAACTAAATATTATAGGGATATAAAAACATGATGAAATGTGATGTTATCTACAAAGGGATCAGTCATAAAAATAATATCGCTAGCCTTGCAAGCATTCTTAAGCGCTGTTTTCCTGCCGCATCTAAAGCTGATCTAATCAACTATTTAAAGCAAGATGAACTCCTTCTATTTACTGATCTAGACGAAGAAAAAGCCAATAAAATTGAGCTCGCTATTATCAAGTTTGGGGGTAAAGTTGAGCTTCAATTTAAACATAATAATGACGATCTTTTTGATCTTGAAAAAATTGAAGAAGTAGATGACTTAGCTACAGAAGAAGAAATTGAAACCGTTGCTGTGGTTGAAGACATCTCGACAATAGGGGCAGCTCCAGCCTCCGCTGCTGCTCAAGAAGCCACCCTGGAAAATGATACCGCCAACGTAGACACCTTGCTAATAGCTAAACCATGGAAACGCATTGCAGCCGTGTGTATTGATCAGCTGATCACCATGCTATTTACGTTCGTCATTACGTATTTAATAATGACCTTATTCTCACCCTCAATTGAAAGCCTAAAATACCTTGGATTCGTATTCAGCCTTATTTATTTCACGCTAATGACAAGTAGTGTATCGGGCGGACAAACAGTTGGTGCAAGGTTATTAAAAATAAAAGTCGTAGATGAGCACTCAGCCCCACCAAGCTTACTTAACGCCTTCATCAGATCCGTTTCCTTCTTAGTAGGCTTAGCTTTTTTCTTCATATCAGCGATAAGCATCCTCTTCAACTCTAAGCGTCGAGGGTTTCATGATCTAGTGTCAGGTGCGTATGTCGTCGAAGAGCAAACGCCTAGCTTTATTAACTCGAACGCTTTTACACAAAAAGCACAAAAAGTAGCCTTTGAGCAACTAAAAAGAGCACAAACAATCGGCATGGTAAAATTACAAGAGTCTGTAGTACAAATAAATTCATCCATACCCTATTTGGAGAACGCAGGATACATTATCGAAGACCTTGAAATGGAAGTCGGTGTATCACCAAAAGTGAATGTAATTATTAAAATGAACAGTGAAACGACGCTATCAATGGAAGAACTTGAAGAAAAAGTTAAAGAAAAACCTGTCGTGGCAATGTTAGTTCGCGCGATAAAAATGAGCGCTGACTTGCAAAGAAAAGTTAACATTAGAAGCATGAAAAGCGTAGGCATGGAAATTAGTCTCGCCGTTACACCGTCGGTAAAACTCTTATTTACTAGGTAGCGCGATGACTAATCTTTAAATGCTCGTTTTTTAAAGGTGATATCATCCTTATACAAATCTAGAAGAGTCAGTGAATGAGCTTGTATTACATAGCACTGCATCAAAAGGTATTGCCACAGTTAAAAAACATTACCCAAAAATCGAGCGATATTAAGGCAGCGTGCCATGTCCTTTGCGGGCACCAAAGTTCTGGCTGACTTCAACATAAAGCTACTTTTCTCCGATGTGTGTAAGAAAAGAAATGGTGAAGGGCTTGAAGAGTATTATTCACTTGGCACAACGGCAACAACACCCGATATTCATAAAATAACCACAAAGTATTGGCCTACGCCGAGTTTTAATTCTTTCAGTGCAAGAGTGTGGTGCTTTAAAAGATACATATACTGATGAGACTATGACTGCCGAAGAAGTATGGCGAATACATGAAACTTGGTAACTCAACTCATAAATGAGTAGCCTAGTTTTAAGAATATATTTAAATACATTCACTTTTGAAAAACACATGAAAGCGGTACACAACTATGAAATCAATTAAAAACTCTTTTTTGGCATTATCGGTGCTTTCTCTTACGGCCTGTATGTCTACTCAGCCTCCAGTTATTTCACAAGAGTCAAACGAGGTTTATCAATTTGATGATAACGCGAGCTTTGCGTTAAATGTAGCTCAAATGACACGTAAAACAGCGGGGTTATCAGATGTAGAGCTACCAGAAGATGCACAATTCAAAGCTAATCGTGGCTTAGTAGGCGCTGCATACGCTATGTCATTTTTAACTGGTGGCTTAGTTGATTTAGCGGGCAGTATGGGTGCTCAATCACAGGCCGATAGAGCCTTTAATTGGAAGCCTATGTTTGTTTTTTTAGGTGATTTAGATAGTCAGAACATCGATGCTGATGCAGTGAAAGTTGTCGAAAGAGAGCTTACTAATACTTTTAATAATATTGATAGTGAATTTTTAGGTTTAATGAGATCTAGTTCAAGTAATAGAGATGATAATTTCGGTGTTGCTTTTAAAGGAGCAAGATGTGAACCATCTAAACAAACAAGCTACACTTATGCAGGCTTATTGCGAGGTGGGTTGTTTTTAGATGTAAAGCCAGAATATGACCGTGCTTGTGGTTTTTTTGTGGATATTAACGTAACTGGCAAGGTAAATGTCGAAGGTGAAGTTAAAGACGTTATTACTCTTACTATTATTGGTGGGTATAAGCGTATAGATGAAATTCTGATAGCAACATCAGGTTATGCGGTTGTTCCTCAAACATACGGCAGTTGGGGTGGCGTTAAATACACTGTCCCAGCACCATATGTAATTCATGACAACACTATGTATTTATTTACTAAAGAAAATTCGTCTTTTAAATTAAAATAATTATTCTAAATTGATTATTAATTCCATTTTTGTTGCCAGCCCATTTAAGGCTGGCAATTTTACATATTAATGAATATCAGACACCTTCCTCGCTTCCAAACGGATCCGATAGTTCCCGCTATTAGAAGAAAACACTCCCCTCCCCGGCAGCCCTATACAGTAAGACTTTCCGCCCTATTTAACTCTACATATGAGACATGAAAACGTCTGAAAATGGCTCTTTGAGACACTTCCACCTCGCAAAAGGCTGAGATAAAAATGTGTGAAAATACACTTTATCTATTGATGAGGTAATCAAATATTATTAGAATATATTTTAAATCTAATAACTTGTACTTTTATGCACAAACTACAGGGCACAGGAAGTGCAAGTTTTTTATTACTACAAAGGACGAAGTATGTTTAAAAAAGTAATGACCGTTGCAGTGTTGGCTTCTTCATTAACAGCGTGTAAATCAACCCCGCCTCCTGCTGAGGTTCAGCTCACAAACATCCCTAGCGTTAGCTATAAGATGCCACTCGATCAATCAATTGACATTAGTTTTAACGCATACAATACATGTGTTTCTTCTGGCGACAGCGGTTGCGTGAAGTATGACAGCATAAAAACGGCCGAGTCGTCTGGCGACTTTTTAGTAGAAAAGCGTGTCCATAATGGAACAATCGGATCCGGTGCCGTCTACACAATTAAACAAAGCACCGAGCGTACAGCAGATGCTAATATAGTTACCTATCAGCCGGTAAAAATGACGCCTTATCAGCAAGGGTTTATACTTCCTTTTGCTGTGCCTAGCATCGATATAGCTGCTTATCTAAAAAACTCGCAGTTTAAAACAAAATTTGAAATCAACTCTGAATACCCTTCTCAGTCAGTAAAAGCTAACTTTGATCGCCTAATGAAAAAAGTACATGGCAGATTCCGCATTTATGGTAGTAACTCTAAACTCGGTTTAGAGGATTACTATATGACGACAGTCGACGGTGCTAAAGTTGTTATGCTCGTAGAGTCTTTCCCTTATAGAAACGGCTCAAAAGTTGTCGTCAATGCTATAATTGAAACCAAAAAGTCAAATAAAAACGTTATTGATGTCGCTGAAATTTTGAAAAGCGTAAAAGCAAAAGTCGCTGAAGTAACGAATGCTTAATAATGTGAACGATCCATCGTCACCACTACGTGCCGAACAATAGGATTCGACAGCCTAGCTTTTTAAGCTAGGCTGCTTTGTTTTATCAGTCCATACAGCCACTAATATCGCTTTGATAACGATTTCCCGCTTCATTATTAGCTGTAACGCCCGCTAACTACCTTAGAAAAGAACACACCGACAGCCACAGCGAAATACAGCCAACTTTCACAGGGTTTATTGATATACGTGCTGTCAATGAATCACGCATTATCTGATTCAGGCACTCCAAATTATTCCTGTATATGCTTTTCAGAAATGGCCAGCGGAACTCACGATTTAAAGTAACGACGCTTACAGCCTAAATAAGCTTTGACATTTTTAGTTTATTTTTTGTGGCTATAAAGTGTAGTTTTGATAATAACCAGCAATAGTTAAGTCACTTAGTTATCGCGCTTATATAATACAACGGAACTGCTCAAGTCTAAGTGCTTCTCTCACAGTTATCCTTTAATTGAAATTTAGAAATAACTAAATCGTTATGACGAGTTACTTACATCTATATTTGACTAGGTGCTTACGTCACAAATTACTTATCGCTTCGATACATAAATCGACGACTTCTGAAATGTCTTTTGAAGTCGTATCAATATGTAACCAGTTTTCTTTTTCTGATATATATTTATAGTTCATAGATAGTCTTCTTTGGTAAGACTCATCATTGAGGGACATAAAATCACTTTTACTATTTTCAATATCACTCCTCGATTTAATTCTTAAGCATTGCTGCGCCTTATCAACGTATAAAAAGAATGTTAGATCAGGTTTCTCAAGTTCATCTTTTTCAGCCATACTTCGCTTATATAAAGTTTCTATATCTATATTTTGCCTCGACGCATACCCTATAATTGAACTGTATATATAACGAGTACAAATAACACAGGTGTTATTCGTTTTATATTCTCTGATCTTATTAGATAAATCGAAATTAGAAGCCATATAAAAATGAAATCGCCCACTATTCGGTAAGTACTCGTCCACATACTCCCGAAGCGCTTTAAACTGCCCTATTGGGCTTTCCAAATGTATAGCTTTTAATTTTTTTGCAACAAGAGAACTGATGACACTTTTACCTGCGCCATCCATCCCTTCAAATACAATAAATGGACTGTTCACTTAACTCACCGATTGTGTTGGCTGATCCTTTAAACTCCCATTCCGGTACAAAGAAACGCCAATACAGCCTTTGTCCTTAGCAAGAAGCAATGCGCGCTTAATATCATCAACCGTAGCACTATTTGGAAGGTTTATAGTTTTAGAGATCCCGCCATCAATATAAGCTTGAAACATAGATTGTGTAAAAATATGTTCTTTGGTTGATAAATCATTGGCTGTTACCAATACAGTTTTTAGCTCTAATGGGAGCGAAGTTAATTCAGCCACGTTTACTCCGGCTTTTAATTCAGTGAAGATGACATTAGTATCAACACCATAGCGTTGAAGAATACGTTTGAATGTGGGTTGAAGCTGAAAAATAGCTTCTCCTTGAACTGTCTGTTTGATCAAATATGAAAATATAGGCTCAATTCCACCAGACACATTTGCAATTAGACTCAACGTCCCATTCGCTGGTACAGCCATCAAAGATGCATTTCTTCTAGGGGGACTATTTTCTAAAAGTAACGCTTGACTACAATACCCTCTTTCTCTTCCTAAACGCTCACTTTCACTTTTTAATGTAGCTTGTAACAATGACATTAATTTTTCTACAAATGCTAAAGACTCATCGGAGCCATAACGTATATTCAGCATAAGTAACGTATCAGAATAACCCATTATACCCACACCGACCTTTCTACTTTCAAGGCACCTTTCTTGAACCAGCTCTGAAGCATGATCTTGAATATCATGTAGGTTATCTAAGCAGTTTAATCCTACTTTTGCGACTTTTTTAAAACGCTCAAAATCAAAAATGCCCTCTTTTACAAATTTCGTTAAGTTAATCGAACCTATCAAAGAGGACTCATTTTCACGAAGCAGTGATTCACCGCAAACATTGTTTATTAATTTACTCTTAGAGCGTTTCTCTTTTTCTGCCTTTAATGAAATAGAAGGGCGGCCTGTTGTATAAATTGATTCACATAAGGTATTCCATAATTTTAAAGAGTCAGAATCATGCTTGGACACGTTATCAAAGAAATCATTATCAAATTCAATATTTGTGTGGGTTATTACTAATTGAGAGCTTATTTTAATAAAATCTATTATCTTTGGGTGTTTATAAGATAAAGTAACGGCGCTGTGTGCTTTCCTTTTTCTATTAGGATTTAGTAAATTTGTTTGCGTCTCTATATTTAATGTTGCCGAAATAGGATCTTCCATGTTTGAAAAATCATAACCAATTCCACCGCAGCCATCATGGATCTGTTTAGCCACATCTAAATCACTAAAACTAGAAGGTGGTGATAATACGTGGCACGCAAATAGGTTTGTACTGTCGTCAGATTCTGAATTCATCATTACTGGGCTATTAGGAAGAAACGCACCTTCGTGTATTAATTTTACAAGCGCTAACGTTTTTTCTTCGGCTACATCCAAGGTTGAATATTTTTTCTCTGCCTTTAAAAATAATCTGCCAACACGTTTAGGTAAGTCCGACCAATCGGCCGAGTCATGGTTTGAAAAAAAACGTGGCGATAATATTTCTAGGTATGGGTTATTAATTGCCCATGAAGGTTCACAATTTAAAGCTTCATTGCTTAATTCTAGTGTAGTCATATACTGTCCCTTTTATATTTATTTGCGTGTTTTAAAGATAATAAGGTGCTTACAACACCCTTATTATTTTGGTACTTACCTCTAAATACAGTTATGTTAATGTCTTTAATAGCTATTAAGTAATTTAGAGTTTACTCTATACCTTATCAGCGCAAGCTTTAGCTGACTTAGTTCAAACTTTCACAACAAACGGTATTCCATTTGCTGAAACGAGCCCATCGGGATCTATACGCCACTCAGTCATAACCCCCTCTTTGATAGGTTCAATAGCACTATTATACCTCTGGCTCAAATAATGAAACTGTTGATTCTCAGAGCCAACCCAGTTTCGGTTTTGCTCAATATCATCAAGCTCAAACTCTCCATCAACCACAATATCCACGTATTGTAATAACTTATCTATACCACTGAATTGCTGCTCTTTTAATTCTTCAAGTTTATACCCTGTAAACAACATCACTGATAAGCCTATACACTGTGCAAACTCTGCAAGCTCCGATAAACCTGGCGCTTGGAGCACTGGCTCACCGCCTAGTAAAGTTATTCCCTCGATGCCAAAGTGCTCTTTGTTTGACTGAATTTGCTTTTTCAATTGTTCGACTGCAATTACATTTGCCGGTTCAAGCTTTAAAAAATCAGGATTACAACACGATGGACACCGTTTCAAACACCCTTGCACCCAAATAGCGGTACGAGTGCCTGGGCCTTCTGCATCAGTAGCATCTACAATTGCAGCTACGTTTAACCACGCCATTAATCCACCTCAAAATCAAAGGCTTTACCTGCTTGTACGACTCTGATTGGCCGCCCATTAAAGTCCGAAAAATCCGAAATATTTTCAAATAAAAACTCAGCTAAAGGGTCAAACAAAGCCGACACCATCGCATTCAGCACGCCTCGCCCGCCTGCCGTTTTATCAACTTGCGCGACAATTGTGGTGAGGGCTTTGGTTTCATTATCAAAAATAAGATCCGATATGCCCCACTTTTCTTTTAAACGTATTTTTAGAGGCTCTAATTTTGCCTTTGCAATAGCAACCAGAAAATCTAAATCCGTCATAAAATTAAAAGGCACTATATTTGCTTCACCTATTCTGCCCAGCAGCTCTGGGCGCTTAAGTTCTTGAACAAAGTGCTTTGTAACGTGGCTTTTGAACTGCTCGAGCGCTTGCTCACTAGGTTCAATTTCACTCGCACCAATATTCGAAGTAAAGACAATGAAGGTATCAGCAAAGTTAACAGTCTCGCCTTTGCCATCAGTAAGTCGACCATCTTCTAGAATTTGTAAAAATTTATCTAAAATACGCGGGTGAGCTTTTTCAATTTCATCAAATAATAACAATGAAAACGGCCTTTTTTTGACAGCGTTAGTTAACTGGCCACCTTCTTCATAACCAACATATCCTGGCGGAGCACCTACCAAACGCTGATCTGCATGTTCATGGTTAAATTCAGACATATCAAAACGCATACAGGCATCTTCATCACCAAATAAAAAACTGGCTAATGATTTTGCTAGTTCTGTTTTACCCACACCAGTTGGACCAACAAAAAAAAGTGCCCCCTTTGGCATTCTAGACTTTGCCGAGTGCTGTAGACCTGATAAACCTGTAAACGCTCTAACAAGCACTTTTCTAACTAATTTTATGGCTTCTTCTTGTCCTTTTACTCGCTGGTTTAAGGTACCCTCAACATCTTTTAACTTGTCGTAGTTTAATTGCTCCCACGGCGATTCCTTTTTACCGTAACGATATAACGAGACTAATGCCTCTAAGGATAAGGCTTCTTGTTGATGACGTGAAAGTCGAGCGAGTTGGTTTATCTCACGCAGAGTTAACGAATCCGTCAAATCAACAAAATCTTCTAATAAACGAGATCCTACCGTTAAGCTGCCTTCAAGATTAAAGGTAGGAGCAAGACCTAGTATCGCTTGTTGGCGTTCAGCACGGTTGGGTAGCGGGACAACGATCTCAGCAAACTGAGGGTTACCTACGGTCAACTGTGGTGGTAGTTGGTTCGCGCCCTCACAAACAAAAACCATTAAACTTTGTACTTTATCTATTTCTACACGCGACATCTCATCTGCTGAGTCCCGTAGGTTATGTAGTAATTGCGCTAACCAGCCCCGCTCTTGCTCTGAAAGCGCATTTACCTGCCCAAAAAGTAAATTGGACCAGTCGATGACAAATGCGACTTTCGGAAAATGAGGATTTAGCATCACACGTTGAGCAACTGTAAAAAAATCTTGTGGCGTCAGCTCTGTTTGCCCCGTTTGCACTTGTTGCTGATCAACCTCTGACTCATCATCAAAGTCATAATCATCGCCCTCAACTAGTTCAGAAGGTGGAGTTGATGATTGCTGTAATTCGTTCCAATCTTCTGGCGATATACCGCAAATCCCTCCTACCCTAGAGTAATGAATTACGTGCTTAAAACCCAGCCTTTCAAACGTTGTGTTTAACACCAGCTTAAAAGGTTGCTGTGTTCCTTCTTGAGTAAAAACACTATTATTAACATTACCACTTATAACAATTCCGCGGCGCAACTTTGCCTGGCGCGAAAGATCTTCAATCCATTCTGACAACTTATGTTTGTTCATGTCCTTACCCTTTTTTATTCATCGTTTGCGATGGTATGGGTTTCATCTGTGCATCTTCATCATCAGGGTTACTCCACACTACCCGCGAATCGGATAAGTCGACTCCATATACTTCACTGAGCTTTGGTAGAACTTGATCAATATCCTTTTTACAAGTTTGGCCTCTATAATTATCAAACTCATAGGTGCAACTGCCATCCAAGCGTATTTTGAATCTCGCTCTGTTTCCAGCAGGTCTACTTGCAGCAATAACGACTTCGCGAATGCCAGCTTTCGTTTCCACCATTTTTGGTTTTTGCACTGTGAAACCAGTGCTCTTTAGCGTGGTAAAAATAGCTTTTACCGTTTCTTTTCTCACCGCTTCATTTTCGATTATTTTATCTGCTCTATCTGATAAATGATCTATTTCTTTAAGCTGCTCATTTGCATCTTTAGAATTCGCAGAAATAATTGTATTTGCTTGTTCAGTCAATTTTTTAGACTCATCAGCTGGCAGGCTTGGTGAAACAATGTCGACTACAGCTTGGACGACATCACAATTAGTCGTGTGCTGTGTTTGCTTTTCGATGATAGCTCGATGCTCCACCGCTTTTGCTAACCCTCTGGTTTTAAGTTGCTTAAATTGATCTAATAAATCCTGAAGTTTTACTGATGATTGCTCCGCGAACACTTGCTGTTCAAGTTCTTTAACTTCTTTTAGCATTAAATTCAGTGATAATTTATCAGTCCAATTACGTAGCGCTTCTGACCACGCATTACTTATATGTGCTTTTCTTTCTTTTACTGCGTTGGCTTTTGCCTCAAGCTCATCTCGGTGTTGCTGATACTGTGCCTCTTCAACTTGCACTTTAATACGTCGCGCTACATTACGCAGAGCAAAAACGTCATTCCCCAACGATTTAGATCTTTCTCTAGCACTAAATGGGTCATGAGCAAGCTCTGCTTCTATTCGCTTAAGCTGGGATAAACAACTGTTATAACGTTCCTGTACGTACTCTGCTAAACCTTGCTGCTGTACACTAGCTAACTCACTATGGTAACGATCGATAAATGAATATGTGGTATTTCGGACCCGTTCCTCAGCTACTCTTTGACGCTGCTCACGTTCCAACCTATATCGTGCATTATGTATCTGGCTCATTTTCTCTTCCTTTTCTTCGACTTTTTACCTGCCGTGTTCGTTAGGTATTCCTGTGTCGACTTATTCGCAATGCCTTCTGCATTAGCCATATTTCTTAAATTTTTATCATCGGTGAGCAGTAATGAATTACACAATCTAAAATAAACAGCCACCGAGAGAATATGAATATCTGGTGAGTCTAATGAAGATCTATCCATTTTCTCCACCAGCTCGATATGAGAAGGCTCATAACTATTCAGTTCATTTAACCGATTAATTGCAGCTCTGGCGCGCTTAGCGGTTTCTGTCCACTCACCCTCTTCATTTTTGTCATTTTTTAACCTATCAAGCTCGTGTGTTACTGTGACAGGGATTTTGAGCTCGTCTGAGGGTTTAATTTTATCGAGGAGATGAAGGCTATGCATGAGGCAGTTCGTATCAATAATAATAATACGCTTATTAGTTTTCTGAGGGTCTTCATATTGGATACTAAAGTGGGCAAGCGCTTTTGTTAGCTTATCGTCTAATACCGCTAAATCTGAGCAGCTAAAAATAGAAGGATTAAGGCTTTCGCGAAACACATTAACGTGATCGTGAAGGCGATGTAAGAGCTTATAGCGTGCAACATTAAGCTTTAACAAGTCAAAGTTATTTAAGCTTAATAAATCCTGCCCTGTTTTATTTCTAAGTGACGCGTACACATCAGCCAACTCTGCAAGTGTCTTAGAAATAGATAAACTAGATGTAGGTTCACGTTTTTTAATAGCGTTGTTGATAAGCGTAACCGCACACTCAGGTGTCAATGCATCTAACTGTATATTTTGCTCATTAAATAACTGGGCATAACTCACTACTTCTTCTGTACTTCTCAATAGCTTCACTTTCTTTCTAAAGTGATGAGGAGATACTTCAGTATTAAGTTTTTTCATTTTTTCGTAGTACTCGACTACCTGTGACATATATATACTAGGTAAGCGCTCAATGGCTTGCTGAACACCGATAACGGCAGAAAAAATAATAATATTAATATCATTGTTTGTTAGTAAAAAGTGTTCTAACTCATTTATTTTTTCACTCGACTCAACCAGTAATGCCAGGTCAACAAGCCGCGGCTGACCACGATAAGAAACCTCGCAGAGCCCACGCTTTAAAACACTCCCTTCTTTAGGTTTAGTTTTTATTAGTGCATCAACACCACTATCCAATTCAACTGGAGACTCTTTGAGCGTTAAGACCTTATTGACCAATGACGTTTCTTCACTTGGATCTAAAACAATAAGTACGTCATCAGTTTTAATGGTGTTTACTAAAGAAAAAAGATAATAAGGCTTTTGCTTTACAATTAAATCGCGTGTTTTCTTAATAGGGGCTAAATCACGTACTTGACGCCAATCCACCCTAAAAGGTGGGTTACTAGACTCTGTGGTAAAAGCTGGAGAGACCAAAAACTGCCAAAGATATTCCGCATCAGCCGCATCAAGCCATATTGAAAAATCATTATCATTAGCGATGATTTCTATGTTGCCGTTACGAGTAATATCTATTTTAAACGTTTTTCGATCACGAAGCGCACCACGAAATGCAGATTCTATGCTTTTAATTCGTTCATTCGGTTTTTTTTCCCATTGTTGACCCAGTTTCTCATCCACCAGCGGCTTTACCGCAGAAAGCGTAACGTCCATCTCTTCACTAGGAAGACACTTCACATCTGAGTAGGTATCCGTTTTTATTTGGTTTTTTCCAATTAGCTTACCGGAAAAAGGATGGTAGTACGCCGTTTCCGTTGTATTTTTGCTTTTACTCGGCAATGCGTTTTTTTCGAGAAACTCTCGCCCCTCCGCGGTAATGGCAATACTATTGCATGTTAATGCCGCACCATCTGATATTGTGGAGCCATATAAAAATTCCACAGCCCTAAATCCACTCAAATATTTAAGTGCTTCTACAAAAAAGACCGAGTTTACCTTTAACTGATTTGCTATATCTTCAAGTCGATAATGTCCCAGTTGCTCAGCGTGCTTAGCAAATAACTGCAATACGCTTTTTTCAAATACCGTAGGGCGGCGTACCGTTTGGTAGGCAACCTTAGACTCTATAATAAAAACAGGCACATCAATTCGTATATTATGCTCGTAAATCATCGTTGTACTCCTTTACCTAACGGTGTTGTATAAGCAAATTGTTCCGCAAATTCAGCAGCATCAAAAATGCCTGCCTCCCGATCTAATTGAGCAAATATTTGCCGGTAAACCTGCTTCTTTTGTTTCCCAGGTTTGTCCATATTAGGAAGCCATATGTCCCTGGTTTCCAGCATATTTCGTGCACCAAAGACGATCAGTAAATTTTGTGCCCGTGACATCGCCACGTTAATAAATTCATACCGTGCGATATTCGCCTTGGCCGATCTGCGCCTTTCTTTTGGCCCACCATCATTACGTACTAAACTCATTAAAATAATGGGCTTTTCCTTGCCTTGATACCTTATAACCGTATTGATCTCAATATGAATAGCATTAAACTGAACCTTACCATGGTTATGCCTTTTAATTGCCTCTCGAATAACGCGACACTGTGCAGCATAAAAAGACACCACCCCAACCTCTTGCTTTTTCTTTCCTTGTTTACCAAACCCTTGTTGTGAATATTGTTGATTGATCTCCACAAGTGTTTTAGCTATGAGCTCAGCTTCTAAACGGTTGGTTCTATCCTCACTTTCTTTAAATGGCTTTCGCTTTAAATCAAGCGATGTATCAATCCACAGCACATGATCATTTGCGGATAAAAGTCTGTTATTGCGACTTTTCAAAACAATATTATGTGAACGATCTTTATCTTTATTGCCACATATAAGCTGACCATCATAAAAGTGATTTACAAAACTCATAATTTGCGGGTGCATACGATATTGTGTGGTTAATCTTTCTTTAATTGACTCATCCGCATTCTCAAAGTGCTCTTTAAAAAGTGATGCTGTCACCATTTTTTCGAAACGCTGCAAGTTTACTTTTGTTAGTAGTGTCTCGGCAGCATCATCTTCAGACTCTTCAACTTTGTCCGTAAATGCCTGCGCATCTTGGCTCTCTTGAAAAACAGGTGGTAATTGACGATGATCACCAACCAATACCGCTCGTCGAGCTCGCATCAAAGGGAGTAACAACTCAACGGGGGTTGCTTTAGATACCTCATCAATAATAACCGTATCAAAGCTTTCCATGCCCGCATCTCTAAGCGTTCTATCACTCTCATTACACGAAATAGCAACGAGGTTACAATTTTCAACGAACGTTTCACTAACATGCTCCCAGTCGTATTGCGCTGAACTCTCCCTCGTTAAGTTATCTTTCCAATCACTTAAAAAGTTTTGCATCGGTGCCTGGCGCTTATCTTCCTCCATGGCCACATACATTTGTTCCTCATAATCTTTTTTAGCTTTTATTAAACATTCACTTAAGCTAAGTGTTGTATCATCATAACGCTGTGATACTAATCTAGAAGCACTGGCTTGAAGTGACTCAAGACGGCGGGTTTGTGAGATTAACTTTTTCTCTATCTGTGAAAGCGACGCCTCTATCTCTTTTATTTGTTCATCAGCAGGTGCTTTAATCGCATCATATTCAATTAACCATTGCTTTAATTGATCGGCGACTATATTAAGTGCGTTGTTAATTTCTTTATCGAGCACTTCTAAATCATGGAGGCGATTTGCTAACAATGCATACGTTTTCGAAGCATCGATGACGTTAATGATATGTGTACAATCAACGAAACAATTATATGTTGAAGCATCTAATCCTGTGGCTTGGTTTTTTAGCTTTTTGATGCGTCTTCTGACTTCACGCCACTGCTGAGCGAGTTCCTCAGTGTCATCTTCATCCATGCGATTAGCGAGTTCAGTTTCTCGTATTTTAAGTAACGCTAACTCTTCTCTAATAGCAGTGTCTTGTAATGCACCAGCCCCAGCATCACGCAGGCGCAATAAGTCAGTGCTGATCGCTGGGAGTATACGTTTAACATTAGCCCACGTATCCAGTAACGCGTTCAGAACCAACAAGCAGGAGTTTTGATTATTAAATTGATTAAACTCTAAAAAATTAGGATCTACACTAATATTGTGTACTGACATCCTTTGCAATGCTTGAAGCAGGTTTTGGCTAACTTTTGGTAAAAATGAATCATGTGACAATTCCCACTTTTGACTTTCAATGCTTAGCAAAGAGCTCTTTGTTGCTGTTTTTTGTTTAGCCAATGCTTCATAGTTGGTTACCGCTGCTTTATAAGCTCGCTGCTCTGTGCTCAAGCGCGCTTTAGCTACACTTCTTTGCTGTCGCAGGTCGTTGCACTCGGATTGAGCATACTCTAAATCAGCACTCACATAATCAGCTTCATCAATCCATAGCCGTAATTGTGTAAACTCTTTATCACGTTGCTTTTTAGGCTCAAGCCACTGCTGCGATACATATGTACTCAAACTAGAATAATAGCGCTCTAGTGCTTTATCTTCAGCGAACCCTTTTCCCTCTTCGGTGATTTTCCCCTGTCCGCGCGCAAGTCGAATGGCTCTTAATTCAGGGCGGTTTTTAATACAACTTAGAGCATTATCGATGGCATCGTGTGATTGGCTCGCGAGTAAAATGGTTTCTCCCCTGCGTGCTAATTGAAGAATAGCTTCTGCGATTACAGTTGTTTTCCCTGTCCCTGGTGGGCCTTGCACTAAACATAAATCTGGTGCAGACATCATCTTATTAACGGCAAGTTTCTGAGAATCGTTTAACTGCTCGTTAAACCACGACGCAATATGAGCATCATTTGTTGACTGATTAGCTTGCGTGATATCAAATAGGTAACTCGATAAATAGGGAGAGTAACAACTTTCATTTTGACGTAGATTTTTTACAGTTTGTTCATGGCGTTTGATGAGAGCCAGATCACCTACAGAGGGGAAAGAGATAAAACCTTGTTTAGGGATAGCATTAAGTAGTGCGTTTATAACGCGGTCAAACTCAGTCTCATCATCAGAACTTTTCAGTGTCTCTTCAGCTTCACCGCCATGTTCAATTAATTCAAAGTGCCTTTGCGCATTATCAAGTTTATTCTTCCAATCTTCAGATGGTTCAACCACTAAATATGCTAAAGTAGGATCTTTAATGCCGCTCTCATTCAAATAGTTAATATGGTTCGTATTTTCTTTGAGTGTCTTGGCATCTAATTTATTTATCTTACCTTTCAGTTGACCAAGCTCCTCACCCCGGGGGATACGAGTAGACTTTTTATTAGCATCAAGTTTAAAGTCCCATTTGTTTTGGGAGATCCCTAACTCGAACGCCTCTAAGCTTTTTCTTTTAAATAAATGCCCTGCTTGGTTAATTACCTGAGCATCTTCACTGACAACAAGGAATGCTAAGTTATTCTCAGGCGTAACTGTACACTCCAAATACCTTAAGCCAATTGTTTTTCGGTCAACTAATTGCTTTTTAAAAGTTAAGAACTCCTGCCAAGCTTCTAACCTTTCTGCAGCTTTTACTGAAATCGCAGGGAGCGCTGCCGCAAGCTCCCTAGTTAATATATTGTCAGTACAGCGACGTTCAGGGCGGATAGAACTTGCAGATGTAAGGGTTTCCACCTCGTAATTAGTTGCATGTTCATCATTAAAACTCGTAAAAATATCTTCCGGGATAAACACTGGGTTTCTTTGGTTGACACCCCAAAACCCTCGAATACAAATCGTACTGGTAGGCGGCAGGTACCCTAAAAACTCGCCATGATTAGGTATGCGAATTGCAAGGTTAATGCGTTCATTGGCGGCGTCTTTAATCGATAAGTTTGCTAAAAAGTACGGCAGCGGGATATTTTCTATAAAAAAATCATTTAAGAATTTATCTAGTTGATCTTCTAGGCCTTCACTATGCTTTTGATATTTTTCTTTTAGTGCCGGGTGTTTAGAAAACAAGCGCTTTAGTGAGTCTTTTAAACGTTTTTCATTCCGGTTAGATTCGTTGCTCCAATAAAGCACCCCTTCCAACTTTTTATTTGTCTCTGGCACTACTTTTTTAGCAAATGAGTTAGACAAGCCTTGAGCCTGATAGTGTTCACCTTCAGATAATGCATCATCAAAGTGGCTTTCCATAACAATCCTTTTTCCCTTTACCCAAAACAATACATTTTGAGCATTTATATTTATCATAAATATTTTATTGAACTCGTATATCTAGCCCCACTGAATCATATTAAGAATATAAGTTATTATCTCCTTAAAACCAGCGGTAAAGATAAGCAAAACAAGTACTTTGTAATATAGAAAGAGAGCACTTACATCTACTTATTAAAGGGGGCTAACGAAGTCGAGAAATATTTATACTGCATTTTAATCATTAAAACTTCTATTTTAATTACCTATTTAATGTACATTTTCTTACTATGATAATCAATTACCACGCCAGCATTCAGCTAAACAGACGCACTTCATCGTGAATAACACTTACCGTGCATAGTGGTCAGCTAATTGAGCAGAACATTGTCATAACGAACAATGATCTAATATTGAGATGTTAAACCGCAAAAAAAAAGTAAAGTTCATACAACTGAATTTGAATTATAAGCAATTAATTTGGCAGCGGAGTAGGCTATCTAACTTCAGAAAACACAGTCTTATTAATGGCTAAAGCTAAGCTTATAACGAGAAAAAACTCTTCCATGAGTCAGCTCAACAGTGGTTATACAGCGAGATTACTTCATTCTGAACACCGGTTTGCTCGACAACATTAGATAAAGCCTTAGTCTGTAAATATTAAATTTGTACTAAAAATTATCAAAGTTATAGTTTAATATGAAGTTTAAAATATACTCATCAGGAGATAATTTATGAACGCAATACAAATAGCCACTTTATTAGTTTTAGCTATGTCTGTAGTGGCTCTCGCCACTGGTTTATACGCCCTTAAAAATAGAAACAGATAGTGTTCTTTTATCTAATTAGCAATATTTTCCAGCTTTGATAGCGTATAAGTCGACATACGCATTTCGTGTCCCAAAGATCGTATGCGATTTAGGATATTACTCATTACCTTGCTATATTATTTTACTCAGGGTTTTACGAGTTAGCTATGAACGCTAAAGGTAATTGTTGTCAATCATAGTGAGCTACTAATGAATAAGGTACAGCATATAAGTACAAAGCATGACTTTATCAATACCGTCACGCTTGGAGAATTAAATACACACTCAAACCCTATGGCTGAAATTGCGATAGTTAAAGTAGGCTTAACAACAGCCGGTTTACGTACTTTTTCTACTTCAATACAATGGGAATTGAGTACTTTAGCAAAAGCGCTGGGCACAACTGAACGTACTTTGTTACGTAATAAAGATAAGCCTCTAAATAAACAGATCAGTGAGAATGCGATTGAAGTGGCACGATTGTCAAACTTTGGGATTGCATATTTCAGCAGTATCGATAATTGGAATATATGGTTAGGCACACCCAATGTTCAGTTTGATAATCAACCCGCGCGAGCCATAATGAACAGTATCCGTGGCCGTGAATTAATACGCAGAGTCATTAGCGGGCTACAGCATGGATTTACAGCGTAATAGTCGTTTATCGGATAGGTCCTAAGCAATATAACAATCCCTGTAATTGTCTTTCAGTATTGAACGCCATAGTGCTAAACCCGTTGTATTGCTGCTTATACCGCCTCTACACAACAATCGGGTATGCTTGAAAAGGCTTCGGTTTGTCATTTAAGCCGCATATATTCATACGTAAACCTAATTTCTCAGCTGTTTTTAATCACGCAACTGCTTTGGTAATCCCTCAGCCACTCCAAATTTTTCCTGTATTTGCTTTTCAGAAATGGCCGACGGAACTAACGATTTAAAGTAAAGACACTTATAGCCTAAATAAGCTTAGACCTTAGCGTTTAGCTGAATAAGTCTTAACATGAACTGTCAGATCTTGTCTGAACTAATACATTTTAACATTAAAAGTAATGACCAGAACTGTTTCTTAAACTAACAACGTATACATATGCAAGCGTGAACTACCCATCGACGCCAATACGCGTCGATCAATGGGTTTTCTCGGAAAGATTCGATAAAATTGAGATGTTACCCCTTATTTTAAACGGCCCATTAACGAAGTCAGATAGGCAGCAGCGTCCGTTTTGTCGTTGTTATACCACGCATAAAATCCCAATAAATCGATTTATCCACCTAAACCACGGCTCCCGCAACGATCCGCTCCAAAGTTAAAGGTCAAAAAGCAATCAATCCAGAATGGTTAGATATATTCCTAAAAAAGCAACTACACAGGCCAGTTACGTTTTCAGAGAGCCCGATGTACATCCATGCTTTTATGAAGAACTCGAATAATTACAACTTCTTTCTTGCCGAATTCTTTGTAATAGATTACATGACTCCCTTGCGGTCGCTTTCTATAGCCTTCTCTAATGTAATCACAAATATAACCTAGCTCTGGTTCTTCTGCAATTTGATGAAAAACGCTATCAAGTAATTTTAAATAGTCATTTCTCTGCTGCCTGCCCCAGTTAAGTTGCGTGTAACGAGCAATTTTTATTAAATCTGATTTAGCTTTTTTAGATATATGAAATTTCATATCAATGATTTTCTTTATCTAAGTCACTTAATAGTGTGTCATATGAATAGTCAGCTATTCCGCTGTTTTCTCCCTCAACCAACATATTCCTTAAATTGTTCATTTTCAATTCTTGATCTTCTAAGGCTCTTAATCCAGCTCTTAGAACTTCACTTGCAGATCCATACCTACCAGTCTCTAATTGCTGACTAATAAATGAGTCAAAATGCTCACCTAATGTAACACTTGTATTTTTCGCCATGCCAACCTCCAATACCAAAATTCAATATATTTTGGTATCAAAAACATATCAAGTCAATTAAGAAACACAAAAAACACCTCCTAATCCTGCGTTGCTAAAGTATAAGCAACTATTTTTTAGTTTCTTATTAAGGTGTTCTGGTCAACTAAAACTGGACACTTTAATTTGATAATTCTCAAACTCTACCCAATAGCGCCAAGTGCTCCATCTAAATCTAATGAGCCAAAGCGAGTTAATTTAGGTGGTGGTGAAAGGCGCACCACCACGAAGTGCTGGCTTTAATCAAATCCTTCCTGCTGAGCTAAATATTGCTTCACGATTTCAAGTGGCGCACCTCCGCAACTAACCAGACAATAACTTCTGCTGTAAAAAACTGGCTTCCAGTAAAACTCACCCAAGTGTTCGAAAAACTCCTTTCGCACAAGTCTTGATGTAGCAGTTTTTAAACTGTTCACCATTTTACTTGGTTGCATCTTGGGATTAGCAGAAATTAAAAGGTGAAGGTGATCTGGCTCACCATTGCACTCCAAAAGCTCACAATCCCAAGATTTTAACAACCTTTTGTACTGAGATTCTAAGTACGCGGCAACCTCTGGCGTGATACAGCGACGACGATATTTAGTTACAAGAACTAAATGATAGTGAATATTATAAACGCTGTGATACAGCGTATTTAGGGCTTGTTTTTTCATAACAACTAAATATAGTTAGTTGTTATGAAAAAAGCAATCCGTAAAGTTACATATAAAATGAAACCATCAGTTTCTCAAGAAGAATCGCTGATGGATTTGTTTGTCCACCATCACCAGTTGTACAACTGGGCTTTACGTGATCGCATCGAAACATATCGTGATTCTAATTACAGTCTTAACTTTCACGAACAGTGCAAAATCAACACTCTGTGGCGTAATAATCGTAAAGCGCATGGCATTTTCAATGCTAATGCTCAGAGTGAGCAAGTCACATTAAAACGTGTTGCACTGGCTTTTGACGGTTTTTTTAGACGGCTCAAAAAAGGTGATAAGAAAGCTGGATTCCCACGTTTTAAACCATTTCAACGCTTTAAAGGTTGGGGCTACAAGGCTCATGGTGATGGTTGGAAGCTCAACCTGAAAGAAAAAAAGCATGGTGCTGTTTATTTGGCTGATGTTGGTATCGTTAAGATCCGAGGTAAAGCTAGAAACACAGGAGGCAAGCCGAAAACTGGCGAAATCATCCGAAAGAATGGTGAGTGGTTCATTTCAGTTTCAATGGAGTATGACACCATTGAGAGAAACTGTGGCACTAAAGCTGTTGGCTTGGATTGGGGTGTTTCTCATTACTTTTCGACAATCGATCAGGATGGTAATTTTGAGCAAGTCGAAAACCCCCGTTACCTCAGAAACAGCAAAGAGCGATTAACCTCTTTACAACGTGACCTCGCGTTAGCGAAAAAAGGCACTCGCACCCAGCGAAAATTAAAGCATCAAATAGCCAAACTCCACCAGAAAATCGCCCGTCAAAGACTCGATTTTACTCATAAAGAAACTGCAAAATTAGTTGAAGTGGCGGCATTGATCGCCACCGAAAAACTCACCGTTAAGAACATGACTCGCAGTGCCAAAGGTACTGTCGAGAAAAACGGAAAAATGGTGAAACAAAAGGCTGGTCTGAATCGGGAAATTCTGAACACCGCGCCAGCCATGACTCTTAATTTGCTGCGA
Organism: Pseudoalteromonas sp. P1-11; assembly: GCF_001399995.1. Classification (NCBI taxonomy): domain Bacteria; kingdom Pseudomonadati; phylum Pseudomonadota; class Gammaproteobacteria; order Alteromonadales; family Pseudoalteromonadaceae; genus Pseudoalteromonas; species Pseudoalteromonas sp. P1-11. The sequence continues at coordinate 30,527 of NZ_LJSP01000005.1, forward strand.
TACAAAGCGGAAGAAGCTAGTAGCGAATTTGTTGAAGTACCAACAAAGCAAGTTAAGCCAAGTCAAACCTGCCCAGACTGCGGAGCTAAGAAGAAGAAATCCTTAGCAGACCGCTGGCACTCATGCGAATGTGGTTGTGAGAAGCCCCGCGATGTAGCCAGTGCGCAAGTTAACTTAAACTGGGCGTTAGGTATTCAGGCTGGGAACCAGCCTAAAAAGGTAGCTTAGGCTTTCTTTTTGAAACTCCTTCAAAACGCGCAGCGTTTAGTGGGAGTTGTTCATAGGCGATAGATCATTATTCGCTGAATGCAGAGGTAATCCCCCATTTTTAATGGAGGCTATCTATAGAATTTCTGTTGTTTAACTTTTCCAGTTTTTGTATGAGTGTGAGCTCTAATGCGAGAGCCTTTAAACCAGCCAAATTAATTGAGGCTAGATACAAGTCAATATTTCTGTTTATTTCATGACCGATGTAACCTAACCACCTACTTAACATAATAATAGCTATCGTAAATAGGGGTTTACGAGAGCTATTATTATAAGTTATTAGTGCTATTTACATATTTATAGCTACACAGAAATCGGCGAAAAATCATTAAACTTAAAACCCATAAATAACCTTATTTATCGCTTCCAAACCGACTTAAACATAAAGAGCCTTTTTTTAAAACTTAGTTTNGAAATTAAAAGACTGATAAAGAAAAGACATTACAGCATGCTTTTAAGGGGGCTCTGATGTTTTTATATACCAAAAAATTATGTTTACGATTTGATTAATACCTAATCAATAACCCCTACAGAAATAGCAAACTAACCAATTGAATTAAAAATATTTTTTAAAAGTCAAATTTTAGAGAATACTAAATAGGGTGCTCTATTTTTTTGGAACTCGTCAAAAAAACTTATTAATTTGTGAAAAACCTAAAATTTGAAGTCGTTTAGATGGGGGGATATTCATTTTTGAGACTATCTTAAATTTATTGGTAAAAACTCAGAGCTTAAAATAGCGAAAATTTTTAGCTAAACAGGCTGTTCATTTTCAAATTCATATTTCCATTATGCAACTATTTTAAAAATCAGAACATTGATGCTAGCGTACATCGTTATATGCTTTATATATGAACTACGTCTTCTTTGAGTAAATACTTGTTCAACAACGGTCTTCTTCTGGGCCCGTATTAAAACCCATAAATAACCTTATTTATCGCTTCCAAACCGACTTAAACATAAAGAGCCTTTTTTAAAAACTTAGTTAACTGAAATTAAAAGACTGATAAAGAAAAGACATTACAGCATGCTTTTAAGGGNTTGCTTCCAAACCGACTTAAACATAAAGAGCCTTTTTTTAAAACTTAGTTTACTGAAATTAAAAGACTGATAAAGAAAAGACATTACAGCATGCTTTTAAGGGTGCTCTGATGTTTTTACATACCAAAAAATTATGTTTACGATTTGATTCATACCTAATCAATAACCCCTACAGAAATAGCAAACTAACCTATTGAATTAAAGTTATTTCTTAAAAGTCAAATTTTAGAGAATACTAAATAGGATGCTCTATTTTTTGGAACTCGTCAAAAAACTTATTAATTTATGAAAAACCTAAAATTTGAAGTCATTTAGATGGGGGGATATTCATTTTTGAGACTATCTTAATTTATTTTTAAAAATCATAAACTTAAAACATATAACGTTTTAACTGAACAGGCTTTTCAGATTCATATTACCGTTAAGCAACTACTTAAATAAATCAGAGGGTCAATACTAGCGTACTTTACTATCCGCTTTCGTTAGCTGAACTCGCCTGCCTTGAATAAATACTTGGTCAGTCGCTCTTCTTTTATACATCCACATTCAAATGCGTAAATAGCGTTATTTATCGCCTCAAAATCCACTAGAAACATAACATCAATTAAAAAAACATAAAAACACCCTTTTTATTAGAAAAAAACCAAATTTTAAATCACTGAAATTAAACAATATTTAGGAATAAGTAGGTTACAGCATGCTTTTTAGGGTTCTCTATTTTTTTTGTACATCAAAAATAATGTTTACGATTCAACTTGTACCTATAGAGCTAGTTATTCACTTGCCGTGCTCATAACAAGTAACTTTTTTTGCTTGTACTTATGTAGGTCTTATGAACACGACTAGTTTACTGCTGTTTCGAAATGAGCCTTAACGCTCCTTTGATAATAAAATGTATAGAGAAGCTAATTATGAAATACAAACAAAAATCGATACCACTTTCAAAGGCTGAGCTGAAGCCTCACCCGCTACTAATTGAATTAACCAAAAATGATGTGATACAGCTAAGAGCAAACCAAAGTATCGATGACTTACCTATAGAAGTAATACAGTCATTATTAGACTTGCACCCATTAGCTGTGATTTTTGATACTGACGATAATAGCTATTTAACACTTACAGCAAGCAGCATACTTGAACGCTTTAAAGCACATCCACTGAAAGCGAAATTAAACTTAAGACTGCTTATTTACCCGCAAGAAGTTACCGAACAAGTTCTTCTGACAACTCTACTCTTTGACGGTGCATTAACGCTTTTTTCAAAAAGCAATTTAAGTACAAATATTAAACACCGTCTTAATTGCATTAAAGAGCAAGGAATAGCGACACCTAAACAATATGTATTGGCAAATCTAGCTAATACATCTCCTTCAACTTTTCGGTAATGGAGTGCTAAACATGGGCATATCGGAGCATATTGCGAGAAGTAACCGTTTAAGTAATGCCGGTGGTCGCTACCCTAATGCATTAGCGCACGCCACAACATTAGCTATTATGTTGATAAAGCTAGCTAGAGTTGATGCTAAAGCTCGTCCAGCAATGACTGCAGTAGCACTATTCATGTGGTTAACACTAGGCTGGAAGTACATTAGTTCGGCAAGTGATATTCCTGATTTTATAAAAATACCAGCCACAAAACCTTGTAAAAAGCACACTTTTCGCACTTATTATGATGGTACAGTATCGTGGGCTGAGTATGCGAAACCCTATAAATACAAAAACCGTATTGTGTATTTATGGCAACCTATGCCGACCTATTTAAATGTATTTTTTCAACGCTTTATTAGCGATCACACTTACGGTACGCCTTTTTTAAATCTCAAAAACAAAGCACATTTATTTGAAATAATAAAGGCAGCATGGAAAACACCGAATACATTAAAAGATAACCCTCGCGTTAACAAAAATACCTTCCAGCATTATTTTATTAATTGTGCTCAGGCGGATAACACACTAGGTGCAATAGTTCGATCACAGCTAATAACGAATAATAGAGCACATCATTCTAGCGCGATATATTACCAACAGTTAAATACTGATCGTATCCGTGGCAAGATATTTAATGCGCATAACCGCTACTTATCACGCCTTCTTAACGCAGCAAAAAAAGCTGAACTCCACGTATATTTTGAGCTCTTTCTGGAAGAGTATTCTGTAAACCTTATTAATGCGTCAATAACAGAGGCCGACTATTTATCGCAACCTGGTGAGATAAGTCAGTTTGAACTCGATATCACACAAAACAGTCGTGATAAAAAGCGCACTCCAGCGATTTTAATAGGCAGTGCTCGATCACTTGAAGATAACCACGTCAGTCACTTTTTCCAAAAAGTACATACGTTAGTCGTAAATGCTAAAGAAAGTGTCTTGGCTAAAGGCCCTCGTTCAAAAACATATTTAGCAAATCAATCGGCGCTGCGAGATTACTATAATAAAGCAACCTATCGTATTGCATTACTGTTTATTGTTCTTACTGGCGCAAGGCCTACACATAGCATCAGTATATTATCAATTTATTACTCAGGCTCTGATGTTGTATTTATCAAAGATAAAGGTGTCCTTAGGCAGCTAATACTCTGTGATTACTTGCAACAAGAGATTAAACAGTATTTATCCTTACAATCAGTTATTCGTACACAACTCAGCATACATACTGAATTAGATGAGCTTTGGTATACGTGTAGTGAGAAAAACATCCCGAAGGCCCTAACAAGTCGCGAACTTCGTTTATTCATGCATCAAATTTGGCCCAATGTAGTGCCTTATCAATTGCGCCACTTTTTTAGTTTCTGTGCTAATAGCCATATGTTTTCAGACAAGCTATATGACAACGATATCGATCGGCTGATGGGGCATGAAAATCTGGGAGAGCGCCTCGGAAGCGATATGTTGTTCTCACCTCGATTCGAAGCAATTAAAGGTTTTTTAAATACACTACCGAAGCGTTTAGGACTGAAGGATTTAACTTATGTCTGAAAAATTTATACATCAGCATGCAAAAAAAATTGCTGAGTATTTGACTCAATCTTGGCCATTAAAGACAACAGAAGATGACATCTTTTGGGTATTAGAACACTGGCAAATAACAGAAAAGAAAACGCGTATTGTCGATAATACCGATCTCAGGAAGATCACTCAGCAGATCAATGCTATTCCGACCGGGAAGCAACGAGCATATAAGCAGGCGCTTGAGGGGATTCTTTTTTATTTGGGAGAAGCGTGTCATTGGCAATTACCAGCACTTATAAAAAACACAATCAGTGACACCAACCATCAATATTTTGAAGAGCTTGCAAAAGGTGCAGCGCACGCACATAAAATTTTTGCATGCTACCAACAACAAAAAACGTATTTTTTTGATACAAGGGGCTCATTAACACCGTGCTTTATGGCATTAATAATTGGCTTTGAGATAGCCCCCTTATCGCTTGAGCATATCAGCGCTATTTTAAATAATCCGAATTCGATTATAGATAAAGAAGGTAATCCACGCCTTGCTATTACTCACATGGGGTATGGGGCAGATGAATTAAGAACAACTCATTACTATTTATCAATCGAAAGCTATCGTTTCTTAGAGGACTATTATGCGCAGTCACCTCCAAGAATCGGCTCAAAATGTTTGTATGCAGACTTATCAAGTTGGTTGGAAGAAAATGGGTTACCGGCCTGTAGTATTAAACAGATATGGCCGAAACGATTTCAAATCCATTGGTATCTTCGTTTTCAGCTACCGCCTGTTTTCGTTAAGGATTTGGCTAACCCTGAGCGGCATGTCGGTCTATCAAAATCCACTACTCTATCAAAAATAAGAGAGGCCGGGATTTATGCTATCGATTGGGATACCAAATGGTTTGATTCATTAACTAAATTACAAAAAAAAGTGCGTTGGCCTCATGAAGACTTACTCAAACACTCTGAAAGTTTCAGCACTGTCGAAACACCGCCGTGGGATGCCAATAACATTCTACCGCGCTTGTTATTTGATTACACAAAACAGCTGCTTGTGTATGGGGGAGTAAAAAAAGCGTCCCTTGCATTAGGATCGATTAAAAACTACACCTCACTTAAAAGTAAACTTGAGCCCTACCCTCTGTGTTACGCAGAGGCTATTAGCGAAGAGGCTATTAATGCGTGGGCTCAAACTGTCTATGACTCGATAGACTCCGATATAGTAAAAGGCACCTTTTATAATTTTTTACGCTTTTTAAGCTACCAAGAACAAACAGATACACTCGATTTATCTAGCTTTAGCTCACCTCTGGTAGCGCCATCGGTGAGTCCTGGTCGATTAACTGTTGACGAATTGGACCGTCTACTTGAAGTGCTTTTATCGAGCAAAACTAACAACCCTTTTCGTAGTTTATTTGGTGCGATTGCAGCATTATTAGGGTTTTACGCTATGTTGCGTCGTGGTGAAGTTCTAAGGTTACGCCGTAAAGATATTCGATTTAAACCAGGGACTGGTCTTATAACGATCACGGTAACTAATACATCAGAAGGCAACACCAAAAGCAACACCACTCGCATGGTGTACACCACACTTCCTGTGCAGTACCGCCTGTTATTTATATATCTATTTGAAATAAAAGAGAACATACCTCGCGAGGAACCTTTGTTGGGGTTTGAAGGCGAGAAATACCATTCACGCCAGCTTTATTACTTATTACCTGTGTCGCGTGCTTTACGGTATTTATTTGGTAAGCATCTTAATTTTCATCATCTTCGCCACAGTGGTGTACATCTGTTTATGCTGCAAACACTACATTTCGTGATCGATACACCAAATGAACACCGAGGGAAAACCCCATTAGAGCAAGAAGTGCTTTCAAACGACTCGGTGACTACTCGTTTCGATTATTGGTTTGAAGGCAGAGCTGTTAACGAAGTGAATGATGCTGCTTTTTTAGATGAAATGGGTTTGCAAATTGGTCACCTCTACTATGAAACAACAAGGTGGTCGTATTTACATGATATTGAATGGCTACTCCCTATTATTAGTCGTGCACATGCACCGTATGTTCTTCATGAATATACGCACAGTGAGCTGCGCTATTTATTAGGGCTACACCCTAAATCTAACGACCTATCTCGAATACTACTTAGGCTCAGCCCTGAATACGCCAATAAAACACTGGGACAAAAACGCAGTCAACCAGTAAAAATGAGTGATAGGCAGCTCAGAGAGGTCATACTTGGCAAAAAGAGTGAAGCGGAAAAAACGAGTACAACTATTGATCTTGCCTCAATGTGGAAAAAATCAATTCATAGTAGCGAACACTCGTTACTGGGTTTTATTTTTGAAGCCATGTTTGAACATAAAGCACTCGACTTCAGTGCACTTAGCTTTATATGGGGTAATGGCAGTAAGCATCATATTCAACCGGTTTCTAAAAAGCAGCATACAGCTCTAAGCAATCTACCTCCCGTTGCACTTTCTGATGATGGTCAATCATTACAAATAACGCTGGCCTGCAATAGCAAAAACGCTCGTGCATTTACCACCGCTTTTAGACATAGCGATTGGGGCTGGTTAACTTGCAAATTTGTATTATCCGTTAATCGAAAAACCAATATCGAACGACAAAAACAGCTGCTTAAAGCACAGTTCGCTCAGAAAAATGAAGTCATTCAAATCACTAAACATGCTACAGGAGAAACAACATTAACTATTTATTTAATACCCAAAAAGCCTCTTTCACCTAGTGTGCTCAAGTTTGCACATAAATTTATTCAATCATTCAAATACAATAAGGAACAACCATGAAGATTAAAATTCCTAGTAATAAAAAAGCACTATTCGAAAGCATCACGGAGGTTATTGATACTCGTTATTTTGATAACCTAGCAACCGTATTAATAAATAAAAAAGAAGAGTCGATTACAATAATAGCGGGTAAACCGCCTTTATGCTCGCATAGTAAATTTACACTTGATAAATCTTCTAGTCATGTAAAAGACACACAATTTTCTATAGATGGCAGTTTTATAAAGCAGCTCCCAAACTATTTCAGTAAAAATGAAGACATTGAATTCAGTGTTCACACCTCCTTTTCAAATGCGACATCAGTTGAATTAATCCATAAAGACACTAAAAGCAGCGAAAATGCACTGCGTCGGTGTGAGTGTGTTGATGTATATGAAGCGCATTTAGCTTATCTCAAAGAAAGTGCACAGCGCCCAACCTCAACTGTTTCTAAAGCTACAATAGAGCGAGTTATATATGAGGCAAAACAAAATATGCCTTTAGAATTATGTGAAATGAACGCAGAAAAACAATATTGTCGAGTTCAACGCGATGGAAATGTAGAGGAAGTGCACCTACCTGACAACCTAAATCTACCGGTTTCAATGGTTTTGACAGAGGAGATTATCCGTGAGGTTGATAATGTATGTAAAGCAACAGAAGGCGATGAAATTGAAGTTGCCCAACAAGGTGAATCAATCACCTTTAAAACACCGGAAGTCACAGTCACTTATTCATTGGCCGGCGTTGAAGAGTTTTACGCAAAGAAGCCTCTTAAATTCATTAACGAAAAACATGTTGTAGTAGATTTCCTTGCACTTAAAAATGAAGTTAGGCACTGCTCAGCTGAGTATAAAACTATTAAAAAATCAGATAATGCACTCTTATATTTAAGCGGTGATAAAGCCGCTATTGCATTTATTATGCCCCCTTTTGAATTTGTGCACCCAATCGCGGTAACTCAAACGTGTAGCGAAACAAAAAATAGTGAGTCATTATATCGCTTTTCACTAAAAGCACTATTGGGCATTAACATTAGCGACTTAACCCAAGCGGAAAGTACGCGCCTCGACATTCTTAAGTACGAAAACGGCGAACGTAAATTAGGTGTGTATTTTTCACTTGAGAACACACTACCACATCGCACTATTTCGATTGAGAAAGATGAGAGCCAGCTTCCTAAAGTTGCAGCGTTGCTTGAAGAGTTAAATCAAAGTCAAGCTGGTACAAATGCTCGAAATACAAAGCGAGAAGTACAAGAAGATTTATTTGGGTACATTATGGATAAAGAGAAAGAGTATTAACGCTGAAAAGCACTAGACAAATATACAGTGTTTACTATATTTTAAATGTGAAATTCTAGTCAGTAGCGCAATTTTGTACTTAGTGTATGGTATTCGTATTACTGACAATAAAATAAGCAGTTGGGGTAGAGAGACTGGAACCTCCCTACCCCGTACCGGCTGCGCGACGTTTAAACCAGCCCAGCCGATGGCTTAATTCTAACGAATTCCATTGGTGAGGGATAGATCTATTTATAGATCCATTAACTAATGGAGGCCATTATGGCTCACATTCGCATTCGTCCTAACGGACGTATTCAATTTGATTTACACCTTTATGGGCAACGCTTTCGTGAAGGCACTAAGCTGATGGCAACGCCGGCTAATTTAAAAAAAGCCAATACCCTACTCAAAAAAATGAACGCGGAAATTGATTTAGAAACGTTTCAATACCGTGATTATTTTCCTGAGAGTAAAAAAGTAGCGAAGTTTGAAGCTCTACAGCGCAGTAAACACCCCGATCGCCTTCACCCATTTTTTAACGACTACGCCAATGAGTGGTTCGATCGTCAAAAAGCCAAATGGAAAAGCAGCTACCAAAGCGTAGTACGCAATACCCTCGATACCTATTTGATCCCTGAATTTGGTAATATATTGGTAAGCGAAATTACATTGGCCAATGTAGATTATTTTCGTGAAAGCTTAACGTTGATAGAAAAAAATGGCCGACGAAAGCTCACCAACAAGCGTATTAATGGCATTTTATGGCCACTTATAGCAATTTTAAGCTTAGCGGCTGAAGAGCATAACTTTCCTTTCCCTATGCGTCGATACAAAATACTTAAAGAAGAGCACGCCGACTCTAACCCATTAACGGCTGATGAGGTTCAACGGTTTTTAGAAGCAGCGCCTACACAGTGGCAAGATTACTTTAAAGTGCGTTTTTGGACAGGTATGCGCAGTTGTGAGGTGCATGGCTTACGTTGGGAAGACATTGATTTTAACCATCGTCTTATTCGTATTCGCCATAATTGGGTTAATGGTGAGTTGTGTGATGTGAAAACGCCTAAGTCACGCCGCGAATTAAAAATGTGCGATACGCTCTATACACTATTTAACCGCTTAAAAGAGCAAGCAAGTAGTGACTTTGTATTTACTCATAAAGACAACCCGCTCGATAATCACTTTGTGAGTAAACAGCTGTGGTACCCCACATTAAAAAAAGCGGGATTAGCACGTAGGCGCCCTTACGAAACACGCCACACTGCGGCTGTGCTGCATATTGCCGCACACGAAAACCCGTTATATATTTCACATATGTTAGGGCATAGCGATACACGTTTATTATTTGAGGTTTATGCGCCATATGTAGCTAATGCATCTAGGCAGGATGGGTATGCATTTAATGAAATGATGATTGAGCGTGGGATTCTATAAATTAAAGATAGTGCAAACTCACTTACCTTAACAAAAGTATTAAAAAATAGATAAGCGGCATATTAAATGCCGCGCTTAAATAGCAATAAACTCATGCTATTTGAATAAACAAATTATAGCTACTAGCTAAGCTAACTACCTGTATTTGTGTAATTACCAGCCATAAAATGCACCTACTCTGATAAAGCTATCATCGAACGTTGTTTTACCAGTATAAAGTTCTAAGCCCCAAAACCCCTCTTGTAACTGTTGCGTGTAACGTGTTTCTAGTTCAATCCCTATCGTGTAAGAAGATAAAGGTAAACGGCCTGCGCCGTTGTCTCCACGCTCCAAACCATTTTCTATTCGTCGAATAGTAGTATCAATATTTTGTGTAGAACTATATTGCCATACCCAGTTAATAGATTGACTCTCAGCCGCCGGCTGATGGTTTTCGCCGCGTTCATTACCTGCCCAATGCCCTAAAACTTGGCCACTAATCGTATTACCTAAAGAGTATAGTTTTGCTTGGTACCAACCTTCCTGCCAGCGGCTATTTTCAAACCTTAAACTATGATCTTCGTTTAAATATGGTAAAAACACCCCAAAGCTATATGCATTATTCTTTTTACCACCGCCAAACGTATCTTCAAAGCCAATATCACCATAAAAACTAAAAGGCACATTAAACCAAGTCGCTTTATAATCAAAGCTAACAGATGCGAGTTGGTCGCCTACTTCATAATTAGGCCCAAACTCTTCGAGCTCTTCACCATTAACATTGTCGTTATTGCCTGGTAAAAAAAATGCTTCAGCGAAGTCACTAATACCAACAGAGCGATCTCCGCCTCCAAACTGTAATAAACGGTTAGCACTTAAGGTTAAATCTTCAAAGGGAGAAAAGCTCAAATGAACACCAGCTAAGTGCGGCTTGCCTGGTACTGTTTTGCCTACTTCTTTACCCGAATTAATTGCTGGATCGGTTTTCATTTTCATATAAAACAAATCATAACGTATATCAAAGTCGGTAATAGGCTCCACATTGCTAATACCAATAGAAGGGAGGGTTTTGGCATTTGTACTCAGTATCATTGCACTATCGTACATAGGTGAATACCAACGCTCCCTATAACCGATATCTACTTGTGCGTAACTATTACCAAAATATACAAAGCTTTGGATGGGTAATAAATCATCTTCATTGGCAATACCCGCGATACTCACACCAAAGTGGTTACCAAAATTAGCAAACGCTCCGGCTTCTAGCTTTAAATAAGTATCTACTTTTTGGCCACGCTGATTAGGAATTGACTTCGGTTCATTACCGTACGCAACTGTTGCTTTAGCATAGGTTACCGCATCCGTTTGTTTGTATAGGGCAAGTTCATTAAAGAGCTTTTGATAAAGACTAGGGTAGCTATGTTCTATCGATTTTAAAGCTTTCAATACTTCACTTGTTTTATAAGGCTTAGCCATCATATGCGTGTTATCACCCACTACAAGAAGCTTTTCAACTAATTGTTCTAATTGAGGGTTTTGCTTTAATGGTAAATAAGCCGAAACACCGTTAGCTGATACCTGAGAACTAAAGATTATTCCGATTACGAGCGGTAATTTTTTTAGCATTCTTTTTCCATTTAATTTATGTTCTAGGTTATGTTTACATGATAAAAAAACGTTAATGAGTAAACAACTAGGATCTGTATAAATCTAAAATTACATTTCCCTATTCAGTACTTTATTTAATTATAATACCAGATAAGAGACCAAGGGCTTTGCCTTATACAAATGCGATAAATAATATTGATTAGTCGCCTCTCTTATCTTCTCTATGGTTAATTAAATATTTTTACACCACCGAGCACACCGAGGCGCTTCGCGCTACACAGAGAAAAAATATTCTCATTTACTTCTCTGTGTGCTCTGTGCTCTGTGGTTAATTAAACATTTTTATACCACCTAGGACAACGAGGCGCTGAGCACTAAACAGAAGAAAAGCATAATATTTATTAATTACTTTTGCTTCACTCCTCCGTGATTTCTGTGGTTGATTAATTTCTCTCTATTAAAGCCTTAAAATAAGTATCAGCTATAAACAAAAAAACCGTGTTTGGCTCAAACACGGTTTTAGTAAGTTACTCAGTTTAACGTTTTGTAACTACAGGTTTACAACATTATCTGATTGCGCAGTCGGCTCATCGCTAACCAACGACGTTAAGTATTGCCCAAAGTCGTCGCCAAGCTTAGCATCACGCATACCGTATTCAACAATCGCTTTTAAGTAACCTAGCTTATCGCCACAGTCATGTGAACGACCACTCATATGAAATGCTTCAACAGTTTCTTGTGTCATTAACGTATCAATAGAATCTGTTAATTGTATTTCGCCACCAGCACCTACTGGGGTTTTAGCAAGTAAAGGCCAAATATTTTTACTTAATACATAACGGCCAACAACTGCAAGGTTCGATGGTGCTTTATCTACATCAGGTTTTTCAACCATGGTTTTAATTGCCGCACTTTCGCCAGGTGTTAGCTGTACGCCGTTTATATCAGCAATACCATATTTGCTTACATCTTCTTGTGCTACTGGCTCTAGCATAATTTGGCTTGCTTTAGTTTCATTAAAACGTTTAATCATAGCTGCTAAGTTTTCAGTCTTTTGGTCAGCCGTATAACCGTCAAGTATTACATCAGGCAGTAACACAATAAAATCATCATCACCCACAATTGGCTTAGCACATAAAATGGCGTGCCCTAAGCCTTTCGCTTCGCCTTGGCGAACACTCATTATAGTTACATCGGCAGGGCAAATTGAACGAATCTCTTCAAGTAGGGTTCGCTTGACTCGCTTTTCAAGTGTAGCTTCAAGCTCGTAGCTCGTGTCAAAGTGGTTCTCAATTGCATTTTTTGAGCTATGTGTAACTAAAACAATTTCTTTTATACCAGCAGCCACGCACTCGCTTACTATGTATTGAATAAGAGGTTTGTCAACAATAGGTAACATTTCTTTAGGGATGGCTTTAGTCATTGGTAGCATACGAGTACCAAGGCCAGCAACAGGGATTACAGCTTTCATGGTTAGTCCTTTATTTAAAATAATAGTTTATATGTTGATCTTAACTTAGCAATTTAAAAGTAGATACAACCTGAATATATTTCATAACGTGCTTTTTATACAGTATATAAGTTTAGGGTTTTGTAAAACAAAAATAATGCTTGCTTAGGCCAGCAAGTGCCCGCCAATAAACTTCGCTACAGCGCCAAAGTCAATCCCCGCAGCAGACACAAGAGCTAACGTTTACGATGGTTAAAAGCAAAGCGTCTCTTATAATGTAATAACCACCGTAAAAAGCGCTGCTTTTAAACGCCAGCAAGCTGTGCATCTACAATTAAATTTTACATCGCTCGGCTCTTGGCCTAACTATCCGTAATACTCTACGAGCTCTTTAATAAAGCGTTCAACTTGCGCTTTAGGTAATTCATTAATGCCAGCAGCGGCAGCACGGCCTCCACCTGTATCAAATTTACTGCAAATATCAACAGCACCTTGCTTATTGGTAAGGGGAGCTCTAACACTCACTAAGTAGCTGCCTTTGTTATTAAACGTAAAAACTGCATGGGCTTTATTTGGTGACTGATTAGCAAGGTCATTACCCAAAACCCCACTTACCCGGCGTGCCCAAGCAGCATCTTCTAATAAAATAACTTTTGCGGTATCACAATTATGGAGAATCTGCGCATTGGCAGCTTTTTCCATATCAGCTTTATAAGCTTGCTCAAGAGTATAATAAACCGAGCTTTTATCGTTTATTGCATCAAAGGGCGATTTATACTGCATAAGCAGCTCAAATAAATCAGCAGGGGCAAAATGTAAATCTGCCACTTCACTTCCGTAGCCGTTATAGTTTATGTAAGTACCAAATGCTTTTAACTGTGACTTTTGAAGTTCAGTTAATCCAAGCTTATCGGCCTCGCTATCAGCCTTAGCAAATAAGTTATCACCGTATGCTGCTGTAATAGCCCATAAATGAAATTGTTTATCTAGTAAATCACTAACAATCAAACTAGTACACATATTCGCATCTAAATCGATGTGAGCATACAAATTAGCATGAGTAGGTATATTACCGGCTTTATGATGATCTACATACATAACACGCGCCCCAGCACATAAAGCATCGTGAAGCGCAGGCATATTTTTTTCCATTGAAATATCCAACACTCTAATGCAATCACCCGCTTTTGGAGTGATTTTTTGCATTAGCTGAATATCGCGTTTTACCCCTGTTACCTTTACTGTCTCGGTAGGGTTAGCTAATTGAAGCTGTAGTAAAGCGATAATACCATCGGCATCACCGTTAAAAATATCATATTTCATATACATCTCTAGGTAAAAAGATAACTAAGAAAAAAGCCCACTAAAACTTAGAACCTGATTACTTAATAATTTTGTTTGCTTTTAAGTACTGAATAATTTGCTCTACGCTTTGTTCGATACTTTGCTCTGCTGTTTTCACATGCAACTCAGGGGCTTCGGGTACATCAAATGCAGAGCTAATACCTGTAAAATTAGGTATTTCGCCCGCACGCGCTTTTTTGTATAGCCCCTTCGGATCGCGGCTTTCGCAAACAGAGAGTGGGGTATCAATAAACACTTCTACAAACTCACCTTCATTTACTATGCTTCGTGCTTGTTCACGATCGGCTTTAAATGGCGAAATAAACGCTGTAGATACAATAAGTCCTGCATCAACAAATAATTTAGCAACCTCACTTATACGGCGAATATTTTCAATGCGGTCTTCATCACTAAAAGTTAGCCCTTTGTTCAGCCCCATGCGTACGTTATCGCCATCAAGCAAATAGGTATGACAGCCTAGCTCAAACAATTTGGCTTCTACGGCGTTAGCAATGGTTGATTTACCCGAACCACTTAAACCAGTATACCAAAGTAAGACAGGTTTATGACCTTTGTGTTGCTGTTTTTGCTCTCGCGACACGGTTTGCGAATGCCATACTATATTTTCGTCTTGATTCATTAATTTACCTTTATACTAAACTTTATCTATTTTCATCTGGTTACTAGTTTGGCTTATGATTGCGAAGTATTTAACAGCTAGTAAGCTATTTTATATGCTGGCAAAATTTAATTTCTGGATAGAGATACATAAAGTTTATTAATTACTTATCCAGCACTTCTCCGTCATTTCTCTGTGGTAATAGTAATGTTTTAATTACTTTAGGGTTATTAACCCCAAATACCTCTACCACCGAGGCGCTTCGCGCTACTCCGAGAAAAAGCTCTTCTCATTTACTTCTCTGAACTCTCTTTGGTGAGTAAGGCACTTTTTGTTTTATTACTAAACTACATTTAACTACAACAGAAAGCACTAAGGTGCTGCACAGAAGGACCTTAATTAAATAAACTCACCCTTAAATTACTTTTGTTTTTCACGCTTATTATTAGAATGGAAAAAACAAAGGCACAAGCGTTATAACCACCACACTGTATGTAATAGAAATAGGTAAACCAAATTTAATAAAGTCTGTTAATTTATAATTGCCGGCGTTATATACCATTAAATTTGTTTGATACCCATAAGGGCTAATAAAGCTACCACTTGCAGCAAAAGCAACAGCAAGTACAAAGGGTAAATAACTCACGCCAAGGCCCTGTGCAATACTAAACGCGATAGGAAATGTGAGAGCAGCCGCAGCGTTATTAGTAATAACCTCAGTGAGCACTAAAGTGAGTATAAACACCCCTATAAATGCTACATAAACACTTTGGCCTGCAAGCAAGTGCTCTACACCAGAGGCAATAAGGGCGGAAACACCTGTATTATCTAATGCCGTAGCAAGTGTTAATGCGCTCATTACAATCAACCATAACTCAAGCGGAAAACGACGCTTTATTTCGTTTAACGACAAACATTTACTACCAACAAGTAATGCCAAATAAAATACAAAACACTTAAATAAGCTAATATCAAAAATAAGTGAGCCGCCAATAGTCGCTAAAAAGCCCCATAAAACTAGTCGCTCTTTTAGACCACTTAACATATTTTCGGCTTTTACACCGCTTAATATAAAAAAGTTTTTAGTCAGATTTGTACGCTTGGCAAAGTCTGCTCCAACAGCAAGCACTAAAAAGTCACCGCTTTGAATGGTTATTTCGCCTAGCTTACCAGAGAGCTTTTCACCCTCTCGCCTTACAGCAACAACGGCAGCATCAAAACGCGCCCTAAATCCAGCTGTTTTGAGTGTTTTTCCTACTATCGCAGCACCTGGTTTTATAACCACCTCGGTAAGGTTGTTATGTAATAAACCATCTTGCTCGGCAAATAAAGTTAGGCCTTCAAATTGTTGTAATATTAGTACCTTAGTTACATCGCCCGAAAAAATAAGCTTATCGCCCTCACGGATCATTTGGCTAGGCGCCACAGGCGATATAAGCCGATTGTCACGCACTATTTCAACTAAAAAAAGTGACTCTAAATTACGCAAACCATTTTGTTCTACAGTTTTACCTATTAGTGGTGAATTTTCAGTTACTTTGGCATCTACAAAATAATCACTAATTACGGTGTGGTTATTTAATGTGCCTTTTAATCTATTAATTGTTAAAGCCATAACAATAAAGCACACAATAACAGCAGCTAGGCCAATCGGTAAAAAGTCAAAAAATGCAAAGCCAGCTTTGCCTCGCTCAATCAGCATAGAGTTAACAATTAAATTAGTAGAAGTACCAATAAGGGTGAGCGTACCGCCCAAAATAGCAGCGTACGAAAGCGGAAGTAACAATTTAGTAGCAGGAATAAGTTTATTATTTTTAACAGGGCTAATAAGAGTGGCAACTACGGCGGTATTATTTAAAAAGCCAGATGCAATAACAGTGGCAAACAAGGTTTTTAAATACGATTTAAATACTGAACCATTAAATAAAATAGTGGCAATTTTACGTAAAAGGCTTGTTCGTTCAAATGCGAATGCACATACAACCAAAAGCAATAACGTTATTAATCCTGGGTTAACCGCATTATTTAATAACTGCTCTGTAGAGACAAGTGAAAGCGCAAAGCAAGCAAGGCTGGCTGCAGCAAATACGCGCTCTGGCACTTTTTGAAACTTAATCAAACCTACAATGGTTGTAATAAATATAACCACTATCAACCACTGCTCTAAAATCACTTATTCTTCCTTAAACTCAATTCACAACCCGTAACTTATAGCCTTTAGCTCGCAGCTAGTAGCTTTTAACTCGTAGCCCTTAGCCCTTAGCCCTTAGCCCACAGCTAGTAACTCTCAGCTTTTCTTAAATCTTCTGCCAAAACTTTAGTGTATTAAAACCTAATCGTTTTTTTACAAAGTACACTGCAAGTATGTTTTGTAAGCTAATAAAAAAGGCGGTAGCAGCCGCAGCTCCTATTACGCCATATAAACTTGTAAATAGTGGTACGCTTACTAATACGCCGCAACCGCTTATTATAGTTACTAACCGCATATCACGCTCATTACCTGTCATTTGCAATAAAAACCCGACAGACCCTGTAATTACGTTTACAGCTTGCCCTAACACTAATATTTGTAAAATAACCGCGCCTTGCTTAAATTGCTCGCCAAATAGCCCCATTAAGAATTCAGGTAACAACAACATAAACAATACAATAGGCATTGCGCTTAAAACTAATAGGCGTACGCTAAACAATGCGGTTTTACGTATGCCTTCCATATCGTTTTTAGCTTTAAAATTAGCAAACTTAGGCGCAACTACTAAATTAACAGCCATTAAAATAAAACTTGCAAGCAAGGCTATACGCTGTGCAACACTAAAAAAAGCCACTTGCTCAGCCACTAAATACACACCAATAATAATAGGCGCGCTCCACTGTACTGCTTGGCTCATTAAAATAATAACCCAATTAGGGCGAGCGCTTTGCCAAAGCTCATTTGCATTAACCGCATCACCACTGTTATTTAAATCTTTCATTGCAAGCCAATAAAAAAAGCTTGCTGTAACACCTAAACTTAAACTTAGATACAATGCGGAGGTGTCTGCTGTAGAGGTATTAAATGATAAAACAGCAGCACCACACAGTAAAAAGTGCGCAATGTTTTGACACGGGATACTCGCTATTAAGTTGTGCCTGGCCTGTAAACTCATTGCAATAATGGTTACAGCACTTAACCCAATGACTGCAGGCGCAATAAACGCAAGGCTATTAGCCATTTGCGGTTTACTAAATACACTATTTGCAATCTCTGGTGATAAAAAATAAAGAATTACAGCAATAGCAGTAGCCACTGGTAGACTGTATTTTAAAGCAAACAACAAAATATTTTTTACCGTCAACCCACTTTTTGCACTTGCGCCAGTAAAACGCAGCACAGTATTATCAAATCCAAGCCTAGCAAATGCTGCTAACAACATAGCTACAGCTAAGCTTAAAAAAAAGTAGCCTGCCTGCTCAGCCCCTAATTGCCTTGCAATAATTAAGTTAAATATAAATGCCATACCTGCACCAAAAACGCGTATAGCGAGCGCAATAGCGGCATTTATTGCCGTGTGGCGGTGTTCGGCATCACTAAAAATAGCTTTTACTTTGCTAAACATTTACTTCTCATTTTCGTAGCCCGTAGCCCGTAGCCCGTAGCCCGTAGCCCGTAGCCCGGTAGCCAAAACATTAATACGCATTTTTATTTATAAAACCTTTAAAAATAGTCAAAAACACTATTTTTAAATCTAAAGCGAGTGACCAGTTTTGAATATATTCAAGGTCAAACTCTATGCGTTTTTCCATTTTATCAAGGGTGTCGGTTTCGCCACGCCAGCCATTTATTTGTGCCCAACCCGTAATGCCGGGTTTTACTTTATGGCGTAGCATATAGCCATCAACCAAACTTCGGTATTGCTCATTATGTGCTACGGCGTGAGGCCGAGGCCCAACAATCGACATTTGCCCTTGTAGTACATTTAAAAACTGCGGTAGCTCATCAAGGCTAGTTTTTCGAATAAACTGCCCGATAGGTGTAAAGCGATTGTCATTTTTTGTAGCTTGGGTTACTTTAGCGCCGTCTTCCATTACATTCATTGAGCGGAACTTCCACACCTTAATTGGTTTACCATCAATGCCATAGCGGTTTTGCTTAAAAAACACCGGCCCTTTCGATGTAACCTTAACAGCAATAGCAAGCCCTATTAATACAGGCGAAATTAAAACAAGTATTAAAGTAGAAAGTATTACATCCTCAATACGCTTAATTATGGCGTTACTACCGTCTATAGGTGAGTCGTAAATACTGATAGTAGGTATACCCATTATTGTATCACTACGTGAATGCAGTAATTGGTAAGTAAATACATCGGGCACTATATAAACACTTGCAGTGCTATCAGCTAATTGTTTAACTAACCATTTACGGCGTTCATAAGCTTGAGGCGGCAATACAATATAAACGCGATCTACCCCGCCGCTTTTACAATCAGCAACTAATTGCTCTAAGTTACCTAATGTTTGCGCAGCCACTACTTTTTGGGTGGGTGTTTTGTCATCGTAATAACCACTAAAAACCAAACCAAAACTCGCATGTTCAATAATATTATTAGCAAGCTTTTGCCCTAGCACACCTGCACCTACAATTACTACATTGCGAGTGTTATAACCCTGCGCACGCAGCATTCTTAAAGTAAAACGTAAAAAAACACGATAAACGCTCAGTAATACTAAAGCTAACAAAAACCAAGTAAACTGCAGTCCAGCAGGGTTTAAGTACTCTGAGGCTATAAAATTAACGCTTAAAAATAAAATTGCCGCACTTATAAACCAGTGCGAAATGGTTTTTTTAAGCTCTTTATATAATGACAATCCGCGCCACGATATATAAAGTTTGTCGAGCTCGCTAGTAAAGTGAAATAAAAAAACAGCCAGCAAAGCAGCTGTTGTGTGCTGCAATAACCAGGGAATATTATGTAGGTATGTACTAATCCATAAGGTGCTTACTATTATTACTATGTCGAGCACCCGCTGAATAAATGCAACAATGGTTGCATTACTTTGCAAAATTCCTTTATGCATTTGCATATAGTCTCAATTATTGTTGTTATAAATGCAATTTAAGGATAACTGAATACACTCAAATTACTACTCATTTTTAACTTTGCTATCTATATAATAAACTAGTAGGTACTTATAAAGTTCAATGCATTTTCTACAAGTTTTGTGGATGAATGTTCACTGCTACTTTCAGCATAACAACGCAGCTCTGGCGCATTACCTGATGGCCTAAGATGCACAATATCACCGCGTTCAAGAGTAATACGTAAGCCATCTGTTGAATTTACAGAGTACCCCTCCTCATATCCTAAATGATTTAAAAAATGGCTAGCATCATCTTTAAACTTGTTTATCAATTTTAAACTTTTCTCTTTTGCAAAATCTTTAATACGATCACTTGCAGTAAACCGTTGTGGTAGCTTAGCGAGCAACTTAGATACAGGCTCATTTTGCGCCAATAAAATTAATGCAGGTAATAGGGCATCTCTTGTTGGCAAAGCTTTAAGTGACTTACCATTAAATGTTAAATCAGAACCTAGTATATAACCCCCATTAGCTTCAAAGCCTGCCACTGATTTATATTGCTGAGCTAACTCTGCAAACTCAGTAATAACATATGGCGAGCCAATTTTAGTACGCTTGACTTGCTTAAAACTTGCTGATTTTTCGATAGCAGTATTACAACTTACCGGCGTGGCAAGGGCTTCGATATTTAATAATCGGCTACAAAGCAACCCAAGTATATCACCACGTAGCCAATTGCCATTTTCATCAGTAATTAAGGGGCGGTCACCATCACCGTCTGTTGAAAAGATCGCATCAAAGTTGTATTCGCGAGACCAATCAAGCGCACGTTGCTTGTCTTCATCAGATACAGCTTCGGTATCGATTGGTACAAATTTATCACTTCGGCCAAGGCTGATAACCTCTGCACCTAGTTGCTCAAAGAGTACCTTATAGATATCACGCCCAGCACTTGAGTGTTCATAAATACCAATTTTCTTACCTTTAAGCGTGTTAGCATTAAAAAGAGAGGTATAGCGCTGTGTGTAAAATTCGCAGGCAGAAATATCTACTGTCAGTTCAGAAAGAGATTCTGCTAACGCTGTGAATAAGGCCTGGCTGTTCAGAATAGCTTGTTCATCTGCCTTTGTGATCTCACCGTCAGGGCTGTAAAATTTTAAGCCGTTACGATCAAACGGAATATGGCTGCCTGTGACCATAATGCAAGGCATATTATCTTGCATTGCTTTGTAAGCAAGTGCTGGAGTGGGTACTACACCATAATACACAACATTTAAATTATGTTGTTTTAATGCCTCTACACAAGCCTGTGCAATTGCATAACTACTTGGGCGGTTGTCTATAGCAATTGCTACAGTATCAAAAGTAAATTCATTTTCTATCGCTGATATAAAGGCAACTGCAAATGCCGCATTTACATCTGAGGTAAAATTTTTTACCAGACCTCGCGCACCACTTGTGCCGAACTCAATACCACTTTTTGCAATGACTTGAGAGCAAACTAACTGGCTATCCATAAAAAACCTATTTATTTAACTATTCTATAAGAATACAGCTAGCACAATATAAATTGCCCTAGCTGCTTTTCTAAAATATGACTACTAACATTTGATAACTGATGTCTTTTGTATTTTATTTAACTACTGTTATCTAACTTCTAAGACCTATCTCTCGCTTATTTCACTCGACCATAACGGTCTTCAAAACGCACGATATCATCTTCGCCTAAGTACGAACCCGATTGTACTTCGATTAACTCTAAGTCAACTTTACCTGGGTTTTCTAAAGCATGAACCGCGGTGATGGGAATATAAACTGACTCATTTTCTGTTACATATTGCTCTTTATCATCAATTTGTACTTTTGCTGTGCCTGATACCACAATCCAATGCTCTGCGCGGTGATGGTGCATTTGTACCGACAATTTAGCTCCTGGTTTTACAGTAATACGCTTGACTTGAAAGCGCTCACCATTATCAACTGAGTCATATTTACCCCACGGGCGATACACCTCTCGATGAAAAGTAACTTCAGGACGTTCTTCTGCTTTTAACTGGTTTACAATCGCTTTAACTTCTTGTGATTTATCTTTATGCGCAACAAGCACCGCATCTTTCGTATTTACAATTACTAAGTCTTCAACACCGACTGTTGCAACGAGTTTATCTTCACCAAATATAAGTGTATTTTTTGTATCTACCGCTTTTACATCACCTTTAAAGGCATTACCATTCTCATCTTGTGACGACACTTCCCAAAGAGCAGCAAAGCCACCCACATCGCTCCAACCAGCATCCATTGGTACAACAACGGCATCTTTTGTGTGTTCCATTACTGCATAGTCAATCGACTCATCAGGGCAGGCCTCAAAAGCCGCTTTATCAACACGAATAAAGTCCATATCACTGTTTTGTACTGCAATAGCTTTTTCGCAAGCTTTGTAGATGTCTGGGCGAAATGCTTTTAATTCTTCTAAATAGCGGCTTGCTTTAAACAAAAACATACCGCTATTCCAGTAATAATCACCGCTTTCAATATACTGCTTGGCTGTATCTAAGTTCGGCTTTTCAACAAAACTGTTAACAACATAGCCATGCTCTACAGCGTCACCACGTTTAATATAGCCATAACCTGTTTCAGGGCTGTTACCTACAATGCCAAATGTAACTAGTTTACCTTGGTTTGCTAACTCTGCAGCTTTATTTACACTAGCCTGAAAAGCAGCTGAGTCTTCAATTACATGGTCTGCTGCAAGTACTAATAATAACGGGTCTTGCTCATTTTCAATGGCTTTAAAAGCAGCCAAAGCAATAGCCGGTGCGGTATTACGCCCTACTGGCTCTAAAAAAATACCGCCATGCTCTGCACCTAATTGGCGCACTTGCTCTGCAGCAATAAAACGATGCTCTTCATTACAAATTAACATGGCTGGTGAGTGCGCTAAACCCGTTAAGCGAGTTAGCGTATCTTGAAGCATGGTATGCTCGCCATTTAATTTTAAAAATTGTTTTGGATAGTTGCCACGTGATAGCGGCCATAAGCGTGTGCCTGAGCCACCCGCCATGATTACTGGTAAAATCATTTTTCCCTCTTAATAGTTTAAAAATAAAACTAACTAACCAAGTAAAAATCTTCTGAAGTTATATTTAACGACTTCAGAACTAAAGGAAGATTTTAAATAATTTTTTGAAGTAACCTTTACTTCATCGTAAAAATTATCATCTTCAATACATTTATCGATAAAACTGAGATGCCCACTTACTAAGTTAGAAATAGAACCCATTGTGAAATTTTCAATACCAATACCTTCAGCCCCAATGTCATTTGTCAAGACTGGAGTATTGTTAGCAATTGCTTCAATTATTTTCAATTTAATTCCTGTTCCAAACTTTATTGGACACAAAGCAAAATCAATCGTTTCATATTCACTTTGCAAATTATCAACAAAACCTTTGAAGGTGACTCGCTCGCAATACTCCTTAGGAACTATATTTAAATCAACACCTCGAGTATTTCCAATAACAATAAAAGTAGATGTAGGATATTCAGAAAATAAAACTGGTAAATAGTCATTAATTATTACCATCAACGATTGGTAATTCTGATTAGTAGCTAAATTACCAACAAAAGCAAACACAATATCATTTTTGACACTATTTGAGGTTACATTCTTGATCTCAAGAATCGGAGGTAAAGGTATAACCTCTTTCTTTGTATCATAAGAAAGTTCCTTGGCCTCTAATGGTGAGACCAGCCCAACAGCATTAAACTTTTCTAATGCTAACCTCTCAGCTTTATGAAGTCTCTTTGCCTCAATACTCAAAGCAATATTAATTGTAAAATTAAGTAATTTCTTTGTGAATGTTGACTCAAAAAATCTAGAAAATGTACCTAACGCATTAAACTCTTTAATACCTTGGTTCAAAACTCTGCGATACCTCACTGATAACAAATCATCTAAATCGAGTGCAGTTCTTGAGTGAGGAAATAAACTCGCATATTGCGCTGTCCTTAACATATCAAAATAGACAACGTCATAGTTATTCTCTAGCTCTAGCTGGGTCAGTATATTTATATTACTTTTAGTGTAAAAAAGTGCATTTTGCATTGGTTTGTTTGAAACCACTCCGCGCAAAGCTGCAGTAAACATCCCGGCATAAGACAAAGGAACAATTTTATCAACAAAGATTCCACCTTCCTCCAATTCCAACTTTAATTTCTGAGAAGAAACAGAGCCATCTTTAGTGAAGAAAGCTATATCAATTTTAGCTCCCATTTCAGAAATCATATGTATGGCTTGCATTAACATCATCTCTCTCCCTCCAGAAGCAGGGAGTGGAGAGCGAGTTAATAATAATAAAATTTTACTACCCATCAAAAAAAACCTTTTTAATAACATTTTCACTATTAATTGGCAGGTATCTAGATGAATTAACTTTCCCCTTCTTAATTAGATTCCGTTTAAAACCAGTGTCAAGTATTTTTAAAACACATTGCGTAAGTTGCTTATGGTTACCGACACTAAACAAAGATGCGGATCCTTGAAGCACTTCTTCATGCGCAGGTATGGCAGTAGCCACAACAGGTAAACTAGCTAACTGCGCTTCAATTACCGTCCTTCCAAACCCCTCATGCTCAGAAGCTGACACATAAATATCACAATCTAAATATAACTTTTTCAACTCAGAGTCACTTGGCTCATCAAAGTACTTCAACTTCACATTTTTCTCCCTTGCTAACTGCAATGTAGACTCATGGCTCTTCTTGTCTACAATCTTCCCTGCTCGTACAAAAATGAAGTTTTTATCACACTGATTATTTAGTTCAGACAATGCTTTAACGATTGTTTTGAGGGATTTTCTTGGTTCATCTGAGCCAACATTTAATATTTTAACAAAGGCATGTTCATCATCTACCCTACCACTTCGCTCAACAGGGGTTATTGAAAAATCAAAAAGATTCGGGATAACAAAAACGTCTCTTTCATGCACAGTGGAATTATTGAGTAAGTCATTTTTAGTCGATATTGTCGGAACCAGAACCTTGTAATTCAATGGCAGCTTTAAAAGCATAAAGTTAAATTTTAGATACATAACCTTTATACGACTAACTAAAGTTCCGGTAGTCTTCATATCTGGAAAGTGATGAATAACAACAACTCTGTCTTTAAAAAAAATAGAGAACAGAAGAAGGTATATAATTGATTCTTGGTACAATACAATTTTGTTAAAAGAAAATGATTTTAATAAAACAATAAAAGGTAGAATTAAAAACTCCCATAAATGACGATAAACTCCTTTTTTACCAGTCCAAAAAAGTTCCTGAACATTGCCGTCAAGTCTGCTGTTTATCAAATTAATGATAACCTCACTATACTTAAAAACTCCTTGATTTTTATTAAACAATGGAGCATTGACCCATAATATTTTACTTTTACTAGCCAATTTTTTTTACTCCATCTTTTAGACTCTTATTGAAATTATCCCAGGTAAAAGCTTTTAAATGCTCAATAGCTTTGTCGTCATCAATCTGCAAATCAAACTTCCCTTGAAAAACTTTAATAAAATCATCAAACTCATTTAGGTACATAGCATTATCTCCAAGAACTTCCTGTGACACATCTGAATACTTAACAAATGCGGGAATGCGAAAATATAATGCCTCTAACAAAGGAATACCAAAGCCCTCTTCATCACAAGGGTATACAAAATATTGACAACACGAATATAGCTTGGAAAGTTCGTCATTAGATATATAACCTGTAAACTTTACAGCTTCATAACCAAGTTCATTGTTTATTTCTTTTGCTAGGTTAATAGTCGATTCATTTTTCCATCCATAACTACCTGCTAAAATCAATTCAGCATCTTTTGCACTAGATTTTTTAAATGCTCGAAGCATCTCGTAGAGTTTTTTTCTTGGTTCGATTGTTCCAACATATAGGTAAGATCTCTTATCGCGTGATTTGAATCTAGAGAGCTCAGATTTATTCAATTTTAATTTAGTTTCAAAACCTAATAGACATACATAAATATTTTTAGATTCCAACTTCAGCAGTTTGACTATGTCATTTTTTGTATTTTCAGAATTGCAGAGGCAAGAATTATTATATTTCAGCGCCTCAATAAATTCCTTCCTAACCGAAAGACTTCTGCCTGTTAAATGCTCTGGGTTTTTCAAAAAGGCGAGATCATGGACAAAGTAAACTACTTTACTTGTTGGTATAAAAAGAGGTTTAACCATATTGAATTCGATATAACGTTCATATCTACCAAGGTAGAAGAAAATAGGCAACAGAATGCTATAGTAAAAATGAAAAATTATTCTATTCACATAATTTAAAAACTTACTCTTACTTTTAATTTGAAAGGGATTAATAGACTCATAATCTGACTCTGATTTAAAACCAGCAACAACTTTTCCTACCCCTGTAACTGGGTAAAGATGCGAGTAATTGAAATAAAGAATTTTACTTGACACTTTTTAACTTAACCCTTTGAATAAACGAGAAAATAAATATTGCTGTAAAAAAGATTCCGAAATAGCGGTCGTATGAATTAATACCTGCAAACCACCATAAAACAGAATTAATTAAATACGCGCAAAGCGCAAAATAGAATGGAGTTCTAAAAATACAGCATGCCCTGAAAACGAGCCCGTAAACAGCTCCTAAAATCAAGAAATAAATTGGGAAAAGATAGCCAAACTCCGAGATTGCAACACCATATATACTGGGCCAGTTATAAGTCAAAGAAAGTGAAGAACTAGATAGGTAATAAAAATTAGTTTTCACTGCCTCTAAACTATTAACAGGAAAGCTTTCGTCAAAATATAAAGCAATATCTTTGATCCCTAGCAGGTCCGGGATTAAGGGGTAATTCCATAAAAAATTCAAGCTATAATAAAAAAAACCGCTCCCTGGAAGGTAATAATCTTCATAAAGTATAGCTCCAGCTCTATTAAAAGAAGCTCCAAAATAGCCAAAGAAAGTTTTATAAACTAAACTAACATAACCGTAACTATCAACATATTCACTTTGCCTAGCCGCTTGGATGAAAACAAAGAACAAAAACAGGGAAATTATTATAGCTGTACTTTTTAGCGAAAAAACACTCTTAAGACTTAACCTTCCCGTAATTAAAAAAACTATAATTATCAGTAAAAAAAGTTTAAATATAGAAGCCCTGGTTAAGGTTATAAAGGATGCAAGAATAAAAAAAACTATCGAAATTAAAAGTAAATACTTTATATTTTTCGTTGAATTTGTTGTCAGTATTGTACATAGCGATAAAGTAATTATTCCTAATACAAATGGTAAAACCCATCCCACGCTACTCATAGATATTTGTTCGGCTATTTCCTTTCTCAACATAACAACTTCATCACCCCCAGCAAGGATCGCGAAAATTTTAGGCAATGAAATCAGTTGAGTTACAGAAAATATACTTACTAATGAAAGTGCGATTGCTAATAAAAGTGAAAAAGCAACAGCCCCTGAAGATCCAGAGGCTTCATCTATATCTTTAATAGCTTTTATATCGTAAAACCACTTTATTCGTAATGATAAAGTATAAGATACAACAAAGAAAAACGTAGATGTCAATACTAGTAAAAGAAATAGAAAGTTATAACTAATAAAGCTAGGCTCACCGAGACTCATTTCATATGTTTCTTCAGGTGTTATAATTGATAAAAAAGCCACAAAGCATATTATAAGACAGCTATAAATAGGAAGCCTTAATAAGTTACTCATATTCATTCAGCTTAATTGTTTTTTCAACTTCAAATTCCGAACCTTTTACAAAGTTATAATACCAAGATTTATCCTCTTCAGTGATATCTTGACTTGATATTGTTGCATTTAACAATTTATTTTTGATAATCATTCTATGTTCTTTTTTTACAATAGCTTTAAACAATTTCTTTAAAACAGTATCTGAAGTTAATATATTTCTTATTCTTGGGTACTTAATATTACCTGACTTATTAACTTGCGTTTCCGTTACACTTTGAATATTTACATATTCTAACCCTAAAAAATTCGACACTCTAGTTAATGTATTATCTTTGTCATTTATAAGATTATCCATGTTTATAACATAGACATTTAAACCTTTTTCTTTTAGATATTTAATCGCATCATAATATTGCCCATACCCAACATAATCATAATTGTAATTATATTTTTTTATTCTTGATGAACTTTCCATAACAGCCTCTTTAAAATTCAAAGGCTCTTTTCCATCTCTTCGAAACATCTTCCAAGAAGAGAAAGCTCGCTCCGCAGGGCATCGTACAACACAAAAAATCTTAATATTCTTTATATTTTCTTGATATAAAGAAAAAACCGAGTCATAAAACTCTTTATACTTATATAAGTAATCAGTGGATGCATCACATATTTTATCTGTCAGCTGGAAGTTTTTGTATAATTCCTCGTATTCCTCTAGTAAATTTATTTTACAATACCCTCTGAAACTACCATCGATATAAGGTAAAGCTCCACTAACAAAAAAATTAGGCTCTTTAATGTTACTTATTCTCAATTCCGCTGTTGACTCTAAATAAAAAGCAAGAGAGCTTGTTGCAGCTTTTTGAGCGCCTATTAAAAATACGTCTGGTAAATTCATACCATTTATTAGCACTTTAAACCCTCCAATTTGCTGATTAGTGGATTGCAAATTGATTCAACAACCTTAATTTCCTTTTCACTAAGAATCTCTTTCCAATACTCATTTATTGTATCCATACTTCTGTTCCATTGATGTGCAACACCTTCCTTTGGTGGTCCACTATTTTTTGCTGATTTAAACTCTTTAATTATGTTTAAATGATCATTAGTCAAATCATAACCCATATAATTTAACATTTTTTGATATGTACTGATTGGATCTCTAAGAATATCTCCATGATCAACTATAAGAACTTCATTTTTCTTGGAGTACGCAAGTGAATAAGATAACAACCAGAGTAATAATGCAGATTTTAGATATAAACTTTCATCTTTTAAGAGCTCTATTTCTGTTGACACATCATCAACTATATTTTCTAACGCCGAGCATTTCATTCTTTTTATAATATCTTCCATATCAAATCCCCATTTCATTCTTTTGAAAGAGGCAGCTACAGAGAATGGATTACGATATAAATAGATTACTTTATAGTCTTTACTAATAAAATCTGGTGATAAAAAACAAGCCGTTGGATCTTTTATAATTATAGTCTCAACGGTCTTCGAATTAATTGCTCGATTATAAGATAATTTCGTACCTGAAAAACCAAGTCTCTTCCTTAATTTTTTAAAAAAGCCATCTTCAGGCAAAATACCTGACTTAAACTTAATTTCATTATCAAGAAACTTTTTACAAAATTCATTTGTAAAATCTAGATCAGATATTGGAAAATAATTTTCAACTGATTTCCAGCCAAGATGAAAATTAAATGGCTCAAAAACGGAGTCAATACTAGAATGCTTAGCTAGGACATCCCCCACAACAGATGTTCCTGCCCTAGGTACTCCTGTTAATAAAACTAATTCTTTTTTATTTAGCACTTTTTGCTTCCCACTCAGGAAAGTGTTCACGTATATATTTATTCAAAGCAATTTCAGCTTCTGTATAAATACGAGTTTCGAGTGTTGAGGTTCGTGATTTCACGGTTGTATTTGTAATCATACCCGCACCAACCGTCACATTGGTTAATCGGTCAATGATGATAAATGAGCCCGTACCAACCACCTGTTTATATTGATCAATTACCACTGGTGCTGATGTTTCGATAGTACAATTTGCAATTTCGTTTAATTGTAATTCGCTGGCATCAATTTGCTCTAGGGTATTTACATCAATACGGTGGTTAATATTGCTAATTTTACCGAAGGTGTTTTTAGTACCAATTTTTAGCTCGTACTCTTTACCTGGCTGCATTGCAGCATCGGCCATCCACACAATTGTTGCTGCAAAGTTTGTGCTTGTTGTTGGCAGCTGTTTTTGATCAGTAGTTGATCTTACAATGACATCGCCACGCGAAATGTCAATTTCGTCTTTTAAAGTAAGTGTAATTGCTTGCCCTGCAAAGGCACTTTGTAAATCACCATCAGCAGTTACAATGCGCTCTACCGATGATGTTTTACCCGATGGGAATGCTGTAATTTGGTCGCCAACGTTAATAATGCCGCTGGCAATGGTGCCGCAAAAACCACGGAAATCTAAATTAGGGCGATTAACATACTGTACCGGTAAGCGGAAAGTATCTAAGTTTTTATCATCACTAATGGTTACCGTATCAAGCAACTGCATTAATGTGGCACCTGGGTACCAGTCTAGGTTTTCGCCTTTATCAACTACGTTATCGCCTTTAAGCGCTGAAATTGGCACAAAACGCACATCAGGAATATCTAATTGCTCAGCAAAGGCTTTGTAATCCGCTTTAATTTGGCGATAAACATCTTGGCTGTAATCAACTAAGTCCATTTTATTAATGGCTACAATTACATGCTTAAGGCATAGTAGTGATGCAATATAGCTGTGGCGTTTAGTTTGTGTTTGTACGCCTTTACGTGCATCAATCATTACAATGGCTAGGTCGCAGTTAGATGCACCGGTTGCCATGTTGCGCGTGTATTGCTCGTGCCCTGGGCAGTCAGCTATTATAAATTTGCGTTTTTCGGTTGCAAAGTAGCGGTACGCTACATCAATGGTAATACCCTGTTCACGCTCTGATTGAAGGCCATCAACTAATAGTGCTAAGTCGAACTCTTCATCGGTAGTATTAAACTTTTTAGAGTCGCTTTTTATAGCCGCCATGTGATCTTCAAAAATTAATTTTGAGTCGTGCAATAAGCGCCCAATCAGTGTTGACTTACCATCATCTACGTTACCGCAGGTTAAAAAACGCAGTAAGTCTTTATTTTCGTGCTGTTTTAAGTAACCTTCAATATCGGTTTCAAGAAGGTTAGTTTGTGTTTGTTCGGTCATGATAATCCTATTTAGCTTTAAGCTGTAAGCGACGAGCTACTGGCTACGAGCTACGTGCTTAAATTTATTTATGTTGCGAGCTAAGAGCTACGAGCAACTTTTAATTGTTCTAATTAGACTACCTAGCATTTTTCCAATTAATTCACATTCATTAATAATTGATAAGCTATCTTCTTTTGAAATATAAGCTATTTCAGTTGCAATCATTAACTGTGTTTTTAATTCGCCTAAAGAGCCCTTTGCTATAATTAAAAAACGAGCCTTTTCTTTATCAGACTCCCTTTCAAAGCCTTCTGCTATATTACTAGGAACAGAAACGCTGGCTCTACACATCTGATCTTTTAGGCCAAAGTCTTTTAGCTGCTCAAATGTTTTATAAATTTTTATACTTAGGCGAAAACTGCGCTGCCAAACCTCTAAATTTTCGTATCTCATAAGCATCCTTGTTTATTACTTTTGGCTACTTACTGAGAGCTAATAGTTGAATATTTAAGCTCGCAGCACTTAGCTAGAGGCTCGAAGCGCTGGGCGCTTAGAAGTACCCTTCCATTTTCTTTTTCTCCATTGAGCCAGATGAATCGTGATCAATTACACGGCCTTGGCGCTCAGAGGTTTTGGTTAGCAGCATTTCTTGAATAATTTCGGGTAGTGTTGTGGCCGTTGATTCAACCGCACCGGTTAATGGGTAACAGCCTAAGGTTCTAAAACGTACCATTTTTTGCATCGGTACTTCGCCATCGGCTAGTGGCATACGCTCGTCATCAACCATTATTAATGTGCCGTCGCGCTCTACTACTGGGCGTTCTGCTGCTAGGTATAATGGTACAATGTCGATATTTTCTAGATAAATGTACTGCCAAATATCAAGTTCGGTCCAGTTACTTAACGGGAATACACGAATGCTTTCGCCTTTTTCTACTTTGCCGTTAAATGTGTTCCACAGCTCTGGGCGCTGGTTTTTTGGGTCCCAGCGGTGGTTTTTATCGCGGAATGAATAAACACGCTCTTTTGCGCGTGATTTTTCTTCATCGCGACGCGCGCCGCCAAAGGCTGCGTCAAACTTGTATTTGTTAAGCGCTTGCTTTAGGCCTTGGGTTTTCATTATATCGGTGTGCTTTGCACTACCATGGGTAAATGGCCCTACGCCTGCGTCAATCCCTTCTTGGTTTTTATGTACAATTAAGTCAAAACCCAGCTTTTTAGCCATTTGGTCTCTAAACTCAATCATTTCTTTAAACTTCCATGTGGTATCTACATGCATTAAAGGAAATGGAGGTTTTGCCGGAAAAAACGCCTTCATTGTTAAGTGCAACATTACCGCTGAATCTTTACCTACTGAGTAAAGCATGACTGGGTTGTCGAACTCAGCTGCTACTTCACGAATTATGTGAATAGACTCCGCCTCTAATTGCTTAAGATGGGTCATCCTAGCTTGTGAGATTTCCATTTTTTTCTCCAGGGTATTAAGTTTTAAGCTGTAAGTTGTGAGCTACGGTACACACGCATCGAGGTGCAGGCCTCGGGCTGCTAGCCTCGTAGCCCGTAGCTCGTAGCCCGTAGCCAATAATTATCTATTTATCTGATTTGTATTCGTAGTTGTAGTAGCCATAATAGCCGTAGGCATTACTGGCTTTTTTTACTACACCGTTAAATACAACGCCTTTTACGTCTATTCCGTTTTGCTCAAATCGGTTACGTGTTAGCTCTATTTCACGAAGGTGGTTTTGCCCAAAGCGTGTAACCAATAATGTAGTGCCACTGTGCGCACTTACTATTGCGGGGTCGGTTACCGCTAATATAGGTGGTGTATCTATAATTATTAGGTCGTATTCGGCGCTTACTTCTTCTATAAACTGGCTAAAGTTACTGTGCATTAACAGCTCTGATGGGTTTGGTGGTATTTGCCCGCGGGTAATTACATTTAACCCCTCAACCTTTGTTGGTTTAGTTACTTGCGCTAAGTTTAAGCGGCCCGATAGGTAATCACTTAAGCCATTATCCCACTTAAGACCAAACTGTGTTTGCAAATACCCTTTGCGCATGTCGGCATCAACTATAAGTACTTTTTTACCACTTTGTGCAAGTACAGTAGCCAAGTTTACCGATATAAACGATTTACCCACACTTGGGCTTGGGCCCGATATAGCAATAATGTTGTTTTTGGCTTCCATCATCGCAAAATGCAAGCTGGTACGTAAGCTGCGTAGCGCCTCTATAGATAAATCGGCGGGGTTATCTAACGCCAATATACTCTTAGGTTTGTTCACTTTGTTTTTACGGGCACGCTCAGCAAAACCACTTAATTTATTTTGATAGTCTGAATAAGGCACACTAGCATAAACAGGTAGGCCTAGCGCTTCAATTTCATTTGGGTCTTCTACTCCACGGTGCATGGCTTTTTGTATTAACACAATGGCGACTGCTAAAAACCCGCCTAATAATGTTGCAACTACAGCTATTAGAGCTTTTTTAGGTTTAACTGGTTCGGTGGTGTCTACCGCTGCTACATCTACCACGCGTACATTACCTACTGTACCCGCACGAACTATATCTAGCTCTTGCGTTTTACCAAGCAATAGCATGTAAATTTCGTTGCCTACCTCTACGTCGCGGGTTAAGCGTAGCAACTCTTGCTGGGTTTCTGGTAGGTTGCTTACTTTTGATGTGAGCTGCTGTTTTTCTTCTTGTACTGCTTGTATTTGTTTAACAATACCTTGGTATGCAGGATGTTCGCGTTTAAATTTACGGCTTAATTCTAAACGTTTTAGTTCTAGCTCTTGTAAGGTGGTATCAAGCTCTACTATTTGCTCTAAAACGCCTTGGGTTTCAAGGGTTATGTTTATAGATTTACGTTGTTTTTGGTAGTCATTAAAGCGCTGCTCTGATTGCTCTAGCTGTTTTTTAACCTCAGGCAATTGCACCTCTAAAAAATCGAGCGACTTTTTAGCTTCTGCGCTGTTGCGCTCTACATTACGGCGAACATAAATTTGCGATACTTTGTTAAGCACTTTTTCTGCATGAGTTGAATTTTTGTGCTCGTACGCTAGGGTAATTATACCTGAGTCTTTGCCTTTTTCGCTTGCCGATATTTCCTGCTGAAGCTCAACTACGGTGCGGTAACGGTTATTTTTTACAAGTGTAAAGGTAGTGCCTGGGCGAGCATTTAAACTGCGTATTGTTAAATTATAAAAGCCACTTTGCTCATCTTGTCCAACAGTGCCGGTTAGCACTGTTTCACCGTCGGGGTTAACAAGCTTATAGTGGTTATTTTTTTCAGTAACTAGTTCAAACTCTTCGCCTTCAAGCGCTTTTGGCACATCGAATCTAAATACATTTATGCTTTCGCCGCCCCATGCATAGCTACTAGCCCCTAATAACGGGTTAGCTAACTCGTTAGGTTGCTCTGCTACAAAACCACGGTAAATTTTACCGCCAATAACAGGAAATAATTTAGGCTCTGCAATTATATTTAGCTTTAGTGTATCTACCGCTTCACCAATTACGCTGCGCGATTTAAGTAGCTCTATTTCGGTTACGGCTTCGCTTGAGCTTTCAAACATTCCGGCCATGTCGTCTAGACCCGGTACTGAGGGGCTGCTTTCTTCTACTTGAATTAACGCTGTTGCTTTATATATTGGTGTGCTTAATATAGCCACTGCAACACCAATAATTGCAAACACTGCGGTAAATAAAATTATAAAGTATTTACGGTCGAGTAGCGTGCCAAATAGGGCAAGAAGATCTATTTCTTGTTCGGTAGATTTATTTTGGTTATTGGTTGGTGCTGTAGTCTTAGGGGTCATTTACTGTGCCAATCCTTATAAATACTTTTGCCAAGCGCTACATGCGCTCTCAATTAATGCGTATACATGCTCAAATGCTTCAGCACTTTGACGATAGGGATCTGGGATTTCGGTGTTATTAATCCATTTTCCTAATAAAAAAGTTTTACCACGTGCTTCGGGGTAACGAGCGTGTAAATCTTTTAAGTGGCGCTCTTCCATTACTAAAATAACGCTATTTTGCGCAACTAAAGCCGACGTTAATTGACGCCCTTGATGGGCATCCATATTTATACCATTTGCTAACGCTATTTGTTTTGCTAGGGGGTCGGCTGGCTTGCCCTCTAATGCGGTTAAACCAGCAGATGATACGTTAATATTTTTCCCTTCAAGCTTATGCTTTAAAACGTATTCACCGGTTGGACTGCGGCATATGTTACCCGCGCAAACAACTAAAACTGAATCAAACATTACTTCACCTTTAGTTTGACGAAATGTCGTCTATACTATCGATAGATGATACCGATGGTAGCAATAAGCTTATAACACGATTCCAACGAGCCAGTGGTGCGGAGGTTACGTAAACAATGTCGTGAGGTTGCAGCTCAAATTGCTCGGCTAAAACCATTGCAGCTATATTTTTTGCATGTAGTTGGTATACGTTTGCTATTACACCTGTTTTTTCTATGTCACTTTTACGCAGTACAAATACACCATTTGCATCAGCTGTATTTTCGTTTAAACCGCCTGTGTCACTTAATGCTTGTGCTAAGTTTAAACCATAGCGATTTAGTGTGACTGAGCCTGCGCGCTTTACATCACCTAAAACGTAGACCTTTTGTGCATCATTGCGATTCACATGCACTATGTCGCCGTGTTGTAATAAACGGTTTTGTGATATATCTCCATGCGCATAAAAGTCATCAAGCTCAATGACTTCTGTTTTATCGCCACGAGTAAAAGTGACACTGCGCCAGTCGGCTGCACTTGTTAAGCCGCCGGCTTGGTTAAGAGCATCAATAAGCGTAAGCGGCACCTCTGTTACTGGGTACACGCCCGGCTGTTTGACCTCTCCTGTTACATAGGCTTTTTGGCTTCTAAAGCCGACTATTTTTATATCTACTTGAGGGTCTTCTATTACTCGGCTTAAGCGGCTTACTAAATCGTCTCGTACTTCACTAACTGTTCTGCCCGCTGCTGGTATATTTGGTGCATAGGCATAAGTTATAGTGCCATCTTCTTGTACTCTAAAACCGTCAAACTCAGCAGTTCGTTGAACTGCTGCTGGGATTGTAAGCTCAGGATGATCCCACACGCCAATTGTTAATACATCACCTACACCTAGTTTGTATTGGTAATTACTAGTATCAACACCAGCATAACTTGATATTGGTTTAGCCGCACTGCGAGATTGCTTTTGCTGTTGGACTAAAGAGGAATCAATAATTTGAATATTTACTTTTTCGAGATCTTGCTCAAGATTTTGAGTTTCCTCACCTGGCGAGATCCCCTTAAAGTGACTACCTGGAACTATTGTACAGCCTGTTGCTGCTAGCATTACGAGAGAAGTTACGAGTGATTTACAGCTTGACGCCATTGTAGAATCCCAAAATTATTTTAAATATTGCACTTGCTCACCAACCTTGGTGAGTACTTATTTTTTTAGCGGTGTAATTAAAGCATGAGGGGTGATAACGCGCAAGCGCGAATCATTTTATGCTTATTAATTTAAAGGCCAAATTAAAAAGCCAACGCGTTGGTAAAAGTGCAAAAAAAGCAATTTAAATACACCAGCTGAGTAACAACGAGTTTACCCCGTGTTTACTCTTGTTAAGTTTACACGACATAAAGTCGCTGCTACAACTACTGTGGGCTTCGCCCATTACGCCAGCAAGCTGCGCGTATACGAGCTAAACACGGAAAAACATTCGCTAAGCTAGTAGCTGTGAGTTTACCTCGCGTTTGGCCTTATTAATTTTGTCGCGGTATAAAAATGTAAAAGCGTTGCTTTTATTACGCCAGCAAGCTGCGCGTCTACAAGCTTGTCTAGCCCTTCGGGCACGCTTCCGCCCCTAGGTTGCAGTTCCTACGTACTGATATTTACTTAATTTTTGCGATATAAAGGCGCAACTACGCTTTAACCTTTTGCCTTTAACTTTTAACCTTTACTGCCTAATATCATTGTTATCTACGCTCATTTCTACTTGTTTATTAAGTAGATTAATTAGCAAAATACTGCGCATATCACCGTCTAGCTCTTTGTAAATTGCTTTAATATTATTAAATGAACAGTTATTTACGCTAACTACATCACCCGCTTTTGGAATAGTAGAATCGTCAGTTTGTAAACGCTCACTTTTAAGCTGTTCTATTAGGGCTGTAGGTACAATTTGATAATTTGCCCCATAAGATACAAAGCCGCTAATTCCGCGCGTATTTTTTACCGCAGAAAAGTGACCGTTTTGTGACTCAAGACAAACAAATAGGTAGTTAGGGAATAGAGCTGACTGTTTAACGGTACGTCGACCTTTAACCAGTTTCTCGGTGGTTAGCTTGGGGTAAAACACTTCAATCCCTTGATTAAGTAAGTTGGTGGCTGCTCGCTCTTCTTGCCGAGGCTTACACGTAACTAAATACCAACTTTCCATAGCAATCCTTACTACAAATACAATTGCAAAAAACACAACGTTAAATTCAATAACGCGTAATTATAAACAATTTAAGCGCATTAAGTAAATAGGTGTTTATTGTAAATATTTACTAACCTTGTTAATTGTAATAGTGAAGTTTGTTGTAACAATTACGCGTTTTGTCGCTAAAATTAAAACTTAAATCGCTCTTTGAATATTAGTGCCAGCATAAAGCCGCTGCTACAGCTATTGTGGGCTTCGCCCATTACGCCAGCATGTTGCGTGTCTACAAGCCATAAACTAATAAGAGTAAAATATATCTAGTAGCTACGAGTTGACCTCGCGATAGCTCTACAAATTTTTACGCGGCATAAAGCCGCTGCTACAACATACCTAAACTTTGCTTAAATAACTGTTTGACTCTACTTTTAACTTTATCTTTAAAAAACTAAATATAGATACCCTATGCAAATACTTCACCACGGAGCGGTAAATGGCGTGACTGGATCGTGCCACGAATTAGTTATTAATAGTATAAACAGCGTACTAGTAGATTGTGGGCTTTTTCAGGGGGAAGACTCAAAGGATGATTTATCAATAGAATTTGATATTGCGCACATTTCCGCGCTTATTGTTACCCATTGCCACATTGACCACGTTGGGCGCATTCCTTATTTATTAGCAGCCGGTTTTAAGGGGCCTATTTATACTACGCCTGCCTCGGCTAGTTTGCTGCCATTAGTGATTGAAGATGCATTAAAAGTAGGTGTTACCCGCAATACGAAAATTATAAATGCGTGCTTAAGTTTACTAAATAAGCAGATAGTAGCGGTTAATTTTAATACTTGGTTTGAGCTGCCTTGCGCCAACCAGCAAATAGCTAAAGCGCGGTTTCAGCGTGCTGGACATATATTAGGTTCAGCCTATGTAGAAATAGATATTGGCATTAATACAAAGAATAATAAAAGCCATAGAGTTGTGTTTTCGGGCGATTTAGGGGTGCCCTACACGCCGCTATTACCGGCTCCAAAACCTCCTTATAAGGCCGACACATTAGTTATAGAGTCAACCTACGGTAATAAAAATCATCAAGGCCGTAAAGAGCGCACCCAAACACTAAAAAATGTAATTGAACGCGCAGTAGCAGATAACGGCGTAGTGTTAGTGCCGGCATTTAGTATTGGCCGCACACAAGAGCTACTTTACGAGCTAGAGCAGCTAATACATCAATCAGCTAAAGGATCGCCTTGGCGGAGTATTCATGTAATTTTAGACTCCCCCATGGCTGCCAATTTTACCGAGCAATATATTAAGTTTAAACACTTATGGGATGCAGAGGCTAAGCGCAAAGTAGCCAAAGGCCGCCACCCGCTAGACTTTGAAAACCTAACCACCGTTGATACCCATAGCGAGCATAACGCTATTATTAATTATTTAGCCTCGCGCCAAACTCCCGCAATTATTTTAGCTGCCAGCGGTATGTGCACTGGCGGGCGGATAGTTAATTACCTT
This sequence comes from Pseudoalteromonas sp. P1-11, assembly GCF_001399995.1. NCBI lineage: Bacteria > Pseudomonadati > Pseudomonadota > Gammaproteobacteria > Alteromonadales > Pseudoalteromonadaceae > Pseudoalteromonas > Pseudoalteromonas sp. P1-11. The sequence continues at coordinate 69,262 of NZ_LJSP01000005.1, forward strand.
GAGCGCTTTTTACCAGACAAAACAACCGATGTATTGTTTGTTGGCTACCAAGGCCGCGGCACGCTGGGGCGCGATATACAAAAATATGGCCCCCGCAATGGGTATATTTTTATAAACGATACACGCATTACAATTAACGCACAGGTGCATACCATTAGCGGTTACAGCGCACATGCCGATCAAAATGGATTAGTTAAATTTGTAACCGGCATGCGTAAAAAGCCAAGCCATATAAAAATTATACACGGCGATGAAGATGCAAAGCGGGCATTAGCAAGTAAGTATAAAGAGGTATTAGGTAGTGACGTAAAAATTGAGATAGGTAAGGGATAAATACAGAGCTTATTCAAAAATATGTATAAATACCTGCGTAGGCGTGAAGCTTGCTCACGCAATTTGGTAAATATGTAAAAGCTACGCTTTTAATGCGCCAGTAAGTAAGGTGTCTATAACACAATAAAGATATACCGAACGTAAAGGTACATTTATGCGTTAGGTTAGCTCAAACAAATAGGCTGCAAATTATTAAACTATTGCAGCCTAGCCATTTTAAGAGCCGCTTACGTTAGGTAAAGCGGTAACATTGGTTTGGCTATTTTGCTTTTCTTGCCAGTTAAGGTCACATATACCATCCGTTGGCGAAAATGCGGTAGGCGCTTGAAGTAATAGCTTACGTATTAAAATATGATCAGATTCATCACATGCGTTTTTGAGATTTCCTAAGAATGGCTCAAGCTCATCCCATGGCATTTTTATTTCTTGTGCACTTAAAATTCTTGGATGATCTGTGCCAATAACATTGTCGCCAATAAGCAGCTCTTCAAAAAGTTTTTCGCCTGGGCGCAAACCTGTACATTTTATTTCTATGTCGCCGTTTGGGCGTTTTTCGTGCTTAACTTCAAGCCCCGATAAGTGAACCATTTTAGTTGCTAGGTCTTTAATTTTAACTGGCTCACCCATATCAAGCACAAATACATCGCTACCTACCCCCATAGCACCAGCTTGAATAACAAGCTGAGCAGCTTCAGGTATGGTCATAAAGTAGCGTGTAATATCTTGGTGCGTCAGCGTTATTGGGCCACCCGCTTTAATTTGCTTTCTGAACAGTGGTACAACAGAACCAGACGACCCTAATACATTACCAAAACGTACCATTGTAAAACGTGTGGTATTTTGAACCTCAGACAACCCTTGAAGCACAAGTTCTGCCATGCGCTTTGTCGTCCCCATAATATTTGTAGGTCGTACGGCTTTATCGGTTGATATTAAAACAAATGTGTCTACCTTTGCGTTTATTGCCGCCGTGGCTACATTGTAAGTACCGTAAATATTATTGCGAACACCTTCAACTACGTTGTGCTCTACTAATGGAACATGCTTATATGCAGCTGCATGATAAACAGTTTGTACATTAAAGGTAGAGAATGTTGATTCAACCAGTTTTTTATTTTGTATTGAGCCTAAAATAGGCAGTACTTCTATGCTTAAGTTATTTACAGTGCAGTACTCTGATAGTTCTTTTTCTATCGCGTATAAAGCAAACTCAGAAAGTTCAAAAAGTACTATTTTTGTAGGATTATTTTTAACTATTTGTCTGCATAACTCAGAGCCGATTGAGCCACCCGCCCCTGTTACCATGACTACTTTGTGTTCTATATTTGCCGACATTAGATCTTGACGAGGCTGTACAGAGTCTCTACCTAACAGGTCGTCTATCTCAACATCTTTAACTTCGTCGAGGTTAGTAGTACCCGATACAATATCTGCCATTCCAGGAATGGTCATAACCTGTAATTTGAACTTTTCTATTGAGTTTAGTACTTCCTTTCGACGGCTTCTAGAAGTACTTGGCAGGGCAAGTAAAATTTTATTCGCACATTTTTGCTTTGCTATTTCAGCTATTTGAGAAGGCGGATGAACGCACACCCCCTGAATTAACGATAAATGCTTTTTAGGATCGTCATCAATAAAGGCAACTGGTGAGTACTCTGGACCATTAGCTAAGGCAGTTGCAAGTTGACGCCCCGCCGAACCCGCGCCATATATAATAACCCCTTCTTTACGGCGCATTGTTATTTGCCCAACAACTGCACGAACGGTAAGCCTAGCTCCGCCTACAAATAAAATACAAAAACTTGCGTATATAAATGGCACTGTACGTGGTACAGGCGCACTTAAAAAGAAAGATAGAACAGTTAAGTAAACTGTAGAAAGTACAACACCTGCAATAATGGCCCACATAGCTTGGGTGTTCATATAACGAAGTACTGCCCTATATAAGCCAAGCTTTACAAAGCTAAGTAAGCTTAACGGTAGTACTGTTGCCAGCAGTATCCATGTGTGTGTATTTTTTAAAACAGCGGTGCTGTCAAGCCTAAGCAAAAAGGCAAGCCAAAAAGCTACAATAATAAAAATGCTATCTACAAAAAGCGATACGACTCTTTTTTGAGGGCGAGGCAAGTTAACTAAAAATTTTAAAAACACAATATATTTCCCTGAAGCTAGCAGCGATACTGCCATTCTATTAGTTGCAATTTTACTACACGATGAACGACTGTTGTACTTAATAATTAAAGACTATATGCAAAATATTAAATAGTCTTTATGTATTTAGTTACTTTTTGTAAATTTGTGCGTGTAATTTAGCTATTTTACTCTATCACCACTGCCGCTTCCTGTGACGGTTTGAAGTATATAAGTAAAGTAGTGTTTTAAACTAAGTGTGGCAATCATTCTTGCATCAGTTTCAGCTAGCAGCTGTGGAGTAGACATATCTATTTCGTTTACTTGCGCTAAACCAGTAATTCCAGGGCGTACATCGTAGATACCTTTAGCATCACGAGCTTGAGTAAGTTCTTCTTGGTTAAATAACCCAGGGCGTGGCCCAACTAAGCTCATTTCACCTTTAAGTACGTTCCAAAGCTGTGGTAGTTCATCTAATTTAGTTTTACGTAAAAAGCCCCCAAATGGAGTAATAGATGCTGTACTTGCTAAGTGACTTGCGACCGAGGCTGTATCTACCGTCATTGTTCTAAATTTAACTAAAGTAAACGGTTTTTTATTACGACCAACGCGCTCTTGAATAAAAAGCGGCGAGCCGGTATCAAATAGGCCAATGACATATAAAATGAATAAAAATGGCATCGTAAGTATTAAACCTACTAAAGAAAACAAAATGTCGAGTATTCGGATCATCAATTAACCTATTTAATTTTTTGCAGATAATTTAAAGCCATCTTCAACTGAATATGGAGGTGTCCATTTTAACGTATCTTTTGTATGCGTAATATCTACTTGTAGAGATCCTACTAAACGATCAACTACGCTTTTTTTACCTAATATTGAGCCGGCAATTGAAAATAACGTTGGCGGTACTGGGAGCGCTAGATTTGACTTGCCCTGTACCTTAGCCATTAATTGTACCATTTCTGCAGTGGAAAGGTCATGGTCATCACTAACCAAAAACACTTGATTTGTAGCATTTGGATGCTCAATACACACTTCTATGAGATCAACTAAGTTATAAACAGAAACTAAGCTTCGCTTATTTTTATTTATCGCTCTAAAAGGTAAAGGAAACCCTTTATTGACTAAACTCATTAAAGAAGCAAAGTTAGCCTTTACTCCTTTACCGTAAACTAACGGAGGCCTTATTATGACTATTTCCATACCTGTTCTTTTTCCTAAAGCTAGTAGCTTTTGCTCTGCCTCTGCTTTAGATATTCCATATGGTTCTTCTGGAGAATTTTCTTGTTCGGTGAAGGGCTCACGTCCTGTTGTGCTCTCCCCATTGACTTTTATCGTACTTATAAATATGAACCGCTTAACACCAGCCTCTGCTGCCTGAGTAGCTAAATTTAACGTCCCTTGTGTATTTACAGCCCTAAACGAATCAATAGGATTTTTTGTTTTTTCATTCATAACATGAACCCGAGCTGCTAAATGGATTAGCACATCGTTAGAGCGGAGTATCGAAGAGTAGTCAGTCTTCATATCAATAGTAGCACGCAAATGATTATCCGAAGTCTTACCTTTGCGCCCTATCGTTTTAACTGTATATTTTGCACCTAAAGATTTAACCAAGGCTCGTCCAACAAAGCCTGTTGAACCTGTAATTATTAAATTAGACATTACTTTTAGGTCTTTTGATGAGTTCTAACACTTTAAATGGGAGCTTAAAGAGCAAAATTAATATATTTGTATAAATTCCGTTTTCTTTACACGCTTTGACGATTTCTTTATTTAATGTAATTGAACTTTTAATACCTGATGTACTAACCCCACCATCGCGCATTCTAACCAATGTACTGTTGATATGCTTGAAGCGAGCATCGTGTACAAGTAGAAAACGGATAAATATTTCGTAGTCAGCTGATATTTTATAATCTATTTTATAAAGCCCATATTTATCATATAAGTCTTTTTTTATAAATGATGCAGGATGAGGAGGCATCCAACCAAATTTTAACTTCCATGCTTTGAAGTTAGGAAGGGAGTAAAATCGTGTAATATGGTTTAAATTTTCCGGTTTTACAAATACTAAGTTTCCAAATACAACATCTATACTTGCTTCAAAAGCTGCTACGACTTGAGATATTGACTCGTTGGTCTCATAAAAGTCATCCGAGTTTAAAATACCTACTATTTCACCTGAGGCATTTTTTATACCTTTATTCATCGCATCGTATATACCATGATCTGGCTCACTAATAACCTTACTTAATTTATTTTTATACTTATCGATAATATTAAGGGTATCATCAGTTGAGCCGCCATCTACGACTATATACTCTATATTGTCATGCGATTGAGATAAAACGGACTGGATTGTGTGTTCAATTGTAGCGGCACTATTGTAACAAACGGTTACTATAGAAACTTTCATTATTTTATGCTCTTTATATATTTAAAAGTACTCTCAACTAAAGTCATTGCCATTTTATCAGTAACACTTTCGCTATAACAACGAAGTTCAGGTGCATTGCCCGAAGGCCTTAAATGCACTATATCATTACTCTCTAACGTAATACGCAGTCCATCCGTAGTGTCTACCGCTGTGTGTGCCGGCAAATTAAGGTTGCTTATAAATCGCGCTACATCACTCGTTATCTCTTCCAACAATGCTTTACTTCTTGCTATTGGAAACGCTTTTAAACGGTCACTCGCTGTAAAACGCTGGGGTAAATCTTTTAATAAGCTTGAAATACTTTGTGGCTGTATTAATAGCATAAATGCAGGTAATAATGCATCACGTGTTGGTAAGGCGCTGAGCGGCTTGCCATTTAAAGTAATATTACTTCCGAGCAAGTACCCGCCGTTAGCCTCAAATCCTGCTAAGCTTTCATACACTTTATGCAAATCAGCAAATTCCGCTATAACGTAAGGGGAGCCAATTTTGGTGCGCGTAACATGTTTAAAATACCCCGACTTCTCTATAGCTGTATTACAACTAACAGGTACAGCTAATGCGTCAATATTTAATAATTTGCTGCAAAGTAAACCCAGAATATCCCCTCGCAGCCACTCACCGCTCTCATCTGCCACTAACGGTCGGTCACCATCACCATCTGTTGAAAATATCGCATCAAAACCATGCGCTTTTGACCAGTCACGGGCTTTTTGCTTGTCTTCATCTGATACGGCTTCGGTGTCTATAGGTACAAAGGTATCACTTCTTTCTAAGGTCGTTACTTCTGCCCCTAGGCTTTCAAATAATGATCTATATATATCACGCCCCGCACTTGAGTGTTCATATATACCTATCTTTTTACCCGCGAGAGCATCGCCACTAAATAGCGCTGCATAACGGCTTATATACGCCTGTTCTGCGGCATTACTCACAGTTAACGCTGATAACTCACTCAGCGGCATAAAAGGCGCATCATTATGTAAAATAGCCTGCTCATCTTCTTTGGTTATTTCACCATCCGGACGGTAAAATTTTAGGCCATTGCGGTCAAAAGGAATGTGGCTGCCTGTAATCATTATACACGGCATCGCATCTTGCATCGCTTTATAAGCCAACGCCGGGGTCGGTATCACACCATAATAAACGGTATTAATATTAAGTTGCTTTAACCCTTGCGCGCAGGCTTGCGCCATAGCGTAACTACTTGGCCGGTTGTCTATCGCCAGTGCAACGGTGTTAAAACTAAATTCATTATCAATTGATTTTACAAACGCGATGGCAAATGCAGCACATACATCTGGCGTAAAGTCATTAACTAAACCTCGTGCCCCACTGGTACCAAAAGCAATGCCACTCTTTGAAATCACCTCTGAGCTAACTAATTTTTTATTCATTGTATTTCCAAATAAAGTCATGCTTATTATTTACCACCAAGAGCACTTAGATACTGCGCGATACACAGAGGAGAAACTTGTATTACTAACAGCACCTTTTCTTCTCTGTGTATCTGTGGTGAACTAATCGGTGTTGCTACACCTCTAAGCAAGCTATAGTTTTATCTTTTTATATTGTTAATTATTTTACGCGTCCATAGCGGTCTTCTAAACGCACTATATCGTCTTCACCAAGATAGGAGCCTGATTGCACTTCAATCAATTCTAAATCAACTTTACCTGGGTTTTCTAAAGCATGAACCGCGGTGATAGGAATATAAACCGACTCGTTCTCTGTTACATACTGCTCTGTATCGTCAATTTGTACTTTGGCCGTGCCCGATACAACAATCCAGTGCTCTGCACGGTGGTGATGCATTTGCACAGACAATTTTGCTCCTGGCTTTACTGTGATACGCTTAACTTGAAAACGCTCACCATTATCAACAGAGTCATACTTACCCCAAGGACGGTAGACCTCTCTGTGTAGCGTAGCTTCTGAACGTTGTTCATCTTTTAATTGTTGTACTATTGCTTTTACATGCTGTGACTTATCTTTGTGGGCAACGAGTACCGCATCTTTGGTGTTTACTATGACCAAATTATCAACGCCAACGGTAGCAACTAATTTATCTTCGCCAAACACCAAGGTGTTTTTTGTATCAACTGCTTTTACGTCACCTTTAAACGCATTACCCTTTTCATCTTGTGCTGATACTTCCCACAAGGCAGCAAAACCACCCACATCACTCCAGCCTGCATCCATAGGCACAACAACAGCATCTTTAGTATGCTCCATTACTGCATAATCTATCGACTCGTCTGGGCATGCTTCAAACGCCGCTTTATCTACACGCACAAAATCCATATCATCATTTTGTACTTGCATCGCTTTTTTACACGCAGCATATATATCTGGGCGGAATGCTTTTAGCTCGTCTAGGTAACGGCTTGCTTTAAACAAAAACATGCCGCTATTCCAGTAGTAATCACCGCTTTTAATATAGTCTTGTGCTGTAGCTTCATTCGGCTTTTCTACAAAACGCTCTACCACAAATCCAGTCTGGTACTGCTCACCGCGCTTAATATAGCCATAACCTGTTTCCGGTTTATTACCCACAATGCCAAAGGTCACTAACTTACCCTGCTCAGCAAGCGTTGCCGCTTGGTTAACGCTTTGCTGAAAAGTACTCGTATCATTAATAACATGGTCTGCAGCAAGGACAAGTAACAACGGGTCTTCGCCGTTTTCTAATGCTTTGAAAGCAGACAGCGCAATGGCTGGGGCTGTATTACGCCCTACGGGCTCTAAAAATATACCACTGTGCCCAACACCTAATTGACGTACTTGCTCTGCCGCTATAAAACGATGCTCTTCATTGCAAATTAGCATAGCCTGTGAATAGTCTAATCCATCTAAGCGATTTAACGTACTTTGCAGCATCGTATAATCACCGCTTAAGGTTAAAAATTGCTTAGGGTAATTACCGCGCGAGAGCGGCCATAAACGCGTGCCTGAGCCACCCGCCATTATTACTGGTAAAATCATCTTAAATTCCTTTTGAGTCTATTGCTTGAAGGTACCATTTTGTGTGTTTGTGTACTTCATTACTTTCTAACAGTGCCTCTATAGCCAGCCAGCTGTAATTACTATGTTGCTGAGCAATCGGTAAACTGTTCAACTCATTTTTGTTTGTTTTTAAAATATATGCTATTGCTACATAGTGAGTATTTATACTTTCATTGAATACACAGTCTGTATAAAAATGGTCATAGGGACCTAATAGACTCGCATTTTCAATTAAGTACTCGGTACCTAATTCTTCAAGTGTTAAACGTTTAAACGCATCAGCTAATGCTTCATTTTTTAATATTCGCCCACCAGGCACAAACCAAAAGCCCTTTGCTGGACGATTCAGACGCTGACCAAGTAACACTTCATTTTTTTCGTTTATAACTACTAAGTCAATTGATACCAAGGGGGTACTATCAATAACGGTTGTAAATATTTGCTTTTCTAAAAACATATTACTTTCTAAAGTTATCTTGATTTAGTAAAAACCATGCATATGTTTGGCGTAAACCTTCTTCTAAGCTAATTGAATACTCCCAGCCTAAGGATTTTAAACGAGATACATCCATTAATTTTCGAGGTGCACCGTCAGGTTTAGTGCTATCAAACTCAATCTCACCTTCAAATTCAACAACTTGAGCAACAGTTTCAACTAGTTCTCGAATTGTGCAATCCACTCCCGTACCCACATTTATATGACTAAGCATATTTTGTGTATTTGCTTTATAAAGTCCGTCGCTTAGATTCATTACATGAATTGACGCCGCAGCCATATCATCTACGTGCAAAAACTCGCGCATTGGCTTCCCCGACCCCCAAGCAACCACTTTGTTGTTCCCCGCTAATTTAGCTTCATGAAAACGACGCAGTAATGCAGGTATAACGTGTGAGTTTTCTGGATGAAAATTATCATTTTCTCCATATAAGTTTGTTGGCATTACAGAGCGGTAATTACGCCCATACTGTCGGTTATATGACTCACACATTTTAATGCCGGCAATTTTTGCAATGGCGTACGGTTCGTTGGTCGGCTCTAAAGTTGCAGTTAGTAGTGCATCCTCTTTCATAGGTTGCTCTGCAAGTTTTGGATATATACACGAGGAACCTAAAAAGAGTAGATCATTAACACCTGCTAAGTGTGCGCTGTGAATAATATTATTTTGAATCGTAAGGTTTTCATATATGAATTCAGCAGGATACGTATTGTTTGCAACAATGCCACCTACTTTTGCTGCGGCTAAATAAACCTGATCGATATTATTTTTATCAAAGAAATCAAATACGTCCGCTTGGCTTAATAAATTCAGCTCTGCTCTTGAGCGCGTAATAACTTCTGCATTGCTTAAAGATTTTAGCTGCCTAACAATAGCACTGCCAACCATGCCATTATGCCCTGCAACAAATATACGTTGTTTGTTCATTATTCAATCCATAATAAAACCCAGCTAAGCTTGCTGGGTTAATAAGTTAATAATTAAAAACAGAGATCACTCTACAGAGACATTTACATCATAGCCATGCGACTTTAATATGGCGTGCTGCTTTGCTTTAGCGAGATCATTTTGCACCATCTCGGCACACATTTCTTCGACAGTAATTTCCGGAACCCAACCTAGCTTTTCTTTCGCTTTTGATGGATCACCTAATAGCGTCTCAACTTCTGCTGGTCGGAAGTAGCGAGGATCTACGCGTACGATGACATCACCCACGCTTAATGCATGTGCATTATCACCGTCAATCGCAGTCACAGTGGCAATCTCATCAACTCCTTCACCTTTAAACGCTAAGGTAATTCCTAACTCTTTTGCGGATAAAGTGACAAACTCACGCACTGAAATTTGTTTACCTGTCGCAATGACAAAATCCTCTGGTTTATCTTGTTGCAACATCATCCACTGCATACGAACGTAGTCTTTTGCATGTCCCCAATCGCGAAGTGCATCCATGTTGCCAAGGTATAAGCACTTTTCTAAACCTTGAGATATATTAGCTAAAGCGCGAGTAATTTTTCGTGTTACGAATGTTTCACCACGGCGAGGCGATTCATGGTTAAACAAAATACCGTTACAAGCATACATCCCGTATGACTCACGATAGTTAACAGCAATCCAGTACGCGTACATTTTAGCTACAGCGTAAGGAGAGCGAGGGTGGAAAGGAGTTGTTTCTTTTTGAGGTATCTCCTGTACTTCACCATAGAGCTCAGAGGTAGATGCTTGATAGAACTTAGTTTTCTTTTCTAAACCTAAGAAACGGATAGCCTCAAGCAGTCGTAAAGTACCCATTGCATCTACATCAGCAGTATACTCTGGTGCTTCAAAGGATACGGCCACATGGCTCTGTGCTCCTAAGTTATACACTTCATCTGGTTGCACTTCTTTTAAAATACGCGTTAAATTTGAAGTATCGGTTAAGTCGCCATAATGTAAAAAGAATTTAGGATTTACTTCGTGGATATCCTGATAGATATGGTCAACACGCTCAGTATTAAAGCTAGAAGCACGGCGTTTAATACCATGCACTTCATAACCTTTTTCAAGTAAAAACTCTGCTAAATAAGATCCATCTTGACCTGTAACACCAGTAATTAAGGCCTTTTTCATAAACTAACTCCAATAATTTCAAAAATTCTATTTACATACTGCTCTTGAGAAAAATGTGTATGAGCATACCCAATATTCTCTTGAGATACTTTTTCTATTTCACGCTGATTTACAAGCATATAATTTAAAGCTTTAATAATTTCTTCTACCGAAATGGTATTTAAGACAAAGCCATTTTCTAAATGTTTAACAAACTCAGAAATATATCCGGCTTTACTTGTCAGTAAGTATCGACCAGCAGCCAAGCCTTCAATTAGAACTATTGGCTGTGCTTCTGTTGGGTAATAGCTGGGTAATGCTACCACATTGCACCATTCGAATAACTTATTCTTTTCTTCACCTTTTACAATACCGCAATACTCAATATTGTGACTGAGTGACGCTTCTATTTTTTCTTGCATTTGATACTTAGTGAGCTCACCATCAGTCAAATATGCCCCAGCAATTTTTAAATCTATAAGATGCTGTTTCATATTTAATTTTTTCACCGCTTCAGTTAGCTCAATAATACCTTTTGTTTGCATTAAATTAGACAAAAAAAGAATTTTCAGTGGGCTGTGCACTATGTTATTACTGAAATTAGATATTTCTTCAGAAAAACAGTTCCCAACAACTTCAACGTTTATATGCTTATACATCGAAAACTGAGTATTCATTGGCTGAGATAATACAATAGCTGTAGTGACCTTTCCATACCCTAAATCAGCAAGGGCTCTCCAACTTCTAGGTAATGCTTCAATAAAGCTTTTGAAGTCAGAGCCATGCAAATGCACTACAACTTTTGATCCAAATAAATTTGCTAACAAGAAAACGTAGGTATCTCTTAGGAGACCAAACCTTGTTCGACTGTTTGTTAAATATATAGTTTCGGGCCTAAACCTAATAAATAAATATATTAATTTAAAAAAATAAATTACAAACCCTAGCAATTTGGCAAAAGTAGAAGCGCCAGTACTGTTAAAACAATAATGTACATTATTTTGTTCACAATATTCAGAGTCTAATAAATACTTAAATGCGACAGATTGTCCTGTAATGAATTCGGGATCTGGGCCAACTAATAAAATGCTACTTTTCAAAAAAACTCCGCTCTAAATAATCACTGCCGTTAAGCTTTAATTCGTAACAGCTTTTTCCATACAACTGGGTTCAAAAAGTAATTTTTTAATAAACCACTAAGTCCAAAATGTAGAAAGATAGCTCTAAACTTTTCTTTACGCTTCGTCGAAGATATCTTAGAACTAACCCCGCCGCCTTCAAAAACCGCAATCGGTAGGTCAATTTGTTTAAATGCCCCCTTGCCAAAATCTTTATAGAAGCGAGCTAGCAATTCAAAATCACCAAATATTTTGTAACTTTCATCGTAAAAAGATTTATCACTGAAAAACATTGATTGATGACAGCTAAATAATTCTCCAGAACTTAAAATAACAGGTTCTTTTTTGGATTTTTCTAACTTTCTTTCTTTGTTAAATTTATGCCCATAAATAACTTTATATTCTGAGTTCGAAAATTCCTTTTTGCTTATCGCAAGCTTTAACGTATCGTTAAAGGCAAACTCATCACCAGCATTTATAAAGATTATCCATTGCCCTTGACTTAACTTTATACCTTTATTCATCGCATTATAAATACCCGTATCAGGCTCTGAGATAAATTTATTTGTGACACTCTGCTTTTGCCACTCGGCTAAAAAGTCCCTGGTACCATCACTTGACAAACCATCAACTATAATATGCTCAAAATCAGTAAATGTTTGCGATTGTATTGTTTTGCATGTTCTTTTTAAACCATCTAGATCATTAAATGTGATAGTTATAACTGATACTTTCAATTAAAAGCTCCTAGGCTTAAACTTTATAAAAGACTGTAAAGTTCTTCGTATCTTTTGGATATATTTTCATACGACCAACTTTCTAAAGCATGTTTTCTAGCTGCAATGGATAAATTTTCTCTATTTTGATAAACCCAAATTATCCCTTCAGCAAAGTCTAAAGGGTCATATGGCTTAGCCAAGTAGCCTGTCTTCTTTTGTACAACTACATCTTTCAACCCTGAAGTATCAAAACAAACAACAGGTACTCCACATGCTTGAGCTTCACTGCCTGTTTGGCCAAATGCTTCTAGCCTCGACGGAACTAGCATGACATCCATAGCATTGTAAGCTGCCGCAATAGCAATCTCATTACTTAAATGACCTGTAGAATAGCAATCAAAGCCCGCTATAGAGTTTTGCTTATCATCAGCACCGAATATTAAAAAAACAGTATTTTTCGGTCCAATATCAACAGCTATTTCATTTAACTTTGTTAAGGCTGACTCCAATAAATCGAAACCTTTTCTACTATCTGTTTTAGCAGATAGAGCTCCAAAACCTATTACAATCTTATTTTGAGGAATACCGATAAGTTCCCTCATAGCTTTTTTATCTAAAGGCTTATAAATATCTAAATCTAAAGGGTTTGCTATAGTTGAAAATGAAGCAGGGGTATTTTTAAATAACTCACTGTTTTTAGCACATTCAGTTAGCCAATTACTTGGAGTTACTATTGTAATTTTTTTATTACCCCACGCCCTCACCTTTCTCTGCCAAACTAATTTATTTATATCAATGCCTTCATTAGCTTTAGGTGAAGTATTGTTATAACCTTTTAAATACCGAACACTTTGAGTGTCATCAACATAATGCTCTGCACCACAAAAAGCCCACATATCATGCAATGTCAACACTAAACTTTGTTTTATTTTACCAATTTGTTCTATTGATATACTTTCATCATTTACCCAATGAATATTAACTATATCCGGGGATTGGCTTTCAACTAAGCTCTTCAAACCGCCAGAAAACCAATTAATTGAATGATAATTCTGATTTGATGTTTTTTGCAAAGAGACAATTTTACGCGAAATTTTATATTTTAAAAAACTCACTAAACGAAAAGCAAAACTATTATTAGTAATAATATCGCTATCTGGCTGATTTTTTTTTGAAACTACCATTCTAATGTCTAAACTCAAAGAGTGATTTTTTAATGCACTAAAAAAGCGAAATGTTGCCTTTGCAGCTCCACCTGCCGAATCTGAGCTAGAGACTAAAACGACTTTTTTCATGAGATAAGCCTCCACGCCTTCCTAAAGGCTCTAATAATTAAACTGGGGTAGTTCTTTTTATAGAATCTTTTTATAGCCTTAACTGCAGTTACGTTTTCTTGTGTTAGTTTTTTAGGCCATTCGTTAGGGCTACTTTGAGCTAATGGAGAAGTAAAAATATCCCAATTACCACAGTTTTCACCACTGCCATCATTTCCTATGTTTTGTATATATGTCTTAGTAGGGTTAACACATAACCCGTTGTTCTTATATATAGTGGCATACCAAAAAATAGCCCACGTATTTAACCTACCATCTAAGTTAGCTTCGACTTGTTTCCAAAAATTGTGGGTATTATCTAAGTTGAACTTGCTTATATCTTCTTTTGTAAAATTACTTACCAAAGATTGTGGGTTTTTCTCAAAAAATTGCCAGTTTTCAGCCCAAGTAGCCCAGCCCCAGCAATTCATTGTACGCCAAGCAAATGTATCTTCACTTATTCCAAAGTCGATCGGATGGGTCCATCCAGAGATGTGCCAAATAGACTCATTACTTTTATATTCAGTTAAAGCATCATTCATAAATGTTAAAAAGTACTTAGAAGTCACCAAATCATCTTCAAGAACAATAACCTTCCCGTGCTTATTAATGACTTCACTTACACCAGACATGATATTTTTCGCAAGACCGAAGTTCTCGGTCCTAGCTTCAATATGAATTTCTTTAAAGCCACAATTCACTTTATTAACAATATCTACAACAGACTCATAATCAGCTCTGTGCTCTGCTTTTTTAGGAAAGTCTAAAAAAACATATAACTCTGTCTTCTCAGCTAAAAAATTATCTCTTAAAGCATTTAATGTTCGTAATGTATGATCTGGCCTAGCGTAAGCAAATAACACTACTGGTGCGTAACTTCTCTCTATATTCATAACCTATTTAGCCTTAATGAAAATTAAGCTTTTAACTTGTAATAAAAATATATTAGGCGCCAAAATTATATTCGACAAAACAGCTTGGCTCGCCTGCGCTAATACTGCTGATATTGCAGCCCCTACAATACCATAACGGGGTATTAAGATGAGGTTACATATAATACATATACATAAACCAACTAGAGTTTTTGCAAGTGCTAACTTTCCTTTACCTTCAAGAACCATCCAAATAGTTTGTGCTATCCCCATATTAATAAAGAGGTTAGTAAAAACATGAATTGCTAATACTTCACTAGATGATCTATAAACCTCCCCATATAGGAAAACAATCAGATATTCTGCAAAAAAATAAAATGGAATACAGATTAACCAACCAAATACAGCATAACCAAAAAACAACTTTTTAATCCATTGCTGGTACTGCGGCTCTGATTCAGCTTTTTTTCGCGTAATGAAAGGAGTTATAGTTTTTTGGATAATAACTGGGATAAATGAAAGCTGGGATGATATAGCTACACCAGCCGCATAAAAACCTAGTGATTCCGGAGACGTTAAGTTTTTTATAAGTAATTGGTCAACGCGCATATAAAGTACGACTGATAGGCCTGATAGTAGGTAAGGCCAAGACTCTCTAAGCAATTTAACAGTCAATTTTTTTGATACTGTCCAACTGAGGAAAGTATTATTTTGGTAATACATAATAATTAAAGCTAGTGCAGCAAAAACCATCTCTAAGCCAACAAAAAGAGCGAAGTAAATAATATCCTGCTCAGTAATAATTAAAAATATTCTACCAATATTTACAATACTGTAGGCTATCAATTTGGCTACCACAGATTTTTTATTAAGAGATTGACTTTGAAACCATAGCTCTAAAATATCCATACTCTGGAAAAATAGCGTAATACCAGCAAGAGCTATTAACAAAGTTAGATTAGGCCCCTCAAAGCAATAGAATAAACTAACGGCCAATAAATACGATAACCCTCCCGAAATCAACTTAATAAAGAAAGCAGTTCCTATTATTTCTTCGCTTTCTTTAGGGTTTAATGAAAGCTCTCTGACGACAATTCCGTCTAGCCCTGCGCGTGAAAGTGTTTGGAAAAAAATTAAGGCTGAAATGACGTATGCCAACTCTCCAAAGCTAGCTGGCCCTAAATATCGAGCAATCCAGACACTTACAAGCATACCTAACCCAATTCGATAAAATTTATCAAAGAGCAACCAGGCTGAATTAGAAATGAAAGATTTTATATTTGCACTAAGCTGCATTAGCGGGCACTTTTATTAAAGATTTTATTTAAAATACGGCTAATTCTTCTTTTTATATAGATAGTAAAATCATTTACATGAATATACTTTAAAGAAAATGCATTTGGCTTATGGGCTGTTCTCGATAGCTTAACCAGCTCATGGCTCGACAATGAAATAGTTTTTTTTATTGCATAAGGCTTGAAAGGGATACCGTGAATATTTGATTTAAATATTATCGAATTTACGCCCTCATTATTTTTGACAAACTGATATTGCTCTTTATCCTGCTGAGACTCTATCGGACAAAAATAAAAAACATTATTAATAAATTTATTTATGTTAATATATTTATAATCCCGCTCATCATACAGCAGCTTATTTTTCACTTCATCTTTTTGTACTTTAGTAAGATCAAACTGTCCAGCAAAACATAAGCTGTGCTTTGCCCCAACTAAAGCTCCAAATAGAGCAGCTGCATACCCTCCTGCACTAGAGCCTATAAATACAGCATCATATCCATCACACAACTCTTTTAACAAGCTTTTTACTTTATCCACAGAGTTGTACTGCTCGCTAATACCTGCAATATACCACTGCTTATACAAATCCCTTAACAATATAACCCTAGAATAAGAAGACTTAGGGATTATATTTTCCCATTCATAGCGATCATTATCTATTGTTTTAGATAGTTCTAAATCAGTATTTGGAAAGTATAACCCATTACTTGAAAAGCATACTAAACACTTTTTATTATTAACATAAGGGTTATCAATAACCTTATAGTTATTATACTTTCTATACTCTGGCAGTTTTTCTAACCCAAACTGCTCAGATAAATACCCAGGCATACGAAGTCCTTTTTAACTTAGTGGTTAATTTAAATATAAAATTATAATGAATAGTCAATGCGTAAAGTAGATAACCAAAAAAACTTTCATATGACTGCTTGCAAGGCAATGACGCAATATTTTACCATCTAATACAAGTAAATATAACTAAAAACACTTTATAAGTGACTCAATTCAACTTGGTTTTAATACTTTTGGACATGATGTGGCATCTACCTTTGCTCTAAGAACTAATAACAATAAGATAATCAGCTGGTAAGAGGTAGCAATACTTGCTGAAAACATCATTGATAGAAAGAAATATAGAGTTAAAAAATTAATCCATTTTTGACTATCCGGTAGTTTCCAAGCTTTAATAACTGTAAAAGAGGCTAATAATAAAACTATAATTATCCCAACTAAGCCGGTCGACATTGCCAGTTCCAAAAATAAATTATGTGGATAATAATTATGTGCTTGCTCTAATAAGCTACCGCCAAAAAAAATATTATCAGTAAATATATCAATTGCTGACATATATTGTTCTAGTCGAATTCCTACTGACATGTAACCTGCATCAGAGGTTGGATTAAACCTTGCTAAGGCTGGAGCTATGGCAATTATATCTTGAACAAACCTTATAAAAACAGCTATAAAGAAAAGAAATACCCCGCCTAGAGCTATCTTAACCTTCGTAGAGGATCTAAATAAGAAAAACATAAATAAACATAATAACAAAGCTAGTAAAGGCCCTCTAGAACCGGACAATATCATTAAATAAAGTGATAAAAAAATGTGTATTAATTTAATGAAAATCTTAATATTAGAATTTGCGGCTATAATAATCCCAGCACCTAAGTAGAGTGCTATAGATATTGGGTTTAACCTTTCAAACCCAAGTCTTCCTGGTTCTGAAAATGGAAGGAGAGTAAACAATAATAAAATAAAAAACAAAGAGTACTTAAAAAACACTTGCTTCAAATACTCTAAATGAGCTTTATTAAGGTCGAATGCAATTAAAACTATAGGTATTAGTAATAAAATAAACAGATTTTGAAAGTAATAAAAAAATGTAAAAAAGCTGTTTTCAAATCCGTTAGCAAAATAAATTAACACACGTAAAATATACGCAATAAGACAAAAGAATAAGAAAACATGAGCTCGAGTGTAAGTAACTTTAAGCCTAGAAAAACATATTACTAAAATTATTGTAACTACAGTAACTAAACGAAATAATTGTGTTATAAATGGCACTGGAAGAACGGAGCCTATAAGCCCAAAGATTTGATAACCAATTAAATGCGTTACAATAGCAAATAATATAACCTTTTCCGATTTACGCAAATCCACTTTGTTAGCAGTTAACAAGCTATACCCCTAAAGAGTACTTTTTGAACGTCGAGTAAAAAAACGAATAAACACCCACATAAGCGATAAGCTCCCCCCACAAAATGCCCCAACGACTACAATAATTAAACGTTTAGGAGAGGACTTAACTTGTGGTACTGTAGCTGGAACTACTGTCTTGAATAAGTATGCATCACTTACCTCAGCCAGCATTAATGTTTGGGTCTGACTTTCAATCATATTGTAAAATACAACTTGCATATCAGTAACTGGCGTTTGAGAAATTTTTGACTTTAAATAATCAATATTCTTTTTAGACTCACTCATGTCCTTTTTTTGATAGAAACTATTAATCTCTTGCTTTAAAAGGTCAACCCATTCTTTAGCTATATTAGGAGAGTAGTGGGTAAAAGAAATTGTTAACATTCCTGTTTCATCATCTAAAGAAATAGACAACATCTCTTTTATTACTTTATAAGTTTCCCAACTAGTAGGCTCAGGGTCTGTATCAGTCTCATCAATATTAATCCAGCTATTATCCTTGGGATTATAAACCTCTTGGTCATAAACTAGCTCGTTGGATAAACTATCCCAGCTTTTTACTCCCATAATTAACGGCTTTAAGTTGTACTTATTATAGAAGCTCTCTAAAAAGGGCCAACTTTTGATAAGTTCCATTGCTTGATAAACTCTACTGCTATCCCCGCCACCCAAATTTATTCCTGCCATAGCTGCTAAACCACTATATTGAGAGGCTAACCCTGATAAACCACTCTTTGACTCACTCTTCGCTGGAGTCAATACTAACTGAGCTGTGTATTTATTTGGGAGACTCAATGAGTAAATTACAGACCCAATTACAAAAGTTACTGTGATCAAAATAACTTTCCATTTATCCAACCACAAAGCAGCTGCTAGCTCTTTTAGACTAATCACCTCATCATTTGATATTAAGTTATCAGCATTTTCCATAAACTTTCTCTTTTTTGTTAGCTGTTAAAGCTGCCTAAAGCTAAGACAGCTTTACATAATGTATGACTGTCTATATGCCTAAAGTGTTGCTATTGCAGCCACTGCTACACCTAGTTGGTAAAGTATTTGTGTGGCGGTGCTCCAAAGCGTGAGCTTATCCATATGGTCAGCATTTAAAGGCACTACAATTGTGTCACCGGCATCAAGCTGGTTATTACTTGACGCAAACCAACTACCCTTATCTGGAATTACAACTGAACCGTTGGCCTTGATTATGTAGATACTATCTTCATCGGCGCGATCTTTTAACCCACCACTAAGGTCGAGGTAATCTTCTAGACTAACCCCCGCTCTAAATAAATGAGAAGTAGAATAATTAACTTCCCCAATTACGCTGACTGAATCACGCTTGCTTGGTACATATAAAACATCGCCGTCTTGAAGGACTAAGTTTTGTTTGTTTTCAACAATAAGTGGTAAATCGATAACTAAACGCCCTACCGCTTCTACACTCGCTAAATCATTTAATAGCTTATTCATTTCATCATAAGAAAGTGAATTACTACTTACTGAATTTTGAAAGCTCTTTGATGCAATGTCACGACGTAACTCAGTTGATAAGCGAGCTAGCTGTTGTTGCTCTTGTTCTTTAATTGAGGCACGGGTGAATATAGCTGCTTTTTGTTCGGCAAACTCAGAAAAGCCGCCTGCGCGCTCTAAAAGCTCTGTGAGTGTTTCGCCGCGGCGAATTGTGTATGTACCTGGGAACCTTAATTCACCTTTAAGTTCTACTTTTACGTTTTCTTGCCAATTTGGGATGGCGAATACGTTAATGCTGTCTTTGCTTTGGAGTTTAATATTGCTTTGCAAATCTCCACGCATCGCATTTTCAAGGTCTAAACGTAAGTGCTCTATTTTTGACGAATCGCTTGCAACAATACGCGTAATTTCAGCCTGCTTTACGTAGGCAGATTCTAGCAAGCCACCTGCAGCGGTTACTAAATCACGAACTTCACCGCCTACAACTAACGGATATACACCAGGAAAAGTAACATTACCACTAATTTCAACAACCTGAACAGCTTGATCAATTGTAGCTTGTAGTTTGAGCTTAGCTAAAAAGGACGCTAAAAGGTTATGCCGACTAAATAAGGCGTATGTATCAGATTCAGCTTCAAGTTTGGTATTGTTTTGCGTTAAACCAATATATTTTTCAAACTCTTTTTGCTGGTATTTATGCCATTGCTCAGCCTTAAGCTGTTGTTCTTGCTGTTCTTGGCTAAGTGCCATGTTAGCAAGTGCTGATTTTTCAGCTTCTTTTTCTTCAAAGCGGCTAAATACTATTATTTTGTCATTAGCTTTTAATGCTAAGTTGTTTTCAGGGTTTTTAATAATGGCTTGTGCTACATCAAACTGGTGCGCTTCTATATCACCATTTATATTAATTTCGCGAATAACAAGGCCGTAGCTTAAATCTGCTTGTGGCAGTAAGTCTCCACGTACTGATTTTAAAACATCAGAAATACGCTTACCTTGATACCATTGATAATTCCCTGGGCGCGCTACAGCACCAATTAAGCTAATAGAGTTTTGGTATTGTGAGCTTACAGAATTAAAGCGTACACGGTCGCCATCTTGCGGGATGTAGTTAATTTGTGGCTTAGTAAAATCTACTGATAGCACTTCTTTGCGATCAAAATTGAAACGCTCTACCACGGCATTTTTAGCATAAGCACCGGCTTTAAGGCCCCCTGCCATAGTGAGTAACTGCTTAGCTGTTTCGCCTTTTTTAAGTTCAAATATTGCAGGGCGTTTAACTAAGCCATCTACAGCAACTTGGGCACCGACTGGTGGCACAAAAACAACATCACCAGGCTTTAATACTATGTCGTTGCTGCTGTCGCCATTGATTAGTAAATCGTAAAGGTCGAAATTTGCAACTGTTTTACCAGCGCGTTTTACTTGTATGTTACGCAGTGAAGCAATTTCAGACACACCACCACTTACAAACAAAGCATGCGATACGGTTGTTAAAGACGATACGCTGTAGCTGCCTGGTTTGTAGGCTTCACCTAATACAAGTATGCGCATACTACGTAGCTGACCTAGAGATACAAAGGTTTTTACACCTATCACTTCTTGCTCAACTTTTACTTTTATTAGTTCTTTAATTTCGGCAAAAGTTAAACCAGCTACTTCAACAGGACTTAAATCGGGAATGCTAATACGCCCTTCACGGTCGACAGTTACATCAAAACTCTCACTTTCTTTCCCGTAAAAGTTAATTTTTAGTTGATCCCCTGGACCTACTATATAAGTGTCAGGTACTGCTGCATTTTCACTTGGCATAAATGTGGTAGGTTCACCGGCAAAAAGCTCGTAGCCGTAAGGCTTTAATTCTTCTGTTTTTGGCTTAAAACGCTCTTCGTCAGTTAAGTCTTCTTGTTCTTTTTCTGCGCGTTCGCCGATAGTTGACTGCTGCTCATTTGAGTTTTCGTCATTTGATTGATTAGCGCCGGTGATCGTAGAAATATCTACACCGTATTGTTTCGCTAGGGCTTCTTGCTGGGCTCTTGGCAATTTTTTAAATTGCTCAATTTGTGAGGCTGTTGGCGTAAATGCCATGGTACTAAAACTACAAAGTAGAATAAAAGCACTAAAAAATTGTGTAAAAACTTTCACGAGTAGGTATATCCCTAGGTCTACAACCAAAATTGGTGGCTATAATACATTAAATCTAAACAAATAAAAAAGGGACTTTCGTCCCTTTTGTCACTTAAATGTCATTAAATACGGTTTTTGGTTAAAAACTGTAAACTAACGTTAATGACGTCTCTGTATCTGTGCTTTCTTCGTCATCAGCAACATCTGAGTTGTTGGTAACATTAAAAGCGACTTTCATTTGCAGCGAGCCATTTATTTTTGCTAGCAATGCAGTTTCTGAACGCGTTTTGGTGTTTGAATCACCGTACTCAACTGATACAAGTTGAGTAAAACGTGCACTGTCTGAAATCTGCCAGTTGTAATCAAGTTTACCTAAAGCAATTACTTCACTGTCGCTTTCGCCTGCAAGTAGGTTACCGTCGTCATCAACTTGCGTGCTATCGTCAGAGTATTCAAAAAATTTGTAACCCGGACCAAACTCTGCATTTAACCACATATCTGGTTGGTCAATTAAACGTAAGCCGTAACCCGCAGAAATTACAGATTCAGTTCTATACGCCCCAAAGTAGTCTGAAACGTGTGAACCATAAATGAACAAATGAGAATTCTTTTCATTTAATTTGTAATTACCTTGCGCAGATGCAGAGTACTTTTCGTTCGTACGCTGTTTGTCTTTGTCGCCGTTGTCATCCTCTACTTCATCTTCTTTATAGATGCCGTCGATTTTGTACTCGTTATTCCAGTTTTCTAGGTGATGTAATACCTTTAAACCGCCTTTTAACGTTGTAGTTTCAGTGTTACCACTAGTGACAATAGCACCTAGCTCGCTTGTTACTTCCCACGTTTTTTTCTCTGCGTCTTCAGCGAAGGCGTTAGTTGCAGCAGCTGCTGCAACTAAAAGTGTTAAAAGCTTTAATTTCATTAAAAATAACCTATTTAATCCTAAAAATTATACTAACTCGCTTAATTAAGTAATCTATTTTGAGGCTGGAAAAACGTGTTGATAGCCAGGCAAAAAATTCGCTATTTAGTTGTTCTAAATGAAAATTTTTTAACGCAGATAGCGACACGTTTAACCCCGCAAAATGATTAAGTATTATTGCGGATTTGTATTAGTCTTGCTTGTGTAAATGTACATCCATTTGTGGAAATGGGATTGTAATGTCTGCATCATCTAATGCAATTTTAATGTTCTCTAATAATGCCCAGTACGTTGGCCAGTAATCACCAGAGTTTACCCAAGGACGCACAATAAAGTTTACGCTTGAGTCTGCAAGTTCAGAAACTGCAACAGTGTATGCTGGATCTTTAAGTAAACGAGTCTCTGCGTCAAGTACTGACTGTAATACTTCTTTTGTTTTACGCAAGTCAGCATCGTAACCTACACCAATTACTAAATCGATACGGCGAGTAGACTCACGCGAGAAGTTAGTAATAGCACCAGACATAATTTGTGAATTTGGTACGATAATTACTTTATTATCTGGAGTGCGAAGCTCTGTAGAGAATATTTCAATTTTTTTAACTGTGCCCATTTTACCTCCAGCTTCTACAAACTCACCTGATTTAAATGGACGAAGTAATATAATAAGTACGCCAGATGCAAAGTTAGACAGCGAACCTTGCAGCGCTAAACCAACAGCTAGGCCAGCCGCACCTAAAATAGCAATAAACGAGGTTGTTTCTATACCGATTTGCGAAAGTGCCATTAAAATAGTGGCAGCAAATACGATGGCATAAACTATACTCGATACAAATGAGCCTACAGCTTTATCAACTTTCTTTTTATCGAATGTTTTTTCTGTTAAACCTGCACAAAACTTGGCAATACGGCTACCAAGTAAAAAGATAACAAGCGCAATAACTGCTTGAATACCGTAGTGTAAAATTAGGCCTGAGTTTTCGTTTAGCCAGGTAAGTATTGAATCCATAGTAACTCCAAATAGTTTTTATTAAGCAATTTCCCGCAAGTGAGTATACATTAATTTACATTTTATTCTCATCAAATAGTAAATTATCACTACAAAATAGTTTTTATTGTCAGCGCTATTACGCTACACACTCTTTATGAACCTTTACTGATAGTAGGCAATTTTATGAAATATTTATTTTTTTTGATTTTTTTTAATTTTAGGCTTCACAACATTTATAATATTATGTATTATGCGCGCCACACCAAACGAGGTGTGTAGTGGCGGTTGTAGCTCAGTTGGTAGAGCCCCGGATTGTGATTCCGGTTGTCGCGGGTTCAAGCCCCGTCAATCGCCCCATTTTTTCTCTTCTTATTTTTTCACATAAACTTCCTAGCAATATTTAAAATAAATTATTAATTTATTACCCTCAAAGAAATAACTTTTCACACACCCATTTTTATTAATTTTTGTTTTTAAATACGTTTTAAAATAGCATCCAATCTAAAGTGCGTTTAGATTTTTATTAAAAATGTATCGAAGTAATACTATAACAATAGGCGAGTTTGAAACTGCGGTATAATTAAAAATGCTTATCGAGGGCGTGGAGTTTAGTGATCAAGCTATAAAAAATGCCACCTTGCGGTGGCATTTACACACGGGTTATTTCTACAAGTAGAAATTCTTTTTATTTTTGATTATTTTTAAACAAAAATTATGCCGTAAATGTAGCACTAAGGCCTATATCTAGCAATAAAAAGGTAACCTGTAGTTATAGATCACTTAATTAAGCAAATTGGTATTAGTAACCTAAACCGTGCTGGGTAACCAATTTTTCATGGTTTCTGGTGTCATCGTTTTTAAACTTTGATACACACGTACTTTTCTTCAAGGTATTCATCAAGCCCTTGATGGCCGCCTTCTCGGCCTAAGCCTGATTGCTTAACTCCACCAAACGGTGCCACAGGGTTAGATATAACCCCTTCGTTAACACCAACCATGCCAAACTCAAGCCCTTCGCTAATACGATAAATCTGCTTGATATTTTGACTGTAAAAATAAGCCGCTAAGCCATATGGAACATCGTTAGCAAGGGCTAGTACTTCGCTTTCTTCATCAAAAGGAATAACCGTTAATACCGGGCCAAATACTTCTTCGTGGTATATATCCATTTCGGTCGTTACGTTAGTAACAATAAGCGGGTTTTGAAAGCTGCCGCCTAAGTCGCCGTTATCCCCTATTAGGTCTGCGCCTTTATCAAGTGCATCTTGCACAAGCTGCTGCACTTTTTCTTTCGCTTTTGGGTAAATAAGGGGGCCAATGTCTACGTCCTCTTCAAACCCATTGGCTACTTTTAATGCGGCTACTTTAGGCGTAATTTTACTCAGCACTTCATCTAAAATACTGCGCTGAATAAAAATGCGGTTTGCGGCTACACATGCTTGGCCACTGTTTCTAAACTTAGCCGCCATGAGGCCTTCGATTGCTTCGTCTATATCGGCGTTATCAAAAATAATAAAGGGGGCGTTTCCGCCAAGTTCCATGGAGGTACGTTTAATCGTACCCGCACACTGAGAAAGTAACTGCTTGCCTACGCCTGTTGAACCTGTAAAAGTAAATTTGCGCACCACTTCTGAGTCTGTAAGTATTTGTCCGACTGTTTTTGCGTCTTGCGAAATCAGTACGTTAAAAGCTCCTTTTACAAACCCGGCTTGATCGGCAAGGTATGCCAACGCCAAAGCACATAAAGGTGTATATTCAGAAGGTTTTAGCACAAAGCTACAGCCTGCAGCGTATGCTGGCGCCACTTTACGTGTCACCATCGCAACCGGAAAGTTCCAAGGAGTAATGCCAGCCACAACGCCTACAGGTTGTTTAAAGCTCGTTAATCTATGTTTATCGTCGGTTGGGGGGATCACATCGCCGTAACTGCGTTTAGCTTCTTCTGCAAACCATTTTATAAACCCAGCGCCATAGTCTATTTCACCTAACGACTCTTTAAGCGGTTTACCTTGCTCTTTTGTCATTAGCTCAGCAAGCGTTTGCTTGTGTTTTATTACCAGCTCATACCAACGCATTAGCGTATTACTTCGCTCAGTGGCATTGGTTGATTTTAACTTAACAAACGCACCTTGCGCTGCCTTTATTGCGCTATTAACGCCTTGCTCGTCTATATCACTTACTTCAACAATACTTTTTTCGGTCGCGGGGTCGTCAACGCTAAAACGTTTATTGGTTTTATAAAATTCACCATTAATAAACGAGTCACAAAAAATTAGATTACTCAAAATAGACCTCCGAAATAGTTTTATGGGTTAGGTAAAACTCGTAGCAGCGGGTTTAGCCAAAAGCGATAATTCCTTGACTGTAATTGACCAGTAAAACGTGATCACTTTAGATCTAGGCCTATTTTAAAAACGCGACATAAAGTCGCTGCTACGTGCTTATACAATCTCTTAAACAAAAAAGCCGCTGTAAAAAACAGCGGCTTTTAAAAAATTCTCGTTAATTAAAAACTAGTGCTCTTCATTAACGATATTGAGATTGTACTTAGGTATTTCAACCACTAAGTCTTCATCTCTAATAACTGCTTGGCATCCTAAGCGAGATTCTGACTCTAAGCCCCATGCTTTATCTAGCATGTCGTCTTCTAGCTCATCGCTTTCATCTAGTGAGTCAAAGCCTTCGCGGATCACTAAATGGCATGTAGTACATGCACACGATTTTTCACATGCGTGTGGAATGCTAATGCCGTTTTTAAGGGCCACATCAAGGACTGTTTCGCCCGCAGGCGCTTCAAGTGCTGCACCGTCAGGACATAATTCCGGATGGGGAAGAAAAATAATTTGTGGCATTCTAACCTCTTTAAACGTTGTCTACTGACTGCCCTGTAAGGGCCTTTTTAATTGATGCATCCATTCTGCGCGAGGCAAAATCGCTGCTAGCGTTATCTACTTTTTCAATTGCGGCTTTAATTTCACCTGGTTGCTGTGCGGTCTCGCGCACTTTAGCAAGCTCGCTTATTTCAGCTTTTAAATTAGCAAGTTGAATATCGTCGAGCAAGTCACCGTCGCTAGCAAGTGACGCCTCTAGTGCTTCTATAACACGTAGCGCTTCTACTTGTTGCTCTTTAAGCATACGTGCTTGCATGTCGTCTTTAGCGTTACTCATTGACTCTTTAAGCATGTTAGCTACTTGGTCATCAGATAAGCCAAACGATGGTTTAACTTGGATTTCAGCTTGCACACCCGTTGATTTTTCCATTGCTGATACACTTAATAAGCCATCGGCATCCACTTTAAAGGTAACACGAATATGTGCAGCACCTGCTGCCATAGCCGGTATACCTTTTAAGCTAAATTTAGCCAGCGAGCGGCAATCGTCAACCAGTTCGCGCTCACCTTGTAGCACATGTAAAGACATTGCCGTTTGGCCGTCTTTAAAGGTAGTAAATTCTTGCGCACGAGCAACAGGAATAGTGGTATTACGCGGAATTATTTTTTCAACTAACCCACCCATCGTTTCAAGGCCAAGTGACAGTGGCAATACATCAAGTAATAGCATGTCAGAATCGGGTTTATTACCTACTAATACATCAGCTTGTAATGCGGCACCTAGTGCAACAACACGATCCGGGTCGATTGATGTTAGCGGCTCTTTTTCAAAAAACCCTTCAACTTGGCTGCGAACCAGTGGCATGCGAGTTGAACCGCCTACCATTACAACTTGCAGCACTTCTTCGTTTTCGATGCCAGCATCTTTTACTGCACGACGACACGAGCGAAGTGTTTTTTTAACAAGTGGCATAGCCAGCTCGTCAAAAGTTTCGCGTGTCACTTCTACGGTGTGTTTTTGCTCGTCAAATTCAAGCACTACATTTACTTTTGCATACTGGCTTAGCGCTTCTTTACAGGCTTTTGCTTTATTAATAAATAAGCGAAGCACAGAAGGCGATAATGCCGAAATACCGGTTTGCTGCTTAAAGTAATCAACTAATAGCGAATCGAAATCATCGCCACCTAAGCTTGAATCACCGCCAGTTGCCATTACTTCAAACACACCTTGGTGTAAGCGAAGTATAGAAATATCAAAGGTGCCGCCGCCTAAATCGTAAACAGCAATGATACCTTCTTGGCCCGAGTCTAACCCGTAAGCGACTGCCGCAGCGGTTGGCTCGTTTAATAAACGTAATACGTTAATGCCAGCAAGTTCGGCTGCATCTTTAGTGCTTTGGCGCTGTGCGTCATCAAAGTACGCAGGCACAGTAATTACTGCTCCTAAAATGTCTTGATTACCAAAGCTTTGCTCTGCACGCGCTTTTAGAGCCGCTAAAATATGGCTAGAGGCTTTAACAGGGCTGATTTTTCCGGCATCGGTTTGAATGGCAAGCGAGCCGTTATCTTCACAAAATTGGTAAGGTAATTGGCCGTAGCTTTGCTCTATTTCGGCTTGGGTTTTACCTAAAAAACGCTTAACTGAAATAAGGGTATTGGCTGGGTCTTGTGTTGCAGCTTGTGCAGCATCGGTGCCTACCGTGATGCCGCCAGCTTGGTAACGCACAACCGATGGCAACATGGCTGCACCAAGGTCATCTGTTAATGTGCGGGCTTCGCCACTTTGTACCGTTGCAACCAATGAATTAGTGGTACCTAGGTCAATACCTATTGCTAATTTGTGTTCATGTGGTGCCGCGCTCTGCCCCGGCTCAGCAATTTGCAATAATGCCATAATGCTCTTTAAACTCGTGTTGCTCGCTTTACAGCAAGTAATTAATCGTCAAATAAACTGTCTTCAATACGCTCAAGTTCGTCTTCTAATTTATATACAAACTTTAATTTGCGAATGTTGTCAGCAGCTTGTTGATATTGCGCCTCGTCGTTACTTGCAAGTTGCTCGGCAAGTTCATTACTGTATTGGATTTTTAATTGCTTTATTTGTGATTCAAAATTGGCGATAGCGGCTTCAGGATTACTTGCTGAAGCGAGCTCTTCAAGCTCTTCACGCAGTTCCATTTGCTGCATTAAGAACATTGGATCTTGCAGTGTTTGTTGCTCAGCTCGAATATCAACACCTAGTTCGCTGAGCATATATTCAGCTCGTTTTACTGGGTGTTTTAGCGTTTGTAGCGCATCGTTAATTTCAGCGGTACTTTGTACGGCCATTAACTTATCACGGCTGCTCGCATTAGCGTGGCGATCGGGATGCACTGCGCGCTGCAGCTCTAGGTAATGCTTATTTATTGTTGCCAAGTCAATGTTGTAATCAACTGGTATTGCAAATAACTCAAAGTAACGCATAGCTTCAACCAATAAAATTTAGAAATACAAATTTCACAAATAACAAAGCCCTACAATTACTGGCAGGGCTTAAAAATACTACAAAGGTAGCTGAGCTTAAACAGTAAAGCTTTCGCCACAACCACACTCGTCGGCTTGGTTAGGGTTATTAAATTTAAACCCTTCATTTAAGCCTTCTTTGGTGTAGTCAAGCTCAGTGCCGTCAATGTAAACCAAGCTTTTAGCGTCAACAATTAAGGTAACGCCTTTAGCTTTAAAGGTTTCATCGTCTTCGTTAAGCTCATCAACAAACTCGAGTACATAAGCAAGACCTGAACAGCCCGTCGTTTTAATGCCAACGCGCAGGCCTAAACCTTTACCGCGGTTTGCTAAAAATGATTGTACGCGGTTTGCTGCCGCATCTGTCAATGTCACTGCCATGAATTTCTCTTACTTCGCTTGTTTGCTTTTGTAATCAGCAATTGCTGCTTGAATTGCATCTTCAGCTAAAATTGAACAGTGAATTTTCACTGGTGGTAATTCAAGCTCTGCACTGATATCAGTGTTTTTAATAGTTGATGCTTCGTCTAGTGTTTTGCCTTTCACCCACTCTGTTACAAGTGATGATGAAGCAATTGCACTGCCGCAACCGTATGTTTTAAATTTTGCATCTTCAATAACGCCTTCAGACGATACTTTAATTTGCAATTTCATTACGTCACCACATGCTGGTGCGCCAACCATACCCGTTGCCACTGACGGATCATTTTTGTCTAAAACACCAACGTTACGTGGGTTTTCTACGTGGTCGATTACTTTATCACTATAAGCCATAATTCTATCCTCATTACCTGCTACGGTAGGTGCTCACTCGTATTAGTGGTGAGCCCATTCAACTGAATCTAAATCAACACCTTCTTGATGCATTTCCCATAAAGGAGACATCTCGCGTAGGCGACCGATAGAGTTTTTCATTAATTCAACGGTGTAATCAATTTCTTCTTCGGTAGTAAAACGGCCAATACTAAAACGAATTGAGCTGTGTGCTAGTTCGTCGTTACGGCCAAGTGCGCGTAATACATATGAAGGCTCTAAGCTTGCTGATGTACACGCAGACCCTGATGATACCGCTATGTCTTTTACTGCCATAAGTAACGACTCACCTTCAACAAAGTTAAAGCTGATGTTTACAATACCTGGTACTGATTGGTCTTGTGCGCCGTTAAAGTATACTTCGTCCATATCAGCCATAATGCCGTCAATTAGGCGTTTACGTAATGCGCTGATGTGTGCGTGATCTTTTTCAAAATCTTGCTTAGCAATTCTAAATGCTGCACCCATACCTACTAGCTGATGAGTTGCAAGTGTACCTGAACGCATACCACGTTCATGGCCGCCACCGTGCATTTGCGCTTCTAGGCGTGCACGTGGTTTACGACGAACGTAAAGTGCGCCAACACCTTTAGGGCCATATACTTTGTGGCCTGAGAACGACATAAAATCAACTTTAAGCTGTTGTACGTCGATTAATACTTTACCTGCGCTTTGTGCTGCATCTACGTGGAACATAATTTTACGTTCGCGACACATTTCGCCAATAGTATTGATATCTTGAATTACGCCTAGCTCGTTATTAACGTGCATAATGCTGACAAGAATAGTGTCGTCACGCATAGTTTCTTCAAGCTTTTTAAGATCTAATAGGCCGTTTTCTTCAACGTCCATGTAGGTTACTTCAAAGCCTTGGCGCTCAAGTTCACGACACGTGTCGATTACTGCTTTGTGCTCAGTTTTAGCGGTAATAACGTGCTTACCTTTCTTTTTGTAAAACTGCGCTGCACCTTTAATAGCAAGGTTATTTGATTCTGTTGCGCCCGATGTGAAAACAATTTCACGCGGGTCAGCATTAATTAAATCGGCAATGTCTGTACGCGCTTGGTCAACTACTTCTTCAGCTTGCCAACCAAAACGGTGCGAACGTGACGCAGGATTACCAAAATTACCGTCCATTGTCAGGCATTGCATCATTTCTTTTGCAACACGCTCGTCAACAGGCGTGGTCGCTGCGTAATCTAAATAAATCGGTAACTTCATTTCTCTCTCCGCTGCAGGTCAACTTTTATAGTTGACAGCTTACTTGAATGTTTTCCAACTGCTTAATTGCATTATTGATGCTGTTATCTTGGCGAGATGCGATTTCTTTCACATCTGATTTTTCCACCAATTCAGCTAAGGTAATATTATTTAAAAACTCTTCGATACGTGCGCTTAAATCAGACCATAGGTTATGAGTTAAACAACGCATACCGCTTTGACACCCGGTATCGGCACCTTGGCAACGTGTTGCATCTACCGATTCGTCTACGGCGCTAATTACATCGCCAACAGAGATAACCGCGGCTTCTCGTCCTAGCAAATAACCGCCGCCAGGACCACGAACCGAGCTCACTAAGCCATTTTTACGTAAACGGGCAAATAATTGCTCAAGGTAAGACAAAGAAATTTCTTGTCTTTGTGAAATATCAGCAAGGGCAACAGGACCTACACTCGCATGTAGTGCAACATCCAGCATAGCTGTTACGGCATATCTGCCTTTTGATGTTAACTTCATAACGCCCCCCGCACAAAAGAGTGCAAATTTTAATTACCAGAGTAAAATAGTCAAGTATTATCACTTGATAAAAATTTGATTAAAGAACACTGTTCTATTAACAAATTTTTAATACCTGACCTTTTTGGTCAAGTATTAGGTGTATTGTAATTACTTGAGTATTTTAGTCAAGTATTAGCTCGTTATTTACCCGCAGGTTTTTATAACCAATCGCTATACCTTACTTAGGAATAGATTTATTAATTGAGGTAAGAATACCGCGCAGTATGTTTAGCTCTGCCTCTTCTGGGCGTGCACGGTTAAACAAACGGCGTAGCTTGGTCATTACTAAACCTGGATGCTGCTTAATAATAAAACCGGTGTTATCGAGCGTCTCTTCTAAATGCTCGTAAAATAACTCTGTTTGTTTTGAGCTTGGGTAAGCAGTTTCATCGTCTGCTTGCTCAGCCTTTGGCTGCTGATTTAAAAACGCCATACGCGTTTCGTAGCTTAGCGTTTGTACCGCCATAGCTAAATTAAGCGAGCTGTACTGTGGATTTGCAGGAATACATACATGGTAATTACACAGCTGTAGTTCTTCGTTAGTTAATCCGCTGTTTTCACGGCCAAATACAAGCGCTACAGGACCGTTTACAGCCTCAGCAACTAGCTTTTCACCGCACTCACGTGGCTCAACCATAGGCCAAGACAGCGTGCGTGAACGAGCACTCGTACCAATAGTTAATGCACAATCGGCAATGGCATCAGCCACAGTGTCAACAATAACCGCATTGCCTAAAACATCGGTTGCACCGGCTGCTAAGGCGCTTGCATGGCTGTCTACTTCACAAGCAGGGTCCACTAAATACAGTTTTGATAAACCCATGGTTTTCATGGCGCGAGCCGCCGAACCAATGTTGCCAGAGTGTGAGGTGTTAACTAAAACGATGCGAATATCATCTAAGATCATTGCTGTGCTACTTTACTATGCCAAAAAATTGTGCGAATTCTAACATAAAAGCGCGCTAAGATCCTAGATGTCGCTGCAAGCAAAGCGTGACATACACTGGATAGGCATATCAATAACTTACAAAAAACCTGCAACCATTCACTGACATAAAATGCAACCATACAGTGACATAGTGAAATAAAAGTTATAACGCTAAAAACAAAAAAAACCAGCCCGGATATAAGACTGGTTTTTTCAATTACTACTCACTGCCTTTTCGGCAGAATTACATTAACTTAAACATCGAATCGATTGTTTTTATCTTCAGCTGCCTATACGGCAGGTCACGGTCCAGTAGCAAAGGCGTACTCATTTTCGCAATTCTCAGCTGCCTATACGGCAGGTCACTTACTATTACGCCAATAGCTGGTGGCTTTCACATTTTCAGCTGCCTATACGGCAGGTCACTTCTTGTGTTTCGTCCGCATGCAGCGCATACAATTTTCAGCTGCCTATACGGCAGGTCACTATAAAGATAGCTAAGCTTATTTATATAATTCATGTAATTAAAAAGCAAACTCAATTTTACCCATATTTTTATATGCTTGCTCAGAGAATTTAATATCAATGACTTATGGCAACATTATAAATAAAGGTTAATTTCTATCTATTGAGGGTGATAAATCAGGAACCGTGCCTTTAAACTTTTCATTTGAGGCAAGCCCATAATTACTAAAGTATGGCTCAGCTTGGCAGTCGACATCTTGCTTTTGAATATGCAGAATATAATCCTCTTGTGAGCTCTTACTAGTCATAGCCACTCTATGGAAAATATCAATCTCTCGGGGAGCTTCGATCTTTTTAGGATTAAAATCTTCACCTCTTGCTAACGCTCTTTTTTGCAGGCGCTTTAATCTTCTTCTACTTTCACCTGTGAAAATTTTTGCTACCGCCTGATTACGTATAAAACGTACTTCTTCGCAGCTGTCAGGTACAGCTAAAACTTGGCTTACTTTAAAAAAGCCACAATCTTGCATGTCCACAAAATATGCCTGATCTTTAAGGGTATTTAAAATCTCCTTGTCCGTGTAAACAAAAGCAATTTCATTACCAATTGATGAGTCCGACCATGCAGGAAACGTAACCCCCATTCCTTCAATATTATGCTTCAAAATAAACCCATGCATAATAGAAATACAACGGCCAGTTAGCAGCACTAGATTAGCTTGTTTAGGTAAAAAGTGGACAGTGAAGTAATACCTTTTCATAACTACGCCTTTTTAGCCTCTGCTTTTTTCTGGAACATTCCACCCTTAATCAATACAGAGAATAAGTAATAAATAGCTGGGTCTATTTTTTCATTTTTATTAGTAATGCAATTTTTAAGGGCTGACAAATACCATTCCGTATTTTTGAAAATAGAATAAAAATTCTGTTCAGAATCAGGAGGACGTCGGGCAATCCCTATTTCTTTATCTGCACCAAACTCATGCACACGTAACCTTTTACTTGTATCCTCATCCCACCAATCATCAATTGACTGAAGCGCTGCACCTATTTTTACTGAATTAAAACTTACAGCGTAACGGCCATCTGCACACTTTGCTTTTACAAACTGTTTAGAGGCCTCTCCTTGCTTAACTTTATCGTTAAGGATTTGGCTTGGGTAAACCTCTTGGCAAAATGAAGCTTCTATTTTCGCGGTTATATCGGCACTCCAAAACACATTGGGATCAGTTAATGCGCTCTCAATTTCATTACTAAGCTCTTCCAATACTGTTAGCTCATCAGAAGCCCACTTACTTTCCCAAGCTAACTTACGAGTGTTATCGATTAAATAACAACTCCCTTTGCTGGTTTTAATTTCAATTTGAGTGTTGCCGGTGTTTTGATTACGCCAAAGCCATGTACCTAATAAAATATTTCTGCAATAACGAGTGGCTAACTCTTTATAACCACCGCATTCTTTAAATGTTGAGGCCAACTCTTTTAATAAAGAGAAAACATCTGGGTCACTACAACCTGAAGGGGCCAATGAGTTAGCCTGAACTCTCAGAGAAAACCGACAAAATATATGCTCCACATTTGGAGGTACATAGCACTCTTCTAAAGTTAATATATTATTATGTGTCAAGTCCTGAGGTGAGATATTTTTTGGTGAAAACTGCGGAGTGAATGCTTCAGTAAAACCAGTTTTTGGGCCTCTAATCTTATTAACGTCGGCCTCTAAAGGAACAAAATCAGAGACAGCCGTTTTATAAAAAAATACAGCTTTACCAGGGTAAAGCGAGCGATCATATTTTAATATATTACATAATTCCATTAAGTATTTTCCGGTTAAACTTTTTCATTAGCATAAACTTTTCTTGCGCATCTAGCATCCAAAAAGCGCTATTAAAATAGTTACCAATACCTTTTAGCCTAACACTAATGGCCGTTTCGTATTTCACCACTCCTATTGCTGGTTCAGCATAGCAATGCAGTCTTTCAAGTGATCCAACTCTAGCTTTCGGTTCAGTGAGTAACATATACCCCATCATAGATGGGCTTAGTTTAGAGTCACTATTTAATAATAAGAGTAGCACATCTAAATCCTGTATTTTGTGCTCAGTTGGCATAACCCAACAACCAGATAAAGGGAGTCGCCTTAACTTTTCAAATAACTGATTTTCATTACTATATAAACAGCACCAATTTATATTTGAGTTAAGCTCAGGCTGATGCATAACACCACCTGCAAAGTTAGATGGAAAATGCGCTTTCAAAATGTCAGGCTTACTATCTACTGCCTGTAAGTCATCTTCATAACCATCAATGTGTATTATTAAATCAAATACCAAATCACAGTATTTGCCATCGATAATTCCTGGCCGCTTAAGCCTACTTTGCTGAGCGCCTTGAAGGCTCAGTTCAGGAAGCTTTTTTCCGACTACAGCAGAATAATTCCTAATAAACCAAGAAAAGGATGTGAACCGTACATTTGTTCCTAGCGCCTCATTAAGTTTTCTTTGGTAGCTGTGAATCATACCCCAAACAGCGGTTAAAGATGGAATACCTGAGCAGTAAGGGTTCGATAATGCTTGCGCATCAAACACGCGTATACCGCTTAAATGTAGATAGCGATAATGTTCATCATCTTCTTCAATCAGTTCATTTTTTTGATCTGTAAGATTAATAAGTAGCCATTGTAAAGCTGCTTTTAGAGGGCTCATTAATTGGGGGTGGAAAGCATACCTTTGTGTCATGCTCACATCGCCAAGCATTTCATTTAGTAACTTAAATAAAGGAATCGTTAGCGAAGGGAGCTCATCGTCGGGTAGCGATAGTATTTTATACTCTAGTTGGTTTGAAATACTCTCAAGTTGTTCTAAGTCATTTCCATTCTCAATAACGTCCAAGCGCCATTCAAATACAGGTGAAAACCACTCTAAAAGCGTACTTCTTACATTTCTAATATTTTTAACTTTTTGTTGTCTGCGTTGTTTAAGAGCCAAAGCGTTATTACTAAATATAATACCCTCTAAAGCTTTAATGAATTCTGGTTTTAATAGTGCTCCAACGTTAAATACTGTTTGCCCATTGTTTAATTTAAATTGTCGAGAACTACTTAAACCATGATATTTATTTAGTATCTTAGGAGGGTAATTAAGCACATTAACAACCCCACCTAAGGAAGCAGCTAACATACTAACAGCTGCAGGACGCGTAAACTCTACATTACTAAATCGAGCTCGTTTATCAATTGCCGCCTGCTGAATTTTTGATTGAACTACATGGCTGATAACAGGCGTAACAGCCACATAACCATCATGATAAGGTATTCTTACTTGGCGAGAATAGCGGTCAACAGAGACGGGAATGGCCTCTTCAGGCAATAAATTTTTAACGGTTACACATAAGCTTTTAAATGCCTTAACGGATAGCCCCAAAGAGGTAAATGCGGATTTCCAGTTATCCGAGTTCGTAGCTAATACTTGTGCCAGCCAACTGACTTGATTTTGCCATTTAAAGTAACTAATAAATAATTTAGCAAAATTAACTTTAGCTGAGTCATGTGACCAGCCATAGGCTTTAGGATAGTTAGCACTACTCAAAACATAAGAGTGCAGTGTTGGAGGCTCTACGGCTAAATTTTGCTTACTGACTCTAATGTCAGGGTACTTTAAATTATGAGTATGAAACCACGCTATTTCCTTAATACATTTATTAATATGGTCTTCACTTTTTAAAGCCTGTTTTGCTAGCTTTTTATCCAGCAAGTCATCAACTTGGTTTTTTCGATAAGTCAGGTTTAACAAAATAATCAGAGCAACGGCTTCGCTGCCTGTTATATCAATCATTGCCGTATAAGGGCTAAAAGCACGACGTAATGACCTATCCCGCTCAGTGGTGTCTGTAATCTCTAGCAGTTCTTTTAAATGCATATACTCACCATGCCGACAAATACATTCTAGCTTTGTCATTTCCAAAACTGGTTTTGTACTCTATAACATGCCTTAAAAAAAACGCGCCCTTATAAGGGTTGATCCTCTGGTTCATTTTATGACGAAATGCCGTTTGCAAAATACCATCTTGGTACAACCTATAAACCTGCTCTACTGAAGTACCTAATAAAGTTGCAGCCTCCAATACACTTACTAATAAGTCGGCTGCGTTGGGCTTTTTAGTTTTAGGGTTACTCTCAACTAAAGTAACTAAATAATCTAATAGAGCCTTATAAATAAAGTGAGATTCACTCTGCTTTTGAGTACTGGGGCAAGCTAAAATAGCATCCCCAAAAATAAACTTAAACTCAGTTTTATTAAACAGATCTATTAACTTCATTTCTGCATTTTTACTTAGTTCATCAAGCTCTGTATTAAAAACTGCTGGCCATTTACTAAAATAGTTCACAGCATCATTTAAACAAAAGTTATCTGTTTGAGAATACCGCTCCTGATACCAAAGAAGCACAGCAAAACGTTCTGTAAGAGTCATATTGTTAAATAGCGGGTTACTATCGTTGCGCTCACCTTTATCCAGTAATTTATTTAAATGTTCAATACTTAACGTATTTACAGGCGAGGTACTAGCGCAAGACAGCTCAAAACCGCATGAACAATGAGTAATTGACTCATTCTCGATATAGTTAATTGGAGCGCAGCATTCTGGGCAGTTATGTAGCAAAGCACACTGATGTTTAGTGCATGCATTTACCCACTTTATATGCCAACTTTGTTTTATGTAAGCTTCTTCTGCAAGACATTGTGGGCATACAGGGATTGAATCAACAGCTCCCTCGGCGTGGTGACGAATAAACCTCAGGGGAATGTCTACGCCATTGTTATATAAAGCGGCGGAGGAGTTAAATTTAATATCTGACTTTAGCAAAGCCAGTTTTTGTAGCTCGTATCGAGGTAAATCTAGTAGTGTTTCGAGTAGTCCTAAAGCCCGCATCCTAAAGTGGCTATTGTGCTTGGCGTGGTAAACGTTGAGTCTTTTTAAATCTATCGGGAATGCGCCATGCGCCTCAAAGTCAAGCTCATGCAGCTCTTCGCGAATAGCTAAGCTTAGCCCTTCATACGAGTCAAAAAAATTCTCAGAAACGACCCGTAACAAGTAACTTTCCAACGATTCGTCAGAAAATGCCCGAGCCTTGGGAGAAAATAGAAAAGCCATCCAACACCTTAAAACTTAGTAATCCTAAGTTTAAAATAGAATTATCTCTCTTAAATTACAAGTTATAATTATAAAGCTGAGAAGTACAAGCTTCTTCAATTACCAGATGCTGATAACCCTGTCCCTTTACAAGCAGGGCAATTACTTGATGTCATAATAGAGGTACCCTGACAAACACTACAGTCTTTGTTATGGTAAGGCTTACAATATTTACAATCTAATACTGCTTTCCCTTCACACACCTCACACTTTCCGCTGTCCGTAGAGCTAATTTCTCTGTGGATACTTATAAATGCTTTTTCACAAAACCAGCTTGAATTTAAAAGTGCGCCATACATTGCCACTGACCATGAGTTTTTAAACACCTTCTCCTCAGAGTTTTTCGCTTCACCCAAGAATTTTTTTAAGCTGTTGGCACCACCTTCTTGAAAACGCTTTTTACAGTTATCATGAATCTCATTAACTCTCACGCTCGCTAAATCAATAAATATGTTAGCAAGGTCGTACTCTTCAAAGTGCGCCACTACCTTAGAAGCTAAAGCAGAAGATTTTATCAGAGATGTATCTACAAAATAGTTAACTACTACAGGAAAAGAGTTATCAACAATCTCTGCATACAACCACTGCACATCAGACACATTATCAAAGTAAGGGTGCAATGTTTGCTTTCTAATATCGGTTGAGAAATCAGAATTTTTATCCATGTTACAGTCGCGACAAGATGGCACAAGATTCGAAGTAGTAACTGAAAATATTGGAAAGTGGGCTTTAGGTATAAAGTGATCCAAATTTTTTACAGTGCCAACAGAACAAAACGGGCACCTCCGATTAGGCGTAACTAAAAGCCTATTATAAATATCACGTCCTGGGCGACCTTCTTTTATTTGGTACTCATATAATCGGTTTAGCTCTTCTTTACTCACATATGGAACAGTAGCTAACTTATTTATTTCTACATAACTACTTATAATTTGATGTATTTGGTGAGTTTTACAGCTTGCTTCATAAGCATCACTAGCACCAATAACTTGACCTCTATAAATACGTAACCTGTTTTTTTTATCTGCTGAACCTACTCCACTAGAACAAGCGTTATAAAATTTTAAGGTACTTTCGTTAGGTAATCCCAAAAACCTCATAATTTATTGCTTCCGTTATCCCGCTTATAAATTAACGACTTCAAAGTTGAGCGCCCCTCTAGCCCTAATGCACCATGATGAAGGTTTAAGATCTGGTCATAGCTGTGGCCTTTAGAAACAAGATCTTTGAGCTTTCTATGAAACCCAGACTCTTTTACTTCTAGTTGAAAAACCTCACGAGTTAATAAGCCTACATTTTCTCCATATGTTTCTATATCAAGCCTTTGGGGTGAAATACTTTCGCCGTACCTTATAATATTCCAAACACAATCTTTTGGTACTTCTTGTAAAACAACAGGAGAGTGAGTTGCAATAATAGCCAACCCGTTTCGATAAATTAGCAAGTCGGATAATGAATGTAAAAAAGCAGATAATAAAGGAGGGTGTAAATGGCCTTCGGGTTCATCTATCAACACAAGTGACTTTTCTTTAACTTTATTAATGAGCTTAGTAAGTGTTAGTAGAACGATTGAGTGACCAGAGCTCATAGACAAAAATTTCTTACTAGCTTCCTCAAATAGTTTAGAGTCATCTAACTCAGGCAAGAGGTTCAAACTCATTTCAGAAAAGTTATCATCTGAGTGTAATAAAAGAATAGCATCTAACCAGAGACCTTTGGTATGCCCAAACCTAAAGCATTCTTTCAAACTCTTGATAAACTCATCATTAAGAGCGCTTTTATTCTTCAAAGTCTGCTCTGAATTTTTAAAAAGGGACTTCTTTGTTTTTAAGCCAATATATGAAAATGTATCGTCCTCTACATCTCCGTTTTGTAATGCATTTACATATTCTTCAGGGTATTCGAACGAATCAAAAGCACTAAACGATACAAAAACAACACTAAAAAAATAATCCTTACTTACAGGTATGTCATTAAAAATACCTTTAGTATAAAAACCTCCATAATCAGTACCAATAGTTCTATAGCCTTCATAGCTACTGTTTAGATAACAACACGCCATATTATTTAATAAGGTGGTTTTCCCAGCACCATTTCGGCCAATTAGTACATGGATATTTGAAGGTGGGGAATCATTAACCTCTGTGTCAAACTGTAAATCAACGTTTTTGATTTTATATTTAAAATTAAAAGGGGTTCTAACTGATGCACCACCTAATATTTCACGAAACTTTGTTCTTATCTCTAGTGTTGGGTTTGGCTCATCCCTTCTCAAAGAATATTTAAAAACCTCCTCATCGCAAACATCATTAAGAATATTTAAATCAAATGCGACATCTTTCAAGCCTTTTAAAATTTCAATTCGAAGCTCTTCTGCAATAATTAGTAGTTTTTTATAGTATTCAACATCTTGGCCTACAGAAAATATATCATCCAACGTTTCGAAAAAAGGCGGTAAGTAGCTAGCAGTGTAAATTGCAGACCTTACTTCCGGAATAGCTTGCCCCTTGTAACCTATTTTCACATGCCCTAAATCAAACCTCCTCCCTTCAGCATCAAAAATAGTAAGATCGAAAGAAGTCCGAAAGCTATAATCATCCCAGTCATCTTTTTCTAAGTAACCAACAGCTTGATTGGTAACTGCTTGCTTAGGTGTACCACGTTGTATAACGTTAAATTGAATTGGCATTTTTTTCCCAGTTTTTAATTTCGTTTTTTCAAAAAGCAATTATCAACAGTATATTATTTAAAATATTAGCAGCCTTGGTTTACTTTAAAACTTTGCGCTTGCTCAAATATTTCTTTGTACACTTCATCGCGGCTAATTGGTGGGTATTTAAATTTAGCGAGTATTAAAATTAGCTCTACTTTAAGTGATGATTTAATATCGTCGCGGTGGTTCCAATCTACAAATTTAACTTTGTCGTCTACAATTACCTTTACTGCTTGGGCAAGCTCTATTAGCTTATCTTCGGGGTAATCAAAATCGTATTTGATTGCGAGTGCTTTTAAAGCGTCGTAAAAGCCCTTTTCTTCAATATCAATGCCTAGCTCATCGCCGGCGTTCATTTCGTCGCGTACGCTGTAAATCATATCAACCATGCTTTCTGAAAAATCATCAAGTACGCTACTTACCAGTACGTCATCTTCTTTTCGCTCGTTGTAGCGCTGTACCAGCGATTCAAAGCGTTTAGTAAAATCGATACCTTGGGTTTGGTTTACTTTTTTAAGTTCACCAATGGCTTTAGCTAGCATTTGTTGCAGTATTTTTATTTTGGTATTGGGGAGTTTTATTTTTTCTATTTTGGCGATGTAGTCGTCATTAAAAATGTCAATTTCGCCGCCATCTTCATTACCGAGTTTAAATACTTCTTCTACGCCGTCGCTTTGTAGGGCTTCGCTTATCATTTCACGTACTTTGGCGTTCATTTGCGCGGTATCGGGCGCTTCACCTTTGGTTAGTTTGTAAATAATAGAGCGAATAGCAAGGTAAAAGTGAATGTGGTTACGCTCGTTTTCGTTAATTTTTTCACTACCACAACATACATCGTAAGCGGCTTTTAAACGCTTAACTAAATCCATAAAACGCTTTTGGCGTTTTTCGGTAATTAGTGCAAACTCGGCAGCGTGGTTTAAGCAGTTTAGCTGGGCTACGGCTTCACTGGTAAAATACGGGCTGCTGTCGAATTTATGAAATAGCTCTGCAAGTAGCGCTAAATGGTTTTTGACTTCAATAACCGAGGCGGTAATATCTTCAAAGTTGGTTTTGTCAGTTTTTGAATACTGCGCTAACGCTTTATTCATTTCAGATTTAATACCAATGTAGTCAACCACTAGGCCTTTATCTTTACCTTCAAACTGGCGATTAACGCGCGAAATAGTTTGTATTAAGCTGTGCTTTTGCAGTGGCTTATCTATGTACATGGTATCTAAAAATGGCACATCAAAACCGGTTAGCCACATATCTACCACTATGGCTATTTTAAAGTTTGAGTTTTTGTTTTTAAATTGTTTATCAAGCTCTTTACGTTCGTTTTTACTGCCAAGTAAATTATATAAGCGCTCAACGTCGTCTTTGCCACGCGTCATCACCATTTTTACTTTTTCAGAGGGGGCTGCAATACGGCCTTCGCTAATGGCGCGCTTTCGCTCGGTCTCTGATAGCTTTTGGGCGTCGTCTGTGTCGACTACATCAAACCACTGTGGGCGCAGTTCTTCTAGCTCTTGATACAGCTGATAGGCAATGCCGCGCGAGCTACACACAAACATCGCCTTTCCTGCAATGGTAGAGCCTTCCTCAACGCGTTTTTCGTAATGTTCAACAAAGTCTCTTGCTAATACACGTATGCGGTCAGGGTCGCCTAGAATGCTATTCATGTTAGCGGTGGCTTTTTTACTGTCTTCTATTTGCAGCTCGTTACTGCCTGCATCGGCGCATTCTTTGTAATAGGTTTCAATTTCTGCCAGCTTGCTGTTGTTTAAACACACTTTGGCGGCGCGGCCTTCGTACACAATGCGTACGGTTATTTCATCTTTTACCGATTCGGTCATAGTGTACGAGTCAACCACTTCACCAAACACATCTAAAGTCGCGTCAACAGGAGTGCCCGTAAAACCAACATAGGTGGCATTGGGCAGTGAGTCGTGTAGGTATTTAGCAAAGCCAAAGGTCTTTTTTACGCCTTTTTCGGTAATGGTAATTTTTTGGTCAAGGTTAACTTGGCTACGATGCGCCTCATCAGAGATACAAATAACGTTAGTGCGATCGGTTAATAACTGAGTGTCTTCGGTAAATTTATGAATAGTCGTTAAAAATACACCGCCACTGTTACGGCCCTCTAATAACTCACGTAAGTGA
This sequence comes from Pseudoalteromonas sp. P1-11, assembly GCF_001399995.1. Classification (NCBI taxonomy): domain Bacteria; kingdom Pseudomonadati; phylum Pseudomonadota; class Gammaproteobacteria; order Alteromonadales; family Pseudoalteromonadaceae; genus Pseudoalteromonas; species Pseudoalteromonas sp. P1-11. The sequence goes on from NZ_LJSP01000005.1 coordinate 112,152, forward strand.
GTACGGCTGGTAACAGTTTTTACCGTGTCATCACCAATGTAGGTTTTAGCATTACCAAACTGCTGCGAAAGTTGGTCGTCTAAATCGGTTCGGTCGGTAATTAAAATAATGGTGGGGCTTTTAAGTTCAACGCTTTTCATCAACAAGCGTGTTAAAAATTGCATGGTGTAACTTTTGCCACAACCCGTTGCGCCAAAGTACGTACCGCCTTTACCATCGCCTTGTGGCTTTAAATGCTGTTTTATATTTTCAAACAGTTTATTAGCCGCATAATATTGCGGGTAACGCGGCACAATTTTTATCTCTTTTTTGCCAGCGTTATTATTATCAGAATCGGGGAAGAACACAAAATTGCGCATTACATCGCGCAAGCGTGCTTTATCAAACAGGCCCTGCAATAAGGTATGTAACGAGTTAATCCCCTCTTGCGCGGTGAGTTCTTGCCCCGTTACTTTACCCCACGAGTAAAAAAACTGGTACGGCGCAAATAAGTTACCCATTTTGTTGTTTACGCCATCGCTTATAACGCACAGGGTATTAAACACAAATAACTGCGGAATAGCGCGGCGGTAGCGCACCGTTAACTGCTCATACGCTTCAAAAATAGGGGCTTGTTCGCGTATTGCGCTTTTAAATTCAAACACCACCAATGGCAAGCCATTTACATATAAAATGCCATCGGGAATACGCAGTTCAATATTATCGTAACTTGTGGGGCTTTCTATTTCTAACTGAGTAACAAAGCGATAAATGTTATCGTCTTGCAGGTAAGTAACGCTTGCTTCATTCACATTATCGAGAGCCATATTATCCAAAGCTGCCATAGCATTCCCTGCTATTAGGCTACTTTTAATGCCTTGCTCAACGTTGTCGTAATCGAGTAGTTGAATATACAAATCTTTTTGCGCTGCACTGCCTGCCACTCTGCCACGCTCGCGACTCAACAAAAATCCATCACTTAGCCACTTACAAAAGGTTTTATTGCTCTCGTATAAATCACTGGCTGGCAGCTTTTCAAGCTTTGCAATAATTGAGTCTACTTCACCGGTTGTAATATTATTTTTAGCGTAACGCTTGGTTAAAAAAGCACGTAAGTCGTCTTTAATTAATACGTCGCTATTACTATGAGTGAGCTCACCACCTAATAAATGCGGGTAGCCTTGCTCGCCTAATAACTCAACCACCGCTTGTTCTAATTTGGCTTCAGTAAATTTCATCAAACATCCTTATTCTTGTTTTTGTGGCCTTTAAACGCTTAGCTAAGTTTATTAATCTACTATTTTTTCATCAGTGGCTACATCGAGTATTTGTAATTCGCCAGAGATGAGCTTGGGTAGCAAAGTGTCACGGAGCTTGGTCAGAGTTTTATTTTGGAAGTCACGTTTATCTTTTTGAGCAAAATGATCTTTTAAGAAGCTACTTATAAATATATTAATTAACTTTTTATCTTTTGGTAATGCTATTTTAATCATCGCCAATTCGGTGAAAGTAATTTGAGGGAATGTTCCAGAACGCGACTCTGCCGCTTGTTGTAGAAGAGATATGTTATGTTCTTGGGTCAATACAAAATATGGAAATAACTCTTCAAAACCTTCATTAGGTCTTAGCACCATCAACTTAGTAGAAACAACATGTTCAGAGCCGTCGAAATTTACCAGCGCAAAACGTTTATTTTTAGGTCGTATTTCACTGTATAAAATATCTCCCTTTTTAATTGACTTTTTAGCTTGTCCAGGTAGTCCTTCAGTGTTAGAAAACTCACTATGGAGAAATTTGCCTTCCAAAATGTCACCTGTATTCAAAAAAATAACTTTATCTACTGATTTAAGAGGGTAAGTTTCCGAAACGGTTCGAACCATTTCATTAACTTTAACATCTTCCCAGCCCTTTGGTATCCAGCCTAGTTGTTCGTTGTGTTCGAACTCATTGGGGAAGTGGGCGTGGGTGTTGGCGTGTTGCGCCAATATATTAGGGTTGGTGTTAAGGCTTGCTTTAACGGTTGTTTCCGCAGCCTGCACTGCTGATTGTGTTGCTTCTTTTTTTGGTCGCTGTGCTTGTAACTCTTGCGCGAGCGCAATGAGTGAGGCTTTGCATTCGGCTGCATTTTCTAAACTATTAAGTGCTGCTAAGCGGCGCTGCACTTTATGTTTTAACTCGTCAGGCAGACTAGTTTCTAGATTTTCTAATTTAAAATCAACGCTGGCAAGTAGATTGTCGAACACAGGATCAAAATCAACAAACCAGCTTTTAAATAACGCTTGCGCCATTTGTTCTAAGGTTTGGTTGGTTTTCTGGTTAAGTTCAATTTTTCTGTCTAAATCAAATAATCTAAGTGCCAAACTCCTTTGATGTATAGGATTAACAGGAACTTTTACTTTTGCTTTATGTATATGGTTTCTATTTATTCCAGGTACGGCACCTTTATCTGTATAGTCTGAATACCTTATTGTCTTTAAAAAGTAATAAACATACAAAGGATCATTCCCTTTAAAATCCCTAACGTACAACGTTGTATTTAAAGGCCAAAAATCATCTTCAATATAAAAGACTTCGCCAATAGTGCCATACCGTCCAGTAACTACACCCGGAGCTTTAACTCTTACTTCGTTATGTTCACCTGAAGTGCCAGATGAAGACACAACTGGAACACCTCCATTAACTCTCTTGGTTTTAGGCAAGTCATAACCACGCTTCAACTCAATAAAATCACCGAGCTCGCAATCAACCCAATTACTCCCCATAACCCAACGCCTCCAAGTTTTTACGAATCGCTTTATCAAGCTCTTCCGCTTGGTTCATTTGGCTATAGAGGGTTTGGCTAAGCTCGCTCATTTTAGTTTCGAACGGAATGCCGTCGTCTGCAATATCAGCAGCGCCTACATAGCGCCCTGGAGTAAGTACATAGTCGTTCGCTTTTATATCGGCAAGGGTGGCTGACTTACAGTAACCGGCAACATCCTCATACTCTTTTTGTACGCTTGCTGTGGCAAGCTCTTCGCCACGCCAAAGGTGGTAGGTTTCGGTTATTTTAGCTATGTCGTCGTTGGTTAGCTCTTTTAGAGTACGGTTAACCATAGAGCCCATTTCGCGGGCGTCTATAAATAGGGTTTCGCCTTGGCGGTCGCGGCGCTTTAGTAGGCCTTTTTCGTTATTACCGCGTTTGTCTTTACTTATAAACCATAAACACACCGGAATTTGCGTGGTGTAAAACAGCTGCCCTGGTAGGGCTATCATACAATCGACTAAATCGTTATCGATTATTTTTTGGCGAATATCACCCTCGCCACTGGTGTTAGAACTCATTGAGCCATTAGCCAGTACAAAGCCAGCGGTGCCATGCTCGCTGAGCTTTGAGATCATATGCATGATCCACGCATAGTTGGCATTACCGGTAGGTGGTGTTGGGTAACCGGCCCAACGGGCATCATCGACTAGTTCGTTATCAGCGCGCCACTGTTTTTGGTTAAATGGTGGGTTTGCCATTATGTAATCGGCTTTTAGGTCGGGGTGTTGGTCTTTAAAAAAGGTATCGCCTGCGACATCGCCTAAATTGCCCGAAATACCGCGTACGGCAAGGTTCATTTTAGCCAGTTTATAGGTGGTGTTGGTGTACTCTTGCCCATAAATAGACACATTTTTTTGATTACCGTTGTGGCTATTTATAAATTTAAGCGATTGCACAAACATACCGCCCGAGCCACAACAAGGGTCGTAAATTTTACCTTCGAATGGCTCTATCATATCGGCTATTAGGGTAACAATTGACTTAGGCGTATAGAACTCGCCCCCGCCTTTACCTTCAGAGGCGGCAAATTTACCTAAAAAGTATTCGTACACACGGCCAACTAAGTCTTCTTCTGTTTTTTCGTTTTGATTGGCAATGGTGTCGATATTATTAATGGTGTCGATAAGCGCTGAAAGCTTACTAGCATCAAGCCCTAAGCGAGAAAAATAGTTGTCGGGCAATGCGCCGGCGAGTGATTTATTGTTTTTTTCAACCGCGTGTAGTGCGGTATCTATTTTAACGGCAATATCGCCTTGCTTAGCGTTGGTTTGAATATACGACCAACGTGCATCTTCTGGTAGGTAAAACACGTTATCCATCGCGTAAAAGTCGACCATGTCGATGTACTCATCACCGTATTCGCTGGCAATGGCTTTTTTACGCCCTTCAAACTTATCACTAATAAATTTAAGAAAGATTAAGCTTAAAACAATGTGCTTATATTCGGCTGATTCAACACTGCCGCGCAGTTTATTAGCGGCATCCCAAAGGGACTCTTCAAACCCGACTTGTGTTTTTTTTGCGGCTTTTTTAGTTGCAGGCTTTTTTGATGCAGCGTCCATGTGGGTTCTCTTTGCAAGAATATCAATATAAATTATTGGCTTATCATACCGCAAAGATCGTGGATTTTTGAGTGTTAATTAGTAATAAATTGGTATTAAAAAGAGGTTTAAAGCACTAACTAGGCAACGATAATTACGAAGAGGATTATTAAGGTGTTTTGGATTAACTCCGCCTCTGCTAAACACTAAAAAATGAAATAGCTTTTTACTTATGATAAAACATAAGGCTGGGTTTACTTTAACGGGTATTGTTAAAAATGGAATTTAAAAAACCAAACTTATTAAGCAAAGAAGCTAGTGTAGCTCTATGGCTTCAGGGGAAAGATGCTTGGAATGTGTGGGCAAAGAACAATCCGGACATAGGTGTTGACTTTAGTGGCGTGAGATTCGCAATACCCGACTTGCTACAAATCGCTCCCAATAATAAAGTTTTATTAAAAGCAAATGCAGAAGGTGATATTTCAGCTCTAACATTCGTTAACTACACGTTCCCTCATTTAGCTGATTTTTCAAATACTGAATTTAATATTCCTGCAATATTCGACAATGGTACTTTTAATGGAACAGCTGATTTTTCAAAAGCTATATTTTCCCAAAATGCCTCCTTCAATGGTATTACGTTCAATTGTATTGCGTCTTTTTACAACGCTGAGTTTCAAAACTCAATAGTTTTTAGTGATTGTAATTTCAAAGGAAATACACTATTCACTTTTTCGCATTTTGAAATGCTGGCTTACTTCCCAAGTACTACATTTCACGAAGTTGTAGGTTTTGATCATTCAACTTTTGCTGGCGGTACGCACTTTAAAAATACTAAATTCTTATGCAAAGAGGTTTATTTTGAGTATATAAACTGTACAGACACCTTCGACTTTGATGAACTTGATGCAAAGAAAGTAATAACTCTGTCTTTCAAAGGAAGTGTATTTGAAAAAGATTTTAATATTAGTGGACACTTTAAGTGTGTTCCAGATTTGAGAAGTACGAAGCTCAACCATCATACTGACTTAACCTCTATGATATACACCCTAAACCGTAAAAAGGTATTTTTTACTCCAATAAAAAAAGTTACTGACACACTCGATATTGGACGCCTATGTAGACTTAAAGAGCTTGCAGAACAAAATAAGAGTCATGATATGGCTTTGGCTTTTCATGCGGATGAACTTAGAGCTAAAAGATGGGGTAGGCTCAATATTGTACAGTCAGTTATGGATATAATTTATTCTGTTACCAGTAACTATGGGCAAAGTATAATGCGCCCCCTGCTGCTCCTAGTTATATCTTTTCTTCTTTTTAATTCGTATGTAATTTCAAAGTCAGATATTGAGATAAAAAGTGCTTACAAGCCGGCTGCAACTTTATCTATCGCTACAATAACTCCTTTTTTATCGATATCAAAGGAAGCTAGAGGGCACAGTGCGCAAGTGCTATTTGAAAAGCAATTACCTGAGAACTTTTATCTTTATAGCTATGCTTACGCCAGCTCGTCATTTTTATTTCTATTCTTAGTTGGGCTTGGTCTGCGTAACCGCTTTAGAATTTAAAAAACTTATAGGAATGAAGCCCCCATATGGCTACTTTTAAATTTTATAACCTTGATTAAACCAGATTAGAAAATACTATTGTGATTCTAGTAGTTGAATTAGCTTACGCTTACCTTCATCATCAAGCTTTTCGATTAAACATGCCAAAGTTGCGCTTTCCTCTGATTCACAAAAAAAGTAATTTACGGGAACATTTAGCTCGGTTGCTAGCTTTTTTAAAGTAGTTAAGTCGGGCATATGGCGACCCGTTTCGTAATGGTTCATTCTGCCACTGGCTGAACTTGGATCCATCCCCATTTTAATACCTAACTCTTTTTGGCTTATTTTCATTCGCTTTCGAGCCTCTTTAAGACGCTCTGTAAAAAAGGATTTAACCTGCACCGTTGCTTCATCTTGGTAGCTCTCACATTTAAATGATTGTCTAGTTTTTACATGAGCATGTATACTTAGTAATCCTAAGTTTATGGTGAGTAGTAAGGTTTAGCAATGAGTAAAAAAGCGAATATGAATGTATTTTTACATTTTCTTTTGGTAATCAAGCAGATGAATGATTTCACTGTGACGCAAGCGAAAGAGGCTTTATTGCGTGAACAATCTGAGTTTACTGATCCAGTAGAAACCCGAAAGTTTGTATATCGTCAATTAACTCGCAATGTTGCAAATGGACTCTTAAGACGAACCAACAAATTAAACAAGGGAGCTAAGGAGGTTATATATTCAACAACAGAGCTTTTTTCAAGTTTAGAAATCGTTCCTACTTCAAGGCGAGGCAAAGTAAAACAAATAGATACTGCAAATATTGGCGCTTCTGATATTTCGACCGAAACAGTTAAAGTTATTGAGTACCAAGAAGAACTTAAAAAAGATTTATTAACATACGAAATTGATTTAAATACTGTACTTGAAGAAGCTAAAGAGTATCAGCGCCTTTCTGCACGCTATCCTAAGCTGCAAGAACAGTTGCAACTGCATCACACTCAAGCTAAAGAAAAGTCGATTAAATTACTTGGCAAAATAAACGCTTTGCAGACGTTATTGGGTAATAAAATAAAAGAAAAAAAACCATGCTAAGGGGTTGGCAAACAGCCTGCTTATCGGCAGTTAAAAAGCACTACTCTCAAAGCCATAAGCACTTTTTTTGTTTAGCTACACCTGGGGCCGGTAAAACTGTATTGGCGGCAGAAGTTGCAGCGTATTTATTTGAAACTAAACAAATAGAATTTGTGATTTGCTTTTCACCCTCTAGTGAGGTGGCCAATGGTATTAGAAAGACATTTGCTAAACGGTTAAACTGTAATTTTGACGGTATTATTGGCTCAGTTGGTTGCTCGTATACTTATCAAAATATGCGCTTTTTTAATGATGACTATTGGAAGTTATTAAAGAACAACCGTGTGTTAGTGGTGTTTGATGAAATACACCACTGTGCTGGTTCAAGTATTGAGGATGCTAATGTATGGGGGCAAGATATTGTTAAAAACATTCAACAGCACGCTGCTTTCACGTTAGCGTTGACAGGTACACCTTGGCGCTCTGACCTTCTCCCAATTGCGCTGGCGACTTATAGCGACCCTGATAATAAAATAATATGTAATTACACTTACTCGCTGCAACAGGCGGTTAATGATGGCGTTTGCCGTAACCCCAAAATTGTTTTAATTGATAATGAAGAGATTTCGGTAACAACAGCAAAACAGGAAACTAAAACTTATAACTCATTAAAGTCTTTGCTAAAAGACCCATCGATTTCTTACCAAGATCTAATTAAGCACGAAGCTGTAATTAATTATATTGTTGCTCAAGGAGTAAGTAAGCTCGCCACTATTAGACAGCAGAATAGCAATGCCGCAGGGTTAATTGTTGCCTCTTCTGTTGAGCATGCAGAGCAGATAGTGATAGTTCTTATAGAGATTTTCCATCAATCAGCAACCATAGTTACTTACAAAGAAAGCGATGCAGGCGAGAGAATCCGTCTTTTTCGCTTTAGCAACACACAATGGATTGTAAGCGTTGGAATGGTGTCGGAAGGTACTGACATACCAAGACTGCAAGTGTGCTGCCATTTAAGCAGAGTTAAAACCGAGCTTTATTTTAGGCAGGTACTTGGCCGTATATTAAGAGTAAACAGTTCCCCCAACCAAGAAGCTTGGCTATTCACCCTAGCCGAAGAAACACTAAGCACTTTTGCAAATAGAATTGACCAAGAGCTACCTGACACTTGTGTACTAATAAGAAATAACGCCATAGCGAATGAATGTTTTAGAGCAGAGACTCATAAAAAGACAAGCTCCACTAGGCCCGATAGTCAGCCGATTGCGGAAATTGATGATTTATTATTTTCATGGGGCTTAAGTGAATCAAATCAGCTGAAAACTGAACCTCAAGAAGCAAGTTTTTTACAAGCCTTTGGTGGGTTTAGAGAGCGGGTAATAGAGACATTTTTAGTAGGGTAATTTGGAGTGATTCACATCAGTTCAGAGAGTTTTAATTATTAAGCTTAGGTTTCATCTGGCAAGCCGCTATGAGCGAGAAGCCGACAGTCGGGTAAACTCGTTTTTGGACAGAACTGTGTCAGTACTTTTTCTAAATTAGCAGCCCATGGATTACCTAAGGTATTGCAAACCTCTAATCAGGTGTCCAAAATTACTCATCCATTACAACAGATCATGGTCGACACACGTCATATCGACCGCACATACTGTTAGTGCCAGTTAAAATTCTTGTACTGTAGGGCGCAATACAATCTCGTTAACATCAACATCGTTAGGCTGTTCAATCACATAAGTGACAGCATTAGCGATAGACGTCGCTGAAATGGCATCGTTATACACCTCATTCACAAATTGAGAGCTCGTTGCTTCTGAGGTGCCATGTTTAAGTTCAGAATCAATGAGTCCAGGTGAGATGACAGTTGTGCGAATATTACGACCCACCTCCATACGTAGCCCCTGACTAATTGCACGAACGGCAAATTTAGTATCTGCATACACACTGCTCGCTGGCGAAACTTTATTACCTGCAACAGAGGAAATGCTTATGATCAAGACTTTATTCATTGGGGATAGTATAAATATATAGAGGTTGGTTTTCAGATATCACCTGACAGATGCCGAGTCGAGTTATAGACAACTGTCAGGTTTGAATGAGTACAACTAACTCATAGTAAATGAAGCAAGAGCTTGCTCTGCTATTTCAACACCATACTCTTGAACAAAGTGACCAGCTTCTTCAATTTTCATTGGCTCAGGACAACCTTTGATAACCGCTTTAAGTTGCTTCATGGCGGCCTCACCTAAGATTGCATCTTTCATTCCTATCGCCATAAAGCTTTCACCGCTCCATTCATTTGACCAGAACTCAATCGCACGAAGTCCATACTTCACCGCATCATCATCTGCATTCGTTGGGATCATCTGTGGGAATCGTTTCACGCCAACTTTGTAGTTTTTGTCAGGGAATGGTGCGTCATACGCAATTGCATCCATCACATTGACAGCTGCTCCAGCATCACATGCTATGATCCCTGCTACTGGTAATTCTGAAATTGTTTCATTAAAAGCCATCCACTGTACTGCGGCTTCGGCCAGCGGTTCACCATTTGAGATAGTAGTGTTCATCACAATAAGTTTTTTGAAACGATCTTGCATATCCATTGGTATCGTCAAACCAAGGCACCCGCCCCAATCCTGACAAACCAACACAATATTTTTAAGATCTAAGTGTTCAATTAATTGAATTAGACTGTTTCTGTGGAACTCAAAGTTGTACACAGAGTCTTCAATAGGCTTATCTGAGCGGCCAAAGCCGAATAAATCAGGGGCAACAACACGATGACCTGCATCAGTAAAAACTGGGATCATTTTACGATATAGATAACTCCATGTTGGTTCACCGTGCAAACAAAGAAACGTGTATTCCGAGTCTTTATCACCTTCATCAATATACGCCATTCGCAGCGATTCATATCCGCCGAGATCATCAACATAATTAGGTTGATAAGGAAACGCAGGGAGTACTGAAAAACGTTCTTCTGGTGTTCTTAATGCTTTAATCGTCATTATTTTTTCCTACAGATTGGTTAGTATTCATAAAATCGTCTGCACGGTCATTAATATTTTGTAGTGATCGATACATATTGTATGAATGCATTCTGTACCGATCGATAAAGCAAGTCAACAACGAAATTGACATTTTTTAGTGAATACTACAAAATAGTTATCGATCAATATACTTTAGGTAGGAGCACCATCGGTAATGGCCGGAAGAAAAAGAGCGTTTGACAGAGAGATCGCACTCGATAAGGCAATGCGCATATTTTGGAACAACGGTTATGCAGCCACATCTGTGGCGCATCTAACCTCAGAGCTTGGGATCAATACGCCTAGCTTGTATGCTGCTTTTGGCAACAAAGAGAAGCTATTCAAAGAAGTGATCGTGCATTACATCACGCAATATAGTGACCCGTGTTATCGCCATATCACAGAGCCTTCAGACGCGCCTTTCATAGAAAGGTTACGAGCGTGTTTCTATGAGTTGATTCAAGTGTTTTCAGATGCTGATACCCCGCTGGGGTGTTTATTAGTAAAAAGCGTCAATGAGTCTGACAGCGTTGCCTTTCCTGAAGAAGCGACGGTGTACATCAATCAATTTGGATTGAAAACCCAAAACTTGATCACTACCTTGATCGAGTCTGAGGGTGTAATAACTGAGTCTGAGACCGCAGAACTGCAGACAAAATACCTGCTATCGGTTCTTTATGGGCTTTCTACTCAGATTCGAGCGGGTGAGTCACAGCAAGTTGCAGAATCGGTCATGGACTACGCACTCAATTCGATACAGACGAGCATCGGTCAGTAATACTATTGTGGTGACGATGCCATTTCACTTAAACCAGTAATATCCGCCATATCTGTTGCAACCACGCCAGGGTGAACATTCCGTATCGATCACTAAGTAATGTCAAAGCTATAACTAAATATTTTTTAGTGAACGATGCAGAATTAGTTCGAACAACCCTTTCATTTGATTGGGGAGAGAAAGGGTAAAGGAGTTTGTGTCGCTTATTGTTATGGTGAGTATCGCCGTTTGAGTCTTGTTGTAAGTTGGCAAACTCTTTTTTGTTGTTCTGGTAAATGACAGATCATAAGCGAATTCTTCATGCAGTCTGTGTGATTGATTTGCAACGAGGATAAGGGGTGAAACCTATTCTGTAGTTATCGCTAAAAAATATTGACATTACTTACTGATCACTACAAAATAAGCCCTAGTCAACCGATACATTCAAATGATTGAGTAGGAATATGTTTAAGAAATTTGTACAAATTACCGCCATTTTTAATTTTCCTGTCGCGATTGGGATCATGATCCCTGAGCTTCTTTCTCCTAAGCCAAGTTCATTCATTGTTACTCTTGTGCTCGCTTCGTTCTTTATAAGTATCGGGGCAGCATTACTTTGGGCTGTCTCAGACTTACCTAGGCGTGCTCCTATAATTGTTTGGAATGGCCTTGTTCGACTTTTTGGCTTCTTCGTTGTCAGCTATGCCGCTCTGCTTGGTATCGCGCCAATGGCATTTATTCCTATTTCATTAATGGATCTGCTCGCTGCCACAATCTACATAATCGGAAGTTCAAAAATAACGGGGATTCCAGTTATGTCTCTGATTTTAGGAAAGTCCGCTTCTTAAAAGCTTTCGCTTTTTCACTTATAAAGCCAATGTAGCTAAAGTGAGCTAAGTAGCTTAAAAAGCATCAGATAAGGAATACAGGGGTATGAAACACGATGAATTCAATCAATTTTGTGAAGCTTTAAAATCCTCAACCTATGTCATGCAATGGGGAAACTCACATGTGTGGAAGGTGGGGGGAAAGGTGTATGCGATTGGCTTTACTTTAAAAGGAGGCACGACAGCATACACATTCAAAGCATCGAACCTGAATTATGAGTTTTTGTGTAACCATGATGGCTACCGTCCTGCTCCATACTTTGCTAGTCGAGGGATGAAATGGATCCAGCAAACCGATACCGACGGGAAACTTGATGAAGAGCTGAAGTATTACCTGTCTGAATCCTATCGAATAGTCTCCTCTGCACTAAGTAAACGAAAACAAGCAACGCTTGGCTTACCTCTATGATAAACATGCACTTGGGCGATCTAACCATAATAGCTCGATAAAGTTGCTTGTGGATTAAGTGTGTACATCAACTGTTAGACTATGCGTGTAACACTTCTGTCATTGGTCGTATTTCAAGAAGAAGCCGAACCACGAAACTGGATCGGTATATCTACTTTACCCGCTTATACTTGCAATTTCACGAGAGTCGTAAGGTTAAGAGCTTGATGTGAAGACATCAATCAGAAAGCTGTTTTACAAGCTCCTCATTAGTAATTGTAGGGCGTATTCCTGAATGAAAAACATACTATTCTGTTGCGCAAACTCATAATGGGGCAAAACCAATTTGCAAAATATGCAATTTGCTAACTCGAAAAGGGGCAAAAATTGGACAGTAGTGAGTTAGAGCTGAAGGACAGCTCTGTGCCAATTGTGGACCTTTACATTAACACATGTTTTCAATCAAATATTAACCAGAGTAACGCTCAAAACGATTTTGGCAAATACCGTTTGAATACCTTTCAGATTTTGTACATCTAAATTCTAATGCACGATCTAATTCACCAAAAAGTCGGATTCCACTACCAAGTAATACTGGTATTGTTGTAATTATAAGCTCATCAACCAAGTCTTCTTTTAGAAAGCTCTGAACAGTCAAGCCACCGTCTATGTATAAGTTGTTGTATCCCTCTTCCTTTAATTCGTTATTGATACTCTTAATATCACCTTTAACTAAAAATACTTTTCCATCTAATTTATCTGGCACGTTCTCCAATGAGTTGCTTAATACAAAAACAGGTTTGCTATAAGGCCATTCGATATCCATATTTGCAACCAACTCCATCGTGTTGCGCCCCATAACCAAAGCATCGATACTTTCCATATGAGCCTGATAACCCATATCGATATTATCTGGATTAGGAATAGCCTCTAACCAATCAATTGCGTTATTTTTTCCTGCGATGTAACCATCAAGGCTTGTAGCTATAAATACTATATTTGACATAAATACCTCAATTATCTTTATTCTACGGTGTAGAATATTGTAATATTATTCTACACCGTAGAAATTCAAAGTAAAGTATATAGATTTTTATATGAAGCAATCAGAAACTAGAAGAGGTCGCCCCTCCAAAGAAAAAAACATCCTTAGTGCCGAGTTAATAGTAAGTAAAGCCAAGTGCATGATGGCTGGCACTGGGAAAGTTCCTAGCATGAGGGCCATTTCAAAAGAATTGAATGTCGATCCTATGGCTTTATATTATTATTTTAATAACAAAAATATTTTACTGGAGGGTGTTGCCAAGTCACTAATGTCTGAAATATATGTACCTAGCGGAAAATTAGATTGGAAACAGGAACTAAAAGAACTTTCAAAAAGCTATTTAGCAATTCTCCGAAAATATGATGGATTACTAAAGACTCTTCTATCAATGTCTTCAAACAGTCCTGCTGATGTATTTATAAGTAGATTTAATTTAATTGTTAACCCATTAAAGCTTAGAAGCGATCAAGAAAAGGCTTTTCTTGATCTATTAGTTGACTATCTTCATGGTTTTTCAATGGCACTAGCATGTGACTCAACAGGTGAGTTGACACCAGATCATGCCGATAACTCACTAGGCTTTTTATTCAAAGGGGTGCAGGTATACAGAATTAGTTAAAATATATATGTCCGCTTTTCGCTCCGAGCCGAGCTTCCTCAAAGTGCCATTTACAGACGGTCAGGAGAATAATGTCTGGAGTCAAGATTTGACCCCTTTGCTTTTATAACAATAGTTACAACCCATTTAATCCTGAGGGGCAATTTCGTCTATGAGCTTGATATTCAGATACTTTATTGGAGTTTTCTGCAAAATAGCTGTTGAGAGCACTAGCTAGATCATCGGCTACCCATGGATTGTTGAAATCATCGTATATTTTTTCGCATATAGCATCATCCAAAGTAATACTATCAAGGTAACTTATTATGTGTTTTCTAGCTGAGTTGGCTGCAGAGAAGTTCCTGAATATTCCGTTATCTATTTTTGATCTTACAAAAACATTAAAATCGTTTAGTTCTAAAGTTCGTTGCTCTAGGTTATTTGGTTGGATATCAACCTCAAACACTATCTCAAACACCTCATTCATTTGTTCCTGTGGAATTAGCCCATTATTTATCAAAGAACATAATAGCCCAAAGTCATTCATATTACTTTTAAACAAATGACTTCTCCAAATAGTCCTTATAAGTGCAGGTTGTCCAGTCAATTCATTTGAAAATTGATTATTTTTCCTCAAGACCGACAGAGCTAGCTCTGGAGAAACCAACAACTTATTTAGCGTTACTGATTTGACGTCTGTGCTACCAAGTCTGTATATCGCTTCAATGAATTGAACTTTATTGCCACAGATCGCACCAGTCATAACCTCATAGCTAGTTTTAGTACTATCAAGATATACAAAAATTTCATCAATAAAGTCGTCAAGTTCACTACTTTCTACTGATGTATTCAAGCTAGCTATCAATTCATCAACAGGAGTATTTATAGGGGTTTTATCTGGGTTATAGTGATCTTTAATACGATCTAATAAACTATTGCGGCTACCATTGACTACAAACTTTGAAGCATTAGATATTAAAAATGAATAAAATGATTCTACATGTCCAGCAGTAATTAAGTTCGGTTTAGAGTGGGCACAATCATTTCGTCTATTTTTCCAAAATTCAACCTGATGACGTAAGTCTTCAGAGACGACAAATATGGGAGCAGGTGACTTTTGCTGCGTACATGAAAACGCATTCGCATCCCATTTATCGGGATTACGGAGGTCTCGCCCTTTTTGATCCCAAGCTGGTTCAAGAAAACCTGAAGGCATTGAAGCACTTAAAATACGATCTCTTACAATGGTTAAGAAGCCAACATAAGACATTAGTAAAGCACTTCTCCATGCTTTAGAGTTATAACAGATTAACGATTCTTCAAATACCGACTTCGCCTCTTCACTAATTTCTTGCTCATCTAACCATTGCTTTATTTTTGTTTGCACATTTGTCTCCTATAGTTATAACAGCTTATTGAACACCATTTTGGTGGTTTATAACACACCAAAACGGCGTATATTACATGTAAGCAAGTAATTAAAATAACTAGGAATTAAGCTTGTTATTTTGCACCAAAACGGTAGTTAATAATGTTATCGGACAAAATTAGGCTCCTACTCAAAAAAGCGGAAATAAATTTAACTTTTCAATGACTGCTATTCGCTCAAAGCTCCCCTTAGAGCATTTACGTTAACTCGTTTTGGGGCAAAAATGTGCCAGCCCAGATCCGACTTACTCGAAGCAGGACAAAAGTGTTTCAGCTTCTTAGCTAAATTAGCTGAAAACGGATTAAATAAAGTACGGGAAACCTTAAAAGTCAGAAGGAAGAATCGGCCCTCGCATTTTACCTTTCTACAAACTGTTTTGCTCGATCATGACGGACACCAACAAACTTGCTATATGGTTTCAAAGACTCCTCACTACATCCAAATATGTTTACATAAGCACCTTTAGCAACCTTTGTATTTAACTCATTGACATCATCAAGGGTTAATATTGATTCCCCACTAGGAAAACGATGGGAACTGCTAACCATGATTGCAATTGTTGGAGACAACGGATAGTACAAGTCCAATTGGTCATCCTCTGGAGGCGTCATATCATTAGTCAAACCCTTATGAACGTTTATCACTGGATTATCCGACGTGATAAACGGTTGAGTAGTCTCATTTAATAGAAGGCAATAATTGTCCTCTTTTCGAGATACGAACATTGAGTAACCAAGGTTTTGACCTAGCATATGACTTATAAACCACCAACACTCCGTCGATATATGATGCACTAATTTTGCTTTTTCAGAATCATCTTTTGACATAACCAGTAGTGCTATGTCGCGAAATGGCTTTGTTCTAGTGAACTGGTGCCCAAGATAATTACAAAAAGCAGTCAATTGCTTCATATCATCTAAGCAAGAAAAGTCTCGATTAATTAGTAGAGAAATGGTCTTCCCAGCGCTTCTTTCATAAGCAGTATGCAAATTCTCTAGGGTATTATGTTTATGCGCTTCTATTTCCTTCTCTGTTTCCACACTCTTCTTACCACTCGTTTGGTAAAACTCCTCCATTTTCTGAATTAATAGAAATTTTTGGAGCAGCTCCATATTTTGTTTATGCAACTGACTTTCGGAAGATATCATTCTGATTATCTTTACATGATCTTTAGTCAGTGGCTTGATTTGGTAAAAGTGCTTCTCCTTCGCAACCATCTTTACACTATCATAAGCAAAACCACCTTTAGCCTTCTTAAACCAGACTTTATTTTTGGTATCACCTATAGCCCAGTTTCGTAAATAGTTAGCCCATACATAATGATGTTCCTTTTTTAGCTGATGTGCTTTCTTCAACGGCTGTTCTTGTAGCATATTACTTTCCATTGCAGGGATTGAACAATTAGTGTGCCATAGTCGAGTATATTAACAATACTATAGTGACAAACGGGTTTTACCCACCTAGTTAAATGCGTTATCTAAGTAAGTTTTCAAGGTTTATGGTATTACTAAAACTAAGTTCAATTATACTTTTCCGCGTAGAGTTGGTATTAAATTGAAACACATAATGGGGCAGAAATGAGTTAAACCGGAAGGGCAGCTTATGGCATTAAGTCGAACTTCGGCAAAGAGCGATTACCGGTCATTGAGATAGGCTAAATGTAATGGTTAACTGATTGATAAAATTGCTCTTTGCTCATATATTCATGAAAATAAGCGACGGGCGTATATTGTTCTATTTAACTTTACTTTAAAGTTTTAAAAAACTTAGTGATAGTAATATCTTAGGTTATTTGTTAAAACTATATAAATAGTTAAATGAGCGTTAAGTCGGCAGAAATATGCTGCAGAGCGCGGCGTTAAAGCTCAAAGATGCACTGACACACCATAAACAGGAGGGAACCATGTTTAAAATTACTGGGCTTGATAAACTGCAGAAAGATCTAAAAAATGCAGAGCAAGCATTGAATGAACTAGATGGAGAGTTGGGCGTCGTTAACTTTGATCCTCATGATCCTGCCAGTATTGAGGCTGCCATCCAATCAGTTAGCCAAATTATTGATAACCGCATTGAACCTTATGCCAGTAGCCCTATCGTCGATTCGCTCACCGAACAAATGAAAGAAAGCTATAGAGAAACGATTCTTCAAAAGGCCGCTGAGGCCAGATTGCAACCTGACGAGAATTAGTGATGACCCAAGATATTTTCGGAGAAATTAACAACGCAATCCTAGACTTACAGAACTCGCAGTTGCAGACTTATGAACGCCCATTGAAAAAGCTAGGGCAATTGTTACGGCATACCGACCTTGAACCTTACAATGAGGAACTGACGGAAGGAGTTGACTTCGACGCTTTCATTGCTGAAAGCGAAAAAACTGGGGGCAGCATGGTCGGGAGTGCCCAACTTGCTTGGCCAGATGACCTCAAAAAAACGATGGGTTTAACATTGCTTCTTATAGATAAACTGGCTAATGACCCACGTTACGCTATCAACTTTAGTCATCATTTCTTCTACTCTGGAAATAAAATCATCGCTGGTATCCATGCGCTCACTGGGCAACTCATTATTCCCTTTGCGCGTGATTACAAGAACTATGTTCAATCGAAGGGGAGTATTGAAACTGTGTTGAAGCAACCAGTCTCACGAAAGGTGTTTATCGTTCATGGGCACGACAATGGTGCTCGGGAAACTGTGGCTCGTTTTCTGGAACGCATTGGTTTGGAGGCCGTTATTCTCCATGAACAGGCTAATCAAGGGAGAACAATTATCGAAAAAGTCGTTGCAAACAGCGATGTTGGGTTTGCGGTAGTCCTTCTCACACCGGATGATGAGGGCCGTGTAAAAGGAAGGGCACTTGAGCCTCGAGCTCGTCAAAATGTATTATTGGAACTGGGTTACTTCATTGGCCGCTTGGGCCGAGAAAAAGTATGTGCTCTCAAACGTGGTACGTTAGAAATACCTAGTGATTTCGCGGGTGTTGTATGGGAAACAATGGACAGTAGTGGCGGCTGGAAACAGGCTCTCGCGCGTGAACTTGAAGCGGCTGGGCACAGTATAGATTGGAACAAAGCAATGCGCGCTTGATGTGCGCACACCACAATCGAAGGCCCACTATTGCGGTTATTAAATTGGCGAGAATTTAATTGAAAAAGGATAGGAAGGCTATGGAATCGCGTCTTGCTTTTTCCACTTTCTTTTTGAATGATGTGGCACATATGCAACTGTCAGGCTTGATTTAATCACACGAAGCTAATCTGATGACTTATCCGTTTGAATCTCCGCTTTAACACCTTTAATCAGGCTAGGCTGGTTCGATTTACTTTACTATTGCAAACACTCGATCTGTGAGCATATCTTCTGGGTCTAATGCATTTGGGTTATAAGATGAGTTTTTGATTACCTCATAAATTTCAATATCTTTAATGTCTTGTTTAAAAGGATTTTTTGATTTTAGTTTTTCCTTATCATTAAAAAAATCAAACTTGTCATAAGCAGTAATAAAATGTTTATTTTCAAGATACTCATTACAACTTAGTGCTAATTTTAAAGCCTCCAACAGTAGATGTTTAAGAGCTCGATTCTCACCTCGACATGCAGCAAACAACGCTATTGTGGTATTTTTACTTTCAAGCTTAGGAGGTACATCAAATGGCATTTTCTTAGCTAACCCCATCAAATATTGGCGAAAGTACTTGCTGTCATTTTTTAGGCTAAAGTATTCAAGTTTTCTTTTTCTAACTAAGCGAGAAGCCCATTGAGGTTCTTCAGCTATTTTTGCAGCCCAAGGCATACCAACCAGTACTATTGGCACTTTGGCTTCTTCACTAATAAACTTTAACCCATTTGCAATTTGTTGTCGTTCTTGTACGCTTTTAAACTCTATTAACTCCTGAAACTCATTAATGATGAGTAGCTCTACTTGAGCTTTAATTAAGCTCTCTACAAGCTTTTTAGTAAGGTCTGTTTTGTAGCCTCGCTTTTTAATTTGACTACTTCCAAATAGCTCCAGATCTGCCAGCATTTGGACTAAAGTAGCATCTAAGCCTTTCCCCCTAGATATACGACTTACTAAGACTGGCATAGTGTTTCGACTATAATTCTGTGTAGCTAGAACTCTTTTTTTGTAGTGATTAATGGTATGACTTTTTCCAACACCTGTATCACCAATTAATAGCATACACTGTTGGTCTGACTGAAATTTACGGTTTAATCTTAATTCATCAAAGTCATTAAAAATTGTTTTAATTTGCGGGTGCATAACGATGCAATCGCTAAAGTTCCGTAACTTCTCTATCTGTATCTCTGTTAAGGCATTCATTCAAATGCCTCTAAGTCATCATCCCAGTCGTCAGAATTATCGTTACTTATATGTTTTTGCACAGGGGCTGCACTTTCTTCAGAGACCTTAATAGTGCCCGTTCCTGTGTTGCTTACATCAGCTATTTGAGCTTGCTTTTTGACGGTTGTAATTTTTGCTTTAGTTTTTGATGCAGTAAAAGCTTCTTGCTCTTGCTTTACTCGCTCATGAATAGCCATGCGTGCTTTAGCTAAGCCCAGACTATTTTTAGATTCCCTAATGGTTTCTCTATTAATTTTTTTTATTGTTTTATGTTCATAGATGCTTAGCTCATCCGTATAACCGGTAGGATCTGTACAAGGTACTTCTAGGTAGCTTTCAAGCTCTTCTAAGTAAACATAAATTTTTGAAATGTCATCAGGGTCGACTTTAATCAGTTTTTTTACAGTTTCCTTAGTTTGCGGATAATGTTTACGATAATCAGCTAAAGCAGTCGAGTCATACATTAGCTCTTCAAACTTTATACCATTTCTACCTAACGTTCTTGAGTCAGAGATACGCATTAACATAGTAAAACGCGCTTCTTCTTCTTCACTCATAGCTAAAGGAGGATAGACATCATATCCTTGTTGCCACTTATTGATTGGGATATGCGTTTCACGAGAGTCACTATCTTGATGGTATACATCTACAATCCAGCGTTGGAACTCTTCTACAAACGTTGAAAAACGTATAATTGCATCTTTTTCAGGTTTATATTCTTCTTTTTCTAAAATATTTGAGAATGTTTTTCCTGGAAATTCTGGTATTAAATACTGATTTATGACTTTAAAAAAACGCTCTACGACAGGCTTTAGCCAAGGTTTGCGTACAGGGTTATATTGGATATTTATTCCTGCTGACTGACAAGCATACTCTAGATTTTTAGACCAAAATTCAGCACCATTATCTACAACTAAGTTTTCAAATTTACCAAAGCAAGGCCAATTATTTTGTAATTGTATACTCATAGCATCAAGTTTCTTTGGTTTAATAGCATGAGTAATAGCCTTAGCCGCAGATACATATGAAGGAGATTTATAACTAAGATGAAAACCAAGGACACAACCACTAAATACATCAATAAGTAATGTTAGGTAAGGTCTTCCAATGGGAATAAATAACTCATCATCAAGTAGGATTAAATCAAGTGGTGTATGATCAATCTCTACCCGCTCTAATATTCTTGTCGGTGGCACGTGTGCTGAACAGTACGCGAACCATTGATCTGCTTTAAATTTACCATGCCTTGCTACAGCCACCGCGTATGGGGGTATTGCTTTAATTCTTTTATTAAAAGCAGTGTAAGATATGATTGGAATTTTGCCTTCAACAATATTCTCATTTTCAATAACAATTAGGTCTTTGTAATACTGGTATGCTGTTGCAACAGTAGGTCTTTTAGCATCTAAAAATCGTTCTAATGCTTTATCAAAAAATTTATCATCCCCTTTTATACGGTTAGTTCTGTTTCCCATTTTGTGGTTTTTATCAGCAAGGGAGGCAATATCACCGTTGCTGTCAATATACTTTTTACGCCAACGAGCAACAGTCCGCCAATTTGGCCGAACTACGTCACCTCCTTTAAAAAGCTCATCCAAAATAGGATCTAAATTTCGTTGGGTCCAGCCGCGTGAAAGTTTTTTATCTATAGTGCTAATTAGCTTATACCTTTGTAGCGCTTGGTTTTTTAAAGCGTCAGTAAAGGTATCCAGATCACGCTGGGTTAAGTTGGCATCATCTAATTTGACGTACTGTGTGGGCGTTTGTGGTTTTAATGGCGCTAGTGATTCATCAAATTCATTAAAAAAATCTGTCATGGTGTAACCCACAAGGTTGGATTATTAGTTAGATCATCAATACCTAAGTTAGCTTTGATCAATCCCTTACCCATTAGTGCGAATAAATAAGAGCGAGCCTCGCCAATAGGTAAGCCAATCTGGCGGCTTATATCATTTAGCTTAATTGCCCCAGATTTATGAATAAAATTAAGTAACTCTTTTTGAATGCTACTTATACCGAAAACACCTGAGTAACGGTGTAATAGCTTTAAGTTGTTTAATATTGGATTTACCCTAATCTGTCTATCAGTGACTAAAACAAGATCAATTCCCAATTTTAATGATGCAGCTCTTTTGGCAGCAAATTCAGCTCTAAATAGTGGAGAAGCAATTTTAGAATAGGGCTTATATTCGTGGTATTTTTGGGTTTTATCTGTATATGAAATCAGTGCATCTGGTGTGTAAGGTAAGCTTTTACCCATAAACTCATATTTAAAGCCTTCAGGCTGACTCCCAAAACTCTCTATCAAGTCGTTATATTCATGATGAAAACATGCATCAAACTCTAATGAGCTCTCACACATAATTACACTACTAACTTTAGTGCTCGCAAATTTGAATACATTTTTATTTGGAGATGGCTTTCTTAAGTTACGTATATACATAAGTAAATATTTATTTTTATAATTTTAGTACACATACTATACAAATAAAAAATCACTATGTCACACTATGGTTTAATATAAATTCAACACATTGATTTTAATACCATTAATTATTATCATCATTTTTAATAAGGGGCTTTATGTCAAAGTATGGCTTTAATTATGTCAAGGTATGGTTGTATTATGTCAAACTATGGTTGCAGCGACACTAGATCCTTAAAGCCGATCAACACGCTAAATGCCGTTAAACCATGGCCGCTTTTACATACACATCAAAACGGTTCTTTTTTGTTTTAATTTGCATGCTGGGGGTTTGATTGTTTAAAAATGGGGCGTAATCGGGGCGTTTAACTACCACACGCTTACTGGCAAGTGGGTAGGCGAATTCAAGTAAGTCATCGGCGTCGGTATCTGCGCCTACTAATGCCTGAAATACGCGCATTTCTTTTTTAACTAACGCTGATTTTTCTCGGTGTGGAAACATAGGATCTAAATACACTACATCGGGCATGCTCTCGCACTGCTCTAACAACGTGTGGCTTGAGCCAAACACTAAGCTCATATTTTGCTGCATCCACGAACCAATCTCTGCATCTTCGTAAGCGCGTTTTAAGCCATCAAATAATAAAGCTGCTACCACAGGGTGGCGCTCATGCAGTATAACCTTACAGCCAAGTGACGCTAGCACAAAGCCATCTCGGCCAAGCCCGGCGGTGGCATCAAGTACAACAGGGGTTGCGCCTTTATTTAACCCTACCGCTTTTGCGATTGATTGGCCTTTGCCGCCGCCAAACTTACGCCTGTGAGCAACTGCACCTGTTACAAAGTCTACGTTTATTGCGCCAAGTTTAGGCTCGTCGCTTTTTAAAAGGCTAAGGCCTTTATCGTCGTAATGCAGAGTAAAACCGCTACAACTTTGCGCCCATTGGGCTAAGTTAAAACGCGTTTCTAGCTCATTTAAATATGGGCGACACTCTTTAAAAGCACACTGAATAACCACTACACACTCCGACGAAAAATTTCAGCTGCAGTATAACAAGCGTTAAAGCACTAAAATAGCTCTATATCGCTTTGATGCGCAAGACTATGTGAGCTGGCCTCCTCTACTTTAGAGCGTAAGTTGCACAATAATTCGTTGCGGCTCTCGGTCACTTGTTTAAGCTGGTACTTTATAAACGCTAAATCACTATTTGCGGTTACTAGCAGCTGCATAGTTTCGTCTAATTGCGACATGTATAAAGTTAAATCAGCAGGATTGGCGTGTGCTTGCGTTTGCTTAATTGCACAGTTGAGTTCATGAAGCTGCTCTATAAACTGCCTTGTGTAGTCGTTTTGTACAACATTTTGGCTGGTAAGCTGCTTTACTATATCTTGCAAAGCAGTGCTAATTTGGGTGGCTTGTTCAAAGCTATTTTCGTTTCTTTCCATAGCAACGACCTTTTCGTTTGTCACTTCGAGTATGTGCGGGAATAAGTCTTTATAACGGCCGTATAAAGCACGATTATCAGCCGGCATATTTTTAATTAATAAAGATATTTTGGGGTAGTTAATAATGGTGCTGCTACCAATATCAACAAACCGATTGGCATTACGGTGCTGCTCTAAAAGCTCCTGCTCAAGCGGACATACACCACTTTCTAAACTATAAAAATAGCTCCCCCCTTGATACCAAAACACAATAACCACGTCTAAATTAAACGGGCTAAAAAAGGCAAGCAAGTGCTCGCTTAATGACTGAAAGTTATGAGAGTGATAGCTTTGCCCCACAAACCTAACAATACGCCCCATATCCCCAGACTCTGCCAAGGCCATTGCGGCGGTATCTTGCGCTTTAGCTACATCAAATTTTAGCTTTTCACATTGCTGCCGGTACTCGTAAAGCACTTTAATGCGTGCCATTAGCTCTTCGGTGTTGAAGGGTTTTATGATGTAGTCAGATGCGCCTACGCTGTAGCCTTTTACTCTATCGTTAAGCTCCACCTTAGAGGACAAAAACATAACGGGTATATCGTGTGTTGACTCATCTTCTTTTAGTGCTTGGCATACTTGGTAGCCGGATTTACCGGGCATTTCTATATCAAGTAAAATTATGTCGGGCGTGTGCTTTTTGGCTAGCTTAAGTCCTTGTTCGCCATCTTTAGCGTGAATAAGCTTACAAAAGCCTGCTAAAGCCTCTTCAATAATTCGATGAACATACAAATCGTCATCAATCGTTAGTACCAACTTTGCCATGCCCTAGTCCATTTTGCTGCGTATACACAAAGCATAGTACGGGAGGTTAAAATTACTAAAAACAATTGGCCAATATATTAAAAAACATAAAAAAAGCGCCATATAGGCGCTTTATAAGGTTAACTAGTTGTTTATGCAGCTATACCACTGTGACGCAGTAGCGCATCAACATTTGGCTCGCGACCACGGAACTTTTTAAATAACTCCATAGGTTCTTCACTGCCGCCTTTTTCTAAAATATTTTCTAAGAAGGCTTTACCTGTTTCGGCGTTAAAAATACCGTCTTCTTCAAATTTAGAAAATGCATCGGCAGAGAGTACCTCAGCCCATTTGTACGAGTAGTAACCGGCGCTGTAGCCACCTGCAAAAATATGACTAAAGCCATGTTGAAAACGATTAAACTCAGGCGGGTTAACCACCGACGTGCGGCTACGTACATCGTTTAAAATCGCTTGAATTTGGCACTCTTGGTTTGCCTGGTAGTCGTGGTGGATTTTAAAATCGAACAACGAAAACTCAATCTGACGCAGCATTTGCATGCCAGAATTATAGTTTTTAGCAGCCAGTAGCTTATCAAGTAGCTCTTTAGGTAATGGCTCACCACTTTCAAAGTGGCCTGAAATAAAGCTCAGCGCTTCTTCATCGTAACACCAGTTTTCTAAAAATTGGCTTGGTAGCTCTACGGCATCCCATGCAACGCCGTTAATACCAGCAACAGGAGCAGCATCAACTTGGGTAAGCATGTGGTGTATACCATGGCCAAATTCGTGGAAAAGCGTGGTTACTTCGTCATGTGTAAATAGCGCCGGTTTGTCGCCTACCGCTTTATTAAAGTTACACACTAAGTATGCCACGGGTGTTTGCAATTCGCCGCTGGCGCGCACTTTACGCCCCATACAGTCATCCATCCACGCACCGCCACGTTTGCGCTCACGTGCATATAGATCAAGATAAAAACGACCGCGCAATGTGTTACTGCTATCAAAAATTTCAAAAAAGCGAACATCGCTGTGGTAGCTATCAAAGTCGCTTACTTCTTTTACCTTAATACCAAAAAGGCGGTTAACGGTTTCAAATAAACCGCTAAGTACTTTATCTGCAGGGAAGTAAGGGCGCAGTACTTCATCTGAAATTGCGTATTTTTCTTGCTTGAGCTTTTCGCTGTAGTAACCAAAATCCCATGCTTGAAGCTCAGTAATACCATGGTGTTGCTCAGCATAGGCTTTTAGTTCTGCCACTTCTTGCTCTGCTTGAGGCTTAGACTTAGCGGCTAAGTCTTCTAAAAAGGAGAAAACTTGCGCTGGCGACTCAGCCATTTTAGTTGCTAATGATTTTTCAGCGTAGTTATTAAACCCTAACAGCTGCGATAGCTCATGGCGTAGTGCAAGCTCTTCTTTCATAATGGCTGAGTTATCAAACTCACCCGCATTAGGGCCTTGATCTGAAGCCCGCGTACAAAATGCCGTGTAGGTTTCTTTGCGCAGCTCGCGGTCATCTGCATAGGTCATTACCGGTAAATAAGACGGAAAATCAAGCGTAAATACCCAGCCGTCTAAACCTTTGCTTTTAGCTGTTTCGCTAGCAAGCGCTAATGCCGACTCTGGCAAGCCTGCCAATTGGCTTTCATCGGTTATGTGTTTATGCCATGCAAGCGTTGCATCCATTACGTTGTTGCCAAATTTAGAGGCAAGTTCAGATAAACGCGTGCTAATTTCGCCGTAGCGCTTTTGATCTTCTGCTGATAATGCAATGCCTGAAAGTTTAAAATCACGTAGGGCGTTGGTGATGGTTTTTTGTTGCGCAGTGCTGAGTGTTTTAAATTCATCGCTGTTATAAAGCGCATTATACGCTTCGTACAAGCCTTGATGCTGCCCGACAAATGTTGAGTACTCAGATATAAGTGGTAAACATTGCTCGTAGGCTTCACGCAGCTCGTCGTTATTCATGACTGAGTTAAGGTGCGATACTGGTGAAAACATACGCGAGAGTTTATCGTCGGCTTCTTCAAGGGGTAATACTAAATCGTTCCATGTATACGAGCCTTTCGCTAACACGTCATCTATGGCTTTACGACATTGCTCTATACCGTGCTTTAGTGCCGGTACTACGTACTCTGGCTTTATTTTTGAAAACGGGGGTAAGCCTTCTAGGCCAATGAGTGGATTTGTTTGTGCTTCGCTCATGAATTTTCTCAATTTAATTGACTATGAATTTGAAGTTGGGGCAAAACGGTGAAATACAAGCCTCCATTAATGGGTCTAATATAGCTTAGGATGAAACTGATCGGCATAATAAACAATTTCGTTTGTTGTATTTATCAGCTTTTTAGCGTGCCGCGCTGGGTGACTTGCACTTAGCATATGCTATCATCGGCACATTATAGTTAAATATATTTTTTGAGGATAAAACATGGCTCAGCATTTTGATTACATTGCGATTGGTGGTGGTAGTGGCGGTATTGCCTCTGCTAACCGTGCGGCAATGCGTGGCGCTAAAGTAGCGCTTATCGAAGCAAAACACATGGGCGGCACCTGTGTTAATGTAGGCTGTGTGCCTAAAAAAGTAATGTGGCATGGCGCACAAGTTGCTGAAGCAATTAACTTATACGCACCTGATTACGGCTTTAACGTAGAAGTAAAAGACTTTAACTGGAGCAAACTCGTTGAGAGCCGCGAAGCGTACATTGGTCGCATTCATAAAGGATACGACAACGGTTTAGCTAACAATGGCGTAACCGTAATTAATGGTTTTGCTAAATTTGTTGATAGCAAAACCGTAGAAGTAAACGGTGAGCATTACACGGCCGATCATATTTTAATTGCAGTAGGTGGACGTCCGCATACTCCTAATATTCCAGGTGCTGAGTACGGTATAGACTCAAATGGCTTTTTTGAATTAACAGAGCAGCCAAAGCGAGTAGCGGTAATTGGCGCAGGTTACATTGCTGTAGAACTTGCCGGTGTACTACATGGTTTAGGCACAGAAACTCATTTATTTGTACGCAGACACGCGCCGCTTCGTAATTTTGATACGCTACTGGTTGAAACCTTGGTAGAGATCATGAAAAAAGAAGGCCCAACACTGCATACCGAATGCTCGCCTAAAGAAATTGTTAAAGAAAGCGATGGTAGCTTAACCATTCATTTTGAAAATGGTTACAGCCAAAATGTTGACCAAGTAATTTGGGCTATTGGCCGCGAGCCAAGCACCGATGTAATTAACATTGCAGCAGCAGGGGTTGAACTAAATAGCTCTGGTTATGTAAAAGTAGATGAATATCAAAATACAAACGTACCTGGTATTTATGCTGTGGGCGATATTATTGAGCACGGTATAGAACTTACGCCTGTCGCTGTTAAAGCCGGCCGTACCCTATCAGAGCGTTTATTTAATAAAGACCTACCTGATGATTTAAAAATGGATTACAGCCTTGTACCTACCGTGGTATTTAGCCACCCACCTATTGGTACTATTGGTGAAACCGAGCAAGAAGCTATTGCTCGCCACGGCGAAGAAAACGTAAAAGTGTACAAGTCTGGCTTTGCCGCTATGTACACAGCCGTTACACAACACCGCCAACCGTGTGCAATGAAGCTTGTATGCGTAGGCCCTGAAGAAAAAGTAGTTGGCTTACACGGTATTGGTTTTGCCGTTGATGAAATGATTCAAGGCTTTGCGGTTGCTATGAAAATGGGCGCAACTAAAGCTGATTTTGATGCCGTTGTTGCACTGCACCCTACAGGCTCAGAAGAGTTTGTGACGATGCGCTAGGCATATTCTGCTTATAACGTTAAAAGCCCTTACTATGTTTTAGTAAGGGTTTTTTTATGCTTAACGCATTTAACCCTATGCAGCACAACTAATTAACTCAACTTATTACAAAAAACACATCATAAATACATAAAATAAAAACATAACCCATTAATTTAACAGCAAAAAACTTAGACAGATAAATTTATAAAAAGTTTCTATAATGTTTTGGCTTTTAGCTATTTTTATAATTAAACTGCCGCGCATTGTTTTCTATTTGAGCTTTTATATGTTTTTACTGCGATCTTTTATTTACTTATTATGCTTAGCAGGTGTGGCTTTTTTAATTCAGCTTGAAGGTTTTGATTTACAGCAAAATGCACTTTACAGTGAAGAAACACTAACCGAACACATGCAAGATATTTTAACGTTTTTAAGTTGTATGCTGTTTTTCTACGCCTCACGTATTCACTCTGATCTTAAAATAGCCGCGCTGTTACTGGCTGCTTTGACGGCTGCTATGTTTGTTAGAGAATTTGACACCTACCTAGATATGTATGTGTTTGATGGCGCATGGCAAGCAATTGTATATACACTATTAGCGAGCGTACTACTTTACTTAAAAGCCCAACGAGGCTTTATTTACAGCTCGTTAAAAGCCTATGCGCAAACACCGAGCTATGGTATTTGTCTATCTGGCTTAGTGACCTTACTCGCTTTTTCGAGAATGATGGGCAAGGGCGAGTTTTGGCACTCAGTTATGGGAGAACAATACGTTCGGGTCGTTAAAAATATTATTGAGGAAGGCATAGAAACCCTGGGTTACACGCTTATTTTTATCGCTGCCATTGAGCTTGTATTGTTTTGCCAAAAACACGCTAAACACACGCAGGTCTCTATTACAGAGCAAACAGCCTAGCTGCTAAGTAATACCGGTTTAATTAAGTATTAGCCATTCTAGCGTGCAAAATAAAGCGCTAATAGGGTTATAACGCTATTCACCTATTGCTATAAATGGCTCATGTCTTAACACAATTGGTATAAGTGATTTTGTGTAGCTTAAATTTGCTAATTGGTTTGATTACTCAATATACTTAGCGTGCCTATTGCTACTCGTATTTGGAAGTTATGATTAAAGACATACTCATGCACCCTTTTTTAGTTTCTGTGCTCGTGCTTGCCATTGCATTTGTGCTTAAAGTACTGGTTGATAAACTAGCAAGAAACCGCGCAGAAAAAAAAGAAAAAGACATTCGTTACATCACTCATAACATTAAGCACTTTATTAATTTTGTTATGGTGTTGTCGCTGCTATTTGTATGGTCGACCGAAATACAAAATTTTGCGCTGTCTATTGCTGCGTTTGCAGTGGCTATAGTGCTTGCAACACGCGAGTTTATACAATGCGTTATTGGCTTTTTTTACCTAGTTACCACCCGCCCATTTAGAGTAGGTGATTGGATACAAGTGGGTGACTATTTTGGCGAAGTAGCCGAAACAGACTGGGTAAAAACCACCATGCATGAAATAGACATGCACACTTATCAGTTTTCGCGCAAAACAATTTATATACCAAATAATAAGCTGATCACCAGCTCAATTAAAAACCTTAATTACGTAAAGCGCTTTGTTACTCATCATTTTACTATTGTACGCAGAGAGAGCTTTAACCCTTATGTTATTCATGACGAGTTAGTCAATCAGGCAAAGCTGTACTGCGAAGAGTTTCACGATGTAGCAACACGTTATAATTCGATGATAGAGCGTAAACTCGATGCCAAAATTTCAGGTCCGGCACCGGTTATTCATTTTGGCACTACAGAGCTTGGTGAGTTTAAAGCAAGCTTTACGCTATTTTGCCCAACCAACAAAGCGCTTGAAATAGAGCATAAATTAACTGAGTGTTTTATGGCTTTGTGGTACGAACAGGCGAAGAAGAACAAAGAAGAGCAAAGCGAGGCGTAAACCTCGCATTGGTAACCTATAAAGCGCGAATTGCTTCGCGCTTTATTGTTTTATGCGGTGCCACCTACTGTAAGTTGGTCTATTTTAAGGCTTGGTTGACCTACCCCTACAGGAACGCTTTGGCCATCTTTACCGCAGACACCTACGCCTTTATCAAGGGCTAAATCGTTGCCTACCATAGAAATATGCTGCATCACCTCTGGGCCATTGCCAATCAGTGTTGCACCTTTAATTGGCTGGGTAATTTTACCGTTTTCAATTAAATACGCCTCTGATGCGCTAAATACAAACTTACCTGAAGTAATATCTACTTGGCCGCCACCAAAGTTTGGTGCAAATACCCCTTTTTTAACTGAGCTTATAATATCGGCTTGGCTATGCTCGCCCCCTAGCATGTAGGTGTTGGTCATACGCGGCATAGGTAAATGCGCATACGACTCACGACGTGCATTACCTGTTGGGTTTACACCCATTAAACGCGCATTGAGCTTATCTTGCATGTAACCTTTTAAAATACCGTTTTCGATAAGTACGTTATAAGCTGCAGGCGTGCCTTCATCGTCAACGTTAAGTGAACCGCGGCGATCAGCCATGGTGCCATCATCAACTACTGTACACAGCTCAGACGCTACTTTTTGCCCCACTTTACCGCTAAATGCCGAAGCTCCTTTACGGTTAAAGTCGCCTTCAAGGCCATGGCCTACCGCTTCGTGTAAAAGCACGCCAGGCCAGCCATTGCCAAGTACAACTTCCATCGTACCTGCTGGTGCATCAATTGCCTCTAAGTTTACTTTAGCTTGGCGTACTGCTTCTTCGGCAAAGCCCATCCAACGTGGCTTGCCTTCAACTAGTTCTTTAAAGTAACCATAATCTAAGCGTGCGCCGCCCCCTGCACCACCGCGTTCACGGCGGCCATTTTTTTCAAGTAAAACGGAGCAGTTTAAACGAATAAGCGGGCGTATATCGGTAGCAAACGTGCCATCGCTGGCAGCAATTAATACTTCTTCGTATACAGCCGACATTGAACTAATTACCTGTTCAGCATCAGGGGCGAGTTCGCGTATGTAGTTTTCAAGCTCACGCAATAAATTCACTTTATCGCTGTCACTCATGCTTGATATTGGCTGATGCGGGGCAAATTGCTCTTTTGCTTTCACATCGCTAAATACTTTAATGGTTTTATCTTCGCCTGCATCGGCAATGCTACGAGCCGCCGTTGCGGCTTTGTTTAACGCTTCAAGGTTAATGGCATCAGAGTAAGAAAACCCTGTTTTTTCACCACTAACGGCACGTACACCTACTCCGCGCTCAACATTGTACGAGCCTTCTTTTACTAAGCCGTCTTCAAGCACCCATGACTCATGATGGCTTGATTGAAAGTATAAATCGGCGTAATCCACTTTATGCAGATGAATATACCCAAGCGTTTTTTCGAGTTCTTCT
The DNA here is from genome assembly GCF_001399995.1 of Pseudoalteromonas sp. P1-11. NCBI lineage: Bacteria > Pseudomonadati > Pseudomonadota > Gammaproteobacteria > Alteromonadales > Pseudoalteromonadaceae > Pseudoalteromonas > Pseudoalteromonas sp. P1-11. The sequence continues at coordinate 143,404 of NZ_LJSP01000005.1, forward strand.
CGATTTAGCTGGCTGTCGTGTAATAAATGCTGTTCAACCGAATTCATAATAAATGCTCTCTAAATCGTTGATGAGATTGCACGGGCATATCTCTTCTAATTTTATTTAACTGGTTTAGGTCGGCGTAACCGCTTATAAACCCTACCCCACTTTCAAGCGTTGCTATTTGCTCGCCCCACGGTGAAATAATAATACTGTGGCCGTATGTTTGGCGGCCATTTTGATGCGCTCCACACTGCGCAGCTGCAATAACGTAACATTGCGTTTCTATTGCGCGTGCTTTTAATAAGGGTTGCCAATGTGCTTGCCCAGTAGGGAGTGTAAAAGCACTGGGCACTAAAATTATTTCAGCCCCTTGGCGCGTAAGTGCGCTAAATAATCCGCTAAAGCGCAAATCATAACATACTGTTAAGCCAATTTTACCAAACGGTGTAGCAACAACCACCACATCATCGCCTGCCTGAGTAAAGTCTGACTCTCGATAGCTGGCGGTTTTATCGGCCACATCAACATCAAATAAATGCATTTTATTATACGTGGCTACGCATTCACCTTGGCTATTAAATAAGTGCGAGGCCGCAAAGTATTTATTATTTTTGTGTGGCTCAGGGATGGTGCCCGCATTTAACCAAATATTATGCTTTTTACACAATGCACTTAATTGCAGCTTGTAGTGAGTAATACGTTTAGCAACCGCTAGCGTATCATGGCCACTTTTACTAAATACTAAAAACGCCTCGGGTAAACATACAAGCAATGGCCTGGCTGCGGGGAGTTTATTTAACGCCTCGACAAGGGTTGCCATGTTTTCGTCGGGATTGGTGCCTGAGCACATTTGCAAAGCAATTATATTGGCGTTTAGCGTACTCATTGTGTTGCTGTTACCGCGGCATCTTTAAGTGTGAGTGTACTGGCCGCTTGCGGCTGATTTTGCGCAGCTTGCGGTAAGGTAACTTCTTTACTTTTACGCTCAAGCTCTTGTACCACAGGGTCATTCATTTTGCCGGTTACTTTAAAGTTAATTTCGGAGATCACCCTTGCTGAGTGAATAACCTTATCAAGCGCTAAAGCGGCAAGCCCTGTGACGGGATTAACCATCCAAGCCACAATAACCGGAATACTAGATGTTACTTGCGGTGCCACTGCTAAATCGTAATCTATTTCAAGGGTGTTTAAATTAGCATAGCCGTTAATCGTTAAATCGGCTGGTACGCCATCCATTTTGGTATCTTTTGTGTAGGCTATACCTTTATCTAGCTGCATAGAGCCTTTTAAGCTGTTATAAAAAAAGCCTTTTGAAAATACATCTCTAAAATCGAGTTTTAATTTACGCACTAGCGAGTCAAGGCTAAGTAGCGAAAATACACGTGCCCCACCATCACTTATTTCAGCAATGTGGCCTTCGCCTAAATCCCATTTAACTTCACCGCCCAAACTAGGTATATCAAAGTCATACGGGGCGCCTTGCCAAGCAAGGTTGTAGTTAATATCGGCTTTTGAGTCTTTTATAGCGGTGGTGATATCAAATTCATCAAATAGCGCGCCTATATCGTCACTTTTAAGTTCACCATTGAATTGCGTAAAGCCACCTTGCCATTGCCCTTTGGTACGTAAAATATGGTCGCCCTTATCAACCACAAGCTCAGAAATAGTAAGCTTGTCGCCTTCACCGACCAGCGAAGCGCTCACTTTATCAAGCTGATAACTTGCCACTTTACAATCTGCACATTCAAATTCAATGGCAGGTACTGTGTTAAGCCACGCTAGGTTTTGCTCTGGCAGTACATCGGTGATCTCAAGATCTTCTTCTACTTTAGGTGCAAAGTTAAGTCTTAAGTAATCGCTATTTATACGTATCGGCTGGCTTGGCTGAGAGCTGGGAATAAACACGTCAGCACGCAGCTCTTTGGCATTAAGCTTTAAATATAAGTCGTTTTGCTGGGGCGCTAAGCGCATTTCAAAATCGTTAAAAATAATGTCGCTAGCATTAACCTTATCAATATGCGCAACCACTTCATTTAATGGCGGCATAATACCCTCAGCCTGCTGGTCTGGCTTAGCTTGAGCGGCTTTAATTATTTGGTCTATTAATTCAAACCATGCTTCTAGTTGCGTTTGTTCAAGGTTGATATTAACGCTTAAATCTTTTTGATTTAGCCCTAAATCTTGCTCACCAAGTACAATATGCATATTACTAAATTGCGACTGACCGTTTTCTAAAATCGCATTAAAATATAGCTGCTGATTAGCATTAGCCGTAATAAGATTTGAAATATCATCGCCTTGCACTATGCCCGTTAACGGCCAAACCTGTTCACTTGTTTTGCCATAGGGCGCTGGTAGCGTGCTCGTTAACCCTCGTAGCTCTGAGCTTACCTGAGCGCGGTAATTAAAGCCTTGCTCGGTAAAATTAAGTGCAAGGCCTATATCAACTTCACTTTGCCCACTCAGGTACCCTTTCAGTACACCTTGCGCCTGAGTTGTTAGTGTATCTGCATTTAGTAACGCCGTTATATCAATATTAGCGGTGTACTGCTGTGCTTCGCTTGCACTATTATAGTTAATGCTAAGCGGCATACCCAACCATGTAGCGCTGGCGTTTTGCATGCTAATTGTATCGTTTTCAAAGCTGAGCTCGCCGCTTAGTTTTTCAAGCGCAATGCCTGGGGCTGCAATATAAACAGGTAAATCGTTTAGTTTTACTTTGCCGCTTACACTGGCTCCACCTTTAAATTTAGAGCCAATTAAAAGAGTTACGCTTGCATCGGCTTGACCTTTACCCTGCACCACTTCAAAAATATTGGCCAGTGGGTTTGCAATCGGGGTGGCTGCAAAAAAGTCATGCAGTTTTTCCATTTGCGCGCGTTTATCTATTTGTACAATGAGTTCATCAGCGTGCATTAAATCGGCAATACTCACTTGCACGCTATCGCCTACTTCTAAATTAACTAACTGGCCTTGCTGGCTATAAATATCCATTCGCTCGTTGGCAAAGTGCAACTGCACATTGGCGTTAGTTACTGCCGGCCAATTGGGGTCAAACGCGTATGTTGCATTATCTATTTGCGCGAGTACATCAAATTGGCCGCTGCCATCGGTGAAAGGAAAACCTGAAAGCGGGCCTGCAAATAATACTTGCGCCTTAGCTACTTCGCCCCCTTTTATTGCGCCGTTTAAGTAGCTTACAAGTTGAGGGCTCATTGCCTTTAACGGAAAGTAGTGCCCTGCTACTGTGGCATCCTCTGCATAGGCTTCTGCGTATAGATCTAAGCGAGGATCGTCGCTAAGGCTTACATTTAGCTCAGCCGCTAAGGTAACTTCGTTATTATCAAACCAAATATTATTACTGCTTACATTCCAGTAATTATCTGTTTTTGCTAAATCCAGATCGATATTAATTTGGTTGTAATCAATATTTTTACTGAAGCTGTCGCCGGTTATTAAAGTCCCATTTTCGCCAAATAGCTGCACTCGCCCGCGCTGCTGATTTATAAGCCCCGAGACTCTCAGCGCCTGCGCAGCAGGAATACCAGACACTTCTTGCCAGCCAATATTATTAGCTGAAAACCATAACTGCCATTGCTCATCTGGATTAAGTTCTAGGTAGGCTTGATCGATAAAACCACTTGGTTTGCGGTTTAAAAGTGGCTGTAATGCTTCAAAATTAGTTAACGACGCCAAGTTACTCAGTAAAGAAAGATCAACCTGCTGCAGCCACACTTTATTTTGCTTACCTAAGTTTGCCTCAAATTCTAGACTTGGCCAGGTTGTGTCGTTATTACTAAATGTTAGGCCCGTGCTTTTTAAGTGCCAAGCGTTTGCCTCAGGAAATAAATGAAATCCCCCTTCGCTTAAGCTTACTTGTTTAGCTTGTTGGTTGTTTTGCCAGTGTACAAAGCTAGGTAACCACTGCATTTTTACATCGCTGATAAAACCATTTTCGAGCTTAAGCCAAGACTTTAAGTTTATGTCTGTGTAAAGCTGTTGTTTTTCAGTATTAATATATTGCGCCAACCAATTAGACACATCTACGCTATTTACTTGTACGTAAATATCACCCGCAATTTGCTCTATAGTTTTGCCACTAAGCGCGATACGTGCATCAAAGCTACCAACACTAATGCCGGGCAAGGCGAGGCTGCCGCTTCCTAAATGCTGTTCCTCTTGGTTTTGCCATACTATGTTTTCGAGTAATAATTTACGCTCTCTACCATCTTCTAAAATGAAATTAATACTCGAATTTTCAATAGCAAAATGCCCTGTATCTCCCAAAAACAGCTCTTCAATTAACTCTTTTTGTTCAAACGAGACATCATCGTTATTAGTATTATTGAATAAATTTTGAATATTTACACTGGTATGAAAGCCATTAATAACAAAGTAATTAGACTTTAACTGAAAGGCTTTAATGCTCTCCCATAGGTTAAGTTCTAGGCTTGTTTTGGCAATAGTGAGCGATATAGGCGCCGTTTCGTTATCTTTAAAGGAGAGCTCTTCTAATACCAAGGCAGGGCCGGCGCCATGCCAACTGGCAGAGATTGCGCCTATAGAAAGGCTAATGGCAAATTTATCGTGCAGGTAGGTTTCTATATCGCCTTTGTAGTCGTTTGCATAAGGTAGAGTGTACTTTAAAATAGAAACAATCACGGCCAGTAATACTAAAATTATGGCGCAGGTTTGCCATAACTTTCTAAAACAAAAAAAACAGACCGCTTTCGTTTTCATTACATCATTACCACATCAAACTGCTCTTGGCTGTATAGGCTCTCTGTTTGAATATTGACCTGCTTACCAATAAATAGTTCAAGTTCGGCAAGGTTATGATACTCATCATTGAGTAAGGCTTCACTTACTGCAGGTGCCGCATACACCATGAATTTATCGGCATCGTAGGCGCGATTAACGCGCACTATTTCGCGCAGTATTTCATAGCATACGGTTTCGACTGTTTTTTGTGAGCCACGCCCAGAGCAAGCCGGACATACATCACACAAAATATGCTCAAGGCTTTCGCGGGTGCGCTTACGGGTCATTTCTACTAAGCCTAATGCGCTTAAGCCGTTTATGTTGGCTTTTGCACGGTCTTTAGATAGTGCTGACTCTAGAGAATGTAATACTCTGCGTTTATGATCTTCGCTGATCATATCGATAAAATCGATAATAATAATACCGCCTAGGTTACGCAGGCGTAGCTGCCTAGCAATGGCTGATGTGGCTTCCACATTGGTATTAAAAATGGTTTCTTCTAAATTACGATGCCCTACAAATGCACCTGTATTCACATCAACGGTGGTCATCGCTTCGGTTTGGTCAATAATTAAATAGCCGCCCGACTTAAGCGTGACTTTACGATGCAGTGCTTTTTGAATTTCGGTTTCAACGTCAAATAAGTCAAAAATTGGGCGCTCACCTGGGTAATACTCAAGTGCTTGCGAAAGCAAAGGCACAAACTCTTCAGTAAACAGCTTTAGCTCTTGATAGGTTAGCTTAGAGTCAACTCTAATGCGCTCCATATCTTCACCTACGTAGTCGCGCAGGGTTCTAAATGCAAGCGTTAAGTCTTCGTGTAATATACTGGCTTTATTGGTTTTTTTACGACGTGATACAATTTTTTGCCACAGTTTGCGTAAAAATTCAGCATCGTGCCTAAGCTCCGCTTCACTGGCGCCCTCTGCCGCTGTACGAACAATAAAACTGCCATTATCGTCGCCGTATTCTGCCACTATTTTTTTAAGTCGCGCACGCTCTTCTTCGGTTTCTATACGCTGGCTAACACCTACATGCGTAGCGTCTGGCATAAACACTAAATAGCGCGAAGGAATAGTGATATCGGTAGTAAGCCTTGCTCCTTTAGTGCCTAGTGGGTCTTTAACCACTTGCACCATAATGTATTGGCCTTGGCGTACTAGCTCACGTATGTCTTGTACTTTTTTAATTGGCTCGTCGTCTACACCCTCAACTATTGAGGCGCTATTAACTATGTCTGATGCATGTAAAAAAGCGGCTTTTTCTAGGCCTATATCTACAAAAGCTGCTTGCATGCCTGGCAGTACGCGGCTTATTTTTCCTAAGTAAATATTGCCTACAATACCTAGGTTGCCTATTCGCTCTAGTTGAATTTCTTGTAATACACCGTTTTCGATTAGGGCAACACGGCTTTCACTTGGCGTGACATTTATTAGTAATTCTGTACTCATGTTACCTTCTTAAGAATGCTTGTAATAATTGTTCGGTCTCGTATAAAGGTAAGCCTACAACAGCAAAATAGCTACCCGCAATGTGTGTAACAAAGCGACCACCTAAGCCTTGAATGCCATAACCACCGGCTTTATCTTGTGGCTCGTTTGACTCCCAATAGCTATTTATTTCTTCATCGCTGAGGGTTTTAAAGGTCACATCGGTACTCACCACACAACTTAGTACATCTGTTTGTGTAGCAAAAGCAACGGCAGTAAGCACTTGATGTGTATTACCAGATAAACGTTTAAGTGTTGTTATGAAATCGTTTTTATCGCGTGGTTTACCCAACGATTCGTTATCAATAACAACCACTGTATCGCTACCAAGCACTGGGCGGTCTGTGTAACCAAGCGCTACGCCTGTTTGCGCTTTTAAGCGGGCTAAGCGCTCAACCAATGCATGAGGCTGCTCGTTTGCAAGTGGGGTTTCGTCTGCATCTACACTGAACTGTTCAAACTCAATGCCTAACTGACTCAACAACTCTTTACGTCGCGGGGAGGCTGATGCCAAATATACTGCGGTTGTCATTACCTGATCCTAAAATGTCTACGGTATTTGCGAAGAAGTAAAAAGACCCAAAACCAGCTGACCATACCGGTCGCCACTGGCCACAGGTATTGTGGATTAAAATAAACACCTAATAAAAAGTGATTTAACCAAAATTGCATTAGGTGATACAAGGTTAAAAATAAGCCCACTAATAAGCTTTGCTGCCAAAGCGAAAAGTTACGTATTTTTTGAAAGTTACTTGCGGTCACAAATATACAAATAGAATACGTGAGTGAGTTTACTCCTAATGGCGAGCCTAAGGCTAAGTCCATGAGTAGACCGACAACCCACGCGGTACCAATATTTAATCTATGCGGCACTGCCAATGACCAGTACATTAATACCAGTAACACCCAATCAGGTCTGAAGGGTTCAAACGAAAAAGGCAGTGGCATTAATGCCATAATTAAAGCAAAAAAGATGCTTAGGGCAATTAACAATGAATAACGATTAATCATCGCTGATTTGCTCCTGTTGATTGCGCCATAAAATAACCAACAAACGAATACGGTCTAGCTGTGCAATAGGCTCTGCAAATACTTGAGCAAATGGGCGTCCTTCATCGCGGTTTATTTCGGTGACAACGGCGACCGGATAACCTTCAGGAAACGTACCGCCAAGCCCCGAGGTCACGAGTACATCGCCAATGCGCACATCAAGGCTATGAGGTACATGCGAAAGCTTAACAACGTTAATTTTACCTATGCCTTCAACTACCGTTCGTACGTCATTTCGTAGTATACGTACCGGCGTAGCATGGGTTGTGTCGGTCATTAGTAGCACGCGCGACGTGGTAGAGCCTACTTTTGTTAATTGGCCAACAACCCCCATTTCATCAATTACCGCTTGGCCTTCGCTTAGGCCGTCGGTGGTACCGCGGTTAATAACCACTTGATGACTATAAGGGTTTGAATGTACAGAAAGTACTTGGGCTATTTTTTTACGATTAGATTGCTTAGCCGATGAGCCAAGTAAAGCACGTAGCTTTTGGTTTTCGCGGGCTAAAAATTGGTATTGCTGCAATTGCTCGCTTTGTAGCATTTGCTTTTTTTTCAGCGCTTCGTTTTCACTCAGTAACTGATCGCGGGTATGCAGGCTTTTAGCACTTAAGCTAAATATTTCGTAAGGTAGGTTGGCAACGTAAATTAATGGGCTGACAAGTGTATTAAGGCTCGTACGTACAACCGTGCCGCCTTGTGTAAACTTATCGCCCGCAATGAGCACTATGCTCAAAAGCACTGCGACAAAAAGTCGCAGTTGCAAAGAGATGGTTTGTCCAAACAGTAATTTCATTAATCGTAACTAAAAACGTCACCACCATGAACATCAATCATTTCAAGTGCTTTACCGCCGCCACGTGCTACACACGTAAGTGGATCATCGGCAACAACCACAGGAATGCCTGTTTCTTCCATTAATAAACGATCTAAATCTTTTAATAGTGCACCACCGCCAGTCAGAACCATACCGTGAGCTGAAATATCTGATGCAAGCTCAGGTGGAGACTGCTCAAGTGCAACCATTACCGCACTTACAATGCCCATTAGCGGCTCTTGGAGTGCTTCTAAAATTTCGTGCGAGTTAAGTGTAAATGAGCGAGGAACACCTTCGGCTAAGTTACGACCGCGTACTTCAATTTCAATTGGTTCGTCAGTTTTAAAAGCAGAGCCAATTTGATGTTTAATATTTTCAGCCGTTGCTTCACCAATTAGGCTACCAAAGTTACGGCGTACATAATTAATAATGGCTTCATCAAATTTATCGCCACCGATACGCACAGACGATGAGTAAACAACACCGTTTAGTGAAATAATAGCAACTTCGGTAGTACCACCACCAATATCAACAACCATAGAACCAGTTGCTTCTGATACTGGTAGCCCAGCACCAATTGCTGCGGCCATTGGCTCTTCAATTAGGTACACTTCGCGCGCGCCGGCACCCATTGCTGATTCGCGGATTGCACGCTTTTCTACTTGGGTTGCACCACACGGTACACAAATAAGTACACGCGGGCTTGGGCGCATAAAGTTATTGTTGTGCACTTGTTTTATAAAGTGTTGTAACATTTTTTCGGTTACATAAAAGTCGGCTATTACGCCATCTTTCATTGGGCGAATCGCTTTAATATTACCCGGTGTACGCCCTAGCATTTGCTTTGCTTCTGTCCCCACAGAAGCAACACTTTTAGGTCCACCAGCGCGTTCTTGACGAATAGCTACAACTGAAGGTTCGTTAAGTACAATACCTTCTTCTTTTACATAGATAAGGGTATTGGCTGTACCCAAGTCGATCGATAGATCGTTTGAAAAAATACCACGGAGTTTTTTAAACATGAGGCTGGATGACCTTTGAAATACGTTCTTATGTTAGCTGCACTCACTTTAACATGCCTAATTAGATGAGCAATATAAAGCGCAACTACCTTTGTTAATTTGTGAAAAAAGGAAGCTAGGCTTCCTTGGTTAAATGCTATCGTTCGCGGACTAAGCGAAAGCCAATGTAGTTAGATCTAAAATCTGGCGCTAAAATTAATCGTGTTGAAGCACGTGCAAGGCTTGGTGCAAAGTTCCACGCCCCGCCTCTTACTGCAACATCAGATTCGCCTGACTCTTTAGCTGTCCATTCCCACACATTGCCTACGGTGTCGTATAATCCAAATGCGTTAGGAGAAAAAGAACCCACCGGTGCTGCACGTTTGTTTGACCATTCGCTACCACACCAACCACAGTTAGCTAAATTTTTACCTATTTCGTTACCCCAAGGGTATTCTGTTTCTGTACCTGCGCGAGCGGCGTATTCCCATTCAACTTCATTAGGTAAACGGTACTGCTGGCCGGTTTCGCCAGAGAGCCATTCGGCGTACGCTTTCGCGTCGTTAAATGTTAAACACACAGCTGGAAAATCGCTGTTTTGCTCAAAACCTGGGTTACGCCAGTTTAAATTAGCTTCCCATACGGGTTCGCCATTTAAATAATAAGCACACCCTTTGCTTTGCTCTGCTTGTGTTTTATACCCAGTACTTGCTACAAACGCTTCGTAGGCACCTACGGTAACCTCTTTGGTTTGCATAGCAAATGAGCTGGCTATCACTTTTTCAATAACCGGGCGTTCATTTGCTAAACCATTGCCGTTAATATCACCCATCTTAAATTTACCAGCGGGCACAACTACAACATTATTTTGTACATCAGCAGAGCGATTAGTGCTTGCTGTACGACTTACAGGTTTTGGTTGCTCGCGAGTGTAAGCCGGTGCAGCAATCGACTCAGACTTTTTTACTAAATTAGCATGAATAGTCTGTGCTTTAGTTAAATCAACTCTTACTTTGTAAGGCTTATAACCTAATTTACGTATTTCTACGTTATGCACACCACGCGGTAAACGCGTAACTAAACGCGTAGAGCCAAAGCTCACCCCATCAATAAACACTTCATCATCGTAAACATTTGAACGTAAAGTCAGCTCAACTTGCTGATTTTTCTCTTTATTTATAATTGATGGATAGTTTTTTTTTGTAGGTGCAGCTTTCACTGAATAATCGCGCACTGGCTGATTGTTCATTCGCGATACAGACACAGTGTCGGTATTATCCGCGGCGTTGCTGAATGTTAACTGACTATCAGAGTAGGTTGTACCGTAACCAGGCTGATACGCTGTCGCGAGTGGCGAGCCATATTCAGAACAATAACGGTTATCTACGTTTAATAAGTTACATAGGCGGCTGCTGTTTACTTCGCCGCGCATGGTTACGCTTAAGTTAACGTTGTAATTGCCTTGTCCACTAAATGCACTGTTAACTACATGGCTACTTAAAATTTGTACTTGTGCGCCTGCCATGTTGCGTTTTGGTTCAACAATTCGCTCTTCTGTTAAATTAGCAAATATTTGATCAACAAAGCGCTTAGTGGCTTTTTGTAAACCCATTTGCTGGCCGCGTTGCTCACAAGCTGCGAGCGTTTCGGTACGCTTACAGTTAATTGTGTGGTTTACTTCAAGTGTACCTTCGCGGGTAAACTCATTACGTAAACGCTCTACTCGGGCTGTAGTTAATTGCTCTTTTAAGCTTTCTAAGGTGTTTAAAAGCGTATGTTTTGCAACACGAATTTGCTCTATATCTTTACGATGAGATGCAATTGCCGCCAACTGCATTGAGATGTCGTCTTTATTTTGCTTATGATCAACCACGGCTTTTTGATAGCGCGATTGGGCAGCACTAATATCAAGCGTAGGATCGTCAATTAAGCGGCGATACATTTCGTTCATCGCATCAAGTGCTTGGTTTTTCTCTTTATCAAGCTCTGTAGAGCGAGAACGAAGTAGTTCAAGTTGGTTTTGTAACTGACTTTCTTCTTTTAAGTGTTTTTCAAGTATTTGTGTCGAGTTATCGTATTCTGTTTGTTTAATACTAATCTCTGATTCAATTCCGGTTACTGTTGCTGTGTCTTGTGCAAATGCACTACTAGCTAACAAACTAGCGGAAATTAACAGAGATAAAGGAGCAATTCGCATATATTCCAGTCCCAAAAAGCGGCAATTATTTGGTCGTTATTATTGTTTATTAGAGTGTACTCACTTTTGAAAGCTGAACATTTTTCAACCATCAAAAATCAATACACCCAATGCCTTATGCTATGTACTTGAAGCACAAAACACAAGCTTTGTTCAATTATTATCTTAGTTTACAACTATTCTCTTGTTTCACGCCAGTAAATAACCCGATCATTTCCTCGAAAGCGACCAAATTGCAAAATAGCATGGGGATCTTGCTGTGAATTATCACCAAGCCAATCCCACCTTAACCAATTTTCTGTTTCGTATTCTAATGTAAATGTACCACTGCCATTTGGTGTTGCATAAATAGCATTGTTTGTAGGGTAGCTGCCTGCTTCTAATGAACCCGCTGCACCTGCACCATACTCATAGCTTAATATTGGCGTTGAAGGCGATATTTGGGATAACTGCGGATGCTCAAATACACTGCAGTTATCTTCGGTATTTAATACAAAGCCTGTTCCATTAAAGTACTGAGCCTGCATAGGCACACGTAATGAGTCTAAATCTGAGCCGGCATTGTTGCCTAGCACTAAGCGTCCAAAGCGAAAGTCTATTGGCACATTGTTTAAACGCACACTATTGCAATCAGTGCTGCAGCTTGCTTGCTTACTCGGCTCATCGTTAGCATCAATTAACGTAGCGCCTTCTGTGTTAGTGACGGTGGCCATAAGATTAACCATAGTAAATGGGCCGTCGGGGTTATTTATAGCCAAGCGCGTTAACATGGCAGTGCTGTCGCTCATTTGCCATTGTCCATCAGCTAGGGTGTTCCAACTGTTGCTGCTTATATTGGCTAACCTGCTGGTTAGCGTTGTTGCTGGTACATAATTACCAGCTTGATTGTTTTCGGCATTTATTTGTACTTGGGCTTTTTCAAAGCCTTGTTTGTAATTAGCCATTAGCTGGTTGTTATGATTAAGCGCTTGCACCGTAAAACCAAGCTCAAAGGGCTGATCTAAATAGGTTAAATTACTACCTAAATGTGTACATTGCGCAGCAGCTTGAACACCTAATACTTGATAGTGCGATGGAGCAAATCGCCCTACGTTGTTTAGCTGCCCTTTTACATCGCCCACACCAAAATAATCGCCATCTTGTAAACCCGCAAACACGTTTATAATACCCACTTGATCATAAGCGTACTGCGATATGGATTCACTCAAGCTTCCCGTATCTGTAAAGGCAAGGGTACTTAGCGCTTCAATTTGCCCCTCATTACCAGAGCTGGGTAATACTAAGCTATGTGTTACTAAAGGAGACTCGCTAATGAAGTGTTTGGCAATGGGATTGCTATGAATAGCGCTATAGTTATCAGGTATTCCATCGTTGTTATTGTCTTGCCCTGCGCGCCACTGTACTGCATTCATTTTTAAATCAAATGACTCACCCGTTAATCTAAATAAACTATCGTTTGCTGTTTGGGCATAGCCGTCACTTGCAACTTGCATCGCTAATCCAAAGGGCTTAACTACATATTCGTTAGAACTGCCGGTTAAGCTTACTGATAAATTAGTTACTGGGTCTAATACAATTGTTGCCCGTGCATTTAAGCTTAATTTAGCCGCATCGGGGTAGTTAATAGCAATAGGGGCTTTTGAGTCTTGATCAAAGGTGAGCGAAAAAGTTTGATATGCTTGCTGCACGCTATACGTATTCGCATTATTACTAAGTTGTATTGGATCTGAACACGTAGCGCCGGTACTGCAGGTATAAGCTAAATCTAAATCAACTTGACCACCTGCAGGGAATGCGGCTTCGCATACGCCTGTTGTGGTATTTGTTTTAACCGCTTGAATGGATAGCTCGGCGGCATTAAAACCCTCGTTAGAGGGTTTACCAGATAATTGAGTGGGGATACTCGCTGTATTGGCTGTGTCGTTATTAAAAATAAACCCTGCATCAGAAAAAACCACTTTGCACCCGCCCAGCCCTACGTTATTACCATTAATATAACAACGCAGCGGTGCAGATGGGTCGGCGGTATTATAGCCAAGTGTAACGGTGCCTGTGGTACGCTTTGCAAGCGCTACTGTGGCAGAGCCTGTAAAGGTAATATTTTCACCGGTTACCCAGCTTTGCTGGCCACTGTTATCTGGAGACAGATCAAGTGCGGAAGGCTCATCGTACAGTAAATCACATGCATCGTTTGCACAGGCTGATAATGTCATTTCTTTTGCTTGACAGGTTAAACCTTGGTTATCACTTAATGATATGCGGTAGTGATCAAGCAAAACCGGCGTAAAAATACCGCAAAACCCAGGAATACTCTCTGGCACTGTTAACGCATCAAACGTAGAGCTGCCCTCGGTTATTACTTGTGTTGCAGCGGTTATAGAGCCCTGGTATGTGACATTTTGGGCAATTCTTACCTCCCCCGTTGCGACAATGTATGCAGCAATATTTGCATCGGCCGCAATGGCAACATCGCCATCGACATATATAGCTAAATACGCCCCTTCCTCAACCGCAATATTCGTTTTGCCTATGTTCAAAAATGCGCTAGAAATTAGCGACGATGTATCTTTTAAAAAGATACGGGTGGGCGCTGTTACCTTGTACTCATCTTCCAATAAGTTAAGTGCTAGTTCGTCATAAAAATAATCGCCCGCTAACGATACAGGCACATCACCGGTAGAGCTTCCATCGTTTGTGACCGTGGGTACTTGCGCAGCTTGATTTGGCTCAAGGGAGTTATACCCAGTGGCCACACAGCCTTGGCCATTACACAAAGGCGGGTTGGTGAGTGCCGTTGATATTAAATTAGTGGTGGTAATAAATTGTGCATTGCTATCGGTTATTTCCACACCTTGAACAAGCTGCACTTGTCCATCATTGTAGGTAGAAATAGCGCCAGGAAATAAAGTATCGCAATCTAAAATATCGCCATTAAATACAAACGTACTGGTCATAGCTAATATAGAGGCTTCTTCTTTTACGTGGTTACGCTCTCTGTCGCCATCACGGTCTTCATCAACCACCAGCCCTAACCGATCCGCTCTTAAATTACAGCTGCGCAGCCACCCACCGTCTTCTTCAAGTCGGGAATTTTTACTTGCCACCACCAGCGGTGCCTCACTAAAGTTATTGTTAAAATTAAAGTAGTTACACCCATCATTCCAACCATCAACTTCGAATCCTGTAAAAAAGGTCTCCCACGACACTTCTACCCCATTGTCATCGGTAAAGGTGCGATTACTGCCAGGCTCTACAGCCATGTAGGCCACCGTTTCAGTTTGAATAACACCTAATGCGGTTTCTGAGGCCTCTAACGCTATATTTACCCCGCTTGTAGATAAGGAACCACTTTGCACTGCAATGGTTAAAAAAGGCACAAGCGCTTGAGACGGCGGGTTACTATCTAAACTATTTAGTGTTTGTAACGAATGAAAAAAGTTAGGCCTTACGGCAAACGGTTTATTAAAAGTCAGTGATTTGTAACCTTTAGGCGTGATGGGGGCATACCCCGACTTATCACCGTATTGTAGTTCAAGGCGTAAGTCGGTGTTTCCCACTTCCATAATGGTCCCATCAGGAAATTCATGCACACCATATTCTACCGCTAAATAGTGCGCGCCCATGGTTATATGCTCACCATCTTCTCCTGATGGCTCAAGTGGCAATGCTTCAAACCCTGTGGTTGTTACATTGCGTATTCTCACTATAGCGGGGTTACCGCCTTGATTAGTGGACAACATAAATACCGCAGGAGGGGTTATGTATTGCTGCTGAAAATTTATTTTTGTCCATATGGGTGAAGTGTACGTGTCTTGTAGCTCTATAAATCGCCCTTCAATTTTAGGCGGTACAGCCATAGCGCATCGGCTTAGTAGCAAACTTATTAAACATAAAATACAGAGGGTATATTTGCTCATGGTAATGTTTTAGCCTCCACACTTAGAGTACGTTGGGTTTGCCAATATTCCTTTTGACATGCTGCACCGGCAGCACAATCATTGGCGGCGCACGTTGCAGAGCTTTGTAAGTAGTAAATATTAACGGTGCCAGAGCGGGTGCTGCTATCGGGTAAGGCTATGTATTCACTACAGCTCAGTTCAACTTCACAATTGGCTAGATAGAGGGTGCTAAAACTCCTACTGGTGGTTACTGCACTGCATGTTTGCGCAGTGCTATTTAGTGCAAAAATTTCGCTTAAGCCGGTTTCTAATCCGCTTTGGGCTGCCATGTAAGCGCGCGCGCCGTAATACTCAATGGTATTTTGCTGCGCCGCACCCGATAACACTTTAGAAAGCGCCAGCCCTAGTGCCAGCAAAGTGACAATGATCACCAACGTAATTATGAGCAAATTACCCTGCTGCTTTTTAGCAAAACTGATGTTTTTTATATTAGGGGACATTAGGCACATGCACCTCATGGCTAATACTTATTTGTTCGGTGTCGTTAAACCCCATTTGCGCAAACACATTAACAACCGCGCTGCGCTGTAGCGAAATCTCACTTAACGTAAAAAAGGCTCTGCTCGTTAAGTTATTGGCAATATAATTACTCATTAAATCGCGTTTAACGCCCGAGCTAACCTGTAAGCTGGCGGCGTTTAATTGGTTTGTAGTAAAGCCGTAGTTGCTATAGCGATACAGTGAATTACCTTCTACACAAAAGCTAACGGGCTGATCTAATAAATAAAGGCGCTTACTCGGTGACTCTTGAGCAAATGCTTTGCTAAATTGCCATGTATCTAGCTCACTTGTAACGGCGCTGTAGCTACTAACTTGTAAACGCTTGTTTTGACTTTCATCGTATATATCGCTGCTATTTAATGGATAAATACTTGCCCAATCGTTTATTTGTGGCTCAGTTAAATTATTAAGCGCAAAATTCACGGCGGTAATCTCAAAAGGGGCACTAGTGGGTAAGTAATCGGTATAATGAGTGGCAGATAAAAACGGCGTAAATTCTAAACATTGCTGCGTGCTACACGCTCCATTGCTGGCGTTATCACAATTTAAGCGCAGTGAGTTAGGGGTTGCGTGGCGAAGCTCTTTACTTAATCGGGTTAAAACAAAGCGACTTTGCGCCACCGCTTCTTGGCGTTTCACACCTTGGCTGTAAATATTAAATCCAGCGCTAATAAACGAAAATGACGCTACGGCTAAAATGCCAATAATTACCATAACAAGTAATAGCTCAACTAAGGTAAAGCCACGCTTTTGCTTTGCTCTATTCATTAGTAATTACCTTTATATGCACTAAAGCCGTACACTTGCCCCAAGGGTGAGGTTACTTCAATGGTAATTCGTTTAAAGGCAACGCCATCGTTATTGGTTGCCTCGTTTAGGTCGCTGTCGTATTGCACGTTCACAACCAGTGAAAAGTCGCTGTATTGCGCTAATGTATTCCCTAAACTATCACTAATAGGCTGCCCTGTGAGCGCAATGTAATCATCAACATCGTTAAAATCAGCCCGTGCTTCACTGCTATCAGCACCAAGCTCAGAATGAGTACTACAAGGCTGGGCCCCTAAGCTTGTTTCGGAACAGCGCCTAAATGGTGGCGTGCGCTCGCTATGTTCATCAAATGATTTAGCTAATATTTCGTTCATTAATGCTTGCCCAAGCTCTGAGGCCCTGAGTGCGACAATAGGCTCGGCACTTTGCTTTGCTTGAGGTGCTATAAGCGCTGTAATGATACTTAGCGCAATAGCAAACATTACAATGCCAATAATCAGCTCAATCAAGGTAAAACCTGATTGTATTTTAGGGGCAGGCATAAATAAGCCCTTCACCGCTAATGCACACCGCGGCTAGACCCAAGTCAATTTTACATTGTATTGTGCAATTTTGATCTGCTCGCCCAAGTGGGTCAAAGTTAATTTGCGTAAACACATTAGCATTGCTATCTAAGGCATTAAATCGTACGTCGCTGCGCTCGGTATTGATAGCAACAACTAAATACTCGCTATTATTGGTACTTGGGCCGCCAGTACAGGTTTCTGGCTCTGGCCCCGCAACCAAGGTAGGTGAAATATACAGTTTATGGCAGCTGCTTGTTGCAGTATTTTGCATCGCGCGTAATTGTACTGTGCGTAGGGCGTTTAATACCCTATCTCTGTATGAGTATGCTTGCTCTGTTGAACTTCCTAGCAACTTGGGCACTGCCGTTACCGACAGTATGCCCAAAATAACTAAAGTAATAATTAATTCAACCAGTGTGAAGCCACGCAATCGTTGATTACTACTGCTATTCATTTATGCAATTAACAGCCTTCTATAAAAAGCTCAACTTTAGGCGGCGTCACGTTCACTGGCCCAGTAGTCGCCGTTGCTTGAGTGTACTCAATACGACATTCGTCATCTGTAGTCGCATCCCCTGTTGCAGTATAGCTGTTTGGGTAAATAGTAACTTTTGGTACGGCACCAGCATCAGTAGTACCATTAGTACCATTAGACGTTTCTACAAGGTTAAAATCAGCAGAGTCATCAGCTGCAAATTCAACATCTAAAAAAGCCTCAAAAGCTGCTTCCGTCGCTGCAGGGTAGCCATAAACTATAGATACGTCTGCACCACTATCTACAGAAACCGAATCTGAAGCTTTTTTATGGGTACTTGCGATAATAGATTTACCATTAACGATGTTCATACCACTGCGAATTGAGCCTTGTAAACCTTCGAGTGTAGAAGCGTTAGCATCACCCTGCAGGTTTAAAAAACGAGGGGCAGCGGTCACCGCTAAAATACCTAAAATTACAATTACAATTATTAGTTCAACAAGCGTAAAACCTGCTTGCTTATTCATTGGTTGTTTTAATGACTGCGTTTTCATAAGTAAGCCTCTTTATAATTACTTAGTTTTTAAAAATTTGCACTTTACCTGTTGTTGGAAAGTACGAAAACCCTACTTTTTTAGCCATAACGGCGCCATCGGTAGGTAGGTTATTGGTGTTTAAATTATGAGTTAAATAATAAATACACTGGTTGTTTTTAGTGTTATAACGCACTAAATAACTCACCTTGGTTATTATAGAAACCTCGGTACTTAATGTGCTTGTAGGCGCATCTTGTAAAATTACACTTAATACTTTTTGGCATTGCAGTGCAGTCATTGCGCTGGCCCGCGTATCAGTATTAGTCGTTTTATCACCCGTTGGTGTGCCTCTGTGTCCATCGACACCAACAATGACACCTCCGTAATTAATATGTGTTGTATTATTAACGCCCTTTGGACGCCCCGATAATTCCCACTGACCTTTGACCATCAACACCGCAGAGGCAAATCCACCAGCCACCACATCCACACTCGCATTGTGTGCCTTATTTTTAATGCCTATGTATTGAGGTATAGCAAAAGCCATAATAACTGCCAGTAAAACAACTACTAAAACGAGCTCAAATAACGAAAAACCTGTTGCACGAACACGACCGTTAGTCACAATGGCTACCCTTTAATGGCCGACATCATGTTCCACATTGGCATAAAAATACCGAGTGCTAAAATAAGCACCATAATGGCAACAAACACCGTCAAAATGGGCTCTATTTTTGCGGTTAAACTGCGTAAATCGTAATCGACTTCTCGTTCATAAAAATCAGCCGCTTCTTGTAATAACTCATCTACGCGACCGGTTTCTTCACCCACGGCTACCATTTGCAGTACCAACTGTGAAAATAGCTCGCTACTTCGCGAAGCCCGCAACAAACTGTCGCCTTTTTCGATATCTTGACGCATGGTGATAATGGCTTTTTCCATGTAGCTGTTATCAACCGCATGGGCCGTTAACGACAGCCCTGTCGTCATAGGGACGCCCGAGCGCAGCACCATGGCTAAGCTTTGGCTATAACGGCCAAGTAAGGTGCGTTTTAAAATATCGCCTACAAATGGAATTTTGAGTTTGTGGTGATCCCACTTAAAGCGCCCAGCCGACGTATTTAAATACCGACGCCATGCAACGACTCCACCCACTAATATTAGCGCTAGCAGCCACCAATAATTGACAAAAAAGTTACTGGTGCCAATGAGGATCTGGGTCATTAAAGGCAGCTCTGCATCAAACTTTTCGAACATGCTGGCAAAGGTTGGGATCACAAAAATATTTAATATGATCATCGCAACTAAAAGCGCCAAAATAACAAAAGTGGGGTAACGCATAGCGGCTTTTATGCGCTTACGAGTCTCTTGCTCTTTTTCAAAGTAAATAGCCAGCTGATAAAACGCATCTTCTAATCGTCCCGACCCTTCTCCGACTTTAACCATAGAGATAGTTAAGCGGCTAAACACCTTGTTGTGTATAGCTAACGCACTAGATAGTTCACGGCCTTGTTCGAGCTGGCGTGTTACCTCAAGCAATACACTTTTAAACTCTTTATTTTGCGTGGTATCAGCAAGCCCTATCATTGCCCTAATAATGGGGATACCGGCTTTAAGTAAAGAATACATTTGCCGTGAAAACATGATCATGTCATCAAGGGTTATTTTTTCGCTAAATAAGTTATCGAATAACTTTATATTGTTTTTTGTTTCAACTAACGAAATTGAAATAGGTATGTACTGGCGCTTTAATAAGCTATCGGCCACACCGGCCTCATTATTTGCCTCAACACGCCCTTTAACCAGCGCACCGTTTGCGTCTTTGGCTTTGTAACTATAAAGCTGCATCGTCATCACCTACCACTTCAGGTACATATTCAGCCACTTTAAATACCTCATCTAACGAGGTAATGCCTTGCTTTGCATACGTTAAAGCCATATAAGAAAGCGGTGCAAAATTAGCGCTATTTTTAGCCGCTTCGGCAAAGCGCTGCGTGTCGTTAATACGCAGGGCATCCATCATAGCGTCGTTCATTTCTAACAGCTCAAAAATCCCCACCCTGCCTTTGTAGCCGCTATGGCTACATGCTGTGCAGCCTTGGCCTCGCCAAAACTGTGTGCTGCTAACATCTTCTCCTAAATAGGTAAGCCAGCTTTGTTCTTGTTTATCTGGGTGATACGGTGTTTTACATTCATTGCAAATACGCCTAACTAAGCGCTGAGCAATAATAGCGCGTAGTGAGCTTGCAACTAGATAAGCGGGTGCTCCCATATCAATTAAGCGCATTGCGCTTGATATGGCATCGTTGGTATGTAACGTAGAAAGCACTAAATGGCCTGTTAATGCAGCCCTTAGCCCTATATCAACGGTTTCTTGGTCACGCATTTCGCCAACCATAATAATATCGGGGTCTTGGCGTAACGTGGTTCTTAATACACTGGCAAAACTTAAGCCTATTTTGTTGTTTATTTGCACCTGGTTTACCCGTCCAATGCGGTATTCAACCGGATCTTCTACGGTAATAATTTTACTTTCTTGTTGATTAAGCTCACTTAAAGCGCCATACAAGGTGGTCGTTTTTCCTGAACCGGTAGGCCCAGTCACTAACACCATGCCATGAGGGCGTTTTATAATGCTGCGCAGGCGTTTTAAAATATGCACCGGCATGCCCGTTTCATCTAACAATAAAAGCCCTGCAGATTGGTCGAGCAACCGCATCACAACTGACTCGCCATATTGCACTGGCATTGTCGATAAACGTACATCAATGCTGTGCGCGTGCACTTTTATATTAAAACGGCCGTCTTGCGGTAACCGCTTCTCCGATATATCTAACCCCGACATAAGTTTTAGCCTAAGTACTAAAGCAGAGGCTATTTTTACTTGGTTTAATGTGTGCTCTTGCAATACACCATCAACTCGTTGGCGAATGCGTAATAGCCTTTCATCAGGCTCTATGTGGATATCTGAGGCACGTACTTGTACTGCATCTTCAAATATAGATTGCAGTAGTTTTACTACGGTGGCGTCAGAGGTTTCATCTGCTAAGGAATTAAGGTCAAACTCTTCTACGTCTTCGTATTCTTCGTGTAGCTTTTCAGCAAAGTTAGTAATCTCTTCTGTTCGGCGGTACACATTATCAAACGCTGCCATAAGCTGGCTTTCTTGCACAACAGCAAGCTCAATTCGCTTAGGGGCTAGCATTGGCGCTAACTGATCCAACGCTCTCAAATCAGCGGGGTCACTCATTCCGACTAACACAGAATCACCGTTATCTTCTATTACTAATGCTCGGTAGCGCCTGGCATAAACTTCTGAAAGTAATTTAGATACATCTGAAGATATTTTGCGCTGCGAAATATCTAAAAACGGTATTTGTAATTGTTGGGCTAAAAAGCGCAATAATTGCGGCTCACTTATAAACTCAAGCGCAATTAATGTAGCCCCTAACTTTCGCCCTGACGCAGCTTGCACATTAAGTGCTTCACTTAGCTGTGCTTCGGTGATCATTTGCTCATGAACGAGTAAGTCCCCTAAACGCATTTTTAAACTGGGTCTCATACAGCCTCCTTCAATGCGACTAAGCGCTGTAGTGCATGTTGCGTCATTGCGGCATTTAAACCGCCTAAATCTAGGGCAACTTTATAAAGGTGCTTTGCATCAGCAAACTCCCCCAATGCATCTTTTGAAGTAGCTAACGCCAGCCACCATTTAGCCTGCTGTGGTTGAAGCTGTGTAAGCTGTGTAAAACTCGCAAGCGCTATTTGATGTTGCTGCGCATTTTGTGCTGCAGTGCCTTTTAATACCCAAAACTCCAAGTTTGCTTGCGGCTCAAGTTCGGCTATGAGCAGTTTAAGTACGCCTTCGTACTCTTGTTGCATAATTAAAATTTTACTGAGCATTACGCGCCACTGCACAACCTCAGGGTTTATTTTTATGCCAGCAACTAATAACTGCTGAGCCATAAGTACATCTTGTTGCTGAAAATACGTTGCCGCGAGTAAATTACGCGCTTCTATATGCTCAGGTTGTGTTTGTAAAATAGCGGTTAAATCGTTAATCGCATCATCATATAAAGCAAATTCCAACGCTTGTTTAGCACGCTTTAATTGCAGTGCTATACGCTGGGCTTTGCTTTGCTTAACACTGGCAGTTTTTACTAATTTATTTTCAGCGGGCGGCTGCTCAGCCTGTGTAATGCTTTTTACTGGTGCACTGCTTTTTGCTTCAACTGGGGCATTTATTTCTGGTCTAGTAGCTACTTGTACGTTTGCTTCTGTGGGGCTTGCTTTTTTGCTCAGTAGCGCAGCTTTGTCTGCAGCGTGTAGCTGTATTACTTCGTCTTTTGGCTGATCAGGTAATGCGTTATTGCTTTGTACCTGCGCCAGCTCTTTTTGCGTATCTGCATTAATATGAGCTGCTTTAGCGCCAGAGTTTTCTTCGCTTAATTGTTTTAAGGGCTTAATTACGGGGGTAATTTTAGCTTGTGCAATTTCAATCGGCTGACTGTTATTATTAACCGCATATGCTTTTTCAGCCGTGTCCTTACTCGCTTGTGGTGCCTGTGCAAAAGGTAAATAAAGGTAGGCTGTAAAAATTAGTACAATCGCTAATAAAACACTCAGCACTTTAAATAATACATCGTGGTAGTCGCGTACAGGGGGAATAGCGACCCCGCCACTTTGCTGATTACGCTGTGCAGTTTGGCGCTGGTCGATATTTTTTAGCATGTTATTAATAACACTCATAACCATTGCCTCCATACCCACATAACTGCAATAACAAAAACACTAATAGCTAATAAGCTGTAAGCCCAGTAATGGTTAGCGTGGTGCTTTTTGCAATCTTCGGTGTCTGCAATGGCAAGATGTATATGGCGCGGTGTTACTTTATTAAGGCCTTCACCGTATGCCTGCAGTAAAACTTTATGGCATAAAATATTGACCAAACGGGGAATTCCTCGACTCGCACGCGCTATTTTTAATCCTAAACGATTCGTAAATAGTGGTGGCTGATTAAAGCCTGCCACCTGTAAACGGTGATTAATATAATAAATAACTTCACTGGCGGTCATTGCACGCAATGAGTAGGAAAAACTGATCCGCTGGCGTAGTTGCCTCACTTTACTATTGGCAAGTTTTTCATCTAATTCAGGTTGGCCAAATAGCACCACCTGAATAAGCTTATCGGTTTCGGTTTCTAGGTTTGTAAATAATCGAAGCGCTTCAAGTGTATCCCAACTCAGGCACTGCGCTTCATCTATTAGTAGTACAACCCGTTCGTTATCTTCTTGCAGCTCTAGTAAGTAATGGTTTATTTGCTGACTTAACGATTGCTGATCTAGGCTTTTATCTACCACCATGCCAAGTTCTACAGCAATAGCCCAACGTAATTCTTCAGGGCTTAAATAAGAATTAGGTAAATAAGCCACAAAGTAGTCTTCTTCAATTTGATTTAAAAGTTTTCTGCATAGTAAGGTTTTGCCTGTCCCTACTTCTCCTGTTACTTTTATAAATCCCTCCCCCATTTCTAGCGCTGTGGTAAGTACTTGCATCGCTTCGTGGTGCGGCTCAAGTGCACAAAAAAACTCGGTGTTTGGGGTTAAGGTGAAAGGCATTTCACTTAAATTAAAAAAGCTCAAATACATAGTTAGTTCTCATACCATGTATTTAACAGCGCGCGGCTGTGAGCTTGTTGCTTTTTCCACGTGTCGGGCATCACCACCGTTGGCTTGATTAAAATAACGAGCTCTTTTTTCTCTTGGCGCTTACTAATACTTTTAAACAAATTACCTAATATTGGCACATCGCCCAAAATAGGTGTTTTCGATTCTTCATCTTCTGTGGTGGTTTGCATTAACCCACCAATTACGACTATTTCACCACTTTGAGCGCGGATCACCGTGTCAGATTCGCGAATATTACTTTGTGCAAGCGGCAACTCAAAACGCTGATCATCTAATGTAATCACCTTGAGCTGCTCTTCTGTTTCGGTTACCGATGGGTGAACGTGCAAAATAACTGAGCCATATTTATCGATTTGTGGTGTGACATCTAAGGCAATTCCCGAAAAAAACGGAGTTAGATCTATTTCTGGTGACGTAGTCGTTGAGGTGCCCGTTACTGTTGTGCTCGAAACGTTAGTAACAAAGTACTCATCTTGCCCCACTTTAATCACGGCTTTTTGATTGTTTGTTGCAGTTACACGCGGGTTAGAAAGCATTTGCAGGTCGCCCTGCGTTTCAAGCAAACTAATTACGCCACTAAAGTCGCCTTTTTCAATCGTTAACGAGGAGACTCCTCCTAAAGTAGCTGAAATAGAATTACCTATGCTGCCTGCTGTAGTTGCAAACGACACCCCACCTTCTAACCCTCTAGAAATTCGCTCCCAATTAACCCCTTGTTGGTATTCATCTTTTAAGGTTATTTCGACAATTTTAGCCTCAAGAATAACTTGCCGCTGAAGGTTTTCTTGGCTTTGACGTAAAAAGTCTTTTAACTGGTTTATTTCACTTGGTAATGCATTAACCGTAACCAAGCTCGCCTGTGGGCTGGCAACCACATAACGACCATCGTTTGAACCAATAAGTGATTTAAGAGCAAGCTCAAGTTCCTTCCAAAAGTCGTTTTGGTTAATTGTTTGGATGCGAGAGCCATTTAGCTCGGTATTTTGATTATCGCTGCCAAACTGATTATTTTGGCTCGAATTATTACTACTGTTTGAGCTTGAATTTGAACTTGAGTTGTTTTGTGAAAACTGGCTCACTCCACCAGCAACAACACTTACCGTTGATTGCCCATGGCGCTGCATCATTAAATAATTAACCGGTATAGTTTCTGTGCGCATGACCGCTGGTAACACCTGCACAATACGACCTTCTTGGACAATATCTAACGGGTACATGCGTTTAATAACAGCTATAACTTCCTCAAACGTTACGTTTTTTAAATTTAAAGAAATAACTCCGCTCACCTTTGGGTGTACTGCCACGCTGTATGGAGTATCAGCAGTTAATCCATTAAAAAATGAGCTTATTTCTACCTCTTTTGCGGCTACATCAAAACGCTTTACAGCTAACTCATTTATTAAACTTTGCTCGCTATTAAGTGACGAAAGTAAGCTTTGTGTAAGTGCGCTACTCACCTCTACCGGGGCAACACTTTTAGCATTGTTGCTTATAGGAGCAAGCTCTTGCGCTATGTGTGGCTGAATCTCTTTTCCGGGCTTAAAACTATGGCACGCTGTTAAAAAAGGCGGTATTAAAATAAGCGCAAGCCATGGCTTTGTTATATTATTTTTTAATTTCATAGTCGTATAATTCTAATTTTATTTGCTTATCATCATTTGCTAACAACACTGAATTGGCGTTTATTGTTAGCACCCGAAATTCACCTATTACATCTCCTGGCTTATACACCTGCTTAGAAATAATCGCTTTGTATTGCTTTTCGGTTTTAATAATTGACTGTAACGACAGCGCTGCATTGCTAAGTGCAGCACCTTTTAGTATTGGTGCATTGCTTGGCTGAGTAGGATCGCGCAGTATTTCAGCTGAACTAACAGAGAAAAAACACACGCAACACACACTCAAACTATAAAGCGATAAATTTTTCATTGGCACTCACCGTTGCGATTTGTAATGTTAACTCTGCATTAGGGTATGTTTGCACCTGATAGTTAAACTGCTGTATTAACAACTTTTGCTGGCTAGCTTTAAGGCCTTCTAAATACTGCTGTAAGCTAAAATAACGCCCCTGCAAAGTAACCACCATTTGGTGTTCGAAAAACAAGGTTTGCGTATCGTGCTCACCAAGTTTTTCTACATCAATTGCTTTTGCTGGGTTTACTCTAAAGCCAACCACTTGCACATCGGGGGTATTTACTAATAAATCCTTTAATACAGCAGGTACTTTGTTTGCTGAAATAAAGCCTTGGCTAAACGTGCTTAACTTATTATTTATATCTTCTAGCTCGCGCTGGGTTTGCCCTACCTGATTTCTAAGTACTTTTGTGTAGTCATGCTCTAATGCCTGGGTAAGCATAGAGAGCTGTGCTTCATTTTGATTGAGTTTTTGCCACAATGTATTTTGTTCAACGCGTAAACTATTTACTGCATCTTGCTGTGGAAACACCACAAACCATAAACCTAAATAAACAATAAGAAACAAGCCAACAAACAGTACAGAATACTTTTCCCGCTGCTGTAATGCCGCAAATTGTGCTTGGTATTTAACGAATAATGGCCAGCCTTTATTTTCATTTTGCTCATTCATTGTGCTACCTCACTTGAACTAAGTTCTGTAGCCACATTAAACTCGCTCACGCCATCACTGCTCGACAGCTCCAGCACTGAAAACTCCTTCCCTTTGAAAAAGCTCGAATGCTTGAGATTAGCAAGCCAAATAGGTAAAAATTTGGCTTGCTGAGTACGCCCTTTGAGCATTACTTTTTGGCCTTCAAATTTTATCTGATCAAGCCAAATTTGCGGTTCGTGGTACGCTGCCAAATCGCGCATTACATCGGCATAATCCGTCTTCGTGTGCATGGATGTGTTTTCTAAATAATCAAACACCTGCTGTTTATGCAAAATTTCTTGTTGCAGTACTTTTAGCTCATCTATCAAATGCGATTTATTTTGTTTATCAGCTAATCGCTGCTTTACCACGTTTAATTGCTGCTGCGTTTGCTTTAGATAAGCTTGGCTTTGCGTAAGTAATTGCTGGCTATTGTGCTCTTCGTATAAATAAAACAACCAAGTTAATGCAACCACTAACAATGTACCTAGCCACAGCAACAGCATTCCCTTAAAGGGCACGGGGTCGCGCCTAACCCTAATGGCTTTTTGGTAAAAATTAATCCGTGTTTTCATAACACTGAATCCGGATCAGTTAATTGATACGCTGCGCCTAATGCGTAATAAAAGCTTGGTTCGAGATCCTGTGCTAAATCTATATTAGGTTTAAAATCAACAACCTTTACTTGCAAAAATTCTGCAAGGCCTGCCCTTAACGTCAAAGACGATAAATCATCGCAATGCAGCTGAATGCTTCTGATAGGAGGCTGTTTTAGTTGGCTTTCAAAAAAATCCATTGATCGTTGGATCTCAAGCCCTAAGGCTTCAACCAAACCGTGTGTGCGCTCTTTATCTGAAATGCCTAAAAACCCGTTTAAACGCCTAGCTAATAAAAGCTGACCATCACGAATAATTAAAATACGCGGCTCATGCCCTGCATGTTGCACTATAAGCATGTGCGCGCTTTTATCTTCGCCAAACAAGGTCACTAAAATCATTTCTTCCGAGGTCATTGCTCTGAGCACAGGCTTTATTTTTGAAAAGCTATCAATAAAAGGCAGTAACTGTAGTTTATTAGTAATAAACACATTCATTTTACTGCTTTGCATAGGCTGAATAATGGGGTAATCGATAAAGTCGGCAACAATGTTCTCTGGTGGAATATCAACTAAGTCTTTTGTTGTCCAAGGTAAGGATTGAATGATCTCTTCGTCACTCAGCATGGGTTTATCCATTTGCACTATTTGATAAAAATAATGAGGAACCACTAAATTTACTGGGCACACCTCAGCGCAAACTTCATTTGTGCAAGTTGCAATAGCGACTGTATAATCCGTTTGGTCCTCTACATTCACACTGTGTGAGTTATGTACGTACCACTGCCCTTGATTTTTTTTTAAACACACCGCGTTTACTGTATCTGCATAAGTAGCAATACCAATCGCTGTGCTTGAGTCTAAACTGCGATTTAACCAAGATAACAACGAAAACAGCTTTTTTTTCATATAGCTACTATTGTTAATAAGAGATTAATTAAGTGTCGTACAAGTTTTTTAGTTTGCAAGTTTAAACACGAGAAATAATGCTTAATTTATTCAATATTGAAAAAGAAAGTCCAATACAACAAATAGATAGCGACTGTCTTAAAAAGAGAAACATACGGTTAAGTATAAAAAGAGATGACTTACTTCACCCACTAATAAGTGGTAACAAATGGCGTAAGCTAAAATATAATTTACAGCAAATGCAAGCCCTTAATAAAACACAACTCCTCACCTTTGGGGGGGCTTTTTCTAATCATGTTCACGCCTGTGCTGGTGCGGGTAAACTATTTAATATAAAAACCCACGCCATAATTAGAGGGCCACACTTAGATTCTCAAAACCCCACCCTGCAATTTGCTAAACAGTGTGCAATGGATTTACATGCGGTTACTCGTATTGAATATAAGCAGCGCCATGACCCAGATTATTTAGCCCAGTTGCAAGCACGCTTTATGCACGCCTATATAATCCCTGAAGGTGGAAGTAATACATACGCCCTGCCTGGGTGTGCTGAGCTTGCTAAAAGCTTACCAAAGCATGATTACTTAGTATGTCCCACCGGGAGTGGAGGAACACTTGCAGGCTTAATTGAAGGTAGCCATGAGGCCACACAGCTGTTAGGAATTGCGGTATTAAAACAAGCCGAGTACTTGAATAATGAAATTACAGCGCTCAGTAAAAAAGCAGCTCAGCAATCCAATTGGCAGCTACTTACTGAGTTTCATGATGGCGGTTATGGCAAATTTAGTAATGACTTATGGCAGTTTTGCCAACGCATGCAGCAGCAACATAACTTACCTCTTGAGCCTATATACAGCGGTAAAATGATGTATGCACTATGGCAACTTATCGAACAAGATTACTTTGCTGCTGGTAGTCATATAATGGCGATTCATACAGGCGGTTTACAGGGGCTCAATGGGCTAAAATATCGTGGCCTGATTTAAGGCTATTAACCTCAGGGCATTAAAACATGCTTACTTAGGGCCAGTTTAACCACGATGCAGTGTGTAACCTAGTGAGCTCTACAACCGCTGCTAGAGTGGCCCTTTTGGCTGTACTTAGCTTAAAAGGATTAACAGGCCTTAGTAAAACGTGGCATGTGTGTATTCTTGCAAGGGCTCAGAAAAGTAAAAACCTTGTGCGGCAACTACGCCTAGTTTAGCCAACATAAGTAGCTCTTTTTGGGTTTCTACACCCACCGCGTACACAGGTATATTGAGTAACTTGCTTTGCGCCACAATGTTTTTAACTTGTTTTTGCTGTTGTGTTTTTTCATCCACATTATGAACAAGCGGATATCCTAGTTTAATACCGCTAACTAATTTTTGAGAAGCAATTTGGTTAATGTGCTCCACATTCTGTACATTATCAATCACCAGCAAACTTTGTAGGGCCGTCAGTTTTTCAAAGGCACCTGCTAGTTGCGCTTGGTACTTAATAAAGTCTGCTTCGCTAATTTCAAACTGTAACTTTCGCTTTGTCGTAAAATCTTTCATATTGGTGACAAACCAGTTCCAAAACTGCTCGTTAAACCAATTACTTATATGCAAATTAACGCTCACCGTTAGTGCGCTGGGCTCAGCTAAAATAAGCTTCTTAACTTGAAGTAGCACCGCTTTATCTAACTCAAATGCTTGGTGATTGTTAAAGTCTTGATTAATAAAGTAACGCGCAGCTAATAAACCGTGCGGTTGCTGCCTAATTCTTATTAGCACTTCATGTTGTACAATATCGCCGCTGGTGATCATAAATAACGGTTGAAAGAATAAGATAAATTTATTCTTTTTAATATTTTCAATAACCTGCTTACTTGAAATTAAGTTCCCTTGCTCGTGCTGTAACGCGAGCCTATGCCAGTGCTGAATTAAGCTTTTTTCTGAAAATACTAAGGCCGACTTAGCGAGTTTAAAAATAACGGGTTGCTCAGTCGCATATCGATAATCGCACAGTCCAACCTTTATGTTTTTACGCGTTACTGTGCTTCGATAACGCTTACAAATTTGATAAACGCATTCGTGTAGGCTTTCACTGTATGTATCTAGCTTTGCTACGGGGATATTATTTAAAGTAATAGCAAGGTTGTTAGCATCAAATACATTAACTGATACTGCAGGAAGCTCTTTAAAATATTTTGCTATCAATACCTTAAAGCTTGCTTGGGTATCGGTATTTTCATCAAACACACAATCACATTTCACTATGGCAAATAAGCTATGTCGCGCTGCACTAACACCGTACATAGACTTTACTTCGCAGTTTAATGTGGTGATTTGCGTAGAAAGTTTTTTTGCAGCTTTAGTTTTGCTGGAAGGCAATGGCAGGTTCGCTGCCGGTTTTGTTACTAATACTTTCCACCATCTAACCCACCAGCTAGTGGCACCTAATATAATGATATTTAATAGTAAAAATAAGTAAGCTTGCTCCACCCAGGCAGGCCAGTGGTATAAACTTATGCTGAGCGTTTTATAGCTAAATACATCGTGCTGTATATCAACTAAGTATTTGAAGTGTTCGGCATTTGAGTGTGCAGCCAGCATAAAGCCCTTACTTTGCACCAATGCCTGCACTATTTCTTTATCGGCATTGGCATTAATTTGCAGCTCAAAAATTTGCTGCGTTAACTGCTGACCATTTTTATGAATTTTTTTATGGAGCGTATCATTTAAAAGCACATTAAAAATAATTACCATCAGCGTGAAACTGGTTAAGTAAATTATTTTTTTTTGCTCAGCAATTTTTATTAAGGCTTTATGCATAGTGCTCTCTGTGGCAACGCGACTATTTAAAGTGTTGTTCAAAATAGTCATTAGCACAAGCAGGCAAAGCAAGTTTAAATGTTTATAATTTTGCTAAACAAAAAAAACCCATGTAAACGGGGTTTTGGCAAATAGTTTATTACTTTTAGGGTTGCTCGCCCTGCGCGTTTAATATCATTTCGCCGTCTTCTTTGTATAGCTCGCCTTTAGGCCATTGCGCTAACAACGTTAAAACTTGCTCACTAGGGCGACATAGCTTAACCCCTTTTTCGGTGCACACTATAGGTCTATTAACCAGTATAGGGTGCTCAAGCATGGCCTCTAAAATAGCTTCGTCTGTTACATTTTCATTTAACAAGCCTAGTTCTTCAGCAGGCGATTTACTCACTCTCAACGCTGTTTTTGGTGTTAAGTTTGCTGCGGCAAATAACGCTAACAATTGAGGTTTTGTCCAGCCCTCTTTAAGGTATTCAATAACCGTGGGGTTATAGCCAGCGGCTTTAATAATCTGCAATACATTGCGCGAAGTACCACAATCAGGGTTATGATGAATAACGACCATGACACTCTCCTAGTTAAACCAATGACGCGTTTTATTAGCAAAATAAACTAAGCTAAGCATAACAGGTACTTCAACAAGAACGCCCACAACGGTGGCAAGCGCAGCACCTGAGTGTAAACCAAATAATGAAATGGCTACGGCAACAGCGAGTTCAAAAAAGTTAGAAGTTGCAATCATGCAAGCTGGAGCTGCAATATTATGAGCTAGGCCCATTTTTTTTGCGGCTATATAGGCTATTGCAAAAATACCGTACGTTTGAATAAGCAGCGGAATAGCAATCAATACAATGGCTTCTGGGTTATCTATTAATGTTTGAGACTGAAAACCAAATAAAAGTGCCACCGTTGCCAGTAAGCCAATTATAGAATACGGTTTCATTATCTTTAAAAAGTGATTTAACCGTGTGTGATCTTCACCTTTATCTAACTTTTTGCGGGTAATAGCGCCTGCTATTAATGGAATAAGTACATACAAAACCACCGAGAGTAATAACGTGTCCCACGGTACCGTTATGTCTGTTACCCCTAGTAATAAACCTGCTATGGGCGCAAAGGCAAATATCATAATAATATCGTTGATAGATACCTGCACTAACGTGTAATTAGCATCACCTTTTGTTAATTGACTCCACACAAACACCATTGCAGTACATGGTGCTACTCCTAATAAAATCATACCGGCTATGTATTCTGTTGCCGTTTGTGGGTCAACAAAGTCTGCAAAAATGCCTTTAAAAAATAACCACCCTAGTAAGGCCATGGTAAAGGGCTTTATGAGCCAGTTGATAACGACTGTCAGTACTAAGCCTTTAGGCTTTTTGCCTACATCTTTAATAGAAGAGAAGTCAATTTGCACCATCATTGGGTAAATCATAAACCAAATGAGTACAGCGATAACAATATTTACATGTGCATATTCTAAGCTTGCAACAACACTAAATACATCGGGTACGGTGTAACCGGCGACAATCCCTACCGCGATTGCCAGCGCAACCCACACCGATAAAAAGCGTTCAAATAACCCCACAGTGACCTCCTAAATGTCTTTTTGATTTACGCGTTTACTGAGCTGCTCTGCTGTTTCTACTCGCTCAGAGTATCTATCAACAAAGTAATCTTTTTGGTCGCGCATTAATAAGGTAAATTTTACGAGCTCTTCCATTACATCCACAATTCGATTGTAAAAAGCGGAAGGCTTCATTCGGCCATTCTCTTCAAATTCTAAAAACGCTTTAGGCACCGATGACTGATTAGGTATTGTTACCATGCGCATCCAGCGCCCTAATACGCGTAACTGATTAACCACATTAAATGACTGCGAACCACCACAAACCTGCAGCACAGCCAGCGTTTTTCCTTGTGTAGGTCTTACGCCACCCAGGTTTAATGGAACCCAATCAATCTGGTTTTTAAATACACTCGTCATAGCACCGTGTCGCTCCGGCGAGCACCATACTTGCCCTTCAGACCAGAGCATTAAATCACGTAGCTCTTGCACCTTAGGGTGCGTCTCATCTTCACTATCTGTTATGGGTAAACCTTCAGGGTTAAATATTTTAACCTCAGCACCAAAGTGGGTTAGCAAGCGTGCACTTTCTTCTATAACTAACTTGCTATATGAGCGAGCTCTTAGCGATCCGTATAACAATAAGATTTTAGGTTTATGAGATGAAAACGTTAGCGTGAAATCCTTAACGGTAGGAGGAGTGCTTTGTGAAAGTTCTAAATTAGGTAGCTCGTGTTCAATTGATTTACTCATAATCCTTAACCTTGTAGTTCTATAGCGAACTAAATATATATGAAAAAACGAATATATGAAATTTCACATATTAAAAGGTGTGAGTCAAACCCTATTTATATAAATTTTGCGTTTGGTTTTTTAACGTTGCAGGCGTTAAAGCCTGCTATTAAAGGTAGGTAATTGATAAGTTTATTTATTTAAGCAATTAAGTATTGTATCGCGTAATGTTTTAGCTTTTATTGGTTTAGCAACATGTGCATTCATACCAATAGATAGGTAGTGAGTAATATCATCTTTCATTACGTTTGCAGTTAACGCAATGATAGGCATAGAGGCAAGCGCAGTATTGCTATCACTGCGTATTACTTTAGTCGCTTCTACACCGTCCATAATGGGCATATGAATATCCATTAAAATAATATCAAACGTTTCTAATTTTACGGTTTGTATGCATTGTAAACCATTTTCTACTACGTGCACTTGCGCCCCACTGGCGGCTAATATATCGGATACAATTAATCTGTTTATGGCGTTATCTTCCACAACGAGTATTTTTACACCTTGCAGTGGCTTTTCGGTGGCAGGTTTATGGGTATTACTTGTAGAAGGGCTAACCACTTTGCTTTTCATCGCTTCAAATAACACGCTGGTAAGCACAGGCTTATGCAAAATAGTTTTAATGTTTATCTTTTTAGCTATGTCGTAAATTGCGTCGTTTTTGCTTGCTGTAAGTACAATAATATTGTTGCAAAGTTGTGGGTTTACTTTGTAAATGCGGGTAAAAAACGTTTCACTGCTCATGGTCGGCATTTCACAATCAACAATAATAATTTTATAAGTGTTTATATTTTCTTTAATTATCTCTATTGCATCACTTGCCTGCGTGCAAGGCGTACAACGCAGTCCCATTGCACTAAGCTGACTTTTAATTAAGCTTAAATCATCTTCGTTATCATCTATTAGCAATACATCAAATGGTTCAGCAAATGATAACTGTGGGCTGTCTTCTATTAATGCTTGGGTGTTTACCTCAACGTTTATGGTAGCAATAAACTCACTGCCTTCACCTTGCGTACTGCTTACAGAAATATCGCCACCCATTGCTTGGCATAAACGTTTACTAATGGCTAAGCCTAACCCAGTTCCCCCGTATTTTCGGGTTGTAGAGCTGTCGGCCTGAGTAAATGACTCAAAC
This sequence comes from Pseudoalteromonas sp. P1-11, assembly GCF_001399995.1. Lineage (NCBI taxonomy): Bacteria > Pseudomonadati > Pseudomonadota > Gammaproteobacteria > Alteromonadales > Pseudoalteromonadaceae > Pseudoalteromonas > Pseudoalteromonas sp. P1-11. Next base: position 177,604 of record NZ_LJSP01000005.1, read on the forward strand.
AAGTTAGGTAAGCTTTTTGCATCAATACCAATGCCGGTGTCTTTAACACTAAAGCGTAAAACAGTACTTTTGGCGTCATTGGGGGCTTCTTCTGCGTCTATTTGCACCGAAACAGCCCCTTTAGAGGTAAACTTAATCGCGTTAGAGCACAAGTTAATTAATACTTGGTTTATACGCACCACATCGCCAACTAAGTTATGTTTCACGTTATCGCTAATATTAATCTCAAACGCAATTCCTTTACTCCGCGCCCTATTTTCAAATGTGGTCGTTATATAATCGACAACCGCGTTTAACGAAAATGCAAAGGCCTCGAGTTTGATATTTCCTGACTCGATTTTTGAAAAATCTAAAATGTCATTAATAACCACAAGCAATTGATCTGACGAGTACTTTATTTTTTCTAAATACTGTTTATCTTCTTCAGGTAAGTTTTTGCCCAATAAAATATTTGTCAGCCCTATAATGCCACTCATTGGGGTTCTGATCTCGTGACTCATATTGGCTAAAAATTCAGATTTTGACGAGGTAAGTTGCTCTGCTTCTTCTTTAGCTTGTAGTAGCTCTTTAGTGCGTTGCTCTACACGCGATTCAAGTCGTAGCTTTTCTTCATCAAGCGCGTTTACAAGCTGAATGCGGCGGCGGTTTAACCGTAATACAAACACTAAAAAAGCGCTCAATACAAAAATAGTAATGGCGGCGCTGTAAATTAACACTTTATTTTGTTCAAAGTAACTCGGCTTGTAATAAGCAATAATCGATTTTTCTGGCAGGCTTTGCGGGGCAACATTATATTTTTTTAGCTGTCGCCAATCGTATTTATGAACACTTAAATTTTCATCGCTTATAGTAGGTAACACGTTATTTTCACTGTAAGAAATAATAGCTTCACCCACGCGTTTACCTATTTTCTCACCTGATAAAACATAACCACCCACTACACCTGAGCCCAATAAAACTTCCCAGTAGCTAAAAATGGGGGCGTTACTGTGCTGAGCGAGTAAGCTGACGAGCTGATACGGGCTAATCGACTTATTTTCGTAATTTCTAAATATAGGGGTAAATAAAATAACGGCGTCTGAAGGTGCATTTTTTACTTTTGTCATCAGTTCAGCAGCCGGAAGATCAAACCATTGCTCAACTTCTAAATACGAAAAATCTTGGCTGATAAAATTAAACAGCCCTGTATAAAAGTTTCTACCTATTTCATTTTTAGTATCTAAGATGACTATGAGCTTTTTAGGTTTCATTAAATTAACCGCGCTGGCGGTTGCTTGCTTGTAGTCTAACTTAGCCTGCATTGAGGCATTATTTGTGTTGGCCGGTAGCCTAAACTGTTCGCCAGGTTCTAAATAAATTTTTGGCGTGCTAGTAAAAAAATCATTCAATTGCGATATTAACGTGGCAGCTGAGGGGGATTGCGTGACAATTATATCAATGTGCTTATTTTTATATTTTTGCTTAAGGTAGTCGCTCATTAATTGCGTTTGAGTGGCCTCATCAAAGCGCCCTACATCAATGTTTTCAACAAAAAGCTCATAGTCAAAAGTCCGTGTTGATAGCTCGCTATTTAAGCCCTCTTCAACACTTTTATGCCAAGGCATATGTTGGTTTGTAGAATTTATAAATAAGACATTGGTAATTTTAGAATCCGGTTGAGCGCTTACCGGCAAACTGGCAAATTGAAAAACAAGAAATAAAAATAAAATAATGGCTTTCATGTTTCTCATAGTTGCTTGAAGTAATTAGTACCACTAGAGTAGATATTAATTAGTTACAAATCAATTAAATGAGATGTAAATTACAAAGGTGTTTTTGCGTTTTTGCGCATTTACGCCTCGCTAATTATTGCAGTGCATAAGTTAGCTAAAAGCGCTTTTATAAAGCCAACTCAATTACGCATGCTAAGCTGAATCTCTGCTTGGGCATCAAGTGCCATTTCTACAAACGCTTGCGTGGTAGCGCTGCTGTTAATTTGCTTGTATTGCAGCTGCAAATAAATTTGTGTGTCGACCTTTTCTAACTCTATAAAATGGCAACCCTCGCTATATAATTTACTTACACAATAAGGCGCTATAGCTAACCCTAAACCGGCGGCAACCTCTGTTACTAAGGTTTGCATATGCCTTGGCTGACTAATAATGTTAGGTGAAAAGCCAGCGCGCTTGCAACGAGTAATAATTTCATCAAACAACCCTAAGGCTTCGTCGCGATTAAAAAGAATAAACGGCTCATTTTTAAGGGTTTTCAAATCAATAGTTTGCGTTGATGCAAAGGGATGATTTTTGTTGACCACCGCTACGAGGCGGTCAACGTACATAGTTTCACTTATAAACTCATCGGCTATGGTGCTTGGTAACGGCCGAGAAAACGCAGCATCTACCCGTTCGTTTTTAAGGGCCTCTATTTGCTCGGTCGCGGTCATTTCTAGCAAGGTAACGTGAACATTAGGAAACTGCGACTTATACGTTCGGATTAATTTGGCCAAAAATGTTAAACACGCAGAGCTTAAATACGCAATACTTAGCGAGCCTAACTGCCCGCTATCGACCAGTTTAACCTTATTTTTAGCCCGCTCTGTAAGCGCTAAAATTGCCGTGGCATCTTTAACTAACTGCTCTCCCGCTTGCGTGATCGACACCTCCCGAGAGTTACGGATAAACAAGCTAACACCTAGCTGCTCTTCTAACGAAGAAATATGGCGACTTATAGCGGGTTGAACAGTATGTAGCTCTTGAGCCGCATCTGAAAAGCTCAGGTGCTTAGCCACTGCAATAAAACTTTTTAATATTTTTATATCCATGTGCGACTCAAATTTGCTCTGTGTGAGAGGTATAGCAACAACTATACGTTATTTGTATAGATTCCATCAAATTTAAACATTTCTAACATCAAGCTTCTCCCTCTATCATTCGCCTACCTTTTAATGTTGGAGAGCAAAATGACCCAGGTAATGCAAAGCGCCTCGTTAAGTCGCTTTATTTTATTGTTGATGACAACCGCCATTGCAGCAACCGCTGCAAACCTATATTACAGCCAGCCAATTTTACCTCTGATTGGTAACGAGTTTAATTTAACGGATTCACAACTTGGTAGCATTCCCGCATTTACTCAGTTTGGTTACGCTTTTGCCCTATTGTTTATTTCGCCGCTGGGGGATTCTATTGCGCGTCGGCGCTTAATAAGCATTTTATCGGGCTTACTGGTTATTGCATGTAGCTTTGCCGTATTTACACCTAACTTACCGCTGTTATTAATGTCGGTATTTTTAATAGGGATAAGTGCCAACATTACCCAGCAATTAATCCCTTTTGCGGCATCACTTGTATCTGCTGAAAATAAAGGGGCGACATTGGGCACCTTAATGATGGGTCTAACCATTGGTATTTTACTTTCACGCACGTTAAGCGGCTTTGTAGGAGAGCACTTTGGTTGGCGTGGCGTATTTGTTATGTCTGCAATATTAGCTGCGCTATTTGGTGTACTACTTAGGCTCTTTTTACCCCTAAATAAACCACAAACTAGCTTACGTTACTGGCCGCTACTTAAAAGTACAGTGGCGTTATTTAAACAGCACAAACCACTACAAGTGTTTACTTTAACTGGCGCGCTTTGGTTTGCTGCTTTTAATGTACTGTGGGCTACTTTAGCTATTTATGTCAGTGATGCACCTTTTAACTACAGTGCCCAAGAGGCCGGATTATTTGGCATCATCGCATTAGCTGGCGTAATAGGGGCTAAGTCTTCGGGTAAGTGGGTCAATGCGTTGGGCTCTAAAAAATTAGTCATGATAGTACTCACACTTGCCGCAATTGGTTTTGCTATTACAGGCGTTTTTTTAGGAAACCTAATAGCCCTAATTATCGGTATTATTTTAATCGACTTCGCTATTTTTAGCGCACAAGTAGCCAATCAAGTCCGCGTATTTAGCATAGACCCAAGCGCACAAAGCCGTATTAATGGTGTTTACATGCTCGGCTACTACTTAGGCGGCGCCTTTGGCTCAATTATTGGTGTGAAAGCCTTTGCTTTGTACCAGTGGCCTGGCGTAGTCGTCCTTAGTGTAGTGTTAATTACCATCAGCGCTGCTTTTAACTCTCTCGCAAAAAAATAACCGCCATTAACTCCTTGCAACTAAGCGTAAGTCCCCCTTAGTTGCCCCATTTAAAAACAGAGAATACTTATGAATAAACTCAATAACGCAGGAAGCTACACTTTGCTGTGTATAGCTTGCTTAACAATCATGGTGGGTGCATTGGTTGCACCTGGTTTAATCAGTATATCAACAGCCCTAAATGTTGCTGACAGTGCGGTATTTTTAGTGACCTTACCGGCTTTAGGGGCTGTTATATTTGCGCCTATTGCAGGTAAATTAATTGATAAATATGGCGCTTACCGTTCATTAATTATTGGCTTATTTTTATACGGCTTTTTAGGTGCAAGCGTGTATTGGTTACAAGGGCCGTTGTTGGTTTTTGCTAACCGTATTTTGCTTGGCGGTGTTACCTCAATTGTTATGGCCGGTTGTACCGTTTTAATATCACAGTGGTACTTTGGTAAAGCGCGCCTAGGCATGCTTGCTAAGCAAGGTATGGCAATAGAGCTCGGTGGCGTTATATTTCTATTTATAGGTGGCCTACTTGCTGTGCAGCATTGGGCTTTACCATTATCGTTGTACCTTATTTCTTGGGTATTTTTAGCCATGTTGCTACTTTTTGTGCCGCGTAATCACCCTCAAGCACAAGAGGCACAAGCAACACAAGAGCACGTAATATCAAATAAAGGCTTATCTCTTAAGCATGTGTATTCGCTGGCTGTGCTTGCAATGATCACGTTTTTTAGCGCAATTGTTTTACTACCCAGCACAATGCATGCGCAAAATTATAATGAAGAACAAGTAGGGTTTTTACTCTCTTTCATCTCGTTAGTGGCTGTTGTTGGGGCACACTTTATGCCTCAGTTAACTAAAAAAATGGGCGAGCAAAAAGTACTTGCGCTGGCATTTATAGGCTATGGGGCATCATTTGCTTTCTTTTTACAAACGGGTACAGCGTTATTGGTAATAGGCGCTGTGTTTAGCGGTATTGGCTTTGGTTTTAGCATCCCACTATTAAACCATATGACCGTAGAGCGCAGCGCAGCCTCTGTTCGCGGTCGTAACCTCTCTTATTTCACAATGGCTGTTTTTTCTGGGCAATTTTTAACATCGTTTGTTGAATATATCCCAGGAGGCACTCGCAATATTTTTATTAGCTGTATCAGCTTATGTGCACTCACCGCGCTGTACTTATTTGTTAAAAAAAATCATTCACAATCAGTATAAAAGAGGTTTTTATGTCAGAGTCATTTAAATTAATAGCCGGTAATTCATTTCCAACAGTTACTGCACACTTGCTCGATGGTACAACCGCAGATCTAAGTAAGCCGCACGGTGGCGCCGAGTGGCAAATGCTCGTGGTATACAGAGGCAAGCATTGCCCGCTTTGTATGCGTTACTTAAATTTACTAGAAGCGCAATTACCCGCATTAAAGGCACTTGGGGTGAGCGTTTGTGCCGTTTCTGCAGATAGCCGCGCACAGCTAACACAAAGCATGGACACACTCGCGATTAGCTTTCCTATTGCGTATGGTTTAACACCGCAGCAAATGAAACAACTTGGGCTGTATATTTCCTCACCTCGCTCTGAGCAAGAAACCGACCACAACTTTGCAGAGCCCGCGATATTTGTCGTAAATGAGCAAGGGGTATTGCAAGCTGTAAATATTTCTAATGCCCCGTATTTACGCCCTGAGTTAGACGTGGTTGTAAGAGGCCTAAAGTTTATTAAAGAGCAAAATAACTACCCTATTCGCGGCACTGTTGTGTAACCATTTAAATTGCAGCCGTGGCGTTTATTACCTTACGGCTGCTTTATTAAGGCATAAGCTTTCATGAAGAATTTATTTAGTAACCTTTTAAATTTAGCCAGCGCGCTTTTTATGTTTAAGTTTGCCCTGCCAAAATTATTAGCAGCGCAGGTAAGCGTTAAAACCTTTAGCTACTTTGCGCAGGTACTGCCCGTTAACGCTAAAATTTATATGTATAGCGTTGGTTTACTGGAGTTGGTAGTGGGTTTAATGATGCTTGCTCTTTTGTTTATTAAAAATGAAAAGCAAAAAGCACTGTTTACCTATGTTGCGTATGTTTTATTGGCGGGTACGTTAATTGGGGCGCTGTTACATGAATATTTTGTTCGCCCCGAGCCAGTTGCTCAGTTAGTGACTTACTCAGGCTGCTTTTTAGTTATATGTGCCATTCAATTTTTAGCCTATAAAAAGGCGCTAATAGCGCGTTTTGAGTGACTTTAAGGCGTTAAATGGTAGATAGAAACAGTGCCTTTTGTGCTAAAACGTGTAGTTACAAAAAAGCCGCTAAATAGCGGCTTTAGATGTTTTTTTCAACATTTTACATTTTATCTTTGGTTAAAACGGAATGTCGTCATCAAAATCTATTGTTGGTTCCATAGGATTTGATGCACCGCCCTGAGGGGCGTTTTGCGGCTTAGGTGCAAAACCACCTTGCTGCTGTGGCGCATTACTTTGCCCAGGAGCAAAGCCACTGTTGTTTGATTGTTGGTATTGGTTATTTTGCTGTGGAGCAGGTGCTGCAGCTGGGCGTTGTGCTGGTGCAGCTTGTTGCTGTGGTGCATAACCACCTTGCTGGCTGTTTTGAGCTTGGTTGTTTTGACCATAGCCACCGCCTTGTTGATTATTTTGGTAACCGCCACCTTGTTGGCCACCTTGATTACCTTGATAACCACCACCTTGCTGATCGCCACCGCGAGCGCCTAGCATTTGCATTTGACCCGTAAAGCCATCAACAACGATTTCTGTTGTGTATTTTTCTTGGCCTTGTTGGTCGGTCCATTTACGTGTTTGAAGTTTACCTTCAACGTAAATCTGCGAGCCTTTACGGCAGTACTCACCAACAATTTCAGCTAGCTTGCCAAAAAATACTACACGGTGCCATTCAGTTTTATCAACCATTTGGCCAGTGTTTTTGTCTTTATAGCTGTCTGACGTTGCTAAGGTAATATTTGCTACACCATTGCCATTAGGCATGTAACGAACTTCAGGATCTTGTCCTAAATTACCAACCAAAATTACTTTGTTCACACCGCGTGCCATGGAACCTTCTCCTATAAACGTTAGATTAAACCAGCTACTTTACGTGCTTGGTCTAGGTCAAATTCTTTATCATTAATCTTTAAATAGCTGCGGCTTTCGTCGCGTACTACTGTTGCTTCTATTACGCCAGGTAAAGCAACTAGCTGAGAAGCAAGTGCTTGAGCTTGCTCTTCAGAACTTAAATTGGTCATTAAACTAATAACTTTACTTTTCGGTGGGACTTGCATTTTCCACGCAATAATAAGCCATATTAACCCAACAAGTGCCGCTGCCGCAAACACAGCTTGCGTACTTGTAGTTTGAGCAACATAACCCCCTAAAATACCACCTAAAAAAGCCCCTAAAAACTGGCTAGACGAATACCCACCCATAGCCGAACCTTTTTGGCTAGCGGGCGCAATACGCGATACAAGAGCAGGCATAGTGGCTTCTAAAAAATTAAATGCTACAAAATAAAGCAACATACAAATGGCAATGCCAACCACGCTATTCACCCAAATAGACATAGCAAACATACTAATAGAAAGCAGTGCTACTGAGCCAATAAACGCCTGTTTTTCTTTTTCTTTTTTAATGGCAATAATCATAATAGGGACCATTAAAATAAACGCTAACAGCAATACTGGAATATATAAATACCAATGATGGTTTGCCACTAAGCCATCTTTTATTAGTTGGCTTGGCAGTACCACAAAAATAGTGGTTAGCGTTAAATGTAGCAGTAATACACCTGCATTTAAGCGCGATAATTGCGGATGCTTAATAAGCTTTTTAATATCACTAAAGCTTGCCAAGGTATCGCCTTTGGGCGCTTTGTTTACTGCGTTTGGCACTAGAAATAAAATAATACCAATACCAAACACGGCAAGGATTGCTGTTAACCAAAACACCCCTGCTACACCCCACGACGCGGCAACAATAGGCCCAAGTAACATAGCAAAAGCAAAGCTCATGCCTATGCTCATACCAATCACCGCCATTACTTTAGGGCGCTGTTCGTCGCGGCTTAGGTCGCTGGCAAAAGCAAGCAGCGCACTGGCTATAGCGCCCATACCTTGTAGTGCACGGCCCACTGTAACCATTTGAATAGATTCAGCAAGGGCTGCAATAACAGAGCCCAACGCAAACACAACTAAGCCACCAACAATGACTTTTTTACGGCCTATTTTATCTGACAAACGCCCCATAGGAATTTGCAGTACCGCTTGCGTTAAGCCATACGCGCCAATAGCAAATCCTATCCACATAGGCGAAAAACCATCAAGCGATTGGCCATAAATAGCCAATACAGGCATCAGCATAAACAAGCCAAGCATTCTAAATGCAAACACACTCGCCAGCGATACAGCGGCGCGCTTTTCTCGTGAATTAAGTGAAGATGCGGTCATTATCTGCGTATTCTTACGATATGAAAAATTTAGGCTGGGATTCTACCACAAGCTTGGCAATAATTAATCGCCTATAAGTAAGGATTTTTTCGTTGATCATTGATTAATAATGTTTCGTATTATGCGATACTGGACAAATAATTTTGGTAATAAACGAGATAGCATGGAAAACATTGAAGTCCGAGGCGCCCGTACGCACAATTTAAAAGACATCAGCCTAACCATCCCACGTGATAAATTAATTGTTATCACAGGCCTATCTGGTTCGGGAAAGTCATCACTGGCATTTGATACTTTATATGCAGAAGGACAGCGTCGTTATGTTGAGTCACTTTCTGCCTACGCAAGGCAATTTTTATCGTTAATGGAAAAGCCCGACGTTGATCATATTGAAGGCCTCTCTCCCGCCATTTCTATTGAGCAAAAATCTACATCGCACAATCCTCGCTCAACAGTGGGTACCATTACCGAAATATACGATTACTTGCGTTTAATGTTTGCCCGCGTGGGCGAACCACGATGCCCAACCCACGACTTACCGCTTGCAGCTCAAACAATTAGCCAAATGGTTGATACCGTTTTAGCACTGCCAGAGGGCACTAAGCTGATGCTTTTAGCGCCAGTGGTTAAAGATCGTAAAGGTGAGCACATTAAATTACTTGAGCAACTTGCAAGCCAAGGCTACATTCGCGCTCGTATAGACGGCGAAGTATGCGACTTATCAGATCCGCCAACACTTGAGCTTCATAAAAAACACACTATTGAAGTGGTGGTTGACCGCTTTAAAGTAAAAGATGGCCAACAGCAGCGTTTAGCAGAGTCGTTCGAAACCGCACTAGAGATGTCTGGCGGTGTGGCAAATGTAGCCTTCATGGACGACAGCACGATAGAAGAAATGCTGTTCTCGGCAAATTTTGCCTGCCCCACCTGTGGCTACGCAATGACCGAATTAGAACCGCGCTTATTTTCGTTTAATAACCCTGCAGGTGCGTGTCAAAGCTGTGATGGTTTAGGCGTACGCCAATACTTTGATCCTAACCGTGTGGTACATAACCCAGAGCTCAGCCTTGCAGGTGGTGCTATTAAAGGATGGGATAAACGCAGCTTTTATTATTTTCAAATGCTACAGGCGGTCGCCGAGCACTATAACTTTGATTTAGATGTGCCATTTGAAAAGCTGGCTAAAGAATCGCAAAAAATTATTTTAGAAGGCTCAGGGCAAACAAAAATAGCCTTTAACTACCGTAACGATAGGGGCGATTTAATAACACGCAACCACGAGTTTGAAGGCGTGTTAAACAACATGAACCGTCGCTATCGCGAAACTGAGTCAAACTCGGTGCGTGAAGAGCTCGCTAAATATCAGACTAGCCAAGCGTGTCCTAGTTGTCATGGCTCGCGTTTACGCCAAGAAGCACGCCACGTATTTATAGGTCAAACAAACCTACCTGCTATTACGACTATGAGTATTGGCGAAGCGATGGACTTTTTTGAAGGGCTATCACTAACAGGCCAAAAAGCCCAAATAGCTGAAAAAATCCTGAAAGAAATTCGCGACCGCTTATCGTTTTTAATTAATGTAGGACTTAATTACTTATCGCTTGAGCGCAGTGCCGATACCCTCTCCGGTGGTGAAGCCCAGCGTATTCGTTTAGCCAGCCAAATAGGTGCGGGCCTTGTAGGCGTAATGTACGTACTGGATGAGCCATCAATTGGTTTACACCAGCGCGATAACGACCGTTTATTACAAACATTGGTGCATTTACGCGACTTAGGTAACACCGTGATTGTAGTTGAGCATGATGAAGATGCCATTCGCGCAGCCGATCACATTATTGATATTGGCCCAGGCGCGGGAGTGCACGGCGGACATATTATTGCACAAGGTACACGTGACGATATTTTAGCCACTAAAGACTCAGTAACGGGCCAGTTTTTATCAGGCGTGCGCAAAATAGAAGTACCAAAAGAGCGTAACCCAACCAGCGACAAATGGCTTGAGCTATTTGGTGCCACAGGTAATAACCTAAAAAATGTAGACTTAAAAATTCCATTTGGCTTATTAACCTGTATTACAGGGGTATCGGGCTCAGGTAAATCAACGCTCATTAACGATACACTCTTTAAGCTTGCGCATACCGAGCTTAACGGCGCGACTACAGCAGAAGCCGCGCCTTACAAATCAATTAGTGGCCTTGATCATTTTGACAAAGTGATTGATATTGACCAAAGCCCAATTGGTCGCACACCGCGCTCAAACCCTGCAACCTACACAGGTATTTTTACCGGTATTCGTGAGTTATTTGCAGGGACACAAGAAGCCCGCTCTCGCGGCTATAAAGTAGGTCGCTTTAGCTTTAACGTAAAAGGCGGGCGCTGTGAAGCTTGCCAGGGCGATGGCGTAATTAAAGTAGAAATGCACTTTTTACCTGATGTATATGTACCGTGCGATGTATGTAAGGGCGCGCGCTATAACCGCGAAACCTTAGAAGTACAATACAAAGGTAAAAACATTCACCAAGTGCTCGAAATGACCGTTGAAGACGCGCACGACTACTTTGATAAAATACCTGCAATAGCGCGTAAACTTAAAACGCTAATGGACGTAGGTTTATCGTATATTCGCCTAGGGCAAGCTGCTACCACGCTCTCTGGTGGTGAAGCACAACGTGTAAAACTGGCTCGTGAGCTTTCTAAACGCGATACAGGTAAAACATTGTATATACTTGATGAGCCAACAACCGGCCTTCACTTTGCCGATATTGAACAACTACTTGTGGTATTACATCGCCTGCGCGATCATGGTAATACCATTGTGGTAATTGAGCATAACTTAGATGTGGTTAAAACCGCAGACTGGGTGGTTGATTTAGGCCCTGAAGGGGGCGCTGGGGGCGGTGAAATACTCATTGCAGGCACGCCTGAAGAAGTAGCCGAATGTGAACGCTCGCATACTGGGCATTACCTAAAACCATTGCTTTAAGATAGATAATAAAAAGTATTCATTAAAAGTTACAAAAATGCCGCTAAATTTAGCGGCATTTTTATTTGCTTATACTAATTTATGTACGAGGAATAAACCCTAGTGCATCGTAAACCGATTTAAGTGTTTTTTCTGCACGTACACTGGCTTTTTCTGCGCCTGATTTCATGATGCTATCAAGTAAGTTTTGATCTTCTCTGATCTCTTTAAAACGGGCTTGGATTGGCTCAATCATGCTAACAACTGCATCGGCTGTGTCTTTTTTCAGGTGACCATACATTTTATCTTCATACTCTGGCACTAAGTCTTCAATTGAGCGCTTAGTGGCTACGCTTAATAAAGTAAGTAAATTAGAAACGCCTGGCTTTTCAGTACGGTCAAAGTAAATACGCGCTTGCTCGTCTGAATCGGTTACTGCTTTTTTAAGCTTTTTCTCAATCTTTTTAGGCTCATCTAATAGCATGATGTAGCCATTAGGGTTTTCATCAGACTTAGACATTTTTTTGAGCGGATCTTGAAGGCTCATTACGCGTGCGCCAAATTCAGGAATATATGGCTCTGGTAACTTAAATACGTCACCGTATAAATTATTAAAGCGTGTCGCTATATCACGCGTTAACTCTAAGTGCTGCTTTTGGTCATCCCCTACCGGTACTTGGTCTGCTTGGTATAATAAAATATCCGCTGCTTGCAATACTGGGTACGAAAATAAACCGACGTTTACATTGTTAGCATGTTTAGATGACTTGTCTTTAAACTGGGTCATGCGGTTAAGCTCGCCCATTTGTGCGTAACAATTTAGCACCCATGCTAACTGCGCATGTTCTGGCACTTGCGACTGTACAAATAAGGCCGATTTTTCAGGGTCTATGCCACATGCCGCATATAACGCTATACCATCTAATACACGAGAGCGAAGAAGTTCAGGCTCTTGGCGAACAGTAATCGCGTGTAAATCAACTAGCATAAAGAAACTTTCGTGGTCTTCCTGTAGCTTTAGCCACTGGTTAATAGCGCCAACATAGTTGCCTATTGTCATACCACCGGTTGGCTGAATGCCACTTAAAACTACTGGTTTACTCATGATTTTCCTTTAGTGTTTAGTTAATTAAAAATTTTAACGCTGTGTTAGTGTTGGTATTATATCTAAGAAGTTATCGCATAGGTACTGTGGATTATAATCCTCAAGATTTTCGCCTTGGTTATAACCATAATCCACCGCTATTACATCAATTTTAGCGGCATGTGCTGCCAATATATCGCTTTTTGAATCGCCAATCATAATAGCCTTACTCGGCTCAACATTCAGCTTGTTACATGCATACAATAAAGGCGCTGGTGAAGGCTTTTTAGCCATATCGTCTCCACACACTATCACTTCAAAGTGACTGGTAAGGGAAAGCTTATCAAGTAGTAGCTCGGTAAATAGGCGCGCCTTATTAGTAACAAGTGCTTTTGGCATGCCCCGCAAAGCACTGAGCCCTGTTTCTACATGCTGATACAACACACTATACTTGCCCACTAGCTGCTCATAATGTTGGTAAAATAAGGCAATGGCTTTTGCACTAAGCGCTTCATCTAAATGTTCGCTAATTTGCATATCGCCGCTGAGTGCACGTTTGACTAGGGTTTCAATACCGTTGCCTATCCAGCTTTCAACCAAGCTTTGGCTAACAATAGGAAACGCTAAATCACTCAGTGTTAAGTTTACTGCTAGGTATAAATCGTAAACGCTATCAACAAGTGTACCGTCAAGGTCGAACAAAGCTACATCATATTTCATTACTTTACGTTTCCTAACTGCTCACGCATTTGATCAATAACAACCTTGTAATCAGGCTCATTAAAAATAGCAGACCCTGCTACAAACATATCGGCACCTGCTTGCGCTGCTGCGGCTATGTTATCAACCTTAATACCACCATCTACTTCTAGGCGAATATCACGACCCGACGCAACTATACGCTGCTTAGCTTGAGCTAGTTTTTCAAGGGTGTGGGGAATAAAGCTTTGGCCGCCAAAGCCTGGGTTTACCGACATTAATAAAATAGTATCTAGCTTATCAATAACGTGATCGAGGTAGCTAAGGCTGGTGGCAGGGTTAAATACTAAGCCTGCTTTACAACCATGGTCTTTAATGAGCTGTATGGTGCGGTCTATATGCTCGCTGGCCTCAGGGTGAAAAGTAATTATTGATGCGCCGGCCTCTGCAAACAAAGGAATTATACTGTCGACTGGTTTTACCATTAGGTGCACATCTATAGGGGCTGTTACACCGTAATCTCTAAGCGCTTTACACACCATAGGCCCAATAGTGAGATTAGGCACGTAGTGATTATCCATGACATCAAAATGTACTACATCAGCGCCTGCAGCGAGTACTTTATCCACATCTTCGCCTAATTTTGCAAAATCGGCTGACAAAATAGAAGGCGCAATTAAGTATTTTTGTTCAGGGTTTAACATAGTAATCCGTCAATCAGTAAAGTATGCCTTAATGTACCGTAAATGCTAAGGTTTCCCAAGTAATACACTGTAAATTAGGCATAACTAAAAATATCGATTTAAATACATAAGTATTTATTTATAAAAAGCTTTAGGGCGTGTTGAGCTTTAGTGGTTGAGTTTTAGGCAGCATGTTTAATTTTTGGTAAGGCCGTGAGTAGGATACACAAGCCATGCTTACATGATACAAGTTATTAGTTTACGCAAGAGCAGTTATTGTGCCCACTCGATTACAACCCTCGGGTCGCGATTTAAAAACTCTTAGCTTGAGAGCACACTTTAACTCGCAAGTTTCAACAGGCCTTAGCTATTACAGATAAATATTAGTTTGTTATTTATACAGCTTTTGTTATTATTAAAGGAGTAACTTAATTTTAGGCTAATATTATGCGTGCATTTAAAACAGGGATCTTAATTGCGTCGGCATTGTTATTTATTGGAGCATTTAGTTTTGCGCCAAGTTCTGAGCAAGATTTAAGCTTAGTTAGCAATTGTCAGCATCAGGCAAGTAGTAAAAACGCTTCAAACACCTTAACGTGTGCGAAAGTAGAAGAAGACTCATCGTGGTTTTCGTGGCTAACAGGCGATAGCCGCAGTGCGCAGTTTCATTATTTAGATTTATTAGAGCTATTAACTAGCTCAGAAGACGCTAAGAATACGCCTTCAATAAAACCTCTATTTTAAATAATGCTGCACTTTATTAGCGCGTTGCAAAGTGTGCTAGCAGCATTTTTTGGTGTGCAATCAGAGCACAAACGCCAAGCCGACTTCCAACAACACTCCCCTCTTTTTATTATTGCTTTAGCTGTGCTGTTTTTTGTTATTTTTGTAGTGACAATTTACGCAGTGGTTGCTTGGGTGCTAAATACATAGCCATTAACTCGTCGACCTTGTTGCGTGATCCACCTTTAGGGCTGATAGTACGTTTTACCTGAATTTTACCAAGCGTAGCTTGGCTATAAATTTTTCGCGTCCACACGGTATCGTGGTTAGATATAAGCACTGGGGTATTGTTTTCGAACGCGGCTTGCTCGGCTAAGTTTGCCAAGTTTGCTTGATCGTCTAAATTAAACCCGCCTTTAGCATAAGAGGTAAACGACGCTGTTTTACTTAACGGCACATAAGGCGGATCGCAATAAATAACCGCATTGTTTGGCACAAGCTTAAACACATCATCGTAGCTTAGGCAGGTAAATGTGGCTTTTTGTGCTTTTTCGGCAAAAAAGTACATTTCTTTTTCAGGAAAATAAGGCTTTTTATATTTACCAAATGGCACGTTAAAAATGCCTTTGAGGTTATACCTACACAGCCCATTGTAACCATGGCGATTCATGTATAAAAAGAGCATTGCGCGCTCATACACATCACTGCTTTTATTAAACTGTACACGGTATTCGTAGTAAGCGTCTGGGTGGTTATTTAAATCAACAAATAGTTTTTTAGAGTCACTTATAAACTCATCAGGCGAGCGCTTGAGCTCTTTGTATAAGTTAATTAAATCAGCATTGATGTCGTTGAGTAAATAGTGTTTAAAATTACTATTTAAAAATACCGAGCCTGCACCTACAAAAGGTTCTACCAAGGTTTCAGCGTGTTTGCTGGCTTGAGATAAACGTGCATTAATATCTTCAACTAGGCTGTATTTACCGCCAGCCCATTTAAGGAAGGCTCTACTCTTTTGTTGCA
The DNA here is from genome assembly GCF_001399995.1 of Pseudoalteromonas sp. P1-11. Lineage (NCBI taxonomy): Bacteria > Pseudomonadati > Pseudomonadota > Gammaproteobacteria > Alteromonadales > Pseudoalteromonadaceae > Pseudoalteromonas > Pseudoalteromonas sp. P1-11. The sequence continues at coordinate 193,333 of NZ_LJSP01000005.1, forward strand.
TTGGTTCTTAACTTCAATCTGCTGTAGCGCGATTTTACACTAAAGTGAGTCAGTTTACTGATCAAGTCGTGCAATTTCTTGTTTTATTTTGCTGATTTTTTTATAAAAAGGCTTGTTCTTTCTAAGCGCACTCGACAAGGCAGACAACGCACTTTTAGCATCAGCGAGTGATGCATAACTGCCAATAGTAACCACCCACCACACTTTATTATTTCGCTTAGTTTGATATACCTTAGCGCGCTGGCTTAAATTATGTTCAATAATAAACTCACGGGTGATTTTTTCCTGTGTAACGGCTAGCAGCTGCACAGTTGTATTATTATCTGGCTGAGCTAAATACCAAGCGTTATCGGATACGTTATTTGAGATTTTAGGCTGCGGGCTTTCTTTATCGTCACTTTCAATTGGCTCAATAGTCTCAGGAGTGTTTAAGCTTTGTGGTAACGCCTCGCTTTGCTCACTTTGAGCGCTTTGAGCGCTTTGTTGAGCCTGACGCGTTAAACTTTGCATTATCGCCGGCACATCGTTTTTATGGGGCGCTACATTACCTTGTGATTTATCGCTGACCGGCTCTAAAGGCAAATCCGCTTTTGATATATCAGAATTGTCATTACTGACTTCTTTATCCGCGCTTGGGATAGCGACAATTTTAGAAGCAGGAATAGCGGTATCTATGTCCTGGCTTTGTTGATTTTGATAGTACGTTTGCCACCACTGGGTCATGTCATTTTTATACAGCAACCCAATGATAAGTAGCATAATTATAATTAACAACGAGATTAAGTGTACTCGCCACGACACTTTATCTTTTTTTACAATATCAGCCACATGCTCCGTTGGTTGCCATGCTAATAATAAGCTGGGGTTGCCATTCGCTTCATTTAAAAATGCGCTAAATACGGGGTCTTCATCATACGGTAAATTAGGAAAATACCAGCTCATTAGCTGTTTAGATTCATGTGCAGATAAAGGCTCTAAGTAAATTTCAACCGCATTATTAATAGCTAGCTTTGATTGCGAAGCTAGCATGATATAAAGCGTTACAGGGCTGTTTTTGGCAAGTAACTCTAATTCCTGTAATAACTCTTCAGATAAGTGCCTTGCATTATCGAGCACCCACAAACAAGCCTCACACGGCTGCTGCTGCAACAATTGGTAAAAGTTTTCACTTAACGATAAATCGTGATCAATCAGCGGAGAGTTAAAGCTTTGCTCTAATATATCACTCATCAGTGATACATCATTTACACTGGCACTTACTTGTACAAATGCTTTATTAAAACTGTTGTATTTGTCGGTGATGAAGGTTTCGAGCATATAACTTTTGCCTAAGCCAGAGGTGCCTAGTAATACAATTAAGTTTTGCCCGTATTCAAATTGCAGAGCGATTCTATCCACCAACGCCGCACGGCTTGGTAAAATTTGCGCCTGCATTATTGCTCGATTAACGCTCTAACTTGGTCGTCTGATACGTCATCTACCAATGCGCATTGACCAAATTGAGTAGGTAAAATAAAGCGGATAGTGCCTTTTTTATTTTTTTTGTCTTTACGCATATGCATTAAAAACTGCTCAGCAGTCATTTCACTTGGGATCTCAGTCGGTAAATTATAAAGCTTGAGTAGCGTTACAATTCTATCTACCTCAGTTTGCGATAAGTCACCGCGTGTATGCGCTAATTTAGCAGCAAGTACCATTCCGGTAGCAACAGCCTCGCCATGTAGCCATACACCGTATCCCATTTGCGCTTCAATTGCATGCGCAAAGGTATGCCCTAAGTTGAGTAATGCACGAAGGCCATTTTCTTTTTCATCTTGCGCCACGATAAGCGCTTTAATTTCACAACATCTATAAATAATATGCTGCAAACTTGCTTCATCTAGTTGCTGTAGCTTTTCTACATTTTGCTCAATAAAAGCAAATAGCTCGGTATCGTAAATTAAACCATACTTAATAACTTCGGCCATACCCGCTGCAAATTCGCGCGCCGGTAAAGTGTGAAGTGAATTAGTATCAATAAAAACCGCTTGCGGCTGATAAAACGCCCCAATCATGTTTTTACCCAGTGGGTGATTTACCGCTGTTTTGCCCCCTACAGAGGAGTCAACTTGTGATAGTACCGTGGTCGGAATTTGAATAAACGGTACACCGCGCTGATAACATGCAGCAACAAAGCCTGTTAAATCGCCAATAACGCCGCCACCTAGTGCAATTAAGCATGTGTCTCGGCCGCAATTATTTTGCAATAAAAAAGCAGATATTTTCTCAAACCATTCAAGTGACTTGTATTGCTCACCATCGGGAATGACAAAAGAAAGAGGGTCTAGATCAGCTAACGAATCAAGCAGTCCTTGTAAATATAAAGGCGCAACTGTGTCGTTAGTGATAATGATAGGCCGACAATCACCAATGTGGTGAACAAGGCGGCCATTATCTTGAAGTGCAGATTGACCAATAAAAATAGGATAACTTCGCTCGTCCAAATTAACAGTTAATTCAAGCATGCTTTGTTATTTCCTTTATTATTGGTTTTTAAAAATCTAATTTCTCGATGATTTGGTTAGCAACAACTTTAGCGCTTTGCTCATCGGTGCGTACAACAAAATCGGCAACTTCTTTGTATAGTGGCTCGCGTTCTTCTGCTAAGCGCTCTAGTACATTACGAGGTGCTTCTTCAGTTTGCAGTAATGGGCGACGCTTGTCGCGTTGCGTGCGTGCAACTTGCTTTTCTATAGGTGTCTCTAGGTATACAACGATACCACGAGCCGAAAGCTTGTTTCGAACTTCTTTACTCATTACTGAACCACCACCGGTTGCAAGTACAATACCTTGCATTTCGGTTAAGTCGCCAATAACAGATTCTTCACGAAGTCTAAAGCCTTCTTCACCCTCAAGATCAAACACCCAGGCAATATCTGCACCGGTACGGCGTTCGATTTCTTGATCAGAATCGACAAATTCAAGGTGTAATTGGTCAGCGATGTGACGACCAATCGTGCTTTTGCCAGCCCCCATGGGGCCAACTAGAAATATATTACGTTTCTCAGCCATATCTTTTAGTACAAACGAACTCTAAAATTTGAAATAAAACCCCGCCTAACGACCTGGCCCCAAAATTAAGGAGGGGATTATCTCAGTAATTGGCCGGGTATTTCAAGTCTATTACAATAAAAAGCCATATAACGAGCAATTATTATCAATAAACACTCGTTGACGAACATAAAACCACTAAATTTTAGTCTATTTGTATTTTCGGTGTCACGAAAATAAGTAATTCACGTTTCTCATTAAACTCGCTGGTGCTCTTAAATAAGCGTCCAACATACGGAATATCACCAAGTACAGGTACTTTATTTGTGGTATTAATTATTTGCTGCTGAAAAATACCACCCAGCACAACGGTTTGGCCGTTATCAACCAGCACTTGTGTTTCAATTTGTTGAGTGTCTATCGAAACCGCTTCACCTGTTCCGGTTTGAACCGTTTCGCCACGAGTATCTTGTGTAATAACTAAGTCTAAAATAACTTTGTTATCAGGCGTTATATGCGGTGTAACCTCAAGGCTCAATACCGCTTTTTTAAAGCTTACAGTAGTAGCACCACTTGAGGCTGATTCGGTATAGGGGATTTCAGTACCTTGCTCAATACGTGCTTTTTGCTGATTAGCTGCAGTAATGCGCGGACTTGCGATAATCTCACCTTTATTTTCTTCTTCTAAAGCACTTAGCTCTAAATCAATTAAAGTGCCATTAGCCAACTTAGCTATGTGTAAACCAATACTTGCCGCAGGGTTAGTAATAGGTAGGTTTACATTAAGACGGTCTGATAAATCAGGAATAGTGCCATTTGAGATAGACTCAGCTCCTTCAAGCGAGCCAGATATACCATCACTATCTTGTTGATCACTAAATCCCCAACGCACGCCTAAATCTTCTGTGACGTTATCGCGCACTGTTACCATACGTGATTCAATAACAACCTGTTGCACTGGAATATCGAGTGTTTCAATCATACGACGAATACTCTCAATGCTCTTCGCTGTATCTTTAATAAGTAATGTATTGGTACGCTGGTCAACCGATACACTGCCTCGGGCAGAAATGATGCTGTTAGTATCGGTTTTCAGTAAATCCGCAAAATCTTCAGCCTTAGCGTAGTTTAAACGAATATACTCACTGTAAAGCGGCTCTAAATCCTCCACCTTTTGTTTTGCTAGTAAATCTTTAGCTTCACGTGCTGCGAGCTCTTCAGCTGGCGCAACCATCAATATAGAGCCATCCATACGCTTATCAAGGCCTTTAATACGCAGTACAACATCTAAAGCCTGATCCCATGGAACGCCATCTAAACGAAGTGTAATATTGCCAGTTACTGAGTCACTCGTTACTAAGTTAAACTCGTTATAACCCGCTATGATTTGCAGTACAGCTCTAACCGAAATATCTTGGAAGTTTAAGGTCATTGGACGACCTTGATATTCCTTGCCGCCATCTAAATAGGCATTTTGCGTTTCATCTTTTTCAATGGTTAACGTTAAAATGTTATCTATTTGCTGGTAGGTAAAGGTAAAAGCAGCATTAGGCTCAATAACTACACGGCTTAAGCTATCTTCTTTAAAGGTCTCAATGGTACTTACTACAGTACCAAAATCTAGCACATCTAATTCATACAGTAAGTCATCTAAAATATCTGTGTGATGAAACTCTGCAATTATTTTTCCACCACTTTCATGTACTTCTATTGCAGCTTGCGTGTCTTGTAAAAATACTAAAACTTTTGCTTCGCCTTTTTCACCACGGCGAAAATCAATAGATTGAATCCGATTAATATAAGCGCTTGAGGCATCATAACTATTGCTGCTTTCATCAGAAGCTTGCTCAGTAAGCGGGTTATCAGATACGCGCAACGACACTAAGTTATTATTAACTTGTGTTTCGTATATTTTTAAACGCTCTAAATTTACCGTAACTTTTAAGCCCTGCTCTGTTAGTACGCTGCTTACACTGTTAATACCTGCGTGATCGACCGGCACATTTTCAAGACCCTGTTCTAGTTCTGCACCATCAAATAGCATTTCTATGCGCGCTGGTGTGTTGTGTACTTGAATTTTAGGTTGTTGTGTTAGCTCTTCGTCAAATACAAGTTGTAACTCTGTCTCGCCTTTTAGCAAGGGGTTATAACGTACATCATAAAGTAGCGGCGCTGCACTGGCTGTTTTTGCAACAAAAAGAGCCAATATGACAAATAACACCGTTTGAAAACGATGATGCCAAAGTACATCCTTATGCATGTGTGTTTTACCTTTTTTATTATTAATTTGCGCCATTATTTGCCGCCTCTAACATTTCCAATTTAGTCAGCCGCTCTTTCCAACAACCCGACCCATCAGGGATTAATTCAACTAGTTCTACATAATCACTACTTACAGACTTAACTTTACCGTCATACGTCCCTAAGTAATTATTTACCGTTACCCTATGCAGCGTTTCATCCGCTGCGGTGATCAGTGCCCACATTTGCCCGTTAGAGCCTAATGTACCTTTCATTGATAGGTTATCGAGCGGGTACTTTTCTAGTGGCTCTCTCACTCTATCAGGGTCAGGGTGTAAACAATTTTTAATTTGCGTTAGCTTATTTTGAATAATTTCAGGCTGTGGAGCCACAAAAGGACTACGTAACTGCGATGCATTATATTCAAAATGTTCAAACTGCGTTAATTCAGGTATTTCCTCAACTTTAGGCGTAGTGCTGGCCTTAACTTGGTCAATAAATTCTTTTTGCTCCGACGTATCGTCGTTACAACCTGCCAACAATAAAACAGACAACGATAATAAAGGGACTAATCTCACTTTTTAACCCCTTCTTCATAACGATATGTTTTTGCTACCACACTGAATGTTAGTTGCTTTTCGCCAGATGATACAATCGAAAAGTCGTGTAAACTTACAATTCGTGGTAATTGGGCTACTTTTCCTACAAATTCACCAAATTCATGGTAAGTGCCTATTACTTCAATTTTAATTGGCAGCTCAGTATAAAACTCTTTTTCGACTTCAGGTAACCAGCCAATTTTCAAAAATGTTAAACCGCTAGTAGTACCTACATAAGATAAATCGTCTAACAGGCCTGGGGTTTCATTTGAGGTAGGTAATCGCTTTAGTAGTTGTGAAAACTTATCTTCCATTTCAACCATTTGCTGGCGGTATATATCAAGCTTACTGGCTACGGCATACTTTGTTCTGTAGGTACTGCGCAGCTCTACTTCTTTAGCTACCGCGCTGTGATAGCTGTCTATTTCATCAGATACCAATAGGCTGTAACTAAAAAACAACACTAAACCGGCTATAAATAAGCAACAAATTGCTTTTACTGCAACGGGCCACTCGCCAATGTTGTCGAGCTCAATTTCATTCCAATCTATTTCATTTAAGGCTTTTAAATCAAGGTTCATCACTTACCTCACCAATTTCATCAAATGGTTTTACGTAAAACTCCATATTAAAATCACTGAGTAACCGTGATGTTTGATCGCCTGCCACAATGCCTTGCATGGTAGGTCTTTCTAATAAATATGAGCCTTGCACCTGACGCAGCATAGTAGATAAACGATTGTTTGATTCGCTGCGCCCTAGCACATGTATTTGACTGCCGCGGCGCTCAAGCTTAGTTAAATACACGCCTTGAGGAACAATTTTAGCTACTTCATCCATAATTTGAGTACCTAAATTACGGCTGCTTTGTAGCTCTTCAATCAAATGCATACGTTGTTGTAAGTTTTCTTTTTTTCTATCTAAACCTCTTATTTCACTGATTTTTTTATCAAGCATGCTTATTTCTGAGCTTAAATAATTATTTTTTAAATTTTGGCCATCTTTTAACCCCGTGTAAAAAGAGCTAAGTAAGTACATACTTGCAAAACAGCCAATAACAACCGCAACTAAAATTGTTATAAATTTCTTTTTTGATTCTTCACGCTGTAGCTCTCGCCACGGCAATAGATTTATATGTGGCATGATGAAAAGCTCCTTAATGCCAAACCAGTAGCAATTGCAAACTGCGTTCTATTTCGCTGCATTACATTTCTGTCTACTTTTGGCGAAACTTCCATATTTGCAAATGGTTCAGCAACCACAGCATGAATACCGAGCTCTTCAATTAACAACCTATCTAAACCGTCAATCATCGATGTACCGCCGGTTAGCACAATATAATCTACTTGATCTTTACCTGTAGTTGTTAAAAACATTTGTACCGCACGGCGCACTTGTTGCAATAATGATGTTTGAAACGGTGCCAGCACTTCAAAAGTATAATTAGGGGGTAAGTCACCCGTTGTTTTGCCTATTTCAGCCTCATCAAAGCCTTTGTTATAGTAAGACACAATGCTGTTAGTGTATTGGTCGCCACCAAACACTTGGTCACGGGTATAAATTGTTTCACCTGCTTGAACAACACTGACCAACATTAAAACAGCGCCAATATCTACCACAGCAACACACTTATTAAAGGCGTCACTTGGTAATTGCTGATAATACACATCCATTGCTCTACTTAACGCATAGCTTTCAACATCAACCACTTTAGCGGTTAAGTTTGCCGCCTCAAGTGCGCCCACACGGGCTTCAACACTTTCTGTACGTGCAGCAGATAACAACACATTCATTTTACTCGGGTCGGCTTCGTTGGTAGAGAGCTTTTCAAAATCTAAACTCACTTCATCAAGGGGGTAAGGTATTAAGCTGTCAGCTTCTATTTCAATTTGCGACTCTAATTCAGCGTCACTTAATGAAACATCCATAAAAATAACTTTAGTGATAACGGTTTGCCCTGATACAGCCACTGCCGCTGATTTTAAAGATTTTGGTAGTTTTCTTTTTAATTTTGTAATTATGTTACCAATTGCTTCAATATCCTGAATAGAGCGCTCGCTCATTGCGCCTTTTGGCATAGGTTCAATTGCAAGTGCTTCTAGTCGAAATCCCGTTTCAATTTCACTTAAAAGCACTGCTTTGATAGAGTGCGATCCGATATCAATTCCGACCATCGCAGTGGATGGCTTTTGAAATAGTTGACTTAGCATGTTTGCAACTTGACCTTTGTTTTAATAATAAACAAGTTATAATTTTTTTAGTAAAAAATATTATTCATTTTTTAATCAATATATACTAGCAGTCTAAACTCGCAATTGGGAGTCCATTTAGGGAAATATAAGTGATTTTATTAAAACGAACATTACAATTTTTTATCATTTGCACGTTATTTGGTCTGATCACTTTAATCAGCCTTTATTATTACGTTAAACCTGATATCCCCAGTGTGCAAGTTTTAAAAGACGTGCAATTACAAACCCCTATGCAAGTCTTTACAAAAGATGGACTCTTAATTAATCAATTTGGTGAAAAACGCCGCATCCCCGTCACTATAGACGAAATCCCCCAGCCTTTAATTGATGCTTTTTTAGCAACAGAAGACAACCGTTTTTATGACCATATTGGTATAGACCCTATTGGTATTGTCCGCTCTGCTATTGTGTTAATTTCAACAGGTGAGAAAAAACAGGGCGCGAGTACCATTACTATGCAGCTTGCTCGTAACTTCTTTTTAACACGAGAAAAAGCGTATATTCGTAAAGTTAAAGAGATTTTTATAGCTCTACATATTGAAAGTGTATTAACAAAAGACGAAATTCTTGAGCTGTATCTTAATAAAATAGAACTAGGTAATCGTGCATTTGGTATTGGGGCTGCTGCTCAAGTTTACTATGGCAAAGAGCTAAAAAACCTCACTCTTGCACAAATGGCAATGATTGCCGGCTTACCTAAAGCCCCTTCGGCGCTTAACCCAATTCGTAACCCAATTAGAGCTAAAGCACGCCGTAATGTAGTGCTTGGTCGCTTGCTTACTGAAAACTATATTACGCAAAAACAATACAACGATGCGGCTAACCAGCCTATCACTGCTTATTTTCACGGTGCTGAAATAGACCTTTACGCCCCTTATATCTCTGAGATGGTTCGTGCTGAGATGGTTGAGCGCTACGGTGTAGAAAAAGCATATAACTCTGGCTTTAAGATATTTACCTCTGTGGAGTCTAAAGTTCAAAAGGCTGCGCAAACAGCTTTAGTTAATAATTTACATAACTACGATATGCGTCATGGCTTTCGTGGGCCAGTAGACGTGTTATGGGATCCAGAAACACAGCCTGCCTTAAGTGAGCAGCAAATTATAGAAAAGCTAAAACCTGTTAAAGAAATAGCTGATTTGCATGCTGGCGTGGTGTTAAATGTGGCAGAGAAAACCGCTGACGTTATTTTAAAAAATGGCCAGCGCACCACACTTGATTGGGATAATTTAAAATGGGCGCGCAAATACATTACTCGCTACCGCCAAAGTTTTGCCCCTAAAGCCGCTACTGACATTCTTACCCCTGGCATGCAAATATGGCTGCGTAAAAATAACGACGACAGTTACCTACTAAGCCAAATACCAGAAGCTGCCAGTGCACTTGTTTCACTCGACCCACAAGATGGTCGTATTAAAGCTATAGTAGGCGGTTACAGTTTTGAGCAAAGCCAATACAACCGAGCGGTACAAGCTAAACGCCAAGTTGGCTCTAATATTAAACCCTTTATTTATTCTGCTGCGCTCGAAAATGGCTATACATTAGCCTCTATTTTAAACGACGCGCCAATAAACCAGTGGGATAAAAGTTTAGGTGTAGCGTGGCGACCAAAAAACAGCCCAGCAGTTTATAATGGCCCTATACGTATTCGCCGTGCACTTGCACAATCTAAAAACGTTATTTCTGTGCGCTTACTTCGCGGTGTAGGGTTACAACGCACCGCCGATCACTTGCTTAAGTTTGGTTTTAAAGATGCTGATATTAACCGCAGTGAATCGTTAGCATTAGGCAGTGCATCAATCACGCCATTAGAGCTTGCTCGGGGCATGAGCGCATTTGCTAATGGCGGTCACTTAATTGAACCTTACTTTATATCTGAAATTCAAGATGCCTATGGCAATGTACTATTTAAAGCAAACCCGGCTCTTGCTTGCGATGAAGACGAGCTATTACCCGTCTCTCAAGCAATGGATAGCTTTGCCAACAATAACCTAGATACCGACATAACAGATGATACAGCCACGCAAGCACGTTGTGCACCACGTGTTATTTCAAAGCAAAATGCTTTTTTAATTGCTGAAGCAATGCACAGCGCAGTATGGGGTGGCGGTAGCTGGACCCATAAAACAGGCTGGAGCGGGACAGGTTGGCGTGCGCAAGCATTAGATAGACGCGATCTATCGGGTAAAACAGGCACAACCAATGACTCTGTTGATACTTGGTTTAGCGGCTTTAACCGCAATGTAGTAACGTCTGTATGGGTTGGTTTTGACAACCCTGGTAACTCGTTAGGGCGCTCCACCTATAATAACAACCTAGATAGCAGCCAAATCTCTGGCGCTGAATCGGGCGCCAAAACGGCACAACCTGCTTGGGTTGATTTTATGAAAGTGGCGCTTGAGGGCACACCAGAGGCGCCAATAGAGCCTCCTGAAGGGCTAGTTTCAATTCGTATCGATTTAAAAACAGGTTTGTTAAGTCATAAAAACGACTACACCAGTCGCTTTGAATATTTTGAAAAAGGCACTGCGCCTACAAAATATGTGCTGTCTCAGCCAACTGATATTTTTGAAGAAGATACAAAAACAGAAGAAGAGTTATTCTAAAAACAAAAACGGCAGCTTACACAAGCTGCCGTTTTACTATTAATATTTGCTGCGCTATTTTAAGTTTTTAACTAACCAATATAAATCAGAGTGCACGCCCGCGGCGGTCACTTCTTTGCCCGCCCCTGGGCCTTGTATTACTAAGGCGTTTTCGTTGTACCACTGGCTATTAATAACAAAGATATTATCGCCAGGTGTTAAGTTAGCTAAGGCGTCCCCTTTAGGCGCGTAAGTAATACCTACCTTCGCCGATACTTTACCCTGCTCTAATGCCAATAAACCGGTATACCTAAGTACAGCATCTTGAGCATTTGCCGCATCGGCATGGTGTTTAATAAACGCATTTAGCTTATCTTTATCCGCTAAAAAGTCACCCCATGAACCTTGGGCTAACTCATCAGGCATTAATGCTTGTAAGCTTATATCATCTAAATCTAATTCAATGCCAAGCTCGCGCGCAAGTATCAGCAATTTACGTTGCATATCCCGGCCCGATAAATCCTCGCGAGGATCAGGCTCTGTAAAGCCCATTTTTTGCGCTTCAAGAACAAGGTCAGAAAATGCCACACTGCCATCGTACTTACTGCATAGCCACGAGAGTGTCCCCGAGAAAACACCTTCAATACGCGTAATTTTATCGCCACTATTTTGTAAATCGGCCAACGCAAAGTTAATCGGCAACCCTGCCCCTACACTGGTGTTGTAGCGCCAATGCAAATTACGCTCGCTAATACTTTGGCGCAGCGCGTTATACCAACTAGATGCAGCAGTGCCCGCGTACTTGTTAGCACTTATTAAATGGCAGTCTCGCTCTACAAAGTCGGTGTATAATTGGCTAAATTGCTCGCTTGCCGTTATATCAACAACAACTTTGTGCTCGTAATCAAGTTCGTTTAATGCACTTAATAAATCCGCCTGCTCATAAGCAACGGCATTATGCTGCCATTGTTTTTTCCACTGTCCGAGTGTAATACCCGAGGCATTAAATAGCATATGTTGCGAGCGAATTAAGCCAACTAGCTTAATACTATAATCGCCCGACAAACGCTTAAATTGAGCATCTAGCTGGCTTAAAAATTCATCGCCTACATTACCTAAGCCAGCCACAACCAGGGCAACTTCTTGGCCTTTATTAATTAATTTTTCGTGCAATAAACTAAGTACATCGCTTTCTATTAACTGATCAGTTAACAGCAATGTATAGCCTGTATCTTGATGAATAAAACGAGGGTGAATACTTTGCTGATTTAAAACCTCAGCCGCTAATGTACTTAGTGTGTAAACATCTTGCGTAGGTGCAACCACCGCGCAGCCATTTAAATTAGACTCGCTGATATTTGCTCGCCCAGCAAAATAACTCACTACTTGATGCGTTGCACCCGCGGGCACAACTAAGTATGTATCGCCGTTATGTATAAAGTGATGAAGGCTGTGTTGAATAAGTTGGCTAACATGCGCCACTTCACCCGCGTTAAGGCCTTCAACGAGCAGTAAATCAACATTTTGTAATGTAGTAATAAAACGTTTTTGCTTAGCTTTACCTTGTTTTACAATATCCGTAGGGGCAGTTTGCACATCAAAACTACTACGTACAGCCAGTTTAATATTACTGTTTTTTAAAGGCGAAAGCGTTTTAGCATGTAACACAGGGTTACCCAATCGAGCTAATAAGTTAGCTTGTTCACGGCACACCTTGTTGTACTTAATCGCCTTTTCAACTTTACGTGGGTCAGCACTAAATACCCCTGGCGTATCAGTCCAAATACATACATTTTGTGCGTCGCAATAATTGGCCAATAAGGTGGCGCTGTAATCACTGCCATTGCGCCCAAGCGTAACTGTTTTACCATCAGCACTTGCTGCGATAAACCCTGTTACTACGTTAATTTTATTTGCATCAATAACTTGGCTACATTGCTGCTTGTTTTGCGCATGCAAAAGCTCCCCGCTTGTTACACTAAACAGCGCTCTAGCATCATGAGCACACGCTTGAATGTTTAATTGCGTTAAATAGGCTGCTAATAATCGCGCAGACCACAGCTCACCATGCGCCAGTAAGGCCGCCTCTTGCAACTGCTGCTTGCTGGCTTGCTCCGCTACATCACTTAGCTCTTGCGCTAACACAGCTAAAGCCGTGTGTTTAATATCAGCTTTTAATAACTCTTCAATTAATGCTGTTTGGTGATTACTCAATTGCAGCAAAATATCAGCCACAGCTTGCTTATCTTGTTGTTGATAACTTTGCCACAGCGAAACCAATGTATCGGTGGTTTTACCCGCAGCAGATACAACCACGCAATCGCCAGGCTGTGTGTGGCCAATAATTATTTTTGCCACACTTTGATAGCGCTCGCCCGAGCTTAAGCTTGAGCCGCCAAATTTATGTACACTTTTTACCATACTCAATCACCACAAAGCTGGATGAGCAGCCTGCTGCTTTACATCACCATTGGCATTGCCTGCAGCTTTACCAACACGTCCTACATTTTTATTTTGCCCAGGTTTAACTAAGTTAAATACACGCTCAAAATCAGCAAGTAGGTCTTCTACATCTTCAATACCGACCGAAATACGAATTAGCGTATCGCCCACACCCGCCTCTAAACGTGCTTGAGCGTCCATACCTGCGTGAGTCATGGTCGCAGGATGACAAATTAAACTCTCAACCCCACCTAACGATTCTGCTAAGCTAAATTCTTTAAGGCTTGTTAAAAACGCCGCGGCATCATTCACATCGCCTTTAATATCAAAACTAACCATACCGCCAAACCCAAGCTGTTGAGCTTTAGCAAGCGCATGTTGAGGATGCGATTCAAGGCCTGGGTAGTAAACTTGGCTAACATACTCAGAGCTTTCTAGGTATTTAGCAATTGCCAGGGCATTTTCTTGGTGCTGTTTTAAACGCACATTTAAAGTACGTAAACCACGTAACGTTAAATAGCTATCAAATGGTGCGCCGGTAATACCAATGTTATTGGCCCACCAAGCAAGCTCATCACCAAGCTCTTGTGTAGCAGCAACAACTGCACCGCCTACAACATCAGAATGGCCGTTTATATATTTAGTGGTTGAGTGCACAACAATATCTACGCCAAACTTAATTGGGTTTTGTAATGCCGGTGATAAAAAGGTGTTATCGGCGGCCACTAATGCACCGCACTGTTTTGCTATATCCGTCACGGCTTTAATATCCGTTAGGCGCAGCACAGGGTTACTTGGTGTTTCTATCCAAATTAATTTAGGTTTAATGGTTAAAATTTGCTTTAGGCTTTCTGGTTTAGTTAAATCAAGCACTTTAAGTTTAAGCAAGCCGCGCTTTTCTAACGACGTAAATAAACGGTAGCTGCCGCCATAACAATCGTGAGGAATAACCAATGTATCATCGTTATTTAATAACTGTGTGGCTAAGTGCACTGCTGCCATGCCCGTAGCAGTAATAACTCCGCGTGCGCCACCTTCAAGCTCTGCTAGAGTGTTAGCTAAAATATCGCGATTAGGATTACCACTGCGTCCATAGTCGTATGCGCGCTTAGTATCAAAATCGGCAAACGAATAAGTCGTCGATAAATAAATTGGCGGTACAACGGCGCCATGATGTTTATCGGCATCAACCCCATTTCGTACAGCAATGGTTGCTTTGTTTTTTTCGCTCATATTCGTCACCTGATTAATTTGGATGTTTAGACGTCTAAAAGAGTAAGTTATCCATTATAATAAGTCAAAGCTTTTAAAGCTCTAGATGGCTAAAAATAACAGACGCGTAAAACTTCAAGAAAGCTGTATTTACTATTACAGCCAGCTTATTAAGATAGATTGCTATCTATTATTTGACTATCTTTTTTAAAACGATAGAATTTCACGCATATTTACACGCTTTTTACGCCGTGTGAGAAATTAATAATCTGAGGCAACGATACATCTTATGGCTAAATGGAATGGTGAGTATATTCACCCATACGCAGAACACGGGAAAAAATCAGAGCAAGTTAAAAAGATCACCGTTTCGATCCCGCTAAATGTATTAAAAGTATTAACTGATGAGCGTACACGTCGTCAAATAAACAACCTGCGTCATGCAACAAACAGCGAGTTACTATGCGAAGCGTTTTTGCATGCTTTTACAGGCCAGCCATTACCTAATGATGATGACCTACGTAAAGATAACGCAGAAAAAGTACCTGAAGAAGTTAAAAAAATAATGCAAGAAATGGGTTTAGAAGTGCCTATTTTAGACGAAGAATAAAACGTCTTTTTAAACAAAAAAACCTCAGCATGCTGAGGTTTTTTTGTTTCAGCGCTATATATTACGCCATATAATTTTCCGGTAAGTCAATTTGTGCCACGCCCGATTCAACAGCAGCAATAGCAACCGCCTTGGCTATACGTGGTAATAAACGCGGGTCCATAGGTTTAGGAATAATGTAATCAGCACCAAATTCGAGCTTTTCTACACCCGCTGCTTTTAATACTTGCTCAGGCACTGGCTCTTTAGCAATACTACGAATAGCTTCGACAGCGGCTATTTTCATTTCATCGTTAATTGCGCTTGCACGTACATCAAGTGCACCACGGAAAATAAACGGGAAACATAAAACATTATTAACTTGGTTAGGGAAATCAGAACGCCCCGTTGCCATAATTAAGTCTTTACGTGCACTGTGCGCAAGCTCAGGTGCAATTTCAGGATCTGGATTTGAACATGCAAACACCACTGGCTTATCAGCCATAAGTTTTAGATCTTCAGGTGCAAGTAAGTTAGGACCCGATACACCTACAAACACATCAGCATCAGCAATTACATCTTGTAGAGTACGCTTATCGGTATTGTTAGCAAAAAGCTGTTTGTATTCGTTTAAGTCATCGCGGCGAGTATGAATAACCCCTTTGCGGTCTAGCATATAAATATGTTCGCGCAGTGCACCACACTTAATTAACAGCTCCATACAAGCAACCGCTGCAGCGCCTGCACCTAAACATACAATAATGGCATCTTCTATTGATTTGCCCTGCACTTCTAAGGCGTTAAGCATACCTGCCGCAGTTACAATAGCGGTACCGTGTTGGTCATCATGAAAAACCGGAATACTGCAACGCTCAATAAGTGCTTTTTCAATTTCAAAACACTCTGGCGCTTTAATATCTTCTAAGTTAATGCCACCAAACGTATCGGCAATATTAGCCACTGTATTTATAAAGTCTTCGGTGGTGCGATGCTTAACTTCAATATCAATAGAATCTAGGCCAGCAAAACGTTTAAATAAAAGCGCCTTACCTTCCATAACAGGTTTAGAGGCTAATGGCCCCAAATTACCCAAGCCTAAAATTGCCGTACCATTACTGATCACCGCAACCATATTACCTTTACCGGTATATTTATATGCATTGGCTGGGTCTGCTGCAATTTCGCGCACAGGCTCTGCAACACCAGGGCTGTATGCTAATGCTAAATCTTGCACCGTCTCGGCTGGTTTTGTTAGCTCAATGCTGATTTTGCCTGGAACGGGGTGAGAGTGGTAGTGTAATGCTTGTTCACGAAAATCTGACATAACGCGATGGTATCCTGCAATTTAAGTTAAGTGAGAGGGAGTATGGGGCTAAGATACTCTTATTATTTTTAAATTCCAAGCAATATCAGGTCTATCCTGTTATATGCTATATCCGTTAATTTTAAGTGATTTATCAGCAACTTCGCTAAAAGTTATCAATATTAAACAAATAAAAATTCATTCAAAAAGTGCTTTTTGAGGTTCATTTTGCCCTGCCAATATTTTTGTAAAATAGCAGAATATTAAAATAGTAAAATGCACCAATATGGCGCGTTTATCACCGTTAAAAACAAATATCGCCACGATAAGCACTTTTAGCAGCTTGGTTAAAAATTAACGTATAAAAAATATAGAGAAGAATTGTGAGTTTGTCTGCAAAGGTTTATGCATATTCAGAATAAGAACAGGAAATAGTTATGCATACGTAGTACGGCAACAATCGGTGCTTTTTTAGTAAAAATGATGAATTTTAGGCACAAAAAAAGCACCCGAAGGTGCTTTTTTTACTAAACAGCAATAATTACTTCTTGCTGCTAAGTGCACCGAAGCGCTTGTTGAAGCGATCAACACGGCCGCCAGTGTCTAAAATCTTTTGCTTACCAGTGTAAAACGGGTGACACGCAGAACATACGTCTAGGTGAATGTCTTTACAAAGAGTAGAACGAGTTTCGAATTTGTTTCCGCATGAACATGTTGCAGAAATTGCTTCGTACTTAGGGTGAATACCTTCTTTCATAGGAACCTCTAGTTAAGGCCGCATCGCTCTCCAAACCCGAAGTCTGGCACCATACGTCGTTAAAACAAATTTATAGGCCGCGGATTTTATCCAACTAGCTTGCCCCGCACAAGCTTTAATTACGCTTTTTGCCAAAAAAGTAACCAACCAGCGCTACCGCATCCATTTGTATGTAGGTTTTTAGCCTTATTTTTAGTACATTAAGCTATTACCCTTTATCACATGAGTTGTTATGCGTTTTGTTGAAGTTGCTATTAAAGTTCCGTTACCACGCACCTTTGATTATAAAATAGATGAACAACTCATCTCGCCCTCGGCGCCTATTATGCCAGGGATGCGTGTTTTAGTACCCTTTGGCAATCAAAAGAAAGTAGCGGTTGTTCTTGCTCTTAAAACGCATACCGACGTGCCAGAGAACAAAATTAAAGCGGTTACTGAGGTTATTGACCAAACCCCTATTTTATCATCACAGCATTTAGAACTGCTTAGCTTTACTGCACGCTATTATTGCTACCCGCTCGGCGAAACCATACACATTGCACTGCCCGGTGCGCTTCGCCAAGGTGAAAACCCAGATAAAACCAGTATTAACATGATTAGCCTTACCGAAAAAGGCGCAAAGGTTCCATCGTTAAAAGCGAAAACTCAGTTAAATTTACTAAAGCAACTCGCGCAATCGGGTAAGTCGTCGGTAACCGAGCTAAAAGCGCTCGGCTTTAGTAAAAAAACAATAGATGCCCTAATAGATAAAGAGCTTATAACCCAAAGCATTGAGCATGATAATCAATGGCAAAGCGTTGCACCCACAGTCGGCACCAAGCCAGTACTAAATAAAGAGCAAGCCGTAGCGTGCACTACAATAAATCAAAGTGTTGGCTTTAAGAGCTTTTTATTAGAAGGTGTAACAGGCAGTGGTAAAACCGAAGTGTATTTACAATGCCTAGAAGAAGTCCTTAAACGTGGCGAGCAAGCCTTAGTGCTGGTGCCTGAAATAGGCTTAACACCACAAACTGTTAACCGATTTCGTCGTCGCTTTCCCGATACGCCAATTATGCTATGGCACTCTGCCCTAACCGATAACGAACGCTTGCAAACATGGCGTTTTTGCGAAAAAGGCAGCTGCGCAATTGTAATAGGTACCCGTTCGAGTATTTTTCTACCTTTTTTAAAGTTAGGAATGATAGTGGTTGATGAAGAGCATGACTCTTCATTTAAACAGCAGGATACTTTACGCTACCACGCACGCGATTTAGCCGCTTATCGGGCATTTCAGCACAAAATACCGCTTATTTTAGGCAGTGCCACCCCTGCGCTCGAAACACTGCACAAAGCTATAAACAACAAATACCAACTTTTAAGCCTTACAGAGCGCGCACAAACTGCGACCGATAATCAGTTTATGTTGCTCGATATGAAAGGCCAGCCCGACCAAGCGGGTATTGCACACGCAAGCCTTGCCACTATGCGCCAACATTTAAACCGTGGTAAACAAGTTATGGTGTTTTTAAATCGTCGTGGCTTTTCTCCTACGCTAATTTGTCACGAATGCGGCTGGCTGAGTGAGTGTAATCGCTGCAGCACCAGCGCAACCTTTCATAAAGCCATTGGCCAAATGATTTGCCACCACTGTGGGGAGCAACACCCAGTACCTCACCAGTGTCCTGATTGCGGTAGCACACAAATTTTTCCTAACGGTAAAGGCACCGAACAAATTGAAGAATTTTTATCGAGTGAATTCCCCGATACACCCGTAACCCGCATCGACCGCGATTCAACCCGCCGTAAAGGGAGCTTAGAAAAAGCCTTAGAGGAGATAAACCAAGGCGGGGCGCGTATTTTAGTGGGCACACAAATGTTGGCTAAAGGTCATCATTTTGCCGATGTTAGCTTAGTGCTTATATTAGATGTAGATAGCGGCTTGTACTCGTGCGATTTTAGAGCCACAGAGCATTTAGCCCAGCTGGTAACTCAAGTTGCTGGGCGCGCGGGTCGCTCTGGTGAGCCAGGCCAAGTATTACTGCAAACCCACTTTCCTGAACACCCTTTATTGCAAGACTTAGTAAATAATGGCTACCAAGATTTTGCCCGCTTTGCTTTAAGTGAGCGTGATGATGCCGACCTTCCACCCATTACTAATATGGCTATAGTTAGAGCACAAGGGCACAGTATTAAGCTCGTTGTCGATTTTTTGACGGATTTGGTTCCTGTTAACGGTGTATCTGGTATACAATTGCTCGGTCCAATTCCTGCCCCACTAGAAAGAGTGGCGGGTATGTACCGGTTTCAATTGCATATTCAAGCGCAAGACCGCAAAGTATTGCATCAGTATCTTGCGCAAATGGTCGACTATTTAAGCACCAGCAAACTTGCACAAAAAGTGCGCTGGAGCCTTGATGTTGACCCTATAGACATGATTTAGGTTAAAGCCAAATGGCACAGCACGATTATATTAATAAAAAACCAGCGGGTAGAAAAAACACCAAGCAAGCCCCTGCTAAAAAACCATTTCCTATACTTTTAGTTGTTATTACTGTTTTGCTTGTAGGCGGCTTTGCTTACGGCTTATGGTTTATTAAAAATAACGCCGACCCTGAGCTTGTTGAGCAGCAGGCGCACCCTAAAACAGCTGAAAAAGTAGAAATAGCTAAACCTCGCGCCCCTAAGTTCATTGAAGAAATTAAAGAGCACGAGATCCAAGTTGAAGTAAGAGAAATTGAGCAAAAAGGCCCCTATGTTATGCAGTGTGGGTCGTTTAGAACACACGCACAAGCCGAAACCCTCAAAGCTAAAATTGCCTTTGCGGGCTTAATTTCTGAAATTAAAAAGACCACAGGTACTAATGGTGTTTGGTATAAAGTGCGTTTAGGCCCTTATAAAACAAAGCGCCAAGCCGAAAGCGACAAAAACAAACTCAAGCGAGTGCATGTTGTTAGCTGCGGAATTTGGGGCTGGACTTGAAATTAGTCCATTCACCCATATAACCTCATCATAATCGTTTTTTACAAGCTGCCCCCGCAGCTTGATGATGAGGAATAACATGACCACTATCGTAAGTGTACGCCGCGACAATAAAGTAGTAATTGGTGGCGACGGCCAAGTTTCACTTGGTAATACCGTAATGAAGGGCAATGCCCGTAAAGTTCGACGCCTTTATAATGGCAAAGTAATTGCTGGTTTTGCCGGCGGTACTGCTGATGCCTTTACCCTTTTCGAACGCTTTGAAAGCAAACTAGAAATGCACCAAGGTAACCTCACTAAAGCCGCTGTAGAAATGGCCAAAGACTGGCGTAGCGACAGAGCTTTACGCAAGCTTGAAGCACTCCTAGCGGTTGCAGATGAAACTGCCTCACTAATTATCACCGGTAATGGTGATGTAGTGCAGCCAGAAAACGATTTAATTGCCATTGGTAGCGGTGGTAACTTTGCTCAATCAGCAGCCACTGCCCTATTAGAAAACACCGATTTAAGTGCTCGCGATATCGTAGAAAAAAGCCTGACCATTGCTGGCAACATCTGTGTATTTACCAACAACTTCCAAACAATCGAAGAATTATAATAGGACCCATTATGTCTGCTATGACCCCAAGAGAAATTGTACACGAGTTAGATCAGCACATTATTGGTCAAGCTAATGCTAAAAAAGCCGTGGCTATTGCCCTGCGTAATCGCTGGCGCCGTATGCAACTAAACGATGACTTACGCAGCGAAGTAACCCCTAAAAACATTTTAATGATTGGCCCAACCGGTGTCGGTAAAACTGAAATTGCCCGCCGTTTAGCTAAGCTCGCTAATGCGCCTTTTATTAAAGTAGAGGCGACTAAATTTACTGAAGTGGGTTATGTTGGTAAAGAAGTAGAGACTATCATTCGCGATTTAGTTGATGTATCAATTAAAATGACCCGCGAACAACAAACTAAAAAGTTTAAACACCGCGCAGAAGAAGCAGCAGAAGAGCGTATTTTAGATGCACTTTTACCACCAGCTAAAGATCAATACGGTGAAACACAGCGCGATGACAACTCATCTACTCGTCAAACATTCCGTAAAAAATTACGCGAAGGCCAGCTTGATGATAAAGAAATAGAAATAGATCTAGCGCAAGCACAGCCAAATGTAGAGATTATGGCGCCTCCTGGTATGGAAGATATGACCAACCAGCTGCAAAGCATGTTCCAAAACATGGGTGGCGACAAACGTACTAAGCGTAAGTTAAAAATTAAAGAAGCCTTTAAGTTATTAACCGAAGAAGAAGCCGCTAAATTAGTTAACCCTGAAGAGCTAAAAGAGCAGGCTATTTTTGCAGTAGAGCAAAACGGCATTGTGTTTATTGATGAAATAGACAAAATTTGTAAGCGTGGCGATTCGTCAGGCCCAGATGTTAGCCGTGAAGGTGTACAACGCGACCTACTTCCTTTAATTGAAGGCTCAACCGTTAATACTAAGCACGGTATGGTGAAAACCGACCACATGCTATTTATTGCATCGGGTGCGTTCCAAATGGCTAAACCATCAGACATGATCCCTGAGCTACAAGGTCGTTTACCTATTCGTGTAGAGCTTGAAGCACTAAGTGCTAATGACTTTAAACGAATTCTTACCGAGCCACATGCTTCCCTTACTGAGCAGCAACGTGAATTGCTTAAAACTGAGCAAGTAAATGTTGAGTTTAACGATGATGCAATAGAGCGCATTGCTAAAGCCGCTTGGCAGGTTAACGAGAAAACCGAAAACATTGGTGCTCGTCGCTTACATACGGTAATGGAAAAGCTAATGGAAGAAATTTCATACGATGCATCTGAACAAGCAGGCTCTACCCTTACTATTGACGCCGCTTATGTAGAAAAACATTTAGGCGCATTAGTTGAAGATGAAGATTTAAGCCGCTTTATTTTATAAGGTAGGCAAAAATACTATACTAAAAGCCTCCATATTGGGGGCTTTTTAATGGGACATATAAAATGAAACACGTAACAAAAGTGCATTATCATAGCGTGAGTAAAAACCTAGATGTTTACTTTGATGATGACAGTATGACTGTATTTAGCTGCGAGTTTTTACGCGTTCACTCTCCCTCGGCCGAAGTGCAAGGGCATGGTGCAGAGCCAATGAAGTTGGTACTTAATAAACAACATGTTGGTATAAAAAAGATTGTACCGGTGGGGCATTACGCACTTAGATTAGACTTTGATGATGGTCATAACAGCGGGCTATTTAGCTGGAGCTACTTTGAAACACTACAAGCGCAGCACGAAACCTTGTGGGATAAATACCAAGCGCGTCTTGCCGAGCACGAACAAAACAAAGACAGCGTACCAATAAAGTTTGTTCCCTAAACCTTATTGGCTTTTTAAACGCTACACTGTATTACACTTTAAACTTATCAATAGCCGCAAATAATACGCGGGCTTGTTCAGAGACTTCTTCACTGGTTTGCGCATTATTAACTGCATGCTCAGAGGCATCTTGGGCAATGTCTCTAATGCGTACTACATTTTTGTTCACCTCTGATGCCACCTGACTTTGCTCATCAATAGCAACGGCAATTTGAGTGCTCATTTCCATTATGGTTTGCACATCTTCGGTAATAGCGCCGAGTAAATCACCCGCTTTAATAGCTTGTGAAGCACTTTCATCACCTTGCGAGCGACATTGATGCATAATACTTACTACCTCTTGCGTGCGTTGCTGAAGCGTATTAATAATGCCTTCAATTTCACTGGTAGACTCTTGTGTACGTTGCGCAAGCGAGCGTACTTCATCCGCTACAACAGCAAAGCCTCGCCCTTGCTCACCAGCACGAGCGGCTTCTATCGCGGCATTCAATGCAAGTAAATTGGTTTGCTCTGCAATGCCTCTGATCACATCGAGCACTGAGCCTATGGTTTCACCGTCTTTTTCAAGTTGCGATACCACACTTGATGCGTTACCTAACGACGAAGACAAATCGCGTATGTGCTTAACCGTAGAGTCTACTTCATTACGCCCTTGCTGCGCGCTTAAATTGGTTGACTCTGCTTTTTTAGCGGCAGCTTCGGTATTATGAGAAATATCTTGAATCGTTGCCTGCATTTGCGTAGCCGCAGTGGCAACCATATCCGCTTCGTGTAACTGCTCTTGCATGCCTGAACTTGTTGCAGAGGTACTTTCAGATAAGTGCTCTGTTGCCACATTTAACGTATTAAGCGCGGTATTCACTTCGTTTATGAGGTTTTTAAAATCGCCTATTAAACTATTAAAGTCCGAGGTCATAATGGTAACTTCATCATTACCTGTTTGCTCTATCATTACGCTTAAATCGTTATTACGGCGTATGTCGTTTATGGTGTGATATACCCGCTCAATAGGCACAATAATCGAGTGGCTAGTAAAGTACACCAGCGCCAACACTATAATGCCCGAAATAACAAATACAACGATGGCAATAAACTGCGCTTGGTCAACGCTTTTCTCAACTTCCAGCTTGGTTGACTCAACAATTTGACCAACAACCTGATCGCTTTTTTCTACGTTAATACGCATAACGCCTAGTGCACCAGAGTCTAAATCGAGCCCTAACTGCGTTTGTGCCTTTACAAGATTTTGAAAAGCACTTTGATACGTATCTATTAAAGGGCTTATTTGCGACTTATAACTACTTTGCAAATCAGCTTGGGTAATTTTTTGTTTAAACGTACTAATAAGTTCGTTAAAGCGAGTTAAGTATTTTGCATCAAAGCGCAGCATAAAATCTTTCTCAGCGCGTCGCAGCTGTAGCATTGCCGATAAAAGCTCAAAGTTATCTTGCTCTTTTAATAGCACCTCAACTTCGTGCACTGCAGTTCTGAGCTTGCCATACAACCCATCTTTAGGGTTTAAACCTATCTGTTGCTGTAACCTAACAACCTCTGAAAAATTGTTGTTGTAGTTAGTAATAAGCGTATGAAAATGCTCAATTTGCGCTGTGGTAATGCCCTGCTGTTGCATTACCTCCTGCAGCTTTTTGATTTTAGTGCTTAGCTGTTTAAAATCCTTATCAAATGATGTAAGTGCTTCCTGCTGCTTGTAAAAAAGAAAGTTTTTTTCATGCTTTCTAAGCTCTAGTGCATGTACGTTGAGCTCTTCTGCAAGCTGAATTGTTTTATTCAGATTGAGTGTTACGCGCGACTCATAAATTATCACACACAACAAAATGACCATTGCCAGACCGACTACCACTGCATTAAGTTGCAAACGCCTTTTAATGGTTAAGTTTTGTAAAAAATTCATTGAAAACACCTATATTTAATATGCACTAATAGTGTAGTACGTTCTGGCGCTTTATATTGAACTTTTTATTAACTTTTTATACATATAACTCATGCTTTTAGATTAACACTCCCCCATAAATCTTTATGCAATGAGTGAGTGTCATGCCACTGTTTATTAAGTAGCCATTTAACCAAAGGGGCAGGATCACTGGGAAAATTAATTTGTTTGTTTTGCGGGGCACTATTCCAATCATCCAGCGCTTGCGGGTTTAAATAATTCATTACATGGGCCATTTTCATCGCCCGCAATGTTTGTGCATTTGCATCTTGTTCAAACTGACCATCAAGAGGTTTAAGTAATAATTTTTTCCCAAGCTTTAAGGCCTCACTTGCCAGCTCAAAGCCTGCATTACCAATTACGCCACTGGTATTTGCTAAGTCGTTTAAAAACCCCGCTCGTGAAGGAGTGCGCAAATGAATATGCCCAAGGGATTTATCCTGCGCATGCGGGTGGTAACAGTAAAACTCTTTTTCTGGGAAGTCCTTTAAATAATCAATAATGTTGTCGAGGTTCTCAAAGGGTAAATACACCAGCACTTTATTCATAACGGCGACAGGATTGCCATGGTCATGGTTTGCAATAAAGGGCGGTATAATATTATCTGCAAAGGGCTGCCAATGTACGCCTAAATAGGTGCTTGCTGGCGCGTAGTGCTTAATGAGAGATTTTCTAAATAAACCGCGGCCAAACATAGGCACGCTATTAGATAAAAAGGCCGCCTGGTGACTAATACCAACTACAGGCACGCCTGCACGCTTTGCAGCCCAAGCTGAAATAGGCTCAAAGTCATTTAAGACAAAATCGTATTTTTTTACATTAAATGATTTTATATCGTTAACTAACTTACACACACGGGCATTTTTTAATGTTTGATAGCTTTTTACTTGGCCATTTTTAGTGCTAAACGATAACCCTCGAAACGTTTTGTAATCAGCAAAGTCCTGCATATCAAAGTAGTCTTTTTCAGGGCGCCCTGAAAAAACGTAATCTACATCTATACCTAACTCTTTAAAACAACTTGCCATAACACGGGCGCGCGTAATGTGGCCATTACCTGTGCCTTGTATGCCGTATAATATCTTCATACAGGCACCACCAAAGCAAGCGCAAATAGACCACATGAACTGCCAATAACAGCGCCAATTATTATATCTGCCGGAAAATGTACGCCTAATACTACGCGAGAAACCGCCACCCCCGATGCCCAACTAAACCAAAGCCACGCATACTCTGCAAAAAAGTGACTCAATATTACCGCAACTAAAAATGCTGCTGCACTGTGTCCCGAAGGCAAACTAAATTTGTCACTAGGCACAATATACGCATTACTGACTAAGCAATCACAGGGGCGGATTCGGCCAAAGCTACGTTTTGCTAAAAAATAAATAGGCCTTTCAATTGCAAACCCCAGTAACACCGATATTGGCAATAACTGATGCTGCTCATTGGTACTTAGCCACCAAACAGCGCCACACATAAGTAAATATAAACCACCATTACCACTTTTAGATAAACCAAGCGCAGCCGTTTTCAGCCATTTGGGTGAATTATAATTAAACAGAGTTAAAAAGAGTTGTTCATCCATTTGAGCCATTTTTTTAAGCACGTTATTGTCGTTCATTATTTACCCTTAGCTGCACAATATCTAACCATAGTTAAAGCTTAGTGGCAGAAAATAACAATTGAGTGACGCTTTTAAGACACTATTGTTGCCATTTCTAATTTCGGCATTTTTTGAATAAATTTACTGCTATTAAGTCGTTGTTATTGCATATAAGGAGGGTATACTGAGGGTAACTTATGTACCCTTTGAGGATAAAATAATGGATTACAGCACTTCTGACTTATGTGACTTTTTTGCCGATGTGGTTGACGTGCTTGAACCGATGTTCATCAACTTTGGTGGTCGACACACGTTTGGCGGCCGAATTAAAACGGTTAAATGTTTTGAAAATAATGAACTGATCCGTGAAATACTCTCACAAGACGGTACTGATCAAGTACTACTTATCGATGGTGGTGGCTCAACACGACGCGCCCTTATCGACATTGAACTTGCAGAGCTTGCGCTTGATAACAACTGGAACGGCATTATTGTATTTGGTGCTGTGCGTCATGTAGATGAGTTAGAAGAAATTGATTTAGGTATTCAAGCGATTGCATCAATTCCTGTGGCCGCCGACAGCGAAGGCGCTGGTGAAGATGGCATTGGCGTTAATTTTGCTGGTGTGTCGTTTTTTGATGACGATTTTATCTATGCAGATAGTACTGGCATTGTATTATCAGCAGAAGAACTTGAACTAGAAGTTATCGAAGAATAAAGTAACAAGCAGTGCTCAATAGAGCACTGCTTACGCCACCACGAATAATTTTTGCTGCTCAACACGGATTCAACACAGTGCACCCTACCTTAAAAGTGTATGATGAAAACGCCGTTAAACCCTATTGCTCCACACGCGTTAACGAAACAAAAACTTGGCAGTCTGTTGCCCTATTAGACACCCATGTAAATGTACAACAAGCCCTTAACGATGCAGCGCAATTTGGTATTCGCTACGTATTACTTGGTATATGTGAAGATATAGGCCCTCGCGCTAATTTAGGCAATGGCGGCTCACATCAAGCTTGGCCCGCTTTTTTACAATACTTTTTGAACCAACCAGTTAACCAGTTTAACGCGACCCAGCAGGTATTGCTGTTAGGCGAAATTGACGTTGATGATGTAATGGCGCAAGCGCAAGGCTTAAATAACCAGCATGCTGAAGAGCTGGCCCAACTACGCAAACTATGCGCAACAATAGATGAGCGAGTAGAGGCGGTATTAACGCTTATATTTAATGCGGGCCTTGAGCCTATTATTATCGGCGGTGGGCACAATAATAGCTTTGGCATACTCAGTGCTTTAAGCAAACATAGTGGGGCTTCAGTTAACGCTATAAATTTTGATCCCCATGCAGATTTACGGCCTTGCGAAGGTCGCCACAGCGGCAATGGTTTTAGCTATGCTTTGAGGAACAATGCATTGCAGCAATATCATATTATTGGCCTGCATGAGCAAAAAAATAACCAAGCCATTTTTGACTTAATCGCGCAAAATCAATGTAGTTTTCACAGCTATCAAGCTATTAATATACGCCGAGAAATATCACTAACCAATGCCGTACAGCACGCCTTAGCAGCGTTTAATAATGCGCCACTTGGTATTGAACTCGACTTAGACAGTATTTCATTTTTACCGGCCAGCGCGTATACATGCTGCGGCTTTAGCGTTAGTGATGCTGAGCATTATGTGTATTTAACAGCAAAACACAGCACTGCCCGCTACCTACATTTGTGTGAAGCTGCACCGCTAAATCACCCAGCTGGGTTAACAGCAGGTATGCAAAGCTGTGGGCAAATTATTAGTGCATTAGTTAATGCCTACTTACATGCAAAAACGCGTTAATTTCAATTAGCTTAATTAACCGCTGCATTTATAAGGCAGCTGAATTACGTTACTGGCTTAGCTAAAAATGGTGAGTAATTCTATCGCAGCGAATTGCTGAGTTCCCCTTACAAAATAATTATTGCAGCTGGGCATAACTTATTGTGTTTGGTGGGCCTGCCACTGCTTTAGCCAACTCATTAAGCCAATGCTGCTTAACGGGTGGCCAAAATAATAACCTTGTGCTGCGTGCGCTTTTAAACTTTTTACAAACTTTAATTGGTCTAAGGTTTCAACGCCCTCAAAAATAACCTTGGTATTTTGTTGGTTATGCATTTCAACCATACCGCCTACTAGGCTGCGAATATTATTTTGATTGCTAAAATCTGCAGTAAGCGATGGCGCCACCTTAATGTATTCAACAGCTAGATTTGGCAGCTTAGAAAGAACAATGGGGTTATCGCCTAGCCCATCAACGCATATTTTTAAACCTATATTATTTAATCGGGCAATCATCGCACGACCCTTATTATCTAAATCTGTGAATATATGCAGCGGGCATTCAACAATTAAATCTCCGTGCTGTAAGTTGTGCTCACTCACCACACTATCTACAAACTCAACAAACTCTTCGTTCAGCATTTCGGGGCCAAATAAGTTAATGCTCAGCGGTATAGCAATTCCCTCTATACGCAACGCCATGGCAAGCTCTGCAGCTCGCTCTATAACAAATTTAGCCAGTGGGTAAGCTAAACCCGCAATATGAATATCATCAATAAATCGGTGGGCAGATAAAATACCTTGTTGAGGGTGCTGCCAACGCAACAGAAGTTCTAAAAACTCAATTTGGCCGTCGTCATTGCGAATAATAGGCTGAAAATAAAGTTCAAGCTCGCTTACAAAATCAATATTAGCCAGCTCTTTTAAACGGGCTTGCTGCTCAAGTTGCTCAACCATCATTTGTTGATGGTACACAACCACAGCTTTTTTAGGCTGACTATCAAGGGCTAAGTATGCACACGATACTAAGTTATCAAAGTTAGCATCTTGCTCATCGCAATTAACGTAACTCGCCCTTGCTTTTACCTCTACGGTACAATTAGCAACGTTAAACGGCTTAAGTGTTGCGCCAATAATTTGCTCAATGATGTGTTCATGGCTATGTTTGTGCACAGCTAAGCTGCAAATAAAGGCAAAGTTAAGACCCCCTAAATGCGCCAATTTTTCTTGGCCACCTAAATCAATCACATTGTCGTTATTTAGTAAGTCTTTTATTCTGTTGGCCGATTGTGCCAAAAGCAAATCACCAAAATCTCTGCCTATGTGCTGATTAACTTGCTCAAACCCTTCTAGACGAACAATCACCAGTGCTGCTTCTAGCTGTTTTTCTTTACACCAGCTGTAATAGCCTTGGCGTAACTGCTGTTTATCTGCAAATGCAGCAAGAGGAGAGTCATCTTGGTACGGCTCAGGCTCATTAATGTTATGCGAATCTTCAACTTTAGGCTCTTCTTCCTCGCTCATTAGCCCTACAACCGCTAGCAGAATAATAGCCACCACCACCCAAAATAGGGGCACGTCCATGAGTAAATGCGCTGAAAACAACACCACAAATAGCAACCCTGAAACGGCGCTTGTGATAATCATGCTCCAACTATTACGCTCAAACGCTTGCCATAAATGAAAGCAAAAACCAAAAGCGAGCAATATTGCTAACCAAGCAGCCCCGCTACTTAAAATGGCTAAACCGACAGCGCCTGTACATAAGTAACTAAATTTAATACTGGTATTTTTAACCGCAAATAACGTAGCGACCATCGCCATTAACAGCGCGCCGCTAAAAAATATTGGAAAGTTACTGTCAGTCAAAATACTCAAGCTTACGCCACTCCACTAGCTATAAAATTTAATAAAAGCATGTTAAATATGGACAAAAATAATACAAACTAATTAATTCTACCCAAAATCCATAGATTTAACAGTTTATTTACGCCAAATTGGTAACTTAATTGTGCAGGGTGACCTATTTGCCAGTGCGCAATATCAGCCCTTGCACCAACCTTTAGCACGCCTCTGTCTTTCAAACCTAGTGCCTGCGCTGCATTGCGGGTTACTCCCGCAAGGGCCTGCTCAGGGGTGAGCCTAAATATAGTACACGCCATGTTCATCATTAATTGCACAGAACATAAAGGCGAGGTGCCTGGGTTAAAGTCACTGGCAATAGCAATAGGCACATTGTATTTTTGCAGCAAATCGATGGGAGGGAGCTGTGTTTCTCGTAAAAAATAAAAAGCCCCAGGTAATAAAACAGCCACAGTGCCAGCCTCTGCCATGGCTTTTACGCCGTTTTCATCAAGGTACTCAATATGATCAGCTGAAAGGCCTTTATACTCAGCCACCAGCTGTGCGCCCTGCTGATTAGAAAGCTGCTCAGCATGGCATTTTACCGGCAAGTTATGTTTTGTAGCTGCATCAAACACTTGTTTTGTTTGTGCAAGACTAAAGCCTACATTTTCACAAAATACATCCACAGCATCGACAAGGTTATTAGCCACTACGTGCTCAAGCATCTGCGTACATACTAAATCTATGTATTCATCTGCACGGCCTTTGTATTCAGGGGGTAGCGCATGTGCACCTAAAAACGTGGTTTTAATATCAATAGGATGATGCTCATTAAGCAAACGCGCCACTTCTAAAATTTTTATTTCGTTTTCAACATCAAGCCCGTATCCCGACTTTATCTCAGCAGTCGTTACGCCCTCGGCAAGTAAAGTGTTTAAGCGATCTTTTGCATCAACAAATAACTGCTCATGATCTGCCGCGCGAGTGGCCTTAACGGTACTGGCTATACCGCCACCTTGTGCAGCTATTTGTTCATAGCTTACACCTTGTAAGCGCTGCTCAAATTCCTCAGCTCGGGAGCCTGCAAATATTAAATGTGTATGGCAATCAATAAGCCCAGGCGTTAACCATTGCCCTTTAATACTTAATGTAGGGGTAGCAAAGGCATCAAAACTGGGTAAGTTTGATTGCTCACCTAACCATACAATTTCGCCGTTTTTAATCGCCAGTGCCGCATTTTCTATAGCCCCATAAGGTGCATCTATTGTGCCATCCATGGTTGCTATGTTGGCATCAGTTAATAATAAGTCGAGATCTTCTAAGGTGTAACCCGTTGTTTTATTTTGCATACTTAGCTCCCTAACGTGCTTAAAATACAGTCTAACAATACACCTTGTATATACAAGATAATTATGCCATCTTTATTAAATAGTTTATTTTAAGTACAGCTAATAATAGTAATGACCACACCTAAATTTGCACAAATAAAACAATTTATTGTCGATAAAATAAAAAATGGCGCATGGCAAGAAAACCAACGTGTCCCTTCAGAAAACGAGCTTAGCAGCCAATTTTCTGTAAGCCGTATGACCGCAAGACGTGCACTGAGCGAATTAACAGATGCCGGTATTTTAACGCGCAGCCAAGGGTTAGGTACGTTTGTAGCAAGTTTTAAATCGCAGTCGTCACTACTTGAAATTAAAAACATAGCCGATGAAGTAAAAGAACGTAACGGGCAATACAGCTGTAGTGTGCAAGTGCTTGAATCAATCAATGCGGTAGCACCCATAGCCATTGCGCTTGGCGTTGAAGTAGATAGCCTGGTGTATCGCAGTGTGCTTGTACACAATGAGAACGACAAACCACTGCAAGTTGAAGAGCGATTTGTAAACCCAGCTTTAGCCGCGGGTTATTTACAACAAGACTTTAGCGCCCTCACCCCGCATGAATACTTATCGAGCGTAGCGCCGCTCACACAAGCGCGCCACACAGTGGAAGCGGTTATGCCCAACTCGCAAATGTGCCAATGGCTTAACCTGTATAACGAAGAGCCCTGCTTACAGGTTATTCGTCGTACTTGGTCTACAAAAGGCATAGTAAGCTTTGCTCGCTTAGTATCACCGGGCAGTAAATACCGTTTGGGCGGGCACTTAACATTTAAAAAATAATAACAACGTAACGCTCAAGGGCGTTTTTTTGTAGCTGACCATCTTGTATATACAACAGGAGAAATTCATGAACAACCGGCTCGACACACACCGAGAAATCCGCGCGCCTCATGGCGATAAAATTAGCGCTAAAAGTTGGCAAACCGAAGCCGCTAAACGCATGTTAATGAACAATTTAGACCCTGATGTGGCAGAGCACCCTCACGCGTTAGTGGTATATGGCGGTATTGGCCGTGCGGCAAGAGACTGGCCAAGCTTTGATAAAATAATTGAAACCCTTGATAGGCTCGAAAACGACGAAACCCTGCTTGTGCAATCGGGTAAGCCCGTGGGCGTATTTAAAACCCACGAAAACGCGCCGCGCGTTCTCATTGCTAATTCTAACCTGGTGCCACATTGGGCAAATTGGGAGCACTTTAATGAGCTCGATAAAAAAGGCTTAATGATGTATGGGCAAATGACCGCGGGCTCTTGGATTTATATTGGCTCACAAGGCATAGTGCAAGGCACTTACGAAACCTTTGTAGCAATGGCAAAACAACACTTTGGCGGTAATGCAAAAGGTAAATGGGTTTTAACAGCAGGCCTTGGCGGTATGGGAGGTGCCCAACCACTCGCCGCGACGATGGCAGGTTTTAGCGCATTAGTTGTGGAATGCGACGAAACCCGTATCGATTTTCGAATTAAAACCGGCTACGTTGATGTAAAAGCCACGACACTTGAGCACGCGCTTGAGCTAGTTACCGATGCTTGCATTAAAGGCAAGGCGTTATCGGTAGGCTTATTAGGTAATGCTGCCGATATTTTTACTGCACTGGCAAACAGCAATATTACCCCTGATATAGTGACCGACCAAACCTCAGCGCACGACCCACTCAACGGCTACCTACCGCAAGGTTGGATCATGCAACACGCAGCAAAAATGCGTGAACAAAACCCACAGGCAGTGGTTAAAGCCGCTAAGCAATCTATGGCAGTGCAAGTAAACGCCATGCTAGCACTTCAAAAAGCCGGTGCTGCCACTACCGACTATGGCAATAACATTCGCCAAATGGCATTTGAAGAAGGCGTTACCAACGCATTTGATTTTCCGGGCTTTGTGCCTGCTTATATCCGTCCGTTATTTTGTGAAGGAATTGGCCCATTTAGATGGGTTGCGCTTTCAGGCGACCCCGAAGACATTTATAAAACCGATGCAAAAGTGAAAGAGCTTATCGCAGAAGATACCCACTTACATAACTGGCTTGATATGGCACGTGAGCGCATTCAATTTCAGGGGTTGCCAGCGCGCATATGCTGGGTTGGTTTAAAAAACCGAGCCCGCCTTGCACTGGCCTTTAACGACATGGTTAAAAATGGCGAGCTTAAAGCGCCGGTTGTAATTGGTCGCGATCATCTCGACTCTGGCTCTGTAGCAAGCCCCAACCGTGAAACCGAAAGTATGCAAGATGGTTCAGACGCCGTTTCTGATTGGCCGTTACTTAATGCTTTGCTTAATACTGCGGGTGGCGCAACGTGGGTGTCGCTGCACCATGGCGGCGGAGTGGGCATGGGCTTTAGCCAGCACGCAGGCGTGGTTATTGTTGCTGATGGTAGTGAACAAGCCGCGCAACGCATAGCTCGTGTGCTTTGGAACGACCCTGCTACCGGCGTTATGCGCCATGCTGATGCAGGCTACGACATTGCAAAAAATTGCGCGCAAGAGCACCACCTAGATCTCCCTATGCTAAACAAGGAATAGTCATGATTTCACACACTCTCACACCAGGGCAGTTAGATTTAAGCACCCTAAGAAAAATTAATGACTCAGCTGTCACACTTAACTTAGTCGATGGCGCCAGTACACAAATAGCGGCCAGCGCACAAACTGTTCAAAACGTAATAAACAAACGCCAAACGGTGTACGGTATTAACACCGGCTTTGGCTTATTAGCCAATACAAAAATAGCAGATGACGAGCTTGAGCTACTGCAGCGCAGTATTGTACTTTCGCATGCTGCCGGTATTGGGGAGCTCATGGACGACAGCACTGTAAGACTAATGATGACCTTAAAAGTAAACTCTTTGTCTCGGGGCTACTCAGGGATACGCCTAGAGGTGATCGCATTTTTTATGCAACTACTGTGCAGTGAAGTGTACCCGTGTGTACCACAAAAAGGGTCTGTGGGTGCTTCGGGCGATTTAGCGCCTCTTGCTCATATGTGCCTTCCACTATTAGGTGAAGGCAACATGCGCCACAAAGGTGAAATTATAAGTGCAGAGCAAGGGCTGAAAATTGCCAATCTTTCACCTATTACATTAGGCGCAAAAGAAGGACTGGCACTGTTAAATGGTACACAAGCCTCTACCGCGTTTGCGTTACAAGGGCTTTTCAAAGCAGAAGATTTATATGCGCAAAGCTGTGTTATAGGCTCTATTAGCATAGAAGCCGCAATGGGTAGCCGTGCGCCCTTTGATGCACGCATTCACGAAATACGGGGCCAACGTGGCCAAATTGATACGGCCAGTGTATTTAGAGAGCTACTTAGTACTGAATCACAAATTAGCCAATCTCACGTAAACTGCGAAAAAGTGCAAGACCCTTACTGCCTTCGCTGCCAACCTCAGGTACTCGGCGCATGTTTAACACAAATACGCCACGCCGCAGATGTGTTGTTATGTGAATCAAACGGCGTTACCGACAACCCACTAGTATTTGCCGATGTGGGCGATATTATATCCGGTGGTAACTTTCATGCAGAGCCCGTTGCTATGGCAGCTGATAACTTAGCTATTGCGATTGCCGAAATAGGCGCGCTGGCAGAGCGAAGAATCGCGCTACTTATTGATTCAAACCTCTCTACACTGCCACCTTTTTTAGTTGAAAACGGCGGGGTTAACTCAGGTTTTATGATTGCCCAAGTAACCGCAGCTGCGCTTGCCTCCGAGAACAAATCGCTTGCGCACCCCGCCTCGGTAGACAGCTTGCCAACATCAGCAAATCAAGAAGATCATGTCTCTATGGCAACCTTTGCAGCAAGGCGCTTAAAGGAAATGGCCAATAACACCCGCGGGGTATTAGCAATTGAATGGCTTGGGGCTGCTCAAGGGCTTGAGTTTAGAGCCCCACTTAAACCTTCACCGCAAGTAGAAAAAGCAAAAGCTCTGCTGCGCGAGCATGTAAGTTACTACGATAAAGACCGCTACTTTGCCCCCGATATAGAGGCAACCAATACGCTTTTAGCACAAGGGGCATTGTGCGACTTTATTCACCACAACCCACTACCATCGCATTTTAAATTCCATGCTGATAGCTAAAACCTAACGCCTCAATTGCTGAGCCAAGTACTTTGCGCTCAGCACTTTCATTACTGGTAAAGGTTGGCATTTCGCCGCCATGCTCTGCACACTTTTGTGCATAATAATTCGCTTTAGTTGGGTGCGATGGATTTACCACATTATAAATATTTTGCCCCGAATTATAGTTTTCTATTACCGCAAAAATGGCGTTTATCACATCTTGTTGATGCACCATATTAACCACCTGCTGGCTCGATGAATTTAATTCTTTACCAGCAACAAAACGCCCCGGCTCGCGGTTAGGCCCTAATAAACCTGCTAAACGCAGTACTTTACCATCTTGCTCAAGCACCATTTCTTCGCTATCGTATAGTTTTATTTGTCGCTCATTGGTACAACTTATTTCACTGCTTTCAGTGTAAACACCTGGCTCTTGGTCGTACACACCGGTAGATGAGCACAAAATAAAGCCCTTTGCATTTAATTGTTTAGAAAGTGAAAGTGCAGCGCTTAGTGTTTCTGGGTAGTTACTTTCACTGTGTCTGCTTCGTGGGGGGATTGCACACACCCAGTAAGCATCGTGTAAATCTATTTGGTGTATTAGCTGCCCATCAATCAAGACAAATTGACGCTGAAAATCGTCTGTGTGCTCATCACTTCTGTGCGTACCTTGTACCTGCCAACCCGCCTGTTTAGCTTTTAGGCACAAAGTATGACCCAACCAGCCTGCGCCTAATACTACTAATTTATTAGCTTTTGTTTCCATTTTTGCATAACCCTTCATTTTAAACGCATAATTAGTGCTTTTTATCTAACTTCATAGAGATTTAAAGTAAGATATGATTAGATACAACCTACTAAAAAACAATAATACGTGCACTTATGCTAAATAATTTATCATTACGGAAGAAAATATTATTATTGATTGGTGGCACCATCACCATTTTGCTAATTATTGCTTCAACATTTTTTGTAAATCACATCGCTAACCTTTCCAGAGTAAACATTGAGCGCGAAGCTCAAAGCTACCTACAAAGCGAACAACTTTCAATGCAAAGCTACTTTGCAAAGTATGGCAAGCTGGTTTCTACGTTTGTTAATAACCCGCATTTAGTTAATTTTTTTGAAAATTGGGATACTCGCGACCAGCCGATTAAAAATGCCCCCGGCTACAACGAAGTTAATCAAGACTTTGTACGCATTAGCTCAAATGACGAAAATGTACTGTCGGCGTTTTTCGCATCAGCAACCACCGGTGAATACTTTAAAGAAAACGAGCGTACCAGCCATTACAATGGCCAACCTTACTACGCCTATAAACGTGGTTGGTGGCAAGAAGCCCTGCAAATTAATAAACTTTACGTAGGCCCTATATCGGTCGATTTAACCACTGGGGTTGCCTCAGCAGTTGTACAACAGCCGGTATACAACGCACAGCGTAAACTTATTGGTATGGGCGGCGTTGATTTACAGCTTAATAAAATCAACGATATGGTTGAAGGTATTCGCTTTAACGGCCAAGGTTATGGCTTTTTACTCGATGGCAATCAAAAGGTTGTGCACTTTTCAAATGCTACCGGCCATAAGCTGTCTAACACCGACGAAGGCCCTAAAGGTAAAGAAGGGCTAGATGGCCTTGAAAGCCAGTTTAATAATACTTCAGGCTTTACAGAGCTTAATGCACAAATGCGTAATAACCTCGAAGGCAGCCAATTGGTGACCTTAAAGGGAGAAGAGTATTATGTGGTGTATCATCGCTTACAACTAGAGCAACCTTACCTAGATTGGTATGTAGGTATACTGATCCCAACCAGCATGATTGAAGCCCCCGTTAATGAGGCGGTTACCACCACAACCACCGCAGTGGTGATTATTTTAGTGATCATTCTAGCGATGATATTATGGGCAACCCACATGATCTCGCAGCCTATTACCACTTTAACTAATATAATGCGTGATATTGCATCGGGCGAAGGCGATTTAACTCAAAAGATTAATATTACCAGCCAGGATGAGGTCGGCCAGCTTGCCAATCACATGAATACATTCATTGATAAGCTGCGCGCCATGATGTTAGAAACAGCCGCACAAGCTGAGCAGTTGACCAATGCCGCAGCGCAACTTAAAAACGTGTCTGCTCAAACCAATACTGAAATACAGCAAGAAAAACAACAAGTAGACAGCGTTAGTGCCGCCGTGACCGAAATGGCCAGCACTGTACTTGAAATATCGCGTAACGCACAGCATACCAACAGCGCCGCCGAAGAAGTACAAGCTATTACTGCCGAAGGGGCTGACCGCTCAACTCAAGCACAACGTGTGATGACCGAACTTGCGCTACACATAGGTGAAGCGTCTAAAGTGGTAGCAGGGCTTGAGCAAGAAAGTAATAACATTGGTGCATTGGTGGATGTCATTAACTCCATTGCCGATCAAACCAACTTACTTGCTCTAAATGCCGCCATTGAAGCTGCGCGAGCAGGTGAGCATGGCCGTGGTTTTGCGGTAGTTGCCGATGAAGTACGTTCACTGGCAAGCCGTACGCAAGAATCAACAGACGATATTCGTAATATGATTTCTCGCTTACAGCAAATTGCCCAACAAGCGTCGGTAATGATGCTACAAGGACAAGAGCAAACTGAAGGCTCAGTATCGCAAACAAAAGAAGTGCTAAGTTCATTACAAAACATTGCTCAGTCGGTAACTAAAGTGCAAGATCAAAGCCACCAAATTGCCACTTCAACCGAGCAACAAACCGTTGTCGCAGAGGACATTAATACCAGCCTTGCAGCAATTAATGGCTTAGTAAACAGCACAGCTGATCACGCACACATTTTAGCAGATGAAGCGCGCGATTTAAGCGACCTTGCTGTTGCCTTAAACAAAACGGTTAATCAGTTTAAGCTTTAAATACACAGCGTAATAAGGTGGGTAACTAAGTATAAAATTAACCCACCTAGGGCGTGTTGAGCTTTGTGGATTGAATGAATTTCAATCACCCAAGGCCTGCATGCCCTAGCACTCTTGTTTTTAAATTTTTTAACACCATATCTTCACAACTTGCTGCTATTTTTTAGCGTAATTAAATCAGTTAAAGTGGTTTTTACGCATCAGATCAAATTTTTCTGTTTTTAATACACATCTTTTAGTTGAGATAGTTTGTTGTTTGGCAGAGTCTGGTATAGTAGCACACGTATTAAACAGTGCTTTGAGGCTCTTTAATACAAAATTGCTAATTAATATGTTCTGCAGGTTATGTAAAAGTACATATTAATTACCAATTGTAAAAAATGGGTTAGCCGACACTCGGTTAACAAAGAATACATTGTAACGGTTTTATCATGATATCTAATTTATTTACCAAGATTTTTGGTAGTCGCAATGACCGCACTATTAAAAACCTAAGAAAGACGGTCGCGCTAATTAATGCGCTAGAAACGCAATTAGAAGCGCTTTCTGATGAAGATTTAAGAGCTAAGACAGCTGAGTTTAGAGAACGTTACGATAACGGACAAAGCCTTGACGACATTCTACCAGAAGCATTTGCTGTGGTACGCGAAGCGTCAAAGCGTGTAAATGGCATGCGTCACTTTGACGTACAGCTATTAGGCGGCATGGTTTTACATCAAGGTCGTATTGCAGAAATGCGCACCGGTGAAGGTAAAACCCTCACAGCCACACTTCCAGCCTACTTAAATGGCTTAACAGGCAAAGGCGTGCACGTAATTACCGTGAACGACTACCTTGCTAAACGTGATGCTGAAACAAACCGCGAGTTATTTGAGTTCTTAGGCCTTACTGTGGGCTGTAACGTACCAGGCATGATGCCACAACAGAAAAAACAAGCTTACAGTGCCGATATTACATACGGTACTAATAACGAGTTTGGTTTTGACTACCTACGTGACAACATGGCATTTAGCATTGATGAGCGTGTACAACGCCCACTGTTTTATGCGGTAGTGGATGAAGTGGATTCAATCTTAATTGATGAAGCGCGTACACCACTTATTATCTCAGGCCCAGCTGAAGATAGCTCTGAGCTATACATCGAAATCAATAAAATAGTGCCGCTTTTAGAACTTCAAGAAAAAGAAGACGAAGAAGGCATTGAAGGCGATGGCGATTACACAATTGACGAAAAGTCTAAGCAAGTTCATTTAACTGAGCGCGGTCAAATTAAAGTTGAAGACTTATTAACGGAGCGAGGCTTAATTGAAGAAGGCGACTCGCTATACTCAGCCGGTAGCATTACCTTACTGAGCCATGTGTATGCCGCACTTCGTGCCCACAAGCTTTATCAAAAAGATGTTGATTACGTTGTTAAAGAAAACGAAGTTATCATTATCGATGAGCACACAGGGCGCTCAATGGAAGGTCGTCGTTGGTCTGAAGGTTTACACCAAGCTGTTGAAGCTAAAGAAGGCGTAAGAATTCAAAACGAAAACCAAACGCTGGCTTCAATCACCTTCCAAAACTACTTCCGTTTATACGAAACCTTAGCCGGTATGACAGGTACAGCCGATACTGAGGCATTTGAGTTTCAATCTATTTACGGCCTAGACACGGTTGTTATGCCAACTAATAAGCCGATGATCCGTGATGATCGCGCCGATTTAGTTTACCTAACACAAGAAGAAAAATACGAAGCTATTTTAGCCGATATTAAAGATTGCCAAGAGCGCGGACAGCCTGTGCTTGTAGGTACTATTTCGATTGAAAGCTCTGAGTATTTATCGCAGTTTTTACGCAAAGAAAAAATTAAGCACAACGTACTTAATGCTAAATTCCACGCGCAAGAAGCTGACATCGTGTCGGATGCTGGTTTACCAGGTACTGTAACAATTGCAACCAACATGGCCGGTCGTGGTACCGATATTGTGCTTGGTGGTAACTGGAACAGCGAAGTTGAAAAACTAGAAAACCCAACAGATGAGCAAATTGCTGAAATTAAAGCGGCGTGGAAAATTCGCCACGATGCAGTAATTGACGCTGGCGGTTTACACATTATTGGTACTGAGCGTCATGAATCGCGCCGTATAGATAACCAATTACGTGGCCGTGCTGGTCGTCAGGGTGATGCCGGCTCTAGCCGTTTTTACTTATCGATGGATGATGCGCTAATGCGTATATTTGCCGGCGAGCGCATGACTAACATGATGCGTAAACTAGGCATGCAACGCGGCGAAGCCATTGAGCACCCTTGGGTTAACCGTGCAATTGAAAACGCTCAGCGTAAAGTAGAAGCACGTAACTTTGATGTACGTAAACAATTACTTGAGTACGATGATGTAGCAAACGATCAACGTCGTGTTGTTTACTCTCAACGTAACGAACTGCTTGAAGAAGGCGATATTTCAGAAACCATTACAGCAATCCGTGGTGATGTACTTGCCGGTGTTATTGATCAATACATTGCACCACAAAGCCTTGCTGAAATGTGGGATATCCCAGGCCTTGAAGAGCGCTTAAAACAAGACTTCCTGATTGAGCTGCCTATCACGCAGTGGTTAGCTGATGACAATAAACTATACGAAGAAAAACTTCGTGAGCGTATTGAGCAAGCGGTTGAGCAAGCTTACAAGCAAAAAGAAGAGCAAGTTGGCGACTCTGTACTACGTCAGTTTGAAAAAGCGATTATGCTTCAAAGTCTTGATCAGCACTGGAAAGATCACCTTGCTGCAATGGATCATTTACGCCAAGGTATTCACTTACGTGGCTATGCACAAAAGAATCCTAAGCAAGAATACAAGCGCGAGTCGTTTGAGCTATTCACCGAAATGCTTGAAAACTTAAAAGTTGATGTAGTGGGCATTTTAAGTAAAGTACAAGTTCGTGCCGAAGAAGATGTTGAAAAAGTAGAAGAGCAACACCGTAAAAGTGAAAATGCCCCTCGCGAGTACCAACACGAAGAAGCTGAACATGTAGGCGGTGAAGCACCTCAAAGCGCAACTGTAATGGCAAGAACAGCGCCTAAAGTTGGCCGTAACGATCCGTGTCCGTGTGGCTCAGGACAAAAGTTTAAGCAATGTTGTGGTAAATTAAAGTAACGACGCATTGTATGTAATTAAAAAGCGACGCTAGCGTCGCTTTTTTTATGGAGAAAAAAACATGACAACAAAAATTGTAAATGTAGCGGTAGGCGTAATAAAAAAAAATAACGCCATCTTTATCTGCAAGCGCGCTGATGAGCAACATCAAGGTGGCTTATGGGAATTTCCAGGCGGGAAAGTAGAAGCTGGCGAGAGCGTATTTGCTGCACTTAAGCGTGAGCTAAGTGAAGAAGTTGGCATTACCATTCATAGCTCTAGCCAACTTATGGTAATTGAACATGACTATGGCGATAAATGTGTAAAACTTGATATTCACGTTGTGAGTAACTTTAGCGGTGAAGCACATGGCGCCGAAGGGCAACCAAGTGAATGGGTCGCTATTAATCAGCTTAGTAACTATGAGTTCCCTGCTGCTAACGCTGAGATTATCGAAAAAATACAAGCGCGATACGCCTAAAGCACATGAATACAGCAATACAAAATAAATTAAGTGAGCTATTAGCGCTAAACCCTGAGCTTACTCAGGTGAGCTCTTTAGGCAGCGGACATATAAACACCACGTGGCTGTTAACTAATGCTGCGCAGCAATTTGTTGTTCAAAAGCTTAATACTCATGTATTTAAAAATCCAGCACAACTGGTTAATAACGCACAGTTAATTGAGCAGCACCTAAGCGCTAAACAACAAGCAAATACTTACCCGCTCGACATTGTTAAGCATATAAGTACCTGCCAAGGTGAATACCTTATTACAATTAACAACGCGTACTATCGCGTGCTTAATTTTATTAGCCAAAGTGTTAGCGAAGATGTGGTTACAGAGCCCCATCACGCACAGCAAGCCGCATTTGCATTTGGCACCTTTACACGTGCCTTGCTCGATTTTGACGCATCAAGCCTCTACCCTGTTATTACTGACTTTCATAACTTAGCTATGCGCTTTGAGCAGCTTAATACAGCCATTAGCAGCGCCACTAAAGAGCGGCTGCAGCAGTGTAAAAACGACATTGACTACTGCATTGCACAACAGCATTTGGTAAAAGAACTCGCTGACGTAACAGTCGATTTGCCCACCCGGGTGTGCCACAACGACACTAAAATAAATAATATGCTGTATTGCAGCAATACATATAAAGCAAAAGCAGTTATCGATTTAGATACATGTATGGCAGGCTTTTTATTATATGACTTTGGAGACATGGTGCGCACATTTTGCTGCGCTGAGGCAGAAGATTCGATTAATATTGATAAAGTGGTTATTCGCAAAGAGGTATTTACAGCGCTTGTTAAAGGCTACCTTGCCCCCCTTAAATCGGCTATTAGCAACAAAGAGCAAGCAAGTTTGCTACTTGGCGCTAAAGTTATGCCGCTAATGCTCAGTGTGCGGTTTTTAACTGATTACTTAAATAACGACGTGTACTTTAAAACCACCCATGCAGAACATAATTTAGAACGTGCGCAAAACCAGCTGGCTTTGTATAAAAATATTTTAAGCAATCAAAGCTGGA
Source organism: Pseudoalteromonas sp. P1-11 (assembly GCF_001399995.1). NCBI lineage: Bacteria > Pseudomonadati > Pseudomonadota > Gammaproteobacteria > Alteromonadales > Pseudoalteromonadaceae > Pseudoalteromonas > Pseudoalteromonas sp. P1-11. Next base: position 235,906 of record NZ_LJSP01000005.1, read on the forward strand.
TGCATAAAACACTCATGCAGTAGCCCTAAATTAAGTATTATTGCGCATTGGTATTAGTACTCAGTATTTAAATATAAAAAAGCCAGCAAGCTAAACACTTACTGGCTTTTATTTACTAACCTAAAAGCTGGGTAATTTATCTCTTAACCAGATTCAAGTTAACTAACAGGCTATCAATTACCAAATTTTTACGCGGTCTTCTGGTTTGATATACATTTTGTCGCCTTCTTTTACGTCAAACGCTTGGTAAAACTCAGGCATGTTCGACAAGATACCGATAACACGGTAGTGACTTGGTGAATGCGGGTCTGTCATTAAGCGGTTACGTAGCTCTTCATCGCGGTACTTACGACGCCAAATTTGTGACCAACCCATAAAGAAACGCTGATCGCCGGTGTAGCCATCAATAACAGGCGCTTTGTTCTCACCTAACGATAATTGATACGCCTTATAAGCCACCGTTAAACCACCTAGGTCGCCAATGTTTTCGCCAAGGGTAAGCTCGCCGTTAACACCCGCATCTTCAAACGGTTTATATTCGTTGTATTGCGCTACTAACGCACCGGTACGCTCTTCAAACTGTTTAAGGTCAGACTCACTCCACCAGTTACGTAAGTTACCGTCACCATCGTATTTAGCACCTTGGTCGTCAAAACCGTGACCTAACTCGTGGCCAATTACTGCGCCAATTGCACCGTAGTTTACAGCGTCATCGGCTTCTAAATTAAAGAACGGTGGCTGTAAAATAGCAGCTGGGAATACAATTTCGTTATTTACTGGATTGTAGTAAGCATTCACTGTTTGTGGCGTCATGTGCCACTCAGAGCGGTCCACTGGCTTGCCTAATTTAGCAATCATGTCGCTATAAGCCCACTGGCTGTAACGTATGTAGTTACCCACTAATTCATCAGGGTTAATGCTCAGCTGTGAGTAGTCTTTCCACTTATCTGGGTAGCCAATTTTTGGGGTAAATTTGTTTAGCTTTTCTTGGGCTGCAAGCTTGGTTTCAGGGCTCATCCACTCCAGGTTTTCAATAGCAACGCCGTAACCTTTAATAACGTTATCTACCAGCTCTTCCATACGTGCTTTTGCTTCAGGCGGGAAGTTATCTTTTACGTATACTTTACCTAAAATTTCGCCAAGTACGCTGTTAGATGCATCAACCGCTTTTTTCCAAAGTGGCGCTTGCTCTTTTACGCCGCGTAATGTGGTGCTGTAAAAATCAAATTTAAGATCAACTAAGTCAGTGCTCAGTAACTGCGCGTAACCACTTACAAAATGAAACTTTAAGTAGTTTTTCCACGTTGCTAAATCTGTTTCTTTGTACACATCAGCAAACCCTTCTAAGTAGCTTGGCTGACGTACAATAATGTCTGAGGTATCTACTCCTGCACTTTTGAAAAATGCAGCTAAATCAAAGTCGCCTGTTAGCTTATTTGCCTCAGCTACGGTCATTTTATTGTATGACTTAGTTGCATCACGGCTTTGTACTCTACTCCATTGCGCCTCAGCTAAAGCGCTTTCAAATGCGATAACGTTTTTCGCGGCATCAGCGGCATTTTCAACGCCTGATTTAGCTAAAATATCTGTTATGTATTGCTCGTAAGATGCGCGAATTTTAGTAAATTTTTCATCATCTTTTAAGTAATAGTCACGATCAGGTAAGCCAAGTCCAGATTGCGATAAGTACAGCGCGTATTTACTTGAATTTTTAGCGTCGTTATTTACAAACCAGCCAAATGGTAAGCTAGCGCCTTGCTGCTGAATCTTAGCCATTAAAGGAGCAAGATCAGCTTTTGAATCTAGGCTATCAATGGTATTAAGTGAAGGTTGTAAAGGGGTAATACCTAACTCATCACGTGTATCTTTATCCATGTAGCTTTTGTAAAAAGCACCAATTTTGTACTCATCGCTGCCTTTTTTAGCACTGCTATTATTAGCGGCACTTTCAAGCGCTGTTTTCATCGCTTTTTGCGACTCGTCGTATAACTGTGTAAACGAGCCGTAGTTCGACTTATCGCCAGGGATCTCTGTTTTAGCAAGCCACTGTCCATTCACATGGTAATAAAAGTCATCTTGTGCACGAACCGACTCATCCATATTGGCAAGGTTTACACCTAGCTCAAGCGTTTTTTCTGCCGGTGCTGTAACGGCAGCGGTGTCGGCCACTTGCGTTTCTTGTTGTTTTTCACCGCAACCTACTAGGCCCAGTGCAAGTGCGATACTTGCAGCGGTAATAGTTACTTTTTTCATAATTATTCCGTTTGTTAGTAAAGAATAAAATATCTATTTCATTAAACTATTGCATGCCAGAGAAAAAATAAAAGCGCCCTGCGATGCTTTCACTTAATGAAATTAATATTTAGGCGGTTAAAACAACACGCCGAATTTGTATGATAAACCCCATTAAAGAAACAATAAAATAGAATATGTAACAAAGTATTTTCTATGAGACGAGGTAACAAAATAGCCCTACCAACAACCATAATCGCGCTTTAGGGAGTTATTTTTTACCATGGCGAGCAAGGCGCTCTAGCTTTTCTTTCAGCGAAGGGGGCGCTGATGCGGCAATGGCATTAAGGTAATCTGAAGTTTGCTGGCTCATTTTTCTTGAATTGCCAGGTGCTTTACCTGCGGGGCCGGGTTTATCTGCAGTTGGGCTTAAGCGCGCTGTTGCTTGAGGGTTTGCAACAATTTTAATTTGTCCGAGCTCTGCCATGCCTGCCGCTCTAAAATGCGACTGCATATCCATTTTTAAATAATTAAGTTTAAGGGCAATTGCCGCCGATACAGCTTCAATCATCAACGTGCCATCGCGGTAATTACTCACACGGCATTTTTCAGCAAGCTTTGGGCCTAAAAACTCTTTAAGCAACACCTGTTGCTTATCAAGCGCTTGGCTTTTACCTGCATAGGCCGATAAGCGATTATTAAGGCCTGCCATAATGTCAGTCAGGGGTTTTGGTGCGTACCTATCTTTAGCCATTCAACACCTCAAAAATTTAAATAAAGCACGTTTAAGCCAAGCGTTTAAATACTCGGCTTAAATATGTGCTTTTATATTATACCAATTCGCTTAATTACGTATTATTGCTAATTGCTATTAAGCGCCTGCTATTTGCATTTGCTCTATAAGTACTGAGCCGGTTTGAATGCCGCCTCTGCGCTCAATATCACCCCCTATGGCCGAAATACCTTTAAACATGTCTTTTAAATTTCCGGCAATGGTAATTTCACTAACAGGGTACTGAATTTCACCGTTTTCTACCCAAAAACCAGCTGCTCCACGCGAGTAGTCACCCGTAACGGTGTTTACGCCTTGCCCCATCAGCTCGGTAACTAATAAGCCTGTTCCCATGGTTTTTAGTAGCGCGGTTAAATCGCTGTGCGTTTGCTCAACTAACCAGTTATGAATACCGCCTGCATGGCCTGTTGGAGCCATATTTAGTTTACGCGCTGCATAACTTGCTAATAAGTACGTTTGCAGCTCACCGCCTTGAATAATTTCACGGTCAATCGTTTTTACCCCTTCGCTATCAAAAGGCGACGACGCTAATCCTTTTAATATATGAGGACGCTCAGCAATATTAACGTTCTTACTAAATACCTGGGTGCCTAGGCTGTCGAGTAAAAAGCTCGATTTACGATAAAGCGCCCCGCCGCCAATTGCCGACACTAAATGGCCAAACAATGAGTTGGCAATATCGGCTCTAAAAATAACAGGGACTTTCATAGTACCCAGCTTTTGGCTATTTAGTTTAGCCAGAGTTTCGGTGGCGGCTTCTAGGCCTACCGCAGCAGCGTCGTTAAGTCCGCCCTGATCGCGAGCAACAGTATAAGCAGAGTCGCGCTGCATGTGCTCGCCTTCTTTGCCTATTACCATAGTGCTAATGCTGTGGCGCGTACGTGGAAAACCAGCAATTAAACCATGGCTATTACCATACACACGTAAGCCTTGGTGCGATGAAAAACTTGCACCATCTGAATTAACAATACGCTCATCAGCATTTAAAGCGGCTTGCTCTGCAGCATGACATAGCTCAATACCTTGCTCAGGGCTTACATCCCACGGGTGATATAAATCAAGGTCCTTAGGGGCAAACTCGAGCAGTTCTTTATCGGCAATACCATTAAAAGGGTCGTCTGAGGTAAATTTGGCAATATCAATGGCTTTTTCTACTACCGTGCGCAGTGTTTTTGGGTTTAGATCAGCAGTAGACGCCGAGCCTTTATTATTCCCTACATAAACACTGATACCTAAACCACCATCTTGGTTAAACTCTATGGTTTCTACTTCACCCATGCGTGTGCTTACCGATAAACCCGATGTACTAGACATAGCAGCTTCTGCGGCAGTGGCACCCAATTTTTTAGCATGCTCGAGCACTTCAGCTACGGCATCTTTTACTTGAGAGATTTGAGAATAAATTGGATCGTGTTGTTGGCTTTTCATAAATTAAGTCCTGAGCCTTAAGGCAATATTGCACGCATTTCTTATCTTTAAATGCTAACACACTCACTGCACCACATCAGCTAATATTAATCACTAAAAGAATCGCGTATAATGGCAAAAGTTATTTTTACTTAAGAGCACCCCATGGCGAAGAAAAAAGGCAAGCCTGCTGAAATTGAAGAAGAAATTATTTACGTATCAAAAAGTGAACTAAAGCGCGACGCGCAAGAGTTTCATCAGTTAGGTTCTGAAATTGCTAAAATGGGGAAAAAGCAACGCGAACGCTTACCACTCAATGACGATTTGAAAGCAGCCATGGTAGTTGCTGATAAAATCAGTAATAAAAGCGATGCGTACCGCCGCCACTTAAATTACATTGCTAAAACGCTTCGCACAGTAGAAAATGTTGAAGAAATTAAAGCCATTATTGACGTAATGCTTAATAAAAATAACCAAGCTGAGGTTTTAATTAAAAAAATTGAGCAATTACGTACCGACTTAATTGAGCAAGGCGATGATTTAATTAACGAAACTATTGAGCAATACCCGACCCTAGAGCGCCAAAAAATGCGCCAATTGGTACGCAACGCCGCTAAAGAAGTTAAAGCTGAAAAGCCAGGCAAGGGCTATAAAGAATTGTTTCAATACTTAAAAGATGCCCACAACATAACGTATTAACAAAAAATACTATTTTAAAAAGGTGCTTAGGCACCTTTTTTGTTGTAGATCAAAACCCCTCCCTTAAAAGCTTTTTATACTCAACACCTCATTAATACATAAGGTGCGCGTGATGATAAAGCTTCCAAAATGGGATCCAACTCTTATAAATAAGTATAACGTGTCAGGGCCGCGCTATACCTCCTACCCTACCGCTTTATCTTTAAGCGAGGGGTATCAGCAACAAGACCTTGTTAGCGCTATAAAATCATCATCTAGTCGCTCACTTTCTTTGTATATTCATATCCCATTTTGCAGTGAGCTTTGCTATTACTGCGGATGTAACAAGGTGATCACACGCTATCAGTCTAAAGCCGATGTATATTTAGATTATTTAACAAAAGAAATAGCAGCGCATGCCCCTTTATTTAAACACTACACAGTGGAGCAATTGCATTTAGGGGGTGGTACGCCAACCTTTTTAACTGTAAAGCAAATGACGCGCTTAATTAACTTATTAGAGCAGCACTTTCACTTTACCCGCAACACTGAGCGAGGCATTGAAATAGACCCACGCTCCCTTGCTAAAGATATGCTTATACACTTACGGGTTTTAGGCTTTAACCGCGTATCCTTTGGTATTCAAGATTTTAACGATGAAGTACAACAAGCGGTTAACCGCACACAGCAAGTAGATACCGTTAAAACACTGATAACCCAAGCCCGCGAGCTTGGCTTTAAGTCTATAAATGCAGATATGATCTATGGCCTGCCTAAACAAACACCCCAAAGCTTTGAAAAAACAATAGCGCAATTAATTGCCTTAAGCCCAGACAGAGTCTCTGTATTTAATTACGCGCATTTACCAGAGCGCTTTGCAGCGCAACGTAAAATAAAAGAGGCTGACTTACCCAGTGCCCACGACAAGCTAACCATGTTTAAAAACACCTTGGCGCAAATGACCTTTGCAGGCTATCAGTTTATTGGTATGGATCATTTTGCAAAAGCCGACAACGAACTTGCAGTCGCGCAAAATAAAGGGCAGTTACATCGCAACTTTCAGGGCTATACCACCCACGGTAATTGCGACTTATTAGGTTTAGGGGTCTCGTCTATTTCGCAAATTGGCACAGACATTTTACAAAACCAAAAAGTGCTTAAGCATTATTATCACGAAATAGAAACGCAAGCCGGCAGTGCTATACATAAAGGAATGCATTTAACGCACGATGATGTAATACGCGCAGAGGCTATTAAATCACTTATTTGCCAGTTTGAATTAGACACACACGCATTTGCGAAAAAGCATTCTATACATTTTAATGAGTATTTTGCGGATGCGCTGTTGGCGCTAAAGCCTTTAATAGACGATGACATGGTGCATATAAACGATAAGGTAATACGCGTCACGCCTCGCGGAAATCTATTTATTCGTATTATATGTATGTGCTTTGATGCTCACTTACAAAAGCAAATAAGTAAAACCCGTTTCTCACGAGTGATTTAATTAGTGCTATTCCAATTCGCTTATCACGTTTGAGGTGGTAAAAACGTGTCGATAAGCAGGCATAAAAAAAGCAGACCTGAGTCTGCTTTTTGTATTTTCTAGAGGGTTTAATTAAACACGATGTTTTCGCTGCCCGGCGCAGCTTTAAACTCAACAATGATTTTGTCGCAATCGGCTTTAATCTCATCACTAAAGTTTTCTTCAGCTCGCCAACGTGCTGTATCTTGCTTAAAAATCTCTTTTTTAGAGTATTTTTTGCGTGCATCGTGGGTCGGCATTTCTTTCACAACGTTATACATTTTATAAATGCCTGGGTACGCTAGCGTTAAATCTCGCTCATCTTCAAAAGCGTACTGAGACATTAAAACCCAAATCCGTAAACAGCCTTCAGAGTACTCACATTGCTCTTCAGCCATTGCACGAGCAATTAGATGAATGCTATCTGCAAGTTTAGCGTTACGCTTTAAGCGCGACTGCTTAAGCTTTTGCTGTTGCTCTGCTTGCTTTTGCGCAATTAACTTTTTTTGCGCGTTAAGCTTATAGAGCAACTGACCTGCATAAAATGCTAAGCCAGCAATAATAACAGCACCTACAAACAAGGCTACAATCACTGCGGTACTCATTAAGCGCCCTTACTATTTGTCGTCATCATCATCTAGCCACTCATTGGCTAAATCATCTGAAAGGTACTTATCGAAATCTGAGTTACCGTCGCTTTCGAAGTTATCTTCAAAATCATCTTCAAACTCGTCTTCGTCTTCATCTTCGATACCTAGTAACTTACAAAGTACTTGGTGGCGAGCAATACGGCTATTAAAGTACTTCGCATCTTTACCTGTCAGCATTTCACCTTGCTCATGGCGCTCAACGAGCTTAAGTAAACGCTCATCGTTTTCAAGCGCTTCTAGCTCTTGCTCCGGCGTAAGCTCTGGCTCTGTAACCTTTTTAAGCTCAACTGTTGGCTTTAAGTTACGCTTCATTTCTACTTGCGGCTGTGGTGCACTAGCCACTAAAGGCACGGCTTTTTTACTGCCGACGCGCTTATCTTTTGGCGCTGAGTTTGCTTTTTTAGTATCGCTATCTAATAGCTCAGGTGCATTACGAGAACCAGGCTTAGCGCCCTTTGGCTTTTTAACTCGTTGCTCTTTTAACGCACGCATTTCTTTAAGCTTATCTTGGCTTAAACGAACAGGGCCGTTTGAAGGAATTTTGCGTGATTTTTTCTTTCTACTCATATCTTGATCATCTCACTTAAGAGGTTTTGAGCGAGGCACATAACATGAGCATCGCAGTGCTGGCCTAGCCAGAAGAATTCGATTTGCGCATTAAAGCTTGGGTTGCTCGTTGAATTAGCGCATTAGCTTATTGCTAAACGGTGGGTATTGTAACAGGACAAATAAAAAGGCGGTAGAGAAAACATCTCTACCGCCTACTAATCTGAGCGCCATTATCTGGACACTTCTCCCTTCGACTTTTTTTAGTCTTTATTATTTTTATTATTATCAGTCCGTATTGTTATTATTTTAACCTTCCTTGTTACATTCCATTTTGTTTTTATTATTAAACTTCCTTGAGATTTTATTATTTACGGTCATCCTGACGCTTTCTTGTTATTTCCTTTTGTAGCACCTTCAATGTGCTATTCAGTCGTGTCGCGCCATTTTCCTTTAGCATAATCCATGTTGTTATTGTTGTTTTGCGACAGTGGTTAATTTACCCGTTAATATTTTTGTTACAACTGGTTTATATAATTTTTCTTACATAGAGCACATATGAAAAACAAAAAACCCATAATAAACATACATTTAACTGCAAAAGTATTTTTAAAATAAGCTATTTCTTACAAAACAGCATGGCAAATGTCTCACAAACTAAAGGGTGATATCGTTAAAATGTGGACACAAAAAAAGCAGCGTAAGCTGCTTTTTAATCATATTACATAGTATTACACTAGCTAATACTAGATAAATACGACTTTAGTGTAAGCCACCTAAGTATTGAGATAGTACTTCAATATCTTTATCAGTTAGCTTTTTCGCTATATCTTGCATCATACCGTTATGGTCGTTTTTACGGGTTCCATCACGAAACTTCTCTAGCTGAGCTTTAATGTACTCTGGGTGCTGAAAAGAAATTTTAGGAAACTTAGCAAGAGACGAACCATTGCCTCGCGGACCATGACACGCCGCACAAGCCGGAATACCACGTTCAGCATCGCCTGCTTTGTAAAGCATTTGACCAACTTCAACCACGTCTTTAGGGGTGGCGCCTTCAGTCATGTTCAATGAAGAAAAATAAGCAGATAGGTCTTTCATGTCTTGTTCGCTAAGTGGCATAGCCATCGCGCTCATTACAGGATCCATACGGCCTTCTTTACCGCCTGAAGTCATACCTAATTTTAAATCCTTAAGTTGTTTAAGGATGTAATCTGGGTGCTGGCCTGCAAGTTTAGGGTAAATATTAACCGGTGCATTACCGTCTGGGCCGTGACAAGCCGCACACGTTGCTGATTTTTCTTTACCTGCGTTTACATCGCCATCAAATGCTGTTGCGTTGCTTGCTGACAACGCACCAAGCAATATTGTTAAAGATAGTGCTATTTTTTTCATGGTGAATTCTCTGTTTCCGACCCTGTATCATCTACAATATGGATGTTGTAATTCATGTATTCTACACGATAAAAAATTCTCTGGCACGTTTTCTACTCATATTAAGCTTATAATTTATAGGGTTTTGACCTAGATTAACCTTTAAGCAGCTTTAATAGTGCCATTTATAGAGTTTTTAGGTGTTTAAATACGCTTTTTAATACATCCTTTATAGTATAAAATACGCGCCCTGAGTGAATTTAGCTCAATAAGATTAACTTTTACGTTTTTAGGAGAGCCTGTGCTCAAATCTCGTATCAAATATAATACTGCGTCTTTTGTAACAAGCGCGCCAGACATCACTAAATTACCTGCTGATACGGGAATTGAAGTCGCGTTTGCAGGTCGCTCTAATGCAGGTAAATCAAGTGCTCTTAATGCACTGACAGATCAAAAACTTGCTCGTACCAGTAAAACGCCAGGTCGTACGCAGTTAATCAACACCTTTGAATTAGGTGAAGTAGACGATATGCGCTTAATCGACTTACCCGGTTATGGTTTTGCTAAAGTACCTATTGAAATGAAAAAGAAGTGGCAAAAGTCACTGGGTGAGTACCTACAAAAACGTCAAAGTTTAAAAGGTATTGTTATATTAATGGATATTCGCCACCCATTAAAAGATTTAGACAAAGATTTAATTAACTGGGCTATTGGCAGCGAAATCCCGGTATTGGCGCTTTTAACTAAAGCCGATAAGCTCAAGCAAGGTGCGCGTAAAGCACAAGTACTGCAAGTACGCCGCGAATTAAGTGAACTAGACGGTGACATCACTGTACACGCTTTTTCATCACTTAAGGGAACAGGTTTACCAGAAGTCGCTAAAAAGCTAGATGAGTGGTATTTAGGACCAATTGTGGCTGTAGCACCGCAAAGTGATGAAGACAGCTCAGACGCTTAAAAATAAGCACCTACGAAAGATAAAACTTTCCCCCTGCTGATTTTATAAAATAGCCGCGCTCATCAGCGTCGGCTATTTCAGCCCACTGATAAAACACACTTCGTGATACCCGCGCGCTACACCCATAAGGTAATTGCAAATAAGGCACCGCTGCATTTTTATAGTTTTTTATATAAAGAGGCTGCTCAGCACTGATTAACCATTGCCGTGCTAAATTATCTACACAACACATAACCTGCCCTTGCGCTGTGCTCTCAATATGCCAGCTTACGATAACGAAAGGCGCATCTTGCACCTCTATCGCTATTTTTTCGATGGGTGTTTTTAAATAAAACTGCTCACCTTCTTTGCATAAAACACTGGCAAACAGTTTTACCATCGCGGGGCGAGTAATTTCGCTGCCATCGTAAAACCACAGCCCTTGCTCGTTAATCATAATCGGCAGTTCACCACACTGGGTAGGCTGCCAACTATCAAACGGTTTGCTAGGCTCGCTTAATTGCTTACTAAGCGCCGTTAACGAGATCACTGTTTTTTAAGTGTTAGCGCAAAAGTAACTGGTACGGCTGTAGCAACTGCAGGTAAACCAGCTAATTGCTGTAGCTTTTTAACGCCTTCAGTCACACCAAAATCTTGGCTATTTACAATCACAGGCGTAAACGACGACACGCTTAAATCGCCATTTTCGGCACTGCTAACAAGTACATTTATTTTTAATGGCTTTTTATTACCATGAAAATCAAGCTGCGCATCAACCTCTTTTAATACATGCTGGCCCGGTTTTTTAATATTACTTAATTGCTTTTTTAAATCCGCGGTTAAAACTGCATGAGGAAATTTAGCCGCTTCAAATACAAATTGAGTTAAACGTTCATTGCGAATAGGGATCAGTGTTTCTGCAGAGGTTAAGTCTATATTTACACTAAAAGCACCACTGTCTGAAAGTGTTCCTTCTAGGTTAGTAAAATGATGTGCCTCAGCAATCGAGTCTTTTTTGATAGAAACAAAACTTAATTGGCTCTTGTCATTGACTAGCTGCCAATCTGCATGAGCGGCATTAGACAAAGCAACACTTGATAACGATAAACCGATAATGGCTAACGTTTTAAACATAACGCACTCCTAAAATAAAATGAGAATAATAGCGCTTTCGATACTATCACCTGAGATAGGGGCAAACCACCTCAAATTAAAGACAGCGCTAAATTACTTAGCCCGTACTGTTATTAAAAAATTAATAACAATATAGCAGCCTATAACTGATGCTTTTTAGGGGCGTAGCGCAACATCCACGCTAATCATTGCGTGAGATAGCTTTACTTGCCTACGTTTGCATTATAACTGCTTTATACATATACCCGTTTGAAGGCGCGCAAGGTATGGCACAAAAAATAATAAACATAAATGAGCATAAAGTGTGAATAGTAAAAAAGCGCTTAGAGGAGCCATTTAGCTTTAAAGGGCAATCTAATGAGGAAGAAAAAGCAGCCTGCTTAAAACAAGCAGGCCGATATAGCAAACTGGGGAGAAGCTATCAATTTGTTGCACCTTTTCAGATGCATCATCAACAGGATGTCCTACAGGATGAGGACGCGCGCACTTTAGCAAAAGCGCGCATAAAAATACAATGATATTCCGCCAAAATAGTTCGAATTGACGAACATATAACTATTTAATACAAATAGTTGCTTAAATTAACCTACTTTTAACTAAACTTTGTTTACGCGTAGAAATACGTATATCGATTCGCTTAATTGAGTGAGTTATTTAGAGGCAATAAAAAAGCGCCTTGCGGCGCTTTTAAATATAAGCATGTTTTAGGTTAGTGGGCTTGTTCCCAGTTTTCACCTTCGTCAGCTTCTACAATTAAAGGGACATCTAAGCTAGCCGCTTGCGACATTAGCTCACAAATCTGCTTTGTGTATGCTTGCGCACAATCGGTTTTAATCTCAAACACCAATTCATCGTGTACTTGCATTAGTAACTTAATGGTATTGGGAGCTTGTTGATTAACCCAGCTATGCACGCTCAGCATTGCTTTTTTAATAATATCAGCGGCTGTGCCTTGCATTGGTGCATTGATTGCTGCACGTTCGGCGCCTTTACGACGAGCTCCATTACGTGCATTAATTTCTGGTAAGTGTAATCGACGCCCAAAAATAGTTTCTACGTACCCGTTCTCGGCCGCTTTTTCGCGAGTTGTTTCCATGTACTCAAGTACCCCAGGGAAACGCTCAAAGTATTTATCTATGTAGTGCTGCGCTTCGTGGCGTGGTACATCAAGCTGACGCGCTAAACCAAAGGCTGACATGCCGTAAATTAACCCAAAGTTTACTGCTTTAGCTTTACGACGCATATCTGTGGTTACATCCTCTAGCTCAACCCCAAATACCTCAGCAGCGGTTGCACTGTGTACATCTAACCCATTAGCAAAGGCATTTAGTAGCCCTTTGTCTTGCGATAAATGCGCCATAATACGCAGCTCAATTTGACTGTAATCGGCAGCCACAATTTTATAGCCTTGTGCCGCTACAAATGCCTCACGTATACGGCGTCCTTCTTCAGAACGAATTGGGATATTTTGTAAGTTAGGATCGGTAGAACTCAAACGCCCGGTGGCCGTAACAGCTTGATGATAAGAAGTATGCACGCGCTGTGTTTTCTCATTAACCATCAGCGGTAATTTATCGGTATAGGTTGATTTAAGCTTAGATAAACCACGGTGCTCAATAATCACCTTAGGTAATGGGTAGTCATGGGCAAGTTCTTGTAGCACTTCTTCAGCCGTTGAAGGTGCACCTTTAGGTGTTTTTTTAATGACTGGCAGCTCAAGTTTTTCAAATAAAAGTACTTGCAGCTGCTTTGGCGAGCTTAGGTTAAATGGTTCGCCAGCTATCTCGAACGCTTCTTTTTCAAGTTCAAGTAAACGCTCGCCTAAACGCTGGCTGTGCGCCGCCAGCATGTTGCTATCAATTGCTACGCCGGTGCGTTCAATATCAGAAATAACATTCACTAATGGCATTTCTATTGTTTCAAATACTGACTTTAACTTCTCATCAGCTTCTAATTTTGGCCAAAGTACTTGGTGTAAACGCAGTGTAATATCGGCATCTTCTGCTGCGTAAGGCGCAGCTTGCTCAAGCTCAATTTGATTAAAGGTAAGCTGCTTTTTCCCTTTGCCGGCTATATCTTCAAAGCTAATGTTTTTATGGCCTAAGTATTTAAGCGCTAATGAATCCATGTCATGGCGAGTGCCCACGCTATTAAATACGTACGACTCAAGCATAGTATCAAACTTAATGCCATTGAGCTCATAGCCTGCATTAGCCAGTACGCTCTTGTCGTATTTTAGGTTTTGCCCTACTTTAGCTTTGTTAGCATCGGCGAGGATTGGCCCAAGCTTTTGCATTACATATTCAAGGCTTAATTGCTCTGGTGCACCCGGGTAGTCGTGTGCAATTGGTAAGTAAGCAGCTTCGCCTGCTTTTACAGCAAAGCTCATACCTACTAACTGCGCTTGCATGTAATCAAGGCTGGTTGTTTCGGTATCAAAGGCAAATAACTCAGCGCTATTTAGCTGCTCAATAAGCGTATCAAATTGTGATTCGGTTAAGATAGTTTCGTAATGTGCATCTTCTACTTTTGGCAGTTCATTTGCCTCAGTAGGGAGCGCTTTTTCTGCATCTTTTGGATTATCAAGCAGCTCAGCTAACCAGCGGCGGAACTCACACTCACCATACAGTGCAATAAGCTCATCTTTATTTGGCTCTTGTACTTTAAAGGTATCTAGGTCTGACTCTACCTCAACATCACATTTAATGGTGGCAAGCTCATAACTAAGTGGTAAATGATCAAGGGCGTTTGCAAGCTTCTCACCAATCTTGCCTTTAATATCGCCGGCATTATCAATTACACCTTGAAGCGATCCATATTTTTGTAGCCATTTAACAGCTGTTTTAGGTCCACAGCCTTCAACACCTGGGATGTTGTCAACCTTATCACCCATTAGCGCTAAATAGTCGATGATTAGCTCAGGACCCACACCAAATTTTTCAACAACGGTTTGAGGATCTGAAATGCTGTCGGTCATGGTATTGATTAGCGTAACATGCTCGTTAACTAGCTGAGCCATGTCTTTATCGCCGGTAGAAACCAATACATGGCGCTTTTGCTCAGTTGCTATTCGCGAAAACGTACCAATAACATCATCTGCTTCAACCCCTTCAATACTAATTAGCGGAAAGCCCATCGCTTTAATAATACTGTGCAGTGGCGCTATTTGCGTTCGTAAATCGTCAGGCATAGGCGGACGGTTAGCTTTATACTCGCTATACATATCGTTTCTGAACGTTTTGCCTTTGGCATCAAACACCACCACCATGTGGCTCGGATCATATTGTTTGATCAAACTTTTAAGCATGTTTACCACGCCATAAATAGCGCCAGTTGCTTCACCTTTAGAGTTGGTTAAATGCGGTGGAGAATGATAAGCACGAAATAAATATGAAGAGCCATCAACTAAAATTAGCGGGTTTTCGGGGATCTGAGCCATGGTGAATTTGGATCCTAAATACAAAAAAGTAATATTATTACAAGCATGCCATAAGGTTGTGAATAAAACGACAGTGAATTACGCTTAGTAGCCATAATTATTGCGGAGCAACCTGTGGATAACTTTGTAGATAACAGCCACGAGCTATTCCTCCAATGCATAATAAAATGCTTAGAAAAATAAATAACTGCTTGTTTTGTTTAAAAAAGATAATACGAGGTTCTTTTTTTATTATTTTAAAACCAATGTGGAAAAAGGTTTTCTAACTGATACATCCGCTGTTAGTCACTTTAGTTATTTGTATCCATTTAAATAACCGGAGGAGTATTCTAGCATAATGGATCAAAGATCATAGCGATCCTTTATAATTTTTTTTACGAGCGCACTGGCAAAAATGGCATAAACCGCAATACAACTTGCACTGCGAATACTTTTTAAACTAAAAAATTATTTTAGTGTGTGTTTTGGCCCGTGTTAAACTTCACCCAAACGACTTATTTAAAATACTTAAGGAGCACAAAAGCATGAAAAAGATAGCTGTAATATTAGCCGGCTGTGGTGTGTACGATGGCAGTGAAATAAACGAAGCAGTATTAACACTGCTACACATAGCTAAAAACGATGCTGCATATCAATGTTTTGCTCCTGATATAGAACAACTTCACACTATTAATCACCTCACCGGTGAAGAAATGCCAAGCAACCGTAATGTACTCACTGAGGCAGCACGCATTGCCCGTGGTGATATAAAATCATTAAGCGAATTAAAGGCATCTGAATTTGATGCGTTAATAGTACCAGGGGGATTTGGCGCCGCTAAAAACTTATGTGATTTTGCCGTTAAAGGCGCTGATGCGCAGATAAACGACCTAGTCTTAGAGGCCTGTAAACAATTTGCTAATGCACAAAAAGCCGCTGGCTACATGTGTATTGCGCCGGCTTTAATTCCGTTTATATATCCCAATGCTACTTTAACCATAGGTAATGATGAACAGACCGCAAGCGCTTTAACCCAGCTAGGCTCTACACACGCAGCCTGTGCGGTTGATGATATTGTGATTGATGAGGACAATAAACTCGTTACCACCCCTGCTTATATGCTGGCGCAGTCTATTTTAGATGCCGATGCGGGGATCGAAAAACTGGTTAAAAACGTACTAGCATTAGCTTAAATAGTGATTTACTAAGCCACCGATTATAAATGTTTGTTAACTGAAACATGCAATTTTATTGCGTTAACGCAAAAATTAGTCAGTTTTATTGATAAAAACACCAGTGGGCGTTTTATAAATTGTTACACAAAGGTATAATCGGTTTAATTTCCGTCATCTATAATCGTGATTGATCACGTTCAAATCGAAGTGAGCAAGGCAAAATGAAAAAACTATCAGCTGCAGCATTATTAGTGCTAGCAACCACCGCATACGCACAGCCATATGATAACTCTATGACTGAAGATGCGATTAAAAAACGTTTAGCACCAGTTGGCGCTGTTTATCTTGAAGGCGAGAAAGCTGCTGCAGCCGCAGCTCCTACTGGCCCTCGCTCTGGTGAGCAAGTGTACCAAGGCGCATGTTTTGCCTGTCACGGTACTGGCGCACTAGGTGCACCTAAATCAGCTGATGACTGGGCACCGCGTATCGCTAAAGGTAAAGATGTACTGCTTGATCACGCTATCAACGGTTTTAATGCGATGCCGCCAAAAGGAACATGTATGGATTGTTCTGATGATGAGATTAGCGCAGCTATTGATTTCATGACATCTAAATAATTTAATTAAGCCCCTGATAACTAGGGTGATTAATTTAAAAAGGCCTATTTTTATAATAGGCCTTTTTTTATTCCTAAAATAATCTTTTTAGTTGCTGTTTTAGGGCATTAGTTACTTGACGATCGCAACTAAAAGTGAAATTATACGTTTAATAAACATACAATAATAAAATAATATGATTCATGTCATCGGAAGATAAGCCCGCGGCACCGAGTAAACTAGCGCACCAAAATAAACGTCTTAAAGCGCTATTAGAAAAGTATAAGCAATCTCACCACTTACAAAATGCCCTGATCCAGCTATCAGAGCAAGCAAGCTCTGTTGCCGAATTAACCTTACTTTACCCCGCTATCCATGACATTTTACAAGCATACCTACCTAGTAAAAGCTTTTACGTGGTGCTTGCTAATCAATATACTCATGCCCTGGAGCTTTCTTATTTTTGCGATGAAAAAGATGGTATATCAGTCGCCCTCAATCAAGATAATAGTTTTGAAGAAGGCGCTACAGGCTACGTTTATAAGCTTGGCAAAACCACCTGCTTTACCAAACAAGAGATGCAAAGCGCTGCACAAAACGGCTTATTTAAAGCACTAGGCTCACCTGCTGAGTACTGGGTTGGTGTTCCTATTTATCAAGAGCAAAACATTATTGGCGTACTTGCTGCGCAAAGTTACGATAAACACCAAGATTACAGCAGCCAGCAAGTGCATTTACTCGAAGTAATGTCTTTATACTTAGCCACAGCCATAGAGCGAGTTAAAAAAAGAGAGCTGCTCGAATCTGAAGTAAAAATTCGTACCCGTGCGCTCACGCAAAGTAATGATGCGTTAAACCTAGAAATTGAACAACGAAAACGCGCACTACAACGCCAACAAATTTTGTTTAAAATATCGGAGCTGGCAACGCAAGCGCAAAACTTAGATGATGCCTATGTAAAAATTCATCAAATAATAAAAACCATTACATACGCAGAAAACTTATACATTGCACTTTATAACAAAGAGACTGGTTGGATTAGCTTCCCGTACTGTGTGGATGAATTTAAAGACAACACCGAGCCGAGGCCGTTTGCAAAAGGTTATAGCGAACTGGTTATTAGCAGCGAGCAGACCCAACTTATTCACCCTAGTAGAGCCAAAGAGCTATTAGAAAGTGGTGATGTACAACGAAATAAGCCAGTACCAGAGGAGCAAATGGCCACCAGCTGGCTAGGTGCGCCGCTTAAAACATCGCAAGGGGTTATTGGCTTAATTGCATGCCAAGCGTATAATAATAATCATATTTTTAGCAAAGACGACTGCGAGCTTATTACTTTTGTATCACACCAAATTGCCACGGTTTTACAAACAAAGTTAGCCACTCAAGCACTTAAATCTAGCCACCAAGAGTTAGAGTATCGAGTTAACGAAAAAACAAAAGCGCTGCAGCAAGCTAACCTACATTTACAAATGCAAATTGATGAGCGTAAAAAAGTAGAGCAACAGCTTTATCATGATGCGCATCACGACTCATTAACAGGCCTCCCTAATCGCAGCTTGTTTTTAACCCAGCTAGAAAAAACACTGCAGCATTACCATCGTTTTCCTGATCATCACTTTGCTGTGTTATTTATTGATTTAGATAAGTTTAAAGATATAAACGATCAACTAGGTCACCATGCCGGCGATCAATTTTTAATAAGTGTGGCTGATTTATTTTCACATTGTATTCGCGAACACGATTTACTCGCTCGCCTTGGTGGTGATGAATTTGTAATTTTGCTTACCCACTTAACAGAGCTACAACAAGCAGAAGATGTAGCTGATCGCATTATTAATATAATGAAAAAGCCATTTTGCAGTAAAGGTACCTGCATTCAAAGTGGTGCAAGTATTGGTATAACGTACTCAAATTCAAGTTATCAGCATACCGATGAAATTATTCGCGATGCCGATGCTGCTATGTATTACGCTAAAAATGCAGGGCGCGACCGCTATGAGCTGTTCCACCCGTTATTAACGCAAACACTAACAAGTGCAGAATCTCCAGCACAGCACCATCTTGATTCACTCCCGATGAGTTTTAGAAGTGCAGATATTATAAACCTTGATGAACAACAGCAATCAGAATCACTGTTTGAAGCCTTTGGTGAACACCCTGTATTAGGCTATACCAGTTTTGAAGTGCTGAAAAAGTTTGCAACCGATAAAGAGCAGCACCTCCAAGTTGAATTAGAACTATTGCAGCACGCCTACGCCCACGCCTTAGCGGCAAATGTAGCCATGGTATTATTGCCATGCTCAGGGCTACTTTTAGAAGCGCTTGAATTTAATTTATTTACTGAGGTATTAAGTAAGCTGCAAGGGCAAAGCCAACTGTGTTTATTGTTTGACGACCAAGAAATACGTTACGCCTGTGCAACTCAGCTAGAAAACCTTAAAAAGCTCTCGCAGCTTGGCTACAGCATTGGCTTAAATAACTTTGCAAAAGACCGCTGTGAGCTAAATGCACTGACCGACATTACCTTCGATTACGTACTACTTAGCTCAACCTTTAGTAAACGTGTACTGCAACAAGAAAGCTTTAACTTACAATTACAAGGTGTACTGGCAATCACTCAGCTAAAAGGCATAAAAGTCATTGCCAAAGGCCCTTCTATACTCAACTTTAGAGCCTTGCTAGATAAATACGGACTAAACTTATTTGTTGCTAAGCAGCAAGGCTTATCGGAGTCAGTAGCGGCTAATAACAACGCCGCGCAGTCTATTAACTAGGTTTTTTAAGCATTGCCCTTAAGTTAGCAACCCGTGCTTGGCCTTTTTCCATGCGCTCAGCTTGCGAGCTTGGGGCTTTTTTGTTTTCAAACGCTAGATCATCTTGTGGTAACTCTTGCACAAAGCGGCTTAGCTCTGTTTGTGAGGTTTCGCCAAACTGACGACGTATTTTTGCATACGTTAGTGTCAGCTCTTGCTGGGCCCGGGTGATCCCTACGTATGCTAAACGGCGCTCTTCATCTACGTTTTCTTCATCAATACTTACTTGGTGTGGCAATAACCCCTCTTCCATACCAACCATAAACACGTATGGGTATTCTAAGCCTTTAGATGCATGCAAAGTAAGTAACTGTACCGCATCAGACTCATCTTCTTCCTCGTTACGCTCTAGCATATCGCGAAGCGTTAATTTACTGACCACTTCAGGTAAGGTCATCGGTTCGTTATCGGCATCTCCGGTGAGCATATCGGTGATCCAACGATACAGCTCAGAGACGTTTTTCATGCGCATTTCTGCCGCTTTGGCACTTGGCGATGACTCATATAAATACGCTTCGTAGTTAATATTACGTACCAAGTCTTTTACCGCTTCGAGTGTATCGCTTCGCACTGCATTATCTGAAAGCTCAACAACCCAACGTGCAAACCCCGAAAGCGCATTTAAGCCACGCCCTTTAAGGCGGTAGCCTAGGTCGTTATCAAAACAGGTGGCAAATAAGCTTTGGTGTTTTTCGTTTGCAAGTGTGCCTAGCTTTTCAAGTGTAACGGTGCCTATTTCACGGCGCGGCGTATTAACTATGCGTAAAAAGGCGTTATCGTCGTCTTGGTTAACCAACAAGCGTAAATACGCCATAATATCTTTAATTTCTGAACGCGAAAAAAACGACATTCCGCCACTAATTTTATAGGGAATGCGGTTACTCATTAACGATTTTTCAAAACCGCGCGCCTGGTGATTACCGCGATACAAAATAGCGTAATCTTTATAGCTGGTGCGCTTCATAAATTTATGAGAAATTATTTCAGCAACAACTCGCTCGCACTCATGCTCTTCATCCCTACAGCCAATCACTTTAATCGGCTCACCGTAACCAAGCTCACTAAATAGCTTTTTTTCGATATCGTGCGGGTTATTGGCAATTAAAATATTTGCAGCTTTTAGAATGCGCTGGGCACTACGGTAGTTTTGCTCAAGCTTTATGAGCCTAAGGCCGGGGTAATCTTTACTTAACAGTACCAAGTTTTGGGGGCGGGCTCCGCGCCATGAATAAATAGATTGGTCATCATCCCCTACCACAGTAAAACGCGCTCGCTCGCCTACTAATAACTTAACAAGCTGGTACTGGCTGGTATTGGTATCTTGATATTCATCCACCAGCAAATACCTAAATCGTTGCTGCCAACGCTCTCGTGAGGTGGCATTACTACTCAGTAATAAGGTGGGGATCATTATTAAATCGTCAAAATCCAGTGCGTTATATGCTCGCAGCTGATTTTGATAACGCGCGTAAAGCTGCGCAAATAACGCCTTTTGCGCATCACGTGCTTCGCGTATGGCTTGCTCTGGCAAGATTAATTCGTTTTTCCAGCTGCCTATTTGCATTTTTAATAGATTAAGTAGGTCTTTGTCTTTTTTAAGCTCGTCTTCGGTTAAATCACCTAGCAGCTGGTTAGTATCTTGGTCATCAAACAGTGAAAAACCTTCTTTAAAGCCAAGCGTTTTGAGCTCTTTTTTAATTATTTCAAGCCCTAGGGTATGAAAAGTTGATACCCACAGCCCTTTCGCCTCTTGCTTATTAAGCGTTTGTAATACACGCTCGCGCATCTCTTTGGCCGCTTTATTCGTAAACGTTACCGCAGCAATATTACGTGCTTTGTACTCGCACTTTTGCACCAAATAAGCAATTTTGTTAGTGATTACGCGCGTTTTACCTGAGCCTGCACCCGCGAGTACTAAACACGGACCACTAATATATTTTACTGCTTCATCTTGTTTTGGATTGAGTTTCATAACGACCATGGAGTTTTAAAAGGCAGCTAATTTTACCGTAACCACAGATACAGGCATAGCCATTAGATTAATTAATTCCATTGTGGTGATCATGTATTAAATACCTTAGGTATAAGGTAATATTAGTCATTATCATTTTAGGGCAACAGCAAGGGACGATTATGATCAATCCAGCAAAACTTGAAGAAATTGCTAAGCAAATCACCAACAACATGCCGCAAGGTGTAAAAAACCTAGCAGATACACTGGAAGGTAAAACCAAACAAGTTTTACAAAATAAGCTGGCTGAAATGGACTTTGTTAGCCGCGAAGAATTTGATGTGCAAAGCCAAGTACTTATTCGTACTCGTGAAAAACTCACAGAGCTTGAAGCAAAAGTTGTGTTACTAGAGCAACAACTAAATGCTAAAAATAACGCCGAGTAGCACGTATTACGTCTGTATACTCAGCCACAAAAAAAGCAGCTAAGGCTGCTTTTTTGCTTTTAGTTTTAACATTTACCCACTATGTATTAAAAAGTGCATCTAAAACATAGTATTGCAGTGGTTGTTGCTGCGCCAAACTTACAGCGCACATTTTTAGCGCCACTTGCTTACCCGTAATGGGTTTATAACGTTTTAAAAAAGGAAGTTGAGTAATAACAGGTAACACAAATGCGCCTATTTGCTCAGCTATTCGTATATCGTTTCGCTCACCCATTAATAAAGACGGCTGGAATATACTTACTTTTGCAAAGCCCAGCGTTTTTATGTGCTGCTCAAGCTCGCCTTTCATTTTTAAGTAAGGGCTGATGCTGTGCGCATTAGCGCCGCTTGATGACACTAAGCAATAATGGCTCACTGCATTGTTTGCCGCCATTTGCGCCGCAATAAACTGATAATCAAAATCAACTTTACGCTGCGCCGCGGTTGAGCCAGCCTGCTTTTTAGTAGTGCCCAAACATGAAAAAAACACATCCCCTTTAAATAACGCGCAGTAGTTAGTTAAACAATCAAAATCAATAACCTGATTAGTGAGCTTAGTATGTTCAACGTCCAGCTTACGGCGAGTTATAGCAATCACATGGCCAAACGCAGGGTTTTGCAGTAAAAGCGTTAATAGCTCACTCCCCACAACCCCTGTTGCCCCTATGATTATTGCCGTTTTAGTCATTGTTTAAATTACTCGCAACCGGCTTTAGCGAGTACATGTGCAACGGCTTTTTTATACACATCGCCTTCTTCATCGGCGCAGGTTACAACCGATGATAAGTCGTGCAAGTGGCCGTTCTCTAATCCATATACCCAACCATGAATCGTGAGCTCTTGGCCTTTATCCCATGCATCTTGAACTATGTTTGTTCTACACACGTTGCGTACTTGCTCAATAACATTTAGCTCAATTAAGCGACTTAAACGCTGTTGCTCATCCATTGCATTAAGCTGCTCTAAGTGTTTTTCTTTTACATCGCCAACATGGCGTAACCAATTATCAATAAAACCAAATTTGGCGTTATTTAATACCGCTTGTACACCGCCACAGCCGTAGTGGCCAACCACCATAATATGTTTTACTTTAAGCACCTCTACCGCGTATTGCATTACCGATAAACAGTTATGGTCAGTATGTACCACCACATTAGCTACATTACGGTGTACAAATAATTCACCCG
The DNA here is from genome assembly GCF_001399995.1 of Pseudoalteromonas sp. P1-11. NCBI lineage: Bacteria > Pseudomonadati > Pseudomonadota > Gammaproteobacteria > Alteromonadales > Pseudoalteromonadaceae > Pseudoalteromonas > Pseudoalteromonas sp. P1-11. Next base: position 258,810 of record NZ_LJSP01000005.1, read on the forward strand.
GCAGTAAATCAACAATTTGGTTGGCAGGAACACGCGAGTCTGAACAGCCAATCCACAAGTACTCTGGGTTTTGTTGCATTGATAATATTTTAAAAAACTCAGGGTTGGCTTCGGTTGTACGTGCAGCCCAACGTTTGTTGTTTTCGAATAAATTTTTTAGCTTTCTCATTGCATCTCTTATTTAGGACGGGATAGAAATTACACCCCAGAAAAGACAAATAATGAGCGCCTTTTTAGTTGGTGTTTGCAAGAATTAAAATATTGCGAGGAGTTAATTGTTTCTCACAAAAGGTGGTAACTGAAACGTGATAACCTTGCTGTTGCAAATATAAAGCACGATCGAGCACAAGCCAAACTTCTATTGCTCTTCTAAACACATGTCGAACCAGTTCGATTCGCTCTGTTACTTTTTTACGCGCCTTACCAATTAATAAAAACTTATCGTAATCAGTATCTTGAGGGATAATTATAGACTTTTTATCCCCCGCCCAAGCGCAAAACTGTGCAAACGTATCAGAAAACACGGCTTTGTTAACGGAAGGCACACTCACGTAATATTGTTCATGAGTGAGTGACTTTCGAAGTGCGTCAAATCCTAAACGCCATTCCACCTCAGTTTTTCGTATTTTAGCTACACGTGAAGGGGCTGTAACTGTTTCTTGCAGCGCCAGTTTTAGATCGCGGTGCGTTAAATTAAGCTTACTAGCAAGGGCAAGCTCACTCATTGCCTGATAACGACTATCGGTAAATAAGTGATAACAGCACGGCGAAAAACTAATACGTTTTACCCTAGCGGCGCTGGCCTGTTGCATAAATGTTTGGTGCAGTGCGCCACATGCATGCAGTGCCACCGCATGTGTGTCGGTATTAAAAAAATGGCGTGTTTCATCTTCAAGCACATTAGCTTGGCTAAATTTCATCGCTAAACCTTGCTTGCGTGCACTGTGCTCTCCTTGCTCGCAAAGATGCCCTTGTAGCTCAACACTGTGTACGCTTTGCGCGCCGTTATAAGCAAGCATTCGGCCTAAATGCCCTTTACCTGCGCACCATTCAAGTACAGGCTGTGTATTACTCGTTAATGCTGAAACAAAGTCTTGCAGTTGCTCAAACTTACGCCCTTTAATACCGTTACTTATCCAAAACGGGTATTCACCGCGTTGCTGCTGGCTTTTTGGTAAACTGCACAGCTCAGGTAGCTGCTCTACCCCGGCAATAAACGGGCTAAAAAATTGATAAAGCTGTTGTTGATCGTTATCAAGCCTTGCGACATCTTCATCTGATAAGTTATTTAACGCCGCTTGTAGATCAGGCCACGGTAATTCATCAAAATCAAATGCTGTACATTGCCAATATTCGCGGGTATTCATTAGCACTGCATCGAGTGCTGCAAACTGCTCAGCTAGGTTCATAACAACTTAAAATAGTAAAAAGACGTTTAATTATACCAGTTGCGCAGAGCAGCATTAAGCGGTTATTTTTTTCCAAGTATTAAACGCAAATAAAGGGGGATCGAAATAATACTCACAATAAAGGCGGCTATTAGCATCCACGACAGTTGTAATCGCTCTGGCTCTTGGTATTTATAAACAAACCCAGCTTTGTGCTCGTCAAATTGCGTTTGCTTAATGCCATAATAATCTGCAATTAAGCGCCACTTAGCCATCGACATATTCCCTAAATGGGTCGTAGGCGGCATTATGTAGTCTTTCAATACTTCGGCTTCATAAGCTAGCTGATGAAAACTTTTGTTTGGCGCATACACTTGCTGCGTAATTGCAATGGCTTCATCCATATTCATCATCGCATAGCGCCAACCCTTTAAGCTCGCCTGGTAAAACTTTTCGACCGTTTGCGGGTGCTTTTTAAGCATTGATTCGCTGGTAAATAACACATCACCATACACATCCATACCATAGCGCTGTGGGCATATAAGGCGGTGCGATACCCCTTGCTGAGTCATAAAGTAGGGCTGAGTGGTGACATACACTTGCATTGCATCAAGTTTGTTTTCTTGCCACGCTTGTAGCGCGGGCTCATCGCCTTCGTATACCTCTAAGGTAGCAATATCAATACCGCTGCGTTTTAGCATAACCAGCAGCTCGGTACTGTCTTTTTTACTCACTTCGGTAATACGTTTAGCGGTAAAATCGCGAGGGTGAAAAATATCAGAGCTGTCTTTTACCATCCAACAGTACGGGGAAAACTGTAAAATAGCCGCCATTGCTACAAACGGTTGGCCGTTTACTCTTTGTTGTAAAATACCCGAATGCGCTACGCCAAATTGGGCTTCTCCACTTGCTACAGGCGTGAAAGTGTCAGGCATTTTAGGATTGGCTTCGCGTATGGTTACATCAAGTCCGGCGTCTTTGTAATAGCCTTTTTGCTGAGCCATATAATAGCCGGCGAACTGAAACTGGTGGGTCCATTTTAGTTGTAAAGTGACTGATTCTTGAGCCATTAGTTGGCTGCAAAAAAGCAAAATTACAAATATTAATCCTTTAATAAGCAACTGGGTGTTCCAAATAGTAGTCATTTGCTGTAACTATATTTAAAACACACGATAAAGCAAGCATGCAAACGTGCATACTTGCTTATAAAAACCCTAAGCTGAGGCTAAATTGTCAACGTTTGGGCTTTGTGGCTGAGAGGTTAAAAACTGCGTAAAACACGGGTTATGTGTTTCATCTTGTACACTGTAACCTAAGCGGTTTAAGTGCTCGTTAAACATATCAAATTGGCTTGGCTCAATAGCAAAGCCCGCCAGTACATTTCCGATAGACCCCCCATGATTGCGATAATGAAATAAAGTAATATTCCAATTGCTACCTAGGGTATCTAAAAAGCGCGCAAGGGCTCCTGGGTATTCCGGAAATTCAAACCGTAATAACCTTTCGTGTAACTGCTCCGGTGCTTTACCCCCTACCATATAACGTACGTGTAATTTAGCGAGTTCGTTATCTGATAAATCGCAAAATTGGTAGTCGTTGTTAGTTAGGTCTTGTTTTAGCTCGTTGAGTTCTTGCTCACCCTGGCGCAGGGCAATACCTACAAATATTTGCGCTTCACCTGGGCCTGCATAACGGTAGTTAAACTCAGTAATAGCCCGGCCACCTAAAGAGGTGCAAAACTGCTTAAAGCTGCCTTTTTCTTCTTTAATGGTCACCGCAAGTAGCGCTTCGTTTTTTTCACCTAGCGCAGTACGCTCAGCCACATAACGTAAGCGATCAAAGTTTAAGTTAGCACCCGAAAGCACCGCTGCTAAATGCAGCCCTTTTAAGCCCGATTGCTGGCTCCACTTTTTAAGCCCTGCGGTTGCAAGTGCACCTGAGGGCTCTGAAATTGCGCGAGTAGAGACAAAAATATCTTGCATGGCGGCACAAATTTCATCGCCACTGACAGTTACAACTTCATCGCAAAATTTTTGCGCTAAGCGAAATGTTTCACTGCCAATAATTTTAACCGCTACGCCATCGGCAAAACTGCCAACACGGTCAAGTTCAACAGGCTCGCCCGCTTTAAGCGCAGCTTGTAAACATGCACTTTCGTCAGCTTCTACGCCAATGACTTTTATATCGGGGCGTAATGATTTGATATAAACCGCCATACCAGCAAGTAAGCCACCACCGCCAACAGGGATAAATACCGCATCAAGCTCGTTGAGTTGCTGCATAAGCTCGCGAGCCACTGTGCCTTGCCCCACTATTACGTCAGGGTCATCAAAAGGCGGTACAAATACGCCATTGCGTTGCTCTGTTAGTTCAAGTGCATGTGCTTTTGCAGCATCAAAATGATGGCCATGTAGAACCACTTCACCGCCCAGCGCACGTACCGCACTTACTTTTATTTCAGGCGTGGTAACTGGCATAACAATAGTGGCTTTATGGCCAAGATGTGAAGCACTAAGCGCCACACCTTGTGCATGGTTACCCGCAGATGCCGTAATAACAACAGACCCTTTTGGTAACTTGTTTAATTTATTATAAGCACCGCGTAACTTAAACGAATACACGGGCTGTTGATCTTCACGCTTTAACCAAACATGGTTGCCTAATTTATCACTGAGGTCGCGCATTTCGCTGACCTCAGTCACTTTAGCTAGCGGTTCCATATTGGCCTGAATAATAGCGCGAAAATAATCGAGCTCTTGAGAAACCATAATTAGCTAAGCTCCTCCAGTTTGGCTAAATCACGTACTGCGCCTTTATCGGCACTGGTTGCAAGTAATGCATACGCTTTTAATGCCGACGATACATAGCGGTCACGATCAAGCGGCTTATACGCTTGCTTACCACGCGCTAATTGCTTTTGTTTACGTGCTTCTAGCTCTTCATCACTTAATGCAAGGGTGATTTCACGTGTTGCAATATCAATGATAATTTTGTCACCATTTTCAACATACGCAATGGCACCGCCACTTGCCGCCTCTGGCGATACGTGGCCAATTGATAAACCAGAAGTGCCGCCCGAGAAACGACCATCGGTGATCAAGGCACATTTTTCAGCAAGGCCTTTTGATTTTAAGTAGCTCGTTGGGTAAAGCATTTCTTGCATACCTGGGCCGCCTTTAGGGCCTTCGTAGCGAATAACCACAACATCACCGGCTTTTACTTCGTCGTTTAAAATGCCTTCTACTGAATCATCTTGTGATTCGTACACCACGGCAGTGCCTTCAAAATGCAGCATTTCGTCAACTACACCTGCACTTTTAACAATACAGCCATCAACCGCTAAGTTACCTGAAAGCACAGCTAAGCCACCATCTTGTCTAAAGGCATGCTCAACACTACGGATACAACCATGCTCTCGGTCGTTATCGCCTTCATCCCAACGGCACTCTTGGCTCATTGCTTTTGTAGTACGAATACCTGCAGGGCCCGCACGGTAAAACTTTTGTGCTGCTTCGTTTGTAGGATCAGTCGCATCCCACTTTTTAACAAGCTCTCCCATCGTCATACCCGCTACGTGGTTTACCGATAAATCAACTAAACCCGCTTTACCTAGCTCACGTACAATTGCCATCATGCCACCAGCGCGATGCACATCTTCTATGTGGTACTCAGGTGTAGCTGGGGCCACCTTACATAAAAATGGGGTTTTACGAGAAAGCTCGTCAATGTGCGACATATCAAAATCTACACCGGCTTCTTGTGCTGCTGCTAATAAATGCAATACGGTATTAGATGAACCACCCATGGCAATATCAACCACCATAGAGTTCATAAAGGCTGTTTTATTTGCAATTGCACGCGGTAACACGTCGTGGTTGTCTTTTTGGTAGTACTCGCGGCACAAGTCAACAATGCGAGCGCCGGCTTCTACATACAGTTGCTTACGATCTTTATGAGTTGCAAGTGTTGTTCCGTTACCCGGTAGTGCAAGGCCAATAGCCTCTAATAAACAGTTCATTGAGTTGGCAGTAAACATACCCGAACACGAACCACAGGTAGGACACGCAGAGCGCTCTACTTGCTCTGAATCAGCATCACTTACTGTTTCATCAGCGCCTTTTACCATGGCATCAACTAAATCTAGTTTAATATCGATGTTAGCAAGTTTGGTTTTACCCGCTTCCATTGGCCCGCCCGATACAAAAATAACCGGTATATTTAAACGTAGCGCTGCAAGCATCATCCCTGGGGTGATTTTGTCACAGTTAGAAATACAGATCATCGCATCGGCGCAGTGGCCGTTAACCATGTACTCAACAGAGTCTGCAATTAAGTCGCGAGAAGGCAGTGAGTAAAGCATACCACCGTGGCCCATTGCGATGCCGTCATCAATTGCGATGGTGTTAAATTCTTTTGGAACGCCGCCCGCTTGCGTGATTGTTTCAGCCATTAGCTCACTAAGCTGATTAAGGTGTACATGCCCTGGTACAAATTGCGTAAACGAGTTAACTACAGCAATAATAGGTTTACCAAAGTCGGTGTCGGTCATGCCTGTTGCGCGCCATAATGCACGTGCGCCTGCGCGTTTACGTCCTTCAGTTGTTGTTGCACTTCTTAATTTAGCCATAGTTACCTCTGTTTTGCCGCTGTGTAAGCGGGCATTCCTCATTCTAAAAATTGTTGAGTTACTGATGGTTATATTCAGTAACGCGTAAATGTGTTTCGTTAGCAGTTACACTGCTTGTTGCTGTAAATTTTCTAAGCTGATTTCTTTCACGTCTACCAACTTATTTAGCTGGCTGGTTAATAGATGAATAGGCTTATCGCTATCGACCGTCATTGCTATCGTATATTGAGCTTCATCGGTATTAAGCTGAAAATGCGTAAGGTCAAAACCACGGTGACGCACAACACGTAAAAAGCGCTCCACCGCAATACTTTGGTTTTTCAATGCAATAGTTAAGCTGTGTTTCATTGTGCTTTCTCCGTAATCATTTCGTCATTTGCAGCCCCTGGTGGTACAAGCGGCCATACGTTTTCTTTATCATCTATACAGGCATGTAAAATATACGGCCCTTCGCTGTTTACCAGTGCAGTGATTGCATCGTCTACTTCGTTGGCTTTAGTAATAGTTTGCCCAGGAATACCAAATACCGCCGCTAACTGAACAAAGTCAGGGTTATCTGAAAGATTGGTTTCAGAGTAACGCCCTTCAAAAAACAGTTCCTGCCATTGACGAACCATACCTAAGCGTTGGTTATCTAATATTAGTATTTTTACTGGTAAATTGTTACGACGTATAGTGGCAAGCTCTTGAATGTTCATCATGATTGAGCCATCACCCGACACCGTTATTACAAAATCGTCTGGGCGTGCTACTTGTGCGCCAATAGCCGCCGGTAAACCAAAGCCCATAGTGCCTGCGCCACCACTACTTAAGTGATTACTTGGGTGGTTAAATTTCATATGTTGCGCCACCCACATTTGGTGCTGGCCTACATCGCAGCACACTACGCCTGTTTTTGGCATACGCTGGCTTAACTGGTTCAATAAATACGGGGCAAATACTTTTTCGCCTGGGTAGTCGTAACGCCATGCGTGTTTTTCGCTCATGAGCTTATTTGTATCGCACCATGCTTTAGGTGTTACAACACACTCAAGTGCGGGTAATGAGGTTTTTAGATCAGCAATTAAGGACGCTTTAGCAGGTTTGCGTTTACCTACTTCGGCCGAATCAATGTCTAAGTGAATTACTTTTGCTTTGGCTGCAAATTTGGCTAAGTTGCCCGTTACGCGGTCATCAAAGCGCGCGCCTATACATACAAGTACATCACACTCTTGTACTGCTATGTTAGCCGCTTGTGTGCCGTGCATGCCTAGCATTCCTAAGTAGTGCTCGTAATCTGGTAACACACTGCCTAGCGCTTTTAATGTTGATACCGCTGGCATTTGTGTTTTGTTTAAAAACTGCATTAACTCATTTTGCGCATCGGCGGCTTGTACGCCACCACCTACATACGCTACTGGCTGCTTTGCTTCAGTTAATAACTGGTTTGCAATGGCCACTTGGTTTAAATCAAGCTGTGGTAAATATTCATCAGCAGCTAACCAAGGTTTAAAAGGCACTTGCGCCATTTGAATATCTTTTGGAATATCTACAAGCACTGGGCCTGGGCGACCACTTTGAGCTAAATGCATGGCTTCTTGTAATATTTCAGCTAAGTCTTCTGGGCGCTCTACCATGTAGCTATGTTTAGTACACGACAGTGACATACCTAGTACATCGACTTCTTGAAATGCATCTGAGCCAATAGCGGCAGTCGGTACTTGGCCTGTAATTGCTAATAATGGCACTGAGTCCATCATTGCATCGGCAAGTGCTGTTATTAAGTTAGTAGCGCCAGGGCCTGAGGTAGCAAAACAAACGCCTAATTTGCCTGTGCTGCGAGCATAACCCACTGCGGCAAAGCCAGCACCTTGCTCGTGGCGAGTAAGGTAATGCTTTACAGGCGCGCCATACAGCGCATCGTAAATGGGCATAATAGCTCCGCCAGGGTAGCCAAATACTTCATTTACGCCGTGCTTGGCTAATAAATCGATTGTTAGTTCTGCGCCTGTCATTAATTAATCCTCATTCCTCAGTGACAACCCAATTACATACTTACTTAAAAAACTTATAGCTAATACCAATCCGCAATAATACTTAATTATTTTTAGGGGGCTAAAAGTGTCGCTATCTGCGTTAAAAAATTCTCATTTAGAACAACTAAATAGCGAATTTTTTGCCTTGCTATCAACATCACTTAATTAAGCGAATTGGTATAAAATTTTTAAAACTTTGTGCTTAAAACTAAAAAGCCCTCCGAACGGTTAGGTGCGGAGGGCTTTTTAATGCTTAAGTTTATAGCACTACGAAGCCCTCGCGGGAATAATCACCACGATAATAATCAGGACTAGGTTAAGTGCATTTGTAAACATGTAATTAATACCAAAATGTGTTCATTTGTTACGAAGTAATACTCTTCGCTCTGTATATGTATTTGTACCGCGCTAAGGCGAGTAAGTCAACACCAAACTTAATTCAACAAAAGAGCAAAAAGCGACTTTAAACGGATTTTAAATTCACAACAAAAGGCTTAAATGAAAAATTTATACCTTAATTTGCATCAAGTAAATTCACTAGCCCCATAATAGCCATATAGGGCTTGATTAATTTTTGATACATTGTAGTACAAATAACAGCGCAGCACGGTAAATAACTTAAAACTTTGCTAATTAGGCAGGTTTACTCCGCGAGCCCTATTACGCACCACTCAATTACATTCACCCAATTTAAACAAGGTGCCCTAGTGCAACTAAACTCATAAGCGCATTTAAAAGTGTTTAATATAACCAAATAGGTTTATTAAAGCGCTTTAATTTAAGCTAGTATTTAGGCAACTCAATTAGATTTAAGGACAAACCATGCAAGCCCTCACTCGAATTAGTCAGTTTTTTATACTGGCACTTTTTATAGCAACTAGTTTTAATAGTGTCGCAGCACCGGCATTATTTAAAGTAGAAAAAAACGGTACTAGCTCTTACTTGTTTGGCACGGTTCACGTAGGCGACGCCAGCATGGAAGGCTTACCAGAAAAAGTAACTAAGGCTATAGATCAAAGCGAGCAAGTTGTTGTTGAAGTAGATATTAGTAAACTCACGCCTTTGCAAATGCAGCAGCGTTCAATGCCCTTTATGATGCTTAAAGATGGCAAAACATTACAAACAGAACTCTCAAAACAAAACTACAATAAGCTTAAAGACTACTTTGCTAAAAAATCGATTGATATAGCTATGTTTAATGGCCTCAAACCTTGGGCTGTAATGGTAACCATGATGCAAATTGAATTTCAAAATGCAGGTTTTTCTGACCAAACAGGCATAGACAAGCAAGTACTTGCTTACGCTAAAAAGCAAAATATCACGATTGGAGAGTTAGAAACGCTAGAGCAGCAACTACAAATGTTTGATGGCATGGCTTTGCTCAGTAATGAAATGATTGAAGAAACGTTTGAACAGCTTGCCGATATTAATACTTATTTTATTAAGTTAGTAAACGCCTGGAAAAATGGTGATATGGATACGCTGACTGAATACTACAACATGAGTTTTGACGAGAGTAACTACGGTGAAATAAGCGAGCAAGTTATGCTAGTTAATCGTAATAATAAATGGGTGGAGCAATTAGTGCCTCGCTTAACTAACGAAAAGCTATTTATTGCTGTAGGCGCGCTGCACTTACCAGAGCAACACGGTTTAATTAAACAGTTAACTGATGCAGGCTTTACCATTACTCGCCTATAACGTGGCGTTAAAGGTTGGGCATAATCAGCCCAGCCTTTAATTAAAATCTTCCATTTTTAAGTAATGCTCAATCCCTTTAATTTTGTCTGCCGCATGGTGATTTACATAAATTACAGTGCTGGTATTTGCGGCACAAATTTTCTCTATTAATATTAGTACTCGCTGTCTATTTGCTTCATCAAGCCCCAAACAAGGTTCATCTAAAATAAGTAACGTGGGGTGTTTTACCATAGCACGTACTATTAATAGCATGCGCTGATCGCCGTATGAAAGTTGCGTAAATGAGCTATTTTGTTTATCGCCTAACCCAATCAACGCTAACCATTGCTTAGCTGTATTTACCTGTGACTCTGTTGGCTTTTGATATAAGCCAATGCTGTCGTAAAACCCAGAAATAACCGTATTCAATGCCGATATACTTACTCGATAATCCATATGCAGTGCATTTGATATATAGCCAATATGCTGTTTTATATCCCAAATACTTTCACCACTTCCGCGTTTAAAACCAAATACCCGAATATCATTGCTGTAGCATTGAGGGTTATCCCCAGTTATTAAATTTAATAAGCAGGTTTTACCTGAGCCATTTTTACCACTCAATTGCCAATGTTGATGTTTATTAATTTGCCAATTGAGATTTTTAAATACATCAACCCCAGCGTAGCTAACCTTTGTATTACTAAGCTTAACCAATGTAACGGCGGTATACTCTGCACGGCCTTGGGAGTCATCCGGTTGAGGTATTTCTAAAGCGGTATGGGTTAAATGCAGTAGTTTAAGCAAGTCAGCACGCTGCTCTGCGTTTGGATTATTAAGTACATGCTGCAACTGCCCCTGATTTACATAAGCGTAATGAGTAATAAACGGTGGGATTTCATCAAGCCTATTTAACACAAACACAAAGTTAATTGTTGAGCTAAGTGTTTCTAATAAAGTGTTTAGCACCTCACACGAATGTTTATCTAAGCCATCATATGGCTCATCTAGTACCACTAAATCAGCATGACTACTTAGCGCATTTATAAGTAGGAGTTTACGGGTTTCGCCGGTAGAGAGATCTCTAAAATGCCTCTCTAAAAGGGCGCTGTAATTAAAGGCATCTATTAGTTTTGTACGTAACTCATGGTTGTAGCTACTATTTTGAGGGAAGATAAAATCTTTTACTAAGCTGTGATGTTCATGCTCAATTTCATTTTTGATTAACTGCTTTTGCACATCAGATGACACAAGCTGCGTGCTATTAAAGGTACTTTTAAAAGTACCACTTTGCTGCTTAGCTTCACCCGTTAATGCGGCGCTCAATGCCGATTTACCTGCGCCATTAGCGCCTAATAATAGCCAGTGCTCACCAGCATTCACTTGCCAACTTAAGTCATTAATTGTGAAACGGCTTTTACCTTGCCCTTTTAAATAACCACTAAATTGTTCAAATACAACACTTTGCACAATACTGCCTTCACCATAAGCTAAATAAACAATTTAACGTATAGTAAATTGCTTTAGCAAGCGTATTTAATTGCGTATTAATTTATTTCATTAGCTATGCACACATTTACTAATGCATCAGCCACTGCCTGCTTACTTATGGGTTTATGAATATGCTCACTCGCGCCATATTCATAAATCAAGTCCATGTCTTCGGCTGAGGTATTTGCTGTAACAACGATTATCGGCATGGTTTTATTTAGCTCTTTGCGTATTTTTTTAGTCGCTTCAAAGCCATCCATGACCGGCATGTTTAAATCCATAAACACCACGTCATAGTCAGCCTTACCTACCTTTTCGCAGGCTTCTAGGCCATTTACAACGCATTCATAGTCCACACCTAACGTTGCCAAAATACGTGTGAGTAACAAGGTGTTTAATTCGTTGTCTTCAACCACAAGGCAAAAAAGCTTTTTTTCAACTTCTCTTTCTGTTTGCTGGTTAGTAATTTCAACCGGCAAGTTAAGCGTAACATGAGCGCCACACGCTGTGTTGTTTTTAAATGAAAGCGAACCATGCAGCGCTTTAACAACATACTGCGCCCGTGTTAATCCCGTTCTTAGGCCTTGAAAGTGGTTAGTTTGTTTAAATGAGTCAAACTCTAGTTCTGTTATTTCGTTAGAAAAACCACACCCACTATCATTAACGGTTAATTGTAATTGCGAGTTTTGCATGTTTGCAGCAACTTCAACCTCGCCCTTGTCGGTAAACTTTATTGCATTGCTAATTAGCTCGGTTAATACATGCTGTAAGCGCTGATGATCTAACTTACAAAAACAATTAAGAGACTCATCAAAATGAGTGATTAATGTTAACCCTTTTTGCTGCGCTGCATACTCATACGCCAATACCACTTTGTTTATGGATTCTAAAAGGTTTTCGTTTTTAAGAATTGGCGCCCACTTTCCTGTGCTTAGTGCTTGTAGGTCTTGTAGCTCATCAAGCATAGATAGAAGTCTAAGGGCGCAGTAGCTTGCTTGCGTTTTAATATTTTGCTGCTCGGCATTGATGGTTAGCTCATCAATCGACGTAATTAATCCCTGTAACGGTGTTCTAAATTCGTGGCTTGCTCTGGCAATAAAGTGCTCTTTGTTTTGGCTCATTTGCGCTACAAAGTCCTTTTGTTTTTGAAGAGCTGTTAAGGTGCGTTCCACCTCTTTTTCCATCGGCATAAACACAAATCTTAGCTCAACGAGCAATAACACCATGGCGACTAACCAGCACAGCAATTCTAAATTAGACACGCGGTTAACTTTTTTCACTGCATGTTGCTCAAATAAAGTAACCGCGCGGTCAAGCTTAGCTAGCAGGTTTTCTACATGTGCTACGTTGAGCACCTGTGTGTCTACCTCGCCTTTTTGGTACAGCAGCCAACTAGCTTGGGCAATAAATTCATTCACTTCGCTATCTAGATTAGCTGGCTCAGCAAAGTATAACTTTACTAATTCTGGCGTTAAATAACGGTAACTACTACCTTGCTTAGTAAGTAATACCTCATGAGCTGTTTTAAATTGTGCGAGAGAGTGTTCGAGGGAATTGGTATGGGTAGCAACATCGATTCGTGATGAAAGAAGTTCATTGCTATGCCAAGCAATTTTTTGCGAGAGCATGCGCTGCTTACCTGCCATATTAATAATTTTGGCATCGTACTTTTGTACAGAAAAGCCATACTGCAGCAACAATGCTGAGCCACTTATTAACAGAGCAATAGCAATAAGCGCCCATCGGTAACGCTGTCTTACATTGGCAATAATTTTAAACATACAAGGCCGCTTTTTTATTTTAAGTGTAGCCTATATATAGAAAACTCAACATCAGCTTTAGTAATTATATAAATAAAAAGCCCAGTAACATGACTGGGCTAAATGTATTAAGTGTGAGGCAAAAAGGGCAATACTTGCGACACTTTTGTAATTACCAGTTAGCGATTTTCTAATCGGTTGTAGTCAAACATACCAAATTCAACGCCACGATACTCTTTAGCTACTTGGTGCATTATGTCGCTGTATTTCCAAAACTCTGGATGTGAGCGACGAATACCAAATTTTACTTTTATTGCAGCATAATCTGCTTCAATTTGCATCATAGGTAATAGCTGTGCAAACTCACCCACTTCATTTTGATCATTTAAATACCAAATAGCCGCAGGGTAATCACCAATAAAGCCTGGCACTAGGGTGGCGGTATCTTCATCATAAGCGCGCTGCCCATCTTCATTTAATAAGCTGGAAATATTGTAATGCGCGTTGTGATGAATAAGCGTATAAGCTTTATGTGAAGCATCGTCTTGCTTAACCAAAATATACGATAACTGCGGTAATAAATTTATAGCTTTAGCCGGCATATTGTTTAGTGCATTTAATGGCGTGGGTACTTTTGTGTAGTCGTAGTGCTCACTCAGTACTGGCGCTAAAGTTTGCTTAACTAACCCATACAGCTCGTGTTGTGGATCATCCGTTTTATATTCAATACCGCTAGGTTGGCTAAACTCTCGGTTGTTTTTAAAAAACTTAGATAAGCTTGGCGGAGACTTTCTATACCAGCTTTTTTTAATTTGATGGCGCTTCGCTTCAGGTAATAAAGCCAAAAAGTTTTGCTCACCCTCTAAACGTAAAAAGTCCATGTATAGGCGGGTCACTAATTGGTGGCCGATATTTCCGTATACATCAAAGCCTGCAACAAGTAAGTAATGAATACGCTCAAATAGCGCATAATCTAATACCCACATAGTTTTAGGCTCTTGACCAATAAAGCCTTTCACTACCGTGGCACTATCAAAATGGCGAAATATTGTAAGCGCTGCATTTTTGTTATGCCCTTCACCTTTCCACAATAGGTCGGTTGTTAAATGCTCTCCGTTTTTAAACATCTCGTTAGCCAGTTCAACTTTGGCTTGTAAGTACTTTTTCTCACGCACTGAGTATTTAACCCAGCTAGAGATAGGCAATGCATTGCTTTCTTCTGCTGCAGGTAATTCAAGGGCTTCTTCGTGCTGAAGTAACATGTCTTCAACTGCTGGAGTCGCGACTTTTTCAGGGTCTGCAAAGGCAACCCAAAAATGATCGTTAATCACATTAAGTGCAATTTGGCCGCGGCATACAGGGCCCTTAATAAAGCCCATAATAATTAGCTCAGCCTCATCAAGCATAAATTGATACTTAGAATTAATAGGAATTACTTCAAACGTTTTAAAAGGATTAGATGCCGCCTCGCTCTTATAACTTGGCATTTTAGTAACCGTATAATCGGGAGCTATAAATTGCTCATAAATACGTGCAAGCTTTGCATCATCAAGCTTTAGCGGTAAATGTGTTTTTGATAAAACAGTTGAGCGGTCCTGTAGTAAACGGTAATACACACGGCTTACTTTAGGGTCATCGTATGGTCGGCGCGTATTAATTAGCTTAATTTCTTCGCCTGGCGGCGTACTTGAACGAACCAGTTTAAAAAAGCTCTGTGGTTTATCAGAACCAAAATAAATATGGGCTAAAAACCAATGCTCGTAAATATAACGTGCGGCTAATTGGTATTTTAAGCTGTCTTGATTTAAAAACGCTTCCCAGTTTTTAACGTTTGTTAGCTCGGCTTTGGTGGGCGGTTTAATATGCGCCATTTTTCCACCGTCTTTAAGCCACTTTTGTAAATGATAAAATTCCTGGCTAGACACGCCCGGTAAACCGTAAGGCATACCGCCATGAGGCTGCTCTGCAGCTAAACGATCGAATTCTCCCATAGTGGCGCATGTTTGAGAGCGGCTAAGTGAAAAGTCAAATTCATCATCAAGAATTTCATTCTCTGGTAAGGGTGCACTTTGCTTAAGCACTAATGAATTAAATAACACCCCACCGGCAAGGTTTGCTTCTGGGTTTTGGTCACGTTCGTTAAGTACCGGAGTAAAGCCCTTTTTACGCCATTGCTCAGTGCTGGTTGCATCAAATAATAACCGGCTTGGTGTAGTGGCTAATAGCCGTGTACCATCATAAACAAGCTCTTTGCTTAGCCCTCTATCTATCCCTTCAGGGGAAGAAAGCTTTAGCTGACATGGCGCATCATAACAGCCATGGCATACTACACAGCGTGTATCTAGCACAGGTTTTACTTCTTGCAAAAACTCGGCACCAGCACCTGTATCATGCGGCACTATACGCTGCTGCGTTTGTTCATCACCAAATAAGTCGTTGTAGTGAGCATTGCCTAAATAAGCACACCCGCTGAGGATAATAAGGACGAATGTACTGATCAGAATTTTTTTCATTCTTCATCCTCATCACCCAGGTCGAAGGTTGGCATCATATCCATTTGTGGAGAGACAAAAGTCTGGTTGTCGTGGGTATTTAACACCACACTTAACAGTGGGCCGTGGGTCAGCGTTATTTGTGCATCGTGCTCTTGGTTTAACAACGCATTAAATTCGCTGCTATGCGGCGCAAGCTCATACTCTTTTAAACTAATAGCGATACTGCTATCAGGTGCTGGGTTTTGGCATATCTGCGTCAGTAGCTCATCATCAAGAGCAAATGAAATGTCTAAATCGGGCTTTTCTACATCTCGCTCACTAAGCGACTCATTTAAAATAAATAACGGTAAGGTTAATTTACTATCTTGTTCAAATTCCATTGTGCTCTCTTGCTGACTGAGGGTGTAATTACCCGCCATTATAGCAAAAAAGCACATAATTACTGCGCCTAAATAACCACACTAAAGTCTAAAATTTAGCCTTAAGCGCTGTTAATGACTAAGCTTTAATATCATCCATTGCCGATTCAATAATAGAAAATACAGCCCCTTGAGGGTCGCAAATAACACTAAAACGCCCTACATCAGGAATATCTGTAGCAGGTACACACACTTGCCCTCCAAGAGTCGCCGCTTTTTTTACATAGCTATCGCAGTTATCCACGGCGAAGTAAATCATCCAATGGGGGGGTACGTCTTGTGGCCATTCATCAGTCATTTGTAGCATGCCTGCTACCGGCTTACCTGCAACTAAAAACAAGGTGTAATCCATACCTTCCATAGGCTTTGTTTCACTTTTCCACCCCAGTAGTTCACAGTAAAAATCACGGCTTGTTTCACTATCGCGCGTTGCCATTTCATGCCAATAAGGCGTGTTGAGCTCACAAGGACGCTTACATCCTATATGCTCTTTACCTTGCCACAATGCCACCGTGGCACCCGCGGGGTCTTTAAGCATTAACATACGCCCTGCATCCATAACATTGTGAGGGCCTGCTATAATTTGCGCACCGAGCTCTTGCGCCTTAATTGCACATGCATCAACATCATCTACGGCAATATAGGTAAGCCAGTAGCTAGGCGTAGAGGCCACTTGCTCTTTAGGCATTTGATACATGGCAGCAATATCGTCACCTTGCTTTTGTAGCATAGTGTAATACTCATCATCGCCAATGGGCTGATCGTCATTTCCCCACTCAAACAACGAGGTATAAAAAGCTTTCCCGTCTTGCCAATTATGAGTACACAGTTCAGCCCAGCAAAATATACCTTGCGGATAATTATTTTTATTATTCATCGCCCATTTCCTGTTGTAAATTTAAGCCATTTTTAGCTTAGGCTAATACCCTGTAAGTGTCGATAGTTATTCACTCAATAAACCTCCTTATACATCAGTGACCACTTCTACTCGGGCTTTGTAAAGCCAGCCCAAACAGCATTATTTACATTAACGCAAAGCAGCTAAAAGCTGATAGCTAAACACTAATCACTTTTCTTCAGGCATTAAAAAACCCGAGGCTAAGCTCGGGTTTTTATAGTATTAATTAACTTAAAAGTTAACTATTACTCTACGATAGTTGCTACAACACCAGCACCTACAGTACGGCCACCTTCACGGATAGCGAAACNAATTATTACTCTACGATAGTTGCTACAACACCAGCACCTACAGTACGGCCACCTTCACGGATAGCGAAACGAAGACCTTCGTCCATCGCGATTGGCGCGATTAGAGTTACTGTCATCTTAACGTTATCACCAGGCATTACCATTTCTACGCCTTCTGGTAACTGTACGTCACCTGTTACGTCAGTTGTACGGAAGTAGAACTGTGGACGGTAACCTTTGAAGAAAGGAGTATGACGGCCACCTTCATCTTTAGAAAGTACGTATACTTCTGAAGTGAATGTAGTGTGTGGGTTGATTGAACCAGGCTTAGCTAGTACTTGACCACGTTCAACGTCTTCACGCTTAGTACCACGTAGAAGTGCACCAATGTTCTCACCAGCACGACCTTCGTCAAGAAGCTTACGGAACATTTCAACACCAGTACAAGTAGACTTAGTAGTCTCTTTGATACCAACGATTTCAACTTCGTCGTTCACGTTGATGATACCAGCTTCAACACGACCAGTTACTACTGTACCACGGCCTTGGATTGAGAAAACGTCTTCGATAGGCATGATGAATGGCTTATCGATGTCACGCTCTGGCTCTGGGATGTAAGAATCTAGTGCTTCTGCAAGCTCAACGATCTTGTCTTCCCACTGCTTTTCGCCTTCAAGTGCTTTAAGAGCAGAACCTTGAATTAGTGGTAAGTCATCACCTGGGAAGTCGTATTCAGAAAGAAGTTCACGAACTTCCATTTCTACTAGTTCAAGTAGCTCTTCGTCGTCAACCATGTCACATTTGTTCATGAATACAACGATGTAAGGTACGCCAACCTGACGAGAAAGTAGGATGTGCTCACGCGTTTGTGGCATAGGGCCGTCAGTCGCAGCTACTACTAAGATAGCGCCGTCCATTTGAGCAGCACCAGTGATCATGTTTTTAACATAATCGGCGTGTCCAGGACAATCTACGTGTGCGTAGTGACGAGTTGGTGTATCGTACTCAACGTGAGAAGTTGAGATTGTGATACCACGCTCGCGCTCTTCTGGAGCGTTATCGATTGATGCGAAATCTTTAGCAACACCGCCGTATACTTTTGCAAGTACGTTAGTGATTGCTGCAGTTAGTGTAGTTTTACCGTGGTCAACGTGGCCGATTGTACCAACGTTTACGTGCGGTTTTACGCGTTCAAACTTTTCTTTTGCCAT